>NZ_JABVEB010000033.1 GCF_014323665.1 Actinomadura sp. HBU206391 | reverse complement strand
GTCTACGGCCTGGGTGCCAGGCAGCAGTCGCCGCACAGTTCCCCGCCGGGCGGAACCCGGTAGTACAGGCAGCAACTGCGGCGTACGAACCGCCCCGTGGTGTCGACGGTCCCCGCGGCGGCCAGCGGGTCGCGGGTGAGCAGATCGCCTACGAGCTGCGACATCGCCGCGGCCAGCGCCGGGCGCCGCCCGGCCGCCTGGAGGGTGCCGGCCAGCGCCGATGCCGCGTTCCCCCACAACAGACCATCGGCCAGCCGGGTGACCTGGAGCAGGACCGTGCGCAACGGGCGCAGCTGACCGTCCACCACGAGCGTGTGCACGTCCGAGGCGGGGTCGGCCGACCGCCGCGCCACGGGTTCAGGGAGCCACAGTGCGATCGGGGCCCCGGGGGCCCATCTCCAATGCAGATCCGACAGGTCGAGGACCATCCCGTACGCCGCGCACGCCACCGCCGGCGACCACAACCGTGACGCGAGCCCCTGGAACAGGATCGACGCCGCGACGCGCCGTTCCCGGGTTCCCAGCCTCTGCGCGTACGCCTCGACCAGGCCGAGCAGGCGCTCCGGGTCGCGTTCGGGCAATGGACGCCAGCCCGCCCCGGCATCGCCCGGACCGGCGTCGCCCGAACCGGTCGAGACCACGAAGTACGGGCCGAGCGCCGCCACCTCGCGCAGCGTCGAGGCGGCGGCGGCACGGCCGAGGAACTCCATCGGGCCGGCCCCGGCGGTCAGGCGTTCACCGACGCCCGGGCGGTGCGACCGCGGTTGAACGCACGCTCGGTGAGAGCGCCGAACAGCAGGCCGAACGTGCCCCACAGGACGAGCTGGATCCCGAGCGAGGCGATCCGGAACCGCCACAGCACCGTCGCGTCGAAGCCGTCGGGAACCTCGTTGACGACTGGGGTCACCAGGTAGACGACACCGACCACGGCGACGAAGGCGGCACCGCCGGCCAGGCTCGCGTTCCAGCCGCCCAGCCGAGGGAGGAGACGCCGGCCGACATGGACCGCCGCGACGATGGCGAGAACGCCGAACAGCATGAGCGAGAAGTACAGCGCCGTCCGGCTGCCGATGGTGTCGGGATTGCCGGTGGCGGGCGGGGTCGGCGGATACTTCAGGAACGGCACCAGATACACCGCGACGAATCCGCCGAGCGCCACGAGCACCGAGGTGGCCCGAGCCCCGAACCGGCCGATCCGGCCGTAGGCCAGGGCGAACACGATGGCGAACAGCCCACCGAACGCCACCCCGTACACGCCCAGCGCGGTGATCAGGCCGACCGTCTGCTGAACGGTACGGCTGACCACCTCGGGCTCATGCCCGCCGGCCTCGTGCGCGGCGGAATGGGCCTCCTCGAAGGCGATGGCGTGCCCCACCTGGGGTTCACCGAAGATCCAGGCGATGACGGTCGCGAGCGCGGCCGCGACCAGCCCGACGAGCATGCCGCGGACCAGGAGAGATCTCATCATGATGCGGGCGTCCCGGCGTCAGTGGCACGGGAAGCCGAGCAGATGCCGGCCGTCATGGGTGAACTCATGCACCCACGTACCGCTGAACAGCGACGTGGCGCCCTGCTCCGCACCGACGAAATAGATCAGTACGAGGCCCAGGACAGCGGCGAACACCGCCCACGGCACCACCTGCCGGACCGGGATGCGAAGCGGGGCGGGGTTGACACCCTCGGCGGGCGAAACGGCAGATTCAGCCATGACGGTCTCCTCACGGGGGTGCACACGCCCCCGATAGCGGGAAGACGACGGGTCAGTGTCCTGACTCCCGGATCTCCGCCTTCCTTCGACCTTCCAGCCGCGACACGGCCGTGGTCGTCAAGTGAGGGAAGCTCCCCGGTCACAGTGGCGGGCCCGTCCTGGAATCACACCAGGTTCCTGCACACCATCGCCTCGATGTTCACTTATCTCGCAAAGAGTCCCCTACCTACCCCCTACGCGTCAATCCGCCGAGATGTCTGGAGGATCTCACCGAGAAGGTAACCGTGTAGTGCCCGCGTCGTGATCAGACCGTGTCGTGGCTTCGGGGTCGATATTGTTTGTTCGAAGGCTCTGCGGGGACACACGCGCCATGACAACCCTTCTGTGGCTCATCGCCGTCGTACTGGTCATCTCCGGCATCTACGTACTTCTCGCACGCCGGGACATCCTGTGGGGAGCGGTCCTGATCGTGGTCGGGCTCCTGGTCGGGCCCGGTGGTGTCAGCATCTTCGGATAGCGTCCATCCGTCGCGCCGCATGACGCGGCCCGACGCGTCTTTCCACCGGCCGGCCCGTTCCGTCGTGGGATCGGACCGCCCAATTGATTCAGCTTGCGCTGAATTCAGTTACTGCTTTACCGTTGCGGTATGACCTCGACGGCGAAGAACGGGCCGGCAGTAGTGGTGGACGCCGATGCGCTCGAGCGGGTCGGCGTGGCGTTGGCCGATGGCACCCGAAGGCGGATGCTCCTGGCACTGCTGGAAGGTCCCGCCTTCCCCGCCGAACTCGCCGATCGGCTCGGCCTGACCCGCGGGAACGTGTCGAACCACCTGGCATGTCTACGCGGCTGCGGCCTGGTGACCGCCACTCCCGACGGACGCCGGGTGCGCTACCGGCTGGCCGACCCCCGGCTGGCACACGCCCTCGCCGACCTCGCCTCACTGGTGCTGGTGGTCGCCAACGAGAACACCCCCCTGTGCTCCGACGAGGCCGTGTGCTCCGATGACACCGTGTGCGCCGACGAGGCCGTGTGCGCCGATGACACCGGCCGCCGCCCGCGGACCGGGCAGCAGACCACACCGGCGGCCGAGCCGCCGCCGTCTCCCGCGGTGTCGCCGTGAACGCCGTGGCCCTCACCATCGGGCCCTCCCCGGCCCGGCGCCGGGCCCTGACCCGCCGGATCCGCCGGCTCGTCGCCGCCACCATCGCCTACAACGTGATCGAGGCGATCGTCGCGATCACCGCCGGGACGATAGCGTCCTCGGGTGCGCTCGTGGCGTTCGGGCTGGATTCCATCATCGAGGTCGCCTCCGCCACAGCCGTGGCCTGGCAGTTCTCGGCGGCCGACCCCGAGGCGCGTGAGCGCACCACCCTACGGATCATCGCGGTCTCGTTCTTCGCACTCGCCGCCTACGTCGCGGTGGAATCGGTGCGGGCGCTGGCCGGCGTAGGCGCGGCCGAGCATTCCACCCCCGGCCTGATCCTGGCCGCCCTGTCGCTGGCCGTCATGCCGGGGCTATCGCATGCCCAGCGCCGGGCCGGCCGCGAGCTCGGATCGGCCAGCGCGGTCGCCGACTCGAAACAGACCCTGCTGTGCACCTACCTGTCTGCGGTGCTGCTGATCGGGCTGGCGGTCAACACCGTGTTCGGCTGGGCGTGGACGGATCCCATCGCCGCCCTGGTCATCGCCGCCGTCGCCGTCAAGGAGGGCCGCGAGGCCTGGCGCGGGGACGTCTGCTGCGCCTGCCCGAGCCTGACGGGCGAGCCGCGGCCGTGTTCAGGGCAGACTCCGGCATCAGGCACCATGGCAGAGTGACTTCGGCCGTAGACGAGGATCCCGGCGGTGCGTTCGGCGCGTCGCGCGCCGAGCCCGATCCGATCACCGATCCGGCGCTGGCGATGCTGGTCGGTCTGATCGCTCGCGGCGGCGCGCTCATCCTCAGCGGGGCCGGCCTCTCCACAGAATCCGGTATCCCTGACTACCGGGGCGCGACCGGGCGCAAGCGGCGGGCCGAGCCCATGACCTACCAGACCTTCGTCGGCAGCACCGCGGCCCGTCGGCGGTACTGGGCCCGCAGTCATCTGGGCTGGCGGCACATCACTCGCGCGACCCCCAACGCCGGTCATCGCGCGGTCACCGAGTTGCAGCGCCGCGGGCTGATCGCCGGGATCATCACCCAGAACGTCGACGGCCTGCATCACGCCGCCGGCGCACAGAACGTGATCGAGCTGCACGGCGGCCTCGACCGCGTCGCCTGCCTGTCCTGCGGCGAACGCACCCCCCGCCGGCTGCTCGAGCAGCGACTGCACGCGGCCAACCCCGACTGGCACGCCTGCGTCGGTGCGATCAACCCCGACGGCGACGCCGTACTCGCCGACGACCAGATCGAAGCCTTCACCATCGTGGACTGCCAGAGCTGCGGCGGCCTGCTCAAGCCCGACGTCATCTTCTTCGGCGAGAACGTGCCACGACCTCGCGTCGAGGAGTGTTACGCCTTGACCGAGCGCGCCGGCACGCTACTCGTCCTCGGGTCCTCGCTGACCGTGATGTCCGGCTACCGGTTCGTCCGCCACGCCGCCCAGCACGGCATCCCCGTCGCGATCGTCAACCAGGGTCCGACCCGAGGCGACGAGCATGCCCGCTTCACCCTCGACGCCCCGCTCGGCTCGACCCTCACCGAGTTGCTCCAAGGGCTCGCGCCGAACCGGTGACCCACCGGTCACCGGGCCCGCTCGCGCCTGAGCACGGCAAGACGTTCCTGTTCGGTCAGACCGCCCCAGACTCCGTCCTGCAGACGCTCGGCGAGCGCGTAACTCAGGCACTCCCGCCGTACGGAGCAGTCATGACACACGGACACGGCCCGCCTGACCTGGTGCTCGCCGTCGCCGTACGAACTGATCGGAAAGAACAGCTCGGGGTCTTCGCTACGACAGGCGCCCCGGTCCATCCAGGTGGCGGTGTTCGCATCGGACAAGATGGCTGTCATGAATCCACCTCAGGCGAGATCGGGAGCGTGCCATCGCACACGCTCTGTGGTGTGGTGGAGTCACTCCTTGCCCGACAGCGAAAAGTATGCGTGTAAATCGCGATAAATGTCGGACCGTCTCACCCAGGCGTAAGGACGAGTCAGCGGACTGTCACATCGCCGGTTCCGAGGGAGGTGGGCAGGACCCCGGCGCGAACGGGGTCAGAACTCCGGCACGGCGTCGGCCGGATCGGTCGTGAGGTCCCCCTGCTCGGCCCGGGCCATCGCGGCGATGGCCTGCTCCCGGTCATAGCTTCCGCGCCGCCATGAGAGGACCCAACCGCTCGGCGTCGCCATCGCCACCTGAGCGCACCGGTCGCTGGTGATCCACTCGTCGTTGATGGTCAGTGCCATGTTCTCGACCCGCATGAACCCCTGCCTGTTCTATCGTGTGTCGTCTTCATTTCCGCCGGAGCCGTTCACTCACGTCATCGCCTCCTCGAACTCGGATTCGAATGTCTACCCGGATGCCATCCGGTCAACCATCCCCCAGGAGAGAGGGCCCGCCAAGCCCTCGCACCGGATCGGACAGGCGCAGGCCGGATCCGGCACCGGCCACAGCGGGCTCGGCGCCGAAGCCACCCCCCGAGTCCTAACGAAGAGCCGGGAACAGCTCCGCCTCGGCCCAGGCGATGAACTCGTTCTGCCGGTCGGCGCCGATCTGACAGAACGCGATGTGCGTGAAGCCCACGTCGGTGAACTTCCGCACCGCTTCGACGTAGACGGTGATGTCATCGCCACACGGCACGACCTCCGCGACGTCCTCCGGCCGGACGAACCTGGCGTGCGCCTCGAAGTTGACGGGGGCCGGCAGCTCCGACATCACCTTCCAACCGGCCACACCCCAGCTCCACAGCTCGTGGGCACGGCGCTTCGCCTCCTCCGCGTCGGTGCCGTAGCTCACCGGGATCTGACCGTATTTCGGCTTGCCGCGCCCGCCCACCTCGTCGAAGCCCTCCACGAGAGCCCTCTCCGGCTCGGTCGCGATCAGCGCGTCGGCCCACTTGCCGGCCAACCGCACCGACCGGTCGCCCGAGACCGCCATCGCGATCGGCACCGGCCGATCCGGCCGGTCGTACAGCTTGGCGGACTCGACGTCATAGAACTCACCGCGGTAGTTGACGTAACCGCCCTCGAACAGGTCGCGAATGATCTCGACCGCCTCGGCGAGCATGTCGTGCCGGAGGTCGGCGGACGGCCAGCCCTTGCCCACGACATGCTCGTTGAGGTTCTCGCCGGCGCCGACGCCGAGGGTGAAGCGGCCGTCCGACAGCACCCCCATCGTCGCCGCCTTCTGCGCGACGACCGCCGGGTGGTAGCGAATCGTCGGACACGTCACGAACGTCATCAACGGAATGCGCTCGGTCGCATGGGCTGCGGCACCCAGTACAGACCAGGCGTACGGAGCATGGCCCTGCCGTTCGAGCCAGGGAAAGTAGTGATCGGAGATCACTGAGAAGTCGAAACCCGCCGCCTCGGCCCGGACCAGGTCGGTGACCAGCTGCTTGGGCGGGGTCTGCTCGCACAACATCGTGTATCCGAATTCCGTCATGGAGCGCGCTTACCCGGACGCCCACGCGCTAACCGAGGAGGTGCGCATGACACCTGAGCAGGTGCGACGGCCGGCAGATCCGCCTCTCGCCGGCCACGACGCGGCGAGCGCCACCGGCCGAGGAACCGACAACCTCAAGAGTCTTGACAAAAAAGATTGTCGGTGTGAGAGTTGGGGCACCCGAACAGAAGGAGTTCCGAGATGACCGCCACCGCCATGACCACCGCCCCGACCACCGCCCCGACCACCGCCATGATCGACCAGACCACGCGACCCGTCGTCTCCAGTGCCCGGCGCGCCCGGAGCCTCGCGGTCGGCGCTGCGGTGCTCGCGAACAGCCTGATCTACCTCGTCGCCCACGCGCTGGGCACCGACTTCAAGCTCACCGACCCCGGTAAGGCCGAGGCCCACGCCCTCATCCTCCCGGAGATCATCGTTTTCACCCTGGTCCCCTGCCTGCTCGGCTGGGGCGCCCTCGCGCTGCTGGAGCGCTACACCCGGCACGCAAAGGCGATCTGGACCGTGCTCGCGACCGTCGTGCTCGCGCTGTCCTTCGTGCCGCTGGCCATCGAGCACGCCACCACCGACACCAAGATCGTGCTGTCGGTCATCCACCTGGTCGTGGCGGCCGTGCTGGTCCCGGTGCTGCGCCGGAGCTCCGCGCAGACCCGGTGAGCGGCGGCAGAGATCAGTCCTCGCCGGGCACGCTCTTCTCCGACCCGCTTCGACGGCCGCATACAGATCGATCTGTATGCGGCCGTTCGGCGTTGCGGACGTCATCACTCGCGGAACGGGTACCTCGCGTCCAGTTCGATGTTCAGCAGCAGGACGTTGACCCGGGGTGCGCCGAGAAAGCCCAGCGCCCGGCCCTCCTCGCTGTCGTCGATCAGCTGCCGCACCTTCCGCTCCGGCACTCCGCGGGTCCGGGCGATCCGCGACGCCTGGAGCCGCGCGAATTCCGGGGAGATGTGCGGATCGAGGCCGCTGCCGCTCGCGGTCACCGCGTCCGCGGGCACCATGGGCCTGGCCGGAGCGCCACCACGGACCGCAACGATCACACCCGGCGAATAGTTTTCACCGCGCCTCGCGCACTCGACGGTCACGCCTTCGTAGGTGGCGAGGAACGGCCGGGCCACGACGCCGCACTGCTCGTTGCGGCTGACCACCCGGACCGGGTCGGTCACCTTGCCGAACCGGTCACGAGGCCCGATCACGGACAGTACCGCCCCGACCCCGCCGGGGGTGCAGAACGGGCGGGCCCCGCTCACGCCCTCCAGTGCGCCGACCGCCCTGCTGCGGGAGCAGACCTGCGTGAGCAGGCTGTCCCTGGCCGTCCGCGCGCGGATCTCCGCGGCCTTGTCCGCCGGATTCCTCGGCAGTGTGTCGACGATGTCCTCCGGCCCGAGGTTGCTGCCGCCGCTCGCCATCGGGTCATATCCGGACCCCGCTGCGGAGGGCCGGCTCTGGAAGTACTGCCGCAGAGCGCCGCCGCCGGCGGCGGTGAACGGCTGGCCGATGAGCCGGCTGCCGATGGTGTGGCCGCCGGCCTCGACCATCGACCCTTCGGCCCGGCCGTGCAGACCGGGGAGGAACGTCACCGCCCACACCGCGAGCGGATAGCCGATACCGACGATCACAGTGAGGACCAGCAGGAGACGGAGCGCGGCCAGGTGCCTGCGGACCCAGATCGGCATGCGCATGTCACGACATCCCAGGAAGGTGCTGGACGAGCAGATCGATGAGTTTGATCCCGATGAACGGTGCGATGATCCCGCCCCCGCCGTACAGCATCAGGTTGTGACCGAGCAGCTCGGCGGCGCTGCTCGGGCGGTACTTCACCCCGCGCAGGGCCAGCGGGATGAGGACGACGATGATGACCGCGTTGAAGATGACCGCGGACAGGATCGCCGACTCTGGGCTGTGCAGTCGCATGACGTTGAGCTTGTGCAGGCCCGGATAGACCGCCGCGAACAGCGCCGGGATGATCGCGAAGTACTTGGCGATGTCGTTGGCGATCGAGAAGGTCGTCAGGGCGCCCCGGGTGATCAACAGTTGCTTGCCGATCTCGACGATCTCGATGAGCTTGGTCGGGTTGGAGTCGAGGTCGACCATGTTCCCGGCCTCCTTGGCGGCGGATGTCCCGGTGTTCATCGCGACGCCGACGTCGGCCTGGGCGAGCGCGGGGGCGTCGTTGGTGCCGTCACCGGTCATCGCGACGAGCTTGCCGCCGCCCTGCTCCCGCTTGATCAGGGCCATCTTGTCCTCGGGCTTGGCCTCGGACAGGAAGTCGTCCACCCCCGCCTCGTCGGCGATCGCCTTGGCGGTCAGCGCGTTGTCGCCGGTGATCATGACCGTGCGGATGCCCATCGCGCGCATGTGGTCGAAGCGCTCCCGCATGCCGGCCTTGACGACGTCCTTGAGGTGGATGACGCCGAGCACGTGGGCGCTGGATCGGCCGGCCCCCTGCCGGACCTCGCCGACGACGAGCGGTGTGCCCCCGCTCGCCGAGATGCCGTCCACGATGTGGCCGACATCGTCGGTGGGGTGACCGCCGTTGTCGCGGATCCACTTCATGACCGCGGTGGCCGCGCCCTTGCGCAGCAGGCGTCGCTCCTCCTGGCCGGCGTCGCCGACGAGGTCGACACCGGACATTCGGGTCTGCGCGGTGAACTCGATCCAGGCGGCGTGGGCCAGCTCGCCGGGGGTGCGCTCACGCAGCCCGTGCCTGGTCTTGGCGAAGACCACGATGGAGCGTCCCTCGGGCGTCTCGTCGGCGAGGCTGGACAGCTGTGCCGCATCGGCCAACTCCCTCTCGGTCACGCCGTCGACAGGGTGGAACTCCGACGCCTGCCGGTTGCCGAGTGTGATCGTGCCGGTCTTGTCCAGGAGCAGGGTGTTGACGTCGCCGGCCGCCTCGACGGCCCGGCCGCTCATGGCAAGCACGTTCCGCTGCACGAGCCGGTCCATCCCCGCGATGCCGATGGCGCTGAGCAGCGCGCTGATCGTGGTGGGGATGAGGCAGACCAGCAGCGAGACCATCACAATGCCGGTGATGCCGTGTTCGTTGAGGGCGAGCGAGTCCGCCACGCCCGGCTGGTCGGCCTTGGCGTAGATCGCCAGCGGCTGCAACGTGGCAACGGCGAGCAGGAAGATGATGGTCAGCGCGGCGAGCAGGATGTTGAGCGCGATCTCGTTCGGGGTCTTCTGCCGGTCCGCGCCCTCGACCAGCGCGATCATCTTGTCGATGAAGCTCTCGCCCGGCTTCTGGGTGATCTTCACGATGATCTGGTCCGACAGCACCCTGGTGCCACCCGTCACGCCCGAATGGTCGCCGCCGGACTCCCGGATGACCGGAGCCGACTCACCGGTGATCGCCGACTCGTCGACGCTCGCGATGCCCTCCACCACGTCGCCGTCACCGGGGATGAACTGGCCGGCGGCCACGATCACGTGATCTCCCTGCTGAAGCGCCGGTGCGGGCACCGCCTCCTCCTGTACGGGGCCGCCAGGGGCCCAGTCGATCAGGCGGCGGGCCACCATGTCGCTCTTCGCCTTGCGCAGGGTGTCGGCCTGGGCCCGGCCGCGACCCTCCGCCACCGCCTCGGCCAGATTCGCGAAGATCACGGTCAGCCAGAGCCACGCCACGATCAGCCAGGCGAACCAACTCGGCCGGGCGATGGCCAGGATGGTGCTCCACACCGCCCCGATCTCCACGATGAACATGACCGGGTTGCGCCACATGGTCCGCGGGTCGAGCTTGCGGACCGCGTCGGGCAGCGACCTGATCAGCTGCCTCGGGTCGAGCAGCCCGCCCTGGACGCGGGCCGGCGCGGCGGGCCCGGGGCCTGGGCCCGGCACCTCCGCCGCAGGCGCCGGCATCAGCGGATCCCCTCGGCCAGCGGCCCGAGCGCCAGCGCCGGCAGGAACGTGAGCGCGACCAGGATCACGGTGACACCGGCGACCATGCCCACGAACTGGGGGCGATGCGTGGGCAGCGTGCCACCCGAGGTCGGGACCCGGCCCTGCCCGGCGAGCGAGCCGGCCAGTGCCAGTACAAAGATCATCGGGAGGAACCGGCCGAACGCCATCGCCAGGCCGAGTGCGGTGTCGTACCAGGCGGTGTTCGCCCCGAGCCCCGCGAAGGCCGATCCGTTGTTGTTCGACGCCGAGGTGAAGGCGTAGAGGACCTCGGACAGGCCGTGCGGTCCTCGGTTCAGCATCGCGGCGCGCTCGCCGGGCAGGGCCATCGCGACGGCGGTGCCCACGAGCACGCACGCCGGGGTGATCAGGAAGTACATCGACGCGAACTTGATCTCGCGACTACCGATCTTCTTGCCCAGGTACTCGGGCGTGCGGCCCACCATGAGTCCGGCCACGAACACCGTGATCACCGCGAGGATCAGGATCCCGTACAGGCCCGAGCCGGTGCCGCCGGGCGCGATCTCGCCGAGCATCATGTTGGCCATCGTCATCATGCCGCCGAGGCTCGTGTAGGAGTCGTGGGCCGAGTTCACGGCTCCGGTGGAGGTCAGCGTGGTCGCGTCGGCGAACGTCGCCGAGTTCGGCACCCCGAAGCGCGTCTCGACGCCCTCCGTCGCCGACCCGACGGCGGTGGGAACGGTGCCGTGGTGGGCGATCTGGAAGTAGGAGATCAGCGTGACGCTGATGAGGGCCAGGATCGCCATCACCGCGACGATCGCGTAGCCCTGCTTGTCGCTGCCGATCATCGCGCCGAACGTTCGCGGCATGCTGACGGCGATGACCAGCAGGAGAAAGATCTCGAGCCAGTTCGTCCACGTCGCCGGGTTCTCGAACGGGTGGGCCGAGTTGGCGTTGTAGAAGCCGCCGCCATTCGTGCCGAGCTCCTTGATCGCCTCCTGTCCTGCGACCGGCCCTCCGGTGAGGGTCTGCCGGCCACCTGTGAGGGTGTGGACCGTGAAGGGCTCGTGGAAGTTCTGCACGGTGCCGCCGATGACCAGCACGATCGCGGCCACGAAGGCGATCGGGAGCAGGATCCGCAGCACGCAACGCACCAGGTCGACCCAGAAGTTGCCGAGATGGCCGGTCTTCGTGCGAACGAAGCCGCGTACGAGGGCGATGGCCACGCAGATGCCGACCGCGGCAGACAGGAAGTTCTGCACGGCGAGCCCGGCCATCTGCACGAGATGACCCATGGTGGACTCGCCGGAGTAGGACTGCCAGTCGGTGTTGGTGACGTAACTGATCGCCGTGTTCCACGCCTGGTGCGCCACGACCGGTTCGAAGCCCAGGCTCAGCATCAGCCGGTTCTGCAACCGCTGAAGGCCGTACAGCAGAAGAACCGAGACCATCGAGAAGGCCAGGATGCTCCGTACGTAGCCGCCCCATGTCTGTTCGATGTCCGGTCTGGCACCGATCAGGCGGTAGATCCCCCGCTCCACCCGGGAATGCCGCATACCGGTGAAGACCCGGTACATGTGGTCGCCCAGCGGCCGGTAGGCCAGGGCACAGGCGAGCACGATCGACGCCGTGAACAGCAGGCCCGCGAGTGACGCACTCACCTGGACCGCTCCACGGGCGACGGGGCGGTCGGCAGGTCGCACGACACGACGGCCGGTACGAGCCGGGCGACGTTCCCGGCGCTCACAACCGTTCGACCGCCTTCACGATCAGGCCGAACAGTACGAAGATCGCCACCGTCAGCAGGATGTAGGTCAGGTCAGCCACTTCTCCGGTCCCCCTGTCGGATGTACGGGAGCGCCGCTCGATCTGCACCACGCCACAGGCGACCGGCGAGGACGAGCACCGCACTGGGCGGGCGAGATCCTCACTCCCCGTGATCTTTATCTCCCCAAGCGGGCGGACGCCGAAGCGTGCGACTCCCCGGCCCACGAGGTCTCCGGCACGAGTGGATTGGAACGCCGCCGGCACTGGGCGATTCCTGCACGACGTACGATCTGGCATGTGACCAGCAGACCCCCCGCGGCGCAGCACCTGCGCGCCTACGGCGAGTCGCCGTACGGCTACCTGGTGACCAGACCGATCAGGAATCGAGAAGCACCGGTCACCGGGCCGCAGCTAGCGTGACCGCCATGGGATCGGTCCGCCGACCGGCCCTGCTCGTCGATTTCGGCCTTCCCGTTCGTCTTCGGGCTCGACGCGACACACCGGGTCGATGTGACCCACGACTCAGGAGTGACCATGACCGGATCCTCGGGCTGCTTCAGGACCGATGAGTTGGAGACACGATGAGCATGCCCACGAGGACGGACACGCAGTCGCCTGCGCCGCACGCCGCCGACAGCCACGACCTGATCCGCGTGCACGGCGCGCGCGTGAACAATCTCAAGGACGTCAGCATCGAGATCCCGAAGCGCCGGCTTACGGTGTTCACCGGCATCTCCGGCTCGGGCAAGAGCTCGCTGGTGTTCGGCACGATCGCCGCGGAGTCGCAGCGGCTGATCAACGAGACCTACAGCGCCTTCGTGCAGGGCTTCATGCCGACGCTGGCGCGGCCCGAGGTCGACCTACTCGACGGGCTGACGACCGCGATCATCGTCGACCAGGAGCGGATGGGCGCCAACCCCCGCTCCACCGTCGGCACCGCCACCGACGCCAACGCGATGCTGCGCATTCTCTTCAGCCGGCTCGGGAAGCCGCACATCGGCTCGCCCAACGCGTACTCGTTCAACGTTCCGTCGGTGAAGGCCAGCGGTGCGATCACGATCGAGCGCGGCGGCAAGACGAAGGCCGAGAAGGCGACGTTCACCCGCCTCGGCGGCATGTGCCCGCGCTGTGAGGGCATGGGCTCGGTCACCGACTTCGACCTCTCCGCGCTGTACGACGACGGCAAGTCGCTCAACGAGGGCGCGCTCACGATCCCCGGCTACAGCATGGACGGCTGGTACGGCCGCATCTACCGCGGCTGTGGCTACTTCGACCCGGACAAGCCGATCCGCAAGTACACCAAGAAGGAACTGCACGATCTGCTCTACAGGGAGCCGACCAAGATCAAGGTCGAGGGCATCAATCTGACGTACACAGGACTGATCCCGCAGATCCAGAAGTCGTTCCTGTCCAAGGAAGTCGACGCGATGCAGCCGCACATCCGGGCGTTCGTGGAGCGGGCGGTGACGTTCACCGCCTGCCCCGAGTGCGGCGGCACCCGGCTCAGCGAGGCGGCCAGGTCGTCGAAGATCAAGGGGATCAACATCGCCGACGCCTGCGCGATGCAGATCAGCGACCTCGCCGAGTGGGTGCGGGGTCTGAATGAACCGTCCGTCGCGCCGCTGCTGGCCGCCCTGGGAGAGACCCTCGACTCGTTCGTGGAGATCGGGCTGGGCTACCTCTCGCTCGACCGGCCGTCGGGCACGCTGTCGGGCGGCGAGGCGCAGCGCACCAAGATGATCCGTCACCTCGGCTCGTCGCTAACCGACGTCACCTACGTCTTCGACGAGCCCACCATCGGCCTGCACCCCCATGACATCCAGCGGATGAACGACCTGCTGCTGCGGCTGCGTGACAAGGGCAACACGGTGCTCGTCGTCGAGCACAAGCCGGAGGCGATCGCGATCGCCGATCACGTCGTCGACCTCGGCCCCGGCGCCGGTACGGCGGGCGGCACCGTCTGCTACGAAGGCACCCTCGAGGGGCTGCGGGCCGGCGACACCATCACCGGCCGCCACCTCGATGACCGGGCGTCGCTCAAGCCGGCAGTACGCACTCCCACCGGCGCCCTGGAGATCCGCGGCGCCACCTCGAACAACCTGCAGGACGTCGACGTCGACATCCCGCTCGGGGTGCTCGCCGTCATCACCGGCGTCGCCGGCTCGGGCAAGAGCTCGCTCGTGCACGGGTCGCTGGGTCAATCTCCTTCGGCCGCCGACGTGGGTGTGGTCTCGATCGACCAGGGCGCGATCCGCGGCTCGCGGCGCAGCAACCCGGCGACGTACACCGGGCTGCTCGACCCGATCCGCAAGGCGTTCGCGAAGGCCAACGGCGTGAAGCCGGCGCTGTTCAGCGCCAACTCCGAGGGCGCCTGCCCGGCCTGCAACGGCGCCGGCGTCATCTACACCGACCTGGCGATGATGGCCGGCGTCGCCAGCACCTGCGAGGAGTGCGAAGGGAAGCGGTTCCAGGCGGCGGTGCTCGACTACCACCTCGGCGGCCGCGACATCAGCGAGGTGCTCGCGATGTCGGTGGCCGAGGCCGAGGAGTTCTTCGGCGCCGGCGAGGCGCGCATACCGGCCGCGCACGCCATCCTCGACCGGCTCGCCGACGTCGGGCTCGGCTACCTCAGCCTCGGCCAGCCGCTCACCACGCTGTCCGGCGGCGAGCGGCAGCGGCTCAAGCTGGCCACCCATATGGCCGAGAAGGGCGGCGTCTACATCCTCGACGAGCCGACCACCGGCCTCCACCTCGCCGACGTCGAGCAGCTGCTCGGCCTGCTCGACCGGCTCGTCGACTCCGGCAAGTCGGTCATCGTCATCGAGCACCACCAGGCGGTCATGGCGCACGCCGACTGGCTCATCGACCTCGGCCCCGGCGCCGGCCACGACGGCGGCCGGATCGTCTTCGAGGGCACACCCGCCGACCTCGTCGCCGCCCGCTCCACCATCACCGGCGAGCACCTCGCGGCCTACGTCGGCACCTGACCGAGGCCCCCGCGGACACGGTGAGACGAGTTCGCTCAGATTCGGGCGACGCCTCCGTACCAGTTGACCTGGCCCGCCGGTGGGCGGGAGTGGCCGGGATCGGGTCGCCACTCCGAGACGAGGGTCACACCCGGGTCGACGACGTCCAGCCCGGCGAAGGCGAGTTCGGTGAAGGTGGCGGAGTCACGGGCCTGGGCGGGGATGCCGCCCGCGCGGTAGGTGCTCTCGAGCCCCCGTACACCGTCCGGGTCGTGTTCGGGCGTGACGTGCGAGGCGGTGAAGTAGCTGCCCGCCGGCAGCGCCTCGAGCAGGGTGCTGACGATGTGACGGGGGTCGTCGTCGTCGGTGAGGAAGTGCAGGATCGCCACCAGCATGAGGGCGATCGGCTCGTCGAAGTCGAGCGTGCCGCTCACGGCCGGATCATCGAGGATGCCGCGCGGGTCACGCAGGTCGGCGTCGATATAGGAGGTCTTGCCCTCAGGCCGGCTGGTGAGCAGCGCGTTGGCGTGCACCAGCACGATCGGGTCGTTGTCGACGTACACCACGCGGCTGGTCGGCTCCAGCGATTGGGCGATCTGGTGCACGTTGTTCCCGCTGGGAAGACCGGTGCCGATGTCCAGGAACTGGCGGATGCCGGCCTCCTGCACCAGGAAACGGACCGCTCGGCCCAGGAAGGCGCGGTTCTCGCGTACCGCGGTGCGCACCGCCGGCCAGCTCTTCGCCGCCCGTTCGCCGGTCGCCCGGTCGATCTCGTAGTTGTCCTTGCCGCCCAGGTAATAGTCGTACACGCGAGCCGAGTGCGGCTTGCTGACATCGAGCAGCGCGGGCACGCCGCCCGAATCCTGCGTTCCGGAATCAAACGCATCCCCCGGCGACCGAGCCCCGCTCGACATGACGCCCTCCAGTGCTCACCGTGCCCGCCTTAACCAAGATCCCATCTTATGAGGCGGTGACCACATTTCATGTGAGAAAGCACAGTGTTGCACCCGTGCTGCACTACGGGCCCTCGGTCGTCGCCCTGCTCGGCGCCGGGCTGCTGGTGACCGCCACCCGCGTCACCACAGAGCAGGCGCTGGAGGAGGTCGAAATGGTCCACCCTGGTGTTCTTCGCCGGCCTGTTCGTCATGGTCGGCGGGCTGGTCGAGACCGGTGTCATGGGCGGCATCCCCAGGGCCGCCGCCGATCTGACCGAGGGCCGCCTCGGGTTCGCCGCGATGCTGCTGCTGTGGACCTCGGCGGGCCGCTACCTGTAGAGGAGGCCGGGTCGGACGACGTGGCCGCGCTCGATGTGCACGTTAGGGTACATATGGCGACATTCGGCCGGATTCGGGAGATGCGGCCGGGGTCTGGAGATGACATGGCCGCGGGCGCACAGTTGATCGACTTCACGGCCGAGCCGCCTGAGCGTCGCGGCATTGACGTCGACTGGATCCACGGGTCGGCTTCGGCGAAGCGCAACACCGACCCCGACATCCAGGTGTACGCCTACGACGAGCACACGCTCATCCTGCGGCAGAACATGGCGGTGGACTACGAGGCGCCGTTCATGTACCTCATGTTCGGCAACACGCGAGCCGTCCTCATCGACACCGGCGCCACCGCCTCGGCCGAGTTCTTTCCGCTGCGCCGGGTCGTCGACGAAGCCGTCGAACGCTGGCTCCGAACACATCCGAGGGACGGCTATCCCCTGCTCGTCCTGCACACGCATGCCCACGGCGACCACATCGCGGGCGACGCCCAGTTCGCCGACCGCCCCGACACCGTCGTCGTGAACGCGGACCTGAGCAGTGCCTGGACGTTCTTCGGCTTCGCGCGCGACCCCGGCCGGGTGGCTCGTGTCGACCTCGGCGGCCGGGTGCTGGAGTGCCTGGCCAGTCCGGGACACCACGAGACGGCCGTCACGTTCTATGACCCCGGCACCGGGTTCCTGCTCACGGGCGACACGGTCTATCCCGGCCGGTTGTACGTGGACGACTGGGCGGCCTTCAGCGGCACGATCGACCGCCTGATCGCGTTCGCCGCCACCCGGCCGGTCACCCATGTCCTCGGCTGCCACATCGAGATGACCGATCGGCCGGGTGTCGACTACCCCGTCCGCACCACCCATCAGCCGGACGAACCGCCCCTGCAGATGACGGTGGACCAGCTACGCGACATTCGCCGGGCGATCGACGACATCGGCGATCGGCCCGGCCGGCATGCCTTCCCCGACTTCGTCATCTGCCGCCGGACCGGCTGAGCGGCAGGCGCCCTCACCGTCCCGGCGTCCAGAGGTGCGGCCGGCTCGGCCGGTCGGCCGAGATTCGCCGGTAGCGTCAGGTCCCGCGGTTACGATCTCCCCTACAACCCCCGGCAAGGCTAGCCATAAGGGACGACATGACCGACGAGCTTCCCCCTACCGCACCCACCGGCCAGGAGCCTCACTCCAAGATCAACACCGAGATTCCGCACGCGGCCCGGATCTGGAACTACTGGATGGGCGGCCGGGACAACTACAAGTCCGATCGCGCCGCCGGGGACGCCGTCTCCGAGGTGTATCCGGACATCATCACGATGGCCAGGGAGTCCCGTCACTTCCTCAACCGGGTCGTCCGGTACCTCGCCGCCGAGGCGGGCGTCCGCCAGTTCCTGGACATCGGTACGGGCCTGCCGACGATGCAGAACACCCACGAGATCGCTCAGCAGGTCGCGCCCGACTCCAAGATCGTGTACGTCGACAACGACCCGCTGGTGCTGGTGCACGCCCGCGCTCTGCTGGTCAACACCACCCCCGAGGGGGTGACCACCTATGTGGACGCCGACTTCCACGACCCCGACCAGATCATCTCCGACGCGGCGAACGTCCTGAACCTGAACCTGCCGGTCGCGGTCATGTTCATGGGCGTGCTCGGCTACGAGCCCGATCTCGGTGAGGTGCGCTCCATCCTGTCGAAGATCATGGGCGCTGTTCCGTCCGGCAGCTTCCTGGTGCTGTGGGACAGCACCAACACCGGCCAGGCCGTGGTCGACAGCGTCGCCAAGCTCGAGGAGAACGGAGCCGTTCCCTACGTGCTGCGCAGCCCCGAGGCACTCGGCCAGTGCTTCGAGGGTCTGGAGCTGATCGACCCGGGCGTGGTGCCGATCACGAAGTGGCGGGCGGAGTTCGCCGATCTCGAGGAGGGCCCGCCGTTGGACGCCTACGGCGCCGTGGGCCGTAAGCCCTAGGCCGGGGGTTCGCCGCCCCAGAGGGCGCGCAGGGCGGCGTTGACGAGGTCGGGCCGCTGGACATGCGGGTAGTAACCGGGGACCCGCAGCAGCCGGGCGCCGATCCGTTCGGCCGTGACACGCGCGCAGGTCATCAACGGCTCACCGGCCAACTCCCGGTACGGGCGTGGTGCGTCCTCCCACGTCCCGCAGATGACCGGCTTGGGCCAGGGTGCGGCGGCCAGCGCCGCGATCGGGATCTTCCCCTCCCAGCAGGGACGTTCGCGCATGGTGGTGGCCGCGGCCCTTAGGCGTTCCGGTGTCGCCGGCGGCGGGGCCGAGCACGTCATCGGCGTCCACGCGGTAGTCGCTGTGATCGATGTCGGGGCTGCCGCCGTACCCCCGGCGGTCCATCGCCAGCAACCGGTACCGGTCGGCCAGCGGCCGCTGCCCGGCGAAGCCATAGGCCGGATCCGCGCCCCAGGTGAGTATGCCGTGGACCAGTACCGCCGCCGGCGCCCCGACGCCGCTCTCATCCCACACGGTCACGTTGACGTCCGCCATCCGGCCTCCCTCGGCCATCGCCGCCATCATCCTCTGACTCCGATGACTTACACGACAGGCTCTAACCCGCGTTGGCGCGGCGGGCCGTGCTGAACCGGCGTTGGTAGGCGGCGGGGCTGATCGACAGCTGCCTGGCGAAAACCCGTCGCAGGCTTTCGTAACTGAGGAACCGGCGAGGGTCGCGGCCTGCGTCGCGAGCGCACCGCCGACGGGCGATCCGCGACCTCTGCGGCCGGCAGCCGGCACCGCGGGCGCGACGAGCGGACCCTGTGCTCAGCCCCGACAACCACCCATACCGACGAACGTTCTTGAAAGGATTCGAGCATGCGAGCGATCACCGTGCGAGACCGTGACGCGGGTGTCGGCGGCCTCACCCTGACCGACATGCCTTACCCCCACGCTGCGGAAAACGACGTCATCGTGCGCGTGCACGCCGCGGGCTTCACCCCCGGAGAGCTCGACTGGCCGGGAACGTGGTCCGATCGCGCCGGCCGCGACCGGACACCCAGCATCCCCGGGCACGAGCTGTCCGGAGCCGTGGTCGAGCTCGGCTACGGCACCACCGGCCTCACGGTGGGCCAGCGGGTGTTCGGACTGACCGACTGGACCCGCAACGGATCCCTGGCCGAGTACACCGCGGTGGAGGCTCGCAACCTCGCCCCCCTCGCGGCCGACATCGACCACACCGTGGCCGCCGCGCTGCCCATTTCCGGACTGACCGCATGGCAGGGACTGTTCGACCACGCCCACCTCACGACCGGCCAGACCGTCCTCATTCACGGCGCCGCGGGCGGCGTCGGCTCGATCGCCGTCCAACTCGCGCGAGAGGTGGGCGCCCGCGTGATCGGCACCGGACGAGCCGACGACCGTGATGTCGCGCTCGGCCTCGGCGCGCAGACCTTCCTCGACCTGGACGCCGACGATTTGCAGCACGTCGGCGAGGTGGACGTGGTGTTCGACGTGATCGGCGGCGACATCCTCGAGCGATCGACCGAACTGGTACGCCCGGGCGGCACCCTCGTCACCATCGCCTTGCCACCTACCGTGCAGCCCAAGGACGGGCGAGCCATCTTCTTCGTCGTCGAACCCGACCGCGCCCGGCTGACCGACCTCGCCCAGCGCCTCCGGGCCGGACGGCTCAACCCCATCGTCGGCGCTGTGCGACCGCTTTCCGAAACGGCTTCCGCGTTCGCCCGCCACCGCCGCACGCCCGGCAAGACGATCATTCAGGTCGCGGACGAGCAAGGAGCGCAGCACTCGTGATCAGTGTGCGAATCGCCAGCGGCGTGCTACCTCCGACGTCAATATGGCCGGTCGTCTCAACCGATGCCAGACCCCGGTCATCGGCCGTTCAGCGTGCGGCGGGCCGCGTACAGGACCGCGCCGGCGGCCAGCACCGCACCGCCGGACAGGACCGAGATCGGCGGCAGACTGACGGCGAGCGCCACGCAGCCGGTCAGTCCCAGGACGGGGACGATCCTCGGCGGTCGGCCTTCACCGGCGGTCAGGGTCCAGGCGGAGGCGTTGGCGATGGCGTAGTACGCCAGTACGCCGAAGGAGGAGAAACCGATCGCGCCGCGCAGGTCGGTGGCCAAGACCAGGACGGCGACGACGGCGCCGACGGTCAGTTCGGCGCGGTACGGCACCTTGGTGCGCGGGTGCACGGCCGCCAGGGCAGGCGGCAGGTGCCGGTCTCTGGCCATCGCCAGCATGGTGCGGGAGACGCCGAGGATCAGCGCGAGCAGTGACCCGAGGGCGGCGATCGCGGCCCCGGCGCCCGCGATGGGGGCGAGTGCGGGGGCGCCTGCGGCGCGGACCGTCTCGGCCAGCGGGGCGGCCGCCCCGGCCAGTCGCTCGGGGCCGAGGACGGCCAGGGCCGAAGCGGCCACGGCCGCGTAGACGACCAGCGTGATGCCCAGCGCGATGGGCACGGCCCGCGGGATGGTGCGGCCGGGATCGCGTACCTCCTCGCCCAGGGTGGCTATGCGCGCATAGCCGGCGAAGGCGAAGAACAGCAGGCCGGCGCCCTGCAGGACACCGTGCACGCCGGCGTCGGCGCCGATGTCCAGCCGTGCGGCCTGCGCCTGGCCGCTCGTCAGGCTCGCCACGACCACGGCGGCCAGCACCAGCAGCACCACCGCGACGATCGTGCGGGTCAGCCACGCGGCCTTCTGGACGCCGGTGCAGCTCAGTGCGGTCAGCGCCGCCACCGCGGCCACCGCCACCTCCCGCTCGTGAGCCGGCCACACGTAGGCCCCCACGGTCAGGGCCATCGCCGCGCACGAGGCGGTCTTACCGACCACGAAGCTCCAGCCGGCCAGGTGGCCCCAGAAGTCGCCCAGACGTTCGCGGCCGTAGACGTACGTGCCGCCCGAGGCCGGGTAGCGTGCCGCGAGCCGCGCCGAGGAGGTGGCGTTGCAGTAGGCCACCACCGCCGCGAGACCGAGGCCCAGCAACAGTCCGGATCCCGCGGCCGCCGCGGCCGGAGCCGGCGCGGAGAAGACCCCGGCCCCGATCATCGAACCAAGGCCGATCACAACTGCGTCCCGCAGGCCCAGGCGACGCTCCAGTCGCGACTGCCCGGCTCCGGTCGGTGCCACGGCCATGCCACATCCCATCGCCGAACAAAACGAAACCCGATATCGGGTTACGATACCGGGTCGCTATTCCATGTGGCCCCAAAGTGTGCGGCCCAGAGTATGAAAGGGCCCACGGCGTCTCGCCGGGCGTCCCTGACCGCCTCCCCGAACGTCCAGTGTTCCCATCCGGTCCTGTGGTCGGCAAGGATCAGTGTGCTCCAGCCGCCGCCCATGCAGTAGGGGCCGCCGTGCAGGTCGGAGACCAGCTCCTGCCATCTGTCGCAGTCCTCGTAGGCCAGCAGCCGGCACGCGTCCGAGACGATGACGCATTGCCGCACCGAGACGGGCCGGTCGCCGAGTCGTTCGAGGAAGTCCGTCCAGCCTCGGCTCGCCTGGTAGGGCAACTGCAGAGCCGAGGTGAACTGTTCGATCGCCTTCGCCGCGGTCGTGCATGCCGCGCCGAGCACCATCCGCACCTCTGCGCCGCCGCGGGCGTCGTCAAGGGCGATGTCGAGCCGCGTCACCAGCTCGGACGCGTCCTCGCCGGAAAGCTCCACGGCCAGCACCCGGCCGCGCCGGCCGACGATCTGTTCCACCAGCACGTCCAGACGGTCCTTGCCGGTGCCGCCGGCCGGTTCTTCCGGCATGTTCACCTGGTGAACCTCTCACTCGTCACCCGCGACCCCCTCAGGTCGCGCAGCCGCTCAGGGGTCGTCCCGCGTACGTTCGGGCGGGCACGGCGGGCACCGCTAGTGAGACTCCCGCGCCCCGTCGTAGACCTCGCGCGCCGTGAAGACGTCGTCCAGCCTGTTCTCGACCCAGCGGGTCAGTGCCCA
The DNA here is from genome assembly GCF_014323665.1 of Actinomadura sp. HBU206391. Lineage (GTDB taxonomy): Bacteria > Actinomycetota > Actinomycetes > Streptosporangiales > Streptosporangiaceae > Actinomadura_C. Next base: position 29,160 of record NZ_JABVEB010000033.1, on the reverse strand, counting down.
CACCTGCTCGGCGGCCTCGCGCCCGATCGGCGTCAGCGAGTAGTCGACGCGCGGTGGGATGACGGGCTTGGCGTCGCGGTGGACGAAGCCGTCGCGTTCCAGGGTCTGGAGGGTCTGCGCGAGCATCTTCTCGCTCACCCCACCGACCTGGCGGCGCAGTTCACTGAAGCGGTACGAGCGCTCCAGCAGCGCGGCCAAGACCAGTACGCCCCAGCGGCTGGTGACATGTTCCAGCACCAGCCGTGAGGGGCATTCCGCGCGATTGACGTTCGGCGGCGGTCCGAGCCTCTCGGGCACCACGGAGTGTCCGGCCACCGACTTCTCACTTACGCTCACATCAGTACCTTACTTCAAGGTGGGTACTTTCGCTGAGTTAGTACCCCCCGTAGGGTAAGCCACCGGTGCAGGACCTGCACTTATGCCGTCCACTGAACAACACGGGGGAAGCACTTCCATGAGCATCGTCATCACCGGGGCGACCGGGCAGCTCGGGGGCATGATCATCGCGGACCTGCTCGCGGCCGGGGTACCGGCGGACGGGATCACGGCCATCGCTCGCAGCAGGGAGAAGGCCGCCGATCTGGTGGCGAAGGGCGTTCGGGCGCACATCGCCGACTACGACCGGCCCGAGACGTTCACGGGTGCGTTCCAGTCGGGCGACCGCGTGCTGCTGATCTCCGGCACCGACGTCGGCAGGCGCGCCCCGCAGCACGCAGCGGTGATCGACGCGGCCAAGGCGGCGGGCGTGGCGCAGCTGGGATACGTCGGCGTGTTCGGCGGGCCCAAGGCCGACTTCCTGCTCGCGGCCGATCACCGCGAGACCGAGCAGTTGATCCTCGACTCCGGTCTGCCGTACACCTTCCTGCGCAGCAACTGGTACTCGGAGGCGTACGCCGGCGACATCGGGGACCTCCCCGGTGCGGTCGAGCGCGGCGCCATCGTCACCAATGTCGCCGCGGGCAGCCGCATCGCCACCGCCCCGCGCGCCGACTACGCCGCTGCGGCCGCGGTCGTCATGAACGAGGACGGGCATCTGAACAAGGCGTACGAACTGGGCGGCGACACCGCCTGGTCCTTCGAGGAGTTCGCCGAGGAGGTCTCGCGGCAGACCGGAAAGAAGGTCGTCCACACCTCCGTCACGGGCGCCGAGCGCAGGGCGATCCTCATCGGTGCGGGGCTCCCCGCCGCCTTCGCCGAGGTCCTGGTGGACGTGGACGACGCCATCAGCCGCGGCCTGCTGTCGGCCACCCCGGGCGACCTGTCGCGGCTCATCGGACGCCCGACCACCCCGATCGCCGACTCGATCGCGGCGGCACTGGCGTCCCCGGCGCCGAGGTCGTGATCACCGGAGGGCGATCACGGTGAGCGAAGCCAGGGCCCGTGTGCCACAGGTCGGCCACGGCGCAAGTGCGTGCGGCGGACGCACAGAAACAACTGGACGAAGCCCGCCCTGCGCTGGACATCGAGAACAACCATGGCCACGACGGCCCGTTGAGCCCGGAGCGCGCGCGACAACTCGCCCCCGCCATTGCCTGGGAGCTCGAACGCGCACGTGAGGAGAGGTGGCCGCCCCTGTGGCCGATCTCGGCGGGCTCGAGCCCCTGGCGATTCTCGACCAGGTCGTATTCGCGGTCGCCGGCGTCGTGATCGCCGTCGCCGGCGTCACCACGACGCTGCTCGCCCAGTGGGCAATGGGAGATTCCTGGCGCATCGGAGTGGCCGAGGGCGAACGCACCGACCTGGTCACCTCCGGAGCGTTCCAGATCGTACGCAACCCCATCTTCACCGCGATGTCCATCACCAGTGTCGGACTCACCCTGATGGTCCCCAACGCCGTCGCCATCACCGGGCTCGGCGCGCTGCTCATCGCGTTGCAACTGCAGGTGCGCGTGGTCGAGGTGCCGAGCCGATGCGCTCGAAAGGTACGCCGTATCTCTTGTGTCTCCCGCTCTCCTGGGTGAGATTTGATCAACCTTGCCTTTCCACGAGCTCCCGGAGCCCCCATGCAATGGCGCACCAGAGGCATACGCATGCTGGGCGCGTCGGCCGTGACCGCCGCGGTGTTCACCGCGGTCGCCGTCCCGACCGGCGCCTCCCATGCCGGCACCACTCCCACGATCAAAGTGCAGGGAGGTGAGACCCAGCCGGTCTTCTCCCGGGCCGACGCGGTCTATCAGACCGTCGACGTCCAGACCACGGTCGACAGTGACGACGACGGCAAGCGCGACACGGTACGGGTGCGGGTCCTGCGGCCCAAGGAGACCGACCAGGGCCTCAAGGTCCCGATCATCATGGAGCCGAGCCCGTACTGGGCCGGCACTCTGGACATCCCCAACCACGGGGTCGACGTCGACGGTGACGGCCTGGACGACACCACGGGCAGGAGGCTCTCCGCGCCGCCCGGCGACCCGAGCTCCCGCAGCAAGCTGACCTCGGAGCTGCTCGGCGGGGCTCCCGGAGCCCGCGCCGCCGCCCAGGTCTGGTCCGGCTACTACGACAACTACTTCCTCCCTCGTGGTTACGCCGTGGCTCAGGTGGACAGCATCGGCAGCGGCGGCTCGACCGGTTGCCCGACCATCGGCGACCGCGACGAGACGCTCGGAGTCAAGGCGGCCGTGGACTGGCTGACCGGCGACGCCAAGGGCTGGGACGAGAGCGGCAACAGGGTCAGGGCCGACTGGAGCACCGGCAAGGTGGCGCTCCAGGGCATCTCCTACAACGGCACACTGCCCAACCAGGTGGCGACCACCGGCGCCCGGGGACTCAAGACGATCGTCCCGATCGCCGCGATCTCCTCCTGGTACGACTACTACCGGGCGAACGGCGGCGTCCTCGCTCCCGGTGGGTTCCAGGGCGAGGACACCGACGTCATGTCCAAGCTCATCTACACGCGGGCCGACAAGGAGATCTGCAAGCCCGTCATCGCCGACCTGGCCGCACGGCAGGACCGCGAGACCGGCGACTACTCCAAGTTCTGGGCGGCGCGCGATTTCCTGGTCAACGCCAAGAAGGTCCGGGTCCCGGTGTTCCTCGTGCACGGCCTGAACGACTGGAACGTCAAGACCAAGCAGTTCGCGCAGTGGTGGGAGGCGCTTCAGGGGCAGGTCCCGACCAAGCTCTGGCTGCACCAGGCCGGTCACTCCAACCCGTTCAACCTGCGCATCGAGGAGTGGCTGCGGCAGCTGCACCACTGGTACGACCACTGGCTGTACGGCATCGACAACGGGATCACGCGCGAGCCCCGGGTCGACGTCGAGCAGGCGGACTTCAGCTGGAAGACGCAGGACGCCTGGCCGGCGCGCGGCACCAAGGACGTCACGCTGCACCTCAACTCGGGCGCCGGCGGGAACGCGCAGCCCGGCAGGCTGTCCACGGTCCGCGCTTCCCGGGACGTCCAGTCCTTGACCGATCAGGGTCGTACGGTGAACGCGAACACGCTCGTGGACAACGAGACCGAGGCGAACGAGAACCGGCTGGCCTACCTGACGCCCGGGCTCGTCAAGGACGTACACCTGAACGGCACGCCGACGATCTCGGTCGACGCCTCGCTCAAGGGCACGTCGCCCTATCTCACCGCGATGCTGGTCGACTACGGAACCGACACCCGTGCCACGAGCGGGACCTCCAGCGACACCTCGCAGCAGATCTGCTACGGCTCGGGCATCCCCGGTGACACCGGCTGCGCCTTCAGGACCAGGCACGTGACCGAGACCGCGGACTTCAAGATCGTGACTCGTGGGTGGCTGGACGCCCGTAACCGCCATGACGCGGCTCGCACCGAGCCGATCAAGGAGGGCAGGATGTACTCCTTCCGCTGGGACATGCAGCCGGAGGACTACGTCTTCAAGAAGGGGCACCGGATCGGCGTCGTACTGATCTCGACCGACTACGACTACACCCTGCGTTACCCGGCCGGCACCGTCATGAAGGTCCAGACCGGGATCAGCTCGGTGCGGCTCCCCGTCGAAGGCGGCGGATCAGCGATCGGCTGACCCGCCTGCGTGCTCGTCGCCGCTCACCGAAGGAGCGGCGACGAGCACGTCCCGCCGCGGTACGAGCGGCACGGTCATCGCGCAACCGTTCCCTTGCGAGGCGACCTCGACGTACGCCCGCGTGCCCCACCTCGAGTCGCGCATCGTCGCCAGCGCGTACAGCCGAAGCGGGATCAGCAACGTGAGGTTCATCAGCGCGTAGAGGGGTGCCGCGAGGAACGTCAGCACCCGGTCGAGCGGCGGCACCGCGGCGGCACCGCGCAGATAGTGCAACGACCGCACCCAGCTGGCGGCGCACACGTACACGATGTAGCCGACCCCCGCCGCCCACCAGTGCGGCTGGATGGTGACCGTCGCGACCCCCACGATCAGGGCGCTGGTGAACGCCACCCAGGTGACCAGCTCGACCAGGTTCAGCCACCAGCACACCCGCCCGGGCGATGTACGTGTCATCAGCAGACCCTCGCGGATGAACGACTTGGTCCACCTGGCCTGCTGCCGCAGATAGTGGGAGATCCGTTCCGGGACGGCCGTCCATGCCACCGCCTGAGGCTGGATGACGGTGCGTCCCTCGAGCAGGCAGTAGAAGGTGAGGCGACGATCGTCACCGGCGGTGGCCGGGGCGCCGAGCCAGGTCTGGGTCAAGAAGTCGTCGAGGTACCGGCGGACCACCCAGCCCCGGTAAAGCGCCATCGACCCACATGCGCACAGCACCGATCCGAGCCGCGAGTAGGCGACCCGGTCGCCGAGGAAGGCGTTGACGTAACGCATGTCGATGAGCCGGGTCAGCAGGTTCACCGACCGGTTGAGCGCCAGCACGAGCCCGGTGACGCACATCACCTTGCCGGAGGCGAACGGCTGCAGGGCGCGCTCGGTGGCCTCCCGCTCGAGGACGGTGTCGGAGTCGACGCACAGGTACACGTCAGCGTCCCAGTTGGCGGCGAACCCGGCGGCCAGGCCCTCCCGCTTGCCGCGGTTCTCGGTGAACCGGATGACCTCGAAGCGCACGCCGAGGTCCCGGAAGTACGGGGCCATGCTCTCGGCGAGCTCTGCGGCGTCCGGGGAGTCGGACCCGTCGTCGACGACAGTGATCGAGTCAGGGCGGCGGGTCTGGCCGATGAACGAGTCGAGGCACGAACGCAGCACGCTCGGGTCCTCGTTGTAGGCGGTGACGACCGCGGCGACTTCGAGCGTCGGGGTCGCGGGACCCCACGACGGCGGCTTCCGCCGGCCGAACGGGATGGACATCACCAGTTTGGCGAGCACGATGCTGCCCACCGCGAGGCCGTACCAGCCGACGTGATGGGAGAGCACGTTCGCCGTCCCGACCGCCATGGCGCTCACCGGGCGGCCCAGGGCCGAGAACCGGGATCGGTCGTGTGGCGCGGGTCGATCGCCTCGTGCGCGATGCGCGCAGTGGTGAGGATCGGATATCGGGGGTCGGTCGTACGGTCGGTCGCCATGGGGCCCAGCTCTTCCGGGGGGTTCGAGTGGGGTGAGACCCCGTCCGCCTTGAAAAATCGCCGCGGTTGGGGCCGCCTCTGTCTGCGGGGCGAACAGTGGGACAGGTGGGGTCCACGGGCACCCGGTTCCGCCAGTCAAGTTCCGCCAGTTCCGCCCGCTGGAACGTGGAATGGGACGAGAATACACAAAGTCGTCAAACAGCAAAATAGTAGGACAGAAGGTAATTGTTAGGTCTAGTCACAGACGCATCGAAGGCAACAAAGCGTCGCATTGCTCTCATGAAAGCCACCCGCATCAGCCGTGATGGACGGGCTGCGCTACCGCTCCGCCTGACGCTCCTGCGGCGGTACGTCCTCGACGGTCTGGAGCAGGCCCCAGACGAAGTGGGCGACGCGGGAAGGCGCGCCGTCGGCCGGGGAGAAGACGACATGCCACCGGCTGGGCACCGTGTCGGCGTGGTGCTGGACCGGCGCGAACCGCATGGCCACATCGCCGACGACGCACGACCACGGGGCCAGATCCGCGACGCCGTCGAGCCGGGGCGCCTGCGACGTCTCGGGCCGCACCAGCCACTCCAGCAGGATCGATCCGTCAGGCCCGATGAGCGCCTCGAACCTCAGGTCCGGCCACAACGGCAGTTCCCACCAGGCAGCCTGGCAGATCACATCGCCCAGACGGCGGTCGGCGTGGGCGGCCGGCGGGCCGAGCACGCCCCGCAGCCGGCGCTCCCCACCGGGAAACCTCATCGAGCGCAGCATGCGCTGCCACCGGGCGTTCACCTGTCGCATCTCGGTACGCGTGGCGTCGAGCGAGCGGGCCGCGGCCATGACGAGATCGGGCTGGTAGTCGGCCATGCGTCGGAGCAGGACCAACTGGAACTCACGTCGCGCGAACCCGTCCATGACCGAATCGCGGGCCGACCCCGTCGTCGGGACCGGCCCCGCCTCCCACCCGCTCGCTCGAACCCCCGCCCGGCCGGCCGCGCCGCCTGACGGGCCGCGATGACCACGCGGCGAGAAGCCTACGTCGGCGGCGTCGCGCGTCGTAGTGCGACGCCCGCCCGGCGCCGACCACGTACGGAGCAACACGAACGGTCCGAACGCGTGCTGAGCGGCTCACGCCGCCTGGATCAGCCGGTCTGCCGGCCGTCCATGTCCTGCTGGAGTCGGGCGTTGAGGTTCTGGGCCTGAGCGAGTTCGTTCTCCAGAACGACAATGCGGCAGGCGGCCTCGAGGGCGGTGCCCTGGTCGATCAGTTCCCGGACCCGCTGGGCGAGACGCAACTGGTCACGGGAGTAGCGGCGGTGCCCGCCATCTGAGCGTTGCGGGGCGATCAGCTTGGCGGTGTCGAGGCTGCGCAGGAAGGCGGGCGTGACACCGAGGATCTCGGCGGCGCGGCCCATGCTGTACGCGGGGTAGTCGTCATCGTCGAACTTGGCGTCGGGATTCGCGCCGGGCGCGCCATCCGTGGACAGGTCGCCGCCGGGTGAATCACCGGCCGAAGCGCTGTTCATTCGATCCATACAGCCTCCACACGTGCTCGGGTCCGGCGCCAGGACACGCCGGGTGGCGCAAACTCACGACCGCATCCGCGCTCCGCGCCGACCGGGCGTAGGTTCCCTGTCGCCCTATGTGATCCTAAGCGGTTTCGTCCGCGGTCACATCCGATTTTATGCCATGTGGACGAGAAGGACCCTATACTCATGGCGTCCTAATATCTAACTTGACCACTAGAGCTTTTTGAGTCTGTTCGCGGGAGTTCTGCGGCGAGGGTCGAGGGAGGCACGAGATGGAACTGCTGACTGTGACCGGCCGGGCCGACGGCCCGCGCACCGTGATCACACTGACCGGGGAACTGCAGTTCAGTACCGTGGAGCTGGCCGAGCAGAGCATCCTCCAGGTCCGCGAAGAGCACGGCGAGCACTTGGTGTTCGATCTGGAACGGCTGAGGTTCCTGGACTCGATGGGCCTGCGCACGGTGCTGAGGTTCTACCTGGCCGCCGAAGGCCGCGGCGGGAGCGCCGCCCTCGCCGGCCCCCTGGTCCCCCGCGTGGCCCGGGTCCTACAGGTAACCGGCCTCCTCCAGCGTCTCACCTTGCATCCCACCCTCGCCGACGCCCTGGCGGTCCCGTTGCCGGACGGGACCGCCATCCATGAATCCTCCAGCGACCCGATCACCTGAACACCTGAACACCGACCGCTGATCTGAGGGCCTCCGTGACGATCGTTGGCCCGGCAGTACCCTGACGGGCCTGCCGGGCCAACGATCGGGCGCCCACAGGACCCGCACTCCCGGTCAGGGCTCACCCGTTAGGCATGCACGGTGGTCACCGGGGGTCGCTGCGTGCCATCTGGGCGTCCCGGAGCTCCGCGTGCATCTCCCAGGGCGCCTGCGGGAGGACATGTCCGGTCTCGAGGAGGGACTTGAGGTTGGCCAGCACGGCCGGCCATCCGGCGGAGATCGCGTCGTAGTCGGCTTGGTCGGCCAGCTTCTCATGGGTGACGGTGAGCCGGACGATCTCGCCGTAGGGCTCGATCTCGAACGTGACCTGCGCCGGCTCGGCGAAGGTCATCACCAGCCGCTTGGGCGGCACGGTCTCCAGTACCGTACCGACGACGTCGGCGATGCCCGAACCGTCCGTGCGTCGGTGCTCCCAGGTCGAACCGACCTGCCAGTCCGAGATGTTGCTGTGCCCCCAGTACTCGGCGGTGAGTTCGGCGTCGGTCAACGCGTGCCAGACCTTCTCCGGCGTGCTCTCGATGTAGGTGACGTACACAAAAGTCGGCTTGTCGGCCATGTCATGCTCCTCTGCTCGTCGCCTCAGGTCGCTCAGGGCCCGAAGACGCGGACGCTCGAACTTGTCGATCCACCGTTCCTGGATCTCGTGAAGAGGAACGGGGTTGAGGTAGTGCAACTTCTCCCGCCCCCGCCGGACCGTGCTGATCAGGTTGGCGGCCTCCAGGACGGCCACGTGCTGCGTGACCGACTGACGCGCCATGTCGAGGTGCGCGCACAGCTCGCCCAACGTCTGCCCGTTGTGCTCGTGCAGCCTGTCCAGCAGGTACCGCCGCGTCTGGTCGGCCAGCGCCTTGAACACCTTGTCCATCTCTGCGGTCACGCGCAGCATTATGCAGGTAAATACCTGCATAATGTCAAGCCGCTGTCGGCGGCACCCTCGTCGCCCCCGGCACCGAGGTCGTCCGGCGTACGCGGTCGCGCGCCCGGGTCGCTGAATTAGTCTCGGTGCGTTGTCGAATTCCGGCGTACGGCGGCGTCATCACTTCGACCGCGCCGTACCGACGGCGCCCGGAGAAGGGGACGATGTCATGGAGTACGCACTGCTGATCTACGGCGACGAGAAGGCTTGGGCGTCGCGTGACGAGGATCAGATCCGCGAGAACAACGCGAGGCACGAACGTTTCGCGACGATGCTGGCGGAGCGGGACGCGATGCGCGGCGGCAAGGAGCTGGCACTCGCCGGCTCGGCGACCACCCTGCGGCACCAGGGCGACGACGTGAGCATCACGGACGGCCCGTTCGCCGAGACCACCGAGGTGCTCGGCGGCTTCTACCTGATCGAGGCGCCCGACCTCGACGCGGCGATGGCGCTGGCCAAGGCGCTGCCCGAGCTGGTGGTCGAGATCCGGCCGATCGTGCCGATGCGCGAGAGCGGTAGTTGAACTCGCAGGACGCGGTCGAGCAGGCGTACCGGGAGCACTGGTCGCGCCTGCTCGCCCTGCTCGTGACGCGGCTGCGCCGATTCGACCTCGCCGAGGACGGCCTGCAGGACGCATTCGTCGCCGCGGCCCGGACTTGGCCGGGACAGGGCGTGCCGGACCGCCCGGCGGCCTGGCTGCTGACCGCCGCGCATCGCCGCGCACTCGACAGGTTGCGCCGGGAGGAGAACGACCGACGGCGGCTGCCGCTGCTCGTGACCGGCACGGTGCATGAGGATCCCGACCCGGATGCCATCGCGGACGAGCGGCTGCGGCTGCTCTTCGCCTGCTGCCACCCCGCCTTGTCCGCCGACGCACGCGCGGCGCTGACGCTGCGCTTCGGAGCCGGCCTGAAGACGGCCGAGATCGCGCGTCTGTTCCTGGTGCCCGAGCCCACGATGGCCGCCAGGCTGACAAGGGCCAAGGCCAAGATGGCGCAGGCCGGCATCCCGCTGCGCCGGCCGACGGCCGACGACTTGCCCGCGCGGCTCGGCGTCATGCTGAAGGTCGTCTACCTGCTGTTCACGGAGGGATATCGTGCGACCGCCGGCCCTGAGCTGCAGCGACCGCGACTGGCCGCCGAGGCGATCCGGCTCGGCTACCTTCTCGGCGAGCTGCTGCCGGGCGAGGACGAGATCCTCGCCCTGCTCGCGCTGATGATCCTGCAGCACGCCCGCCGCGACGCCCGCCTCGACGACAACGGCCGGTTGGTCCTGTTGCCCGACCAGGACCGGGCGAAGTGGCACCACGACGAGATCGACCGCGGCCTGGATCTGCTGCGCAGGCTGGGACCGCCGTCCGGCGACTACCACCTCCAGGCACTGATCGCCGCCGAGCACAGCACGGCCGGGGCCACGGACTGGCCGCGCGTCGCCCAGCTGTACGCCGAGCTGGAGCGCCGCACCGGCTCGCCGGTCGTCCGCCTGAACCGGGCGGTCGCGGCCGCGGAGGCCGGGTCGCCGGAGGCGGCGCTGAGCCTCCTCGATGGACTGGACGAGGCCCTGCCCGTGAACCACCTGGTCCCCTCAGTGCGGGCGGAGCTGCTGTGCAAGCTGGGCAGGCACGCCGAGGCGGGTGCCGCGTTCGACGCCGCACTGCGGCTGGTGCGCACCGATGCCGAAGGCACCCACCTGCAACGGCGCCGCGCCGAGTCCCTGCCGAGGGCCCGATAGCCCGGCTCGAACAGGCCGCCGCATCGACACCGTTCGGCCGGCCGAGACACGCGTAACGTCGACCGACACCGGGTCTCGCATTCGATAACATGTTCGAGTAGTGTTCTGTGCCGTGCAGCTGTATAACGAGCCGATCGAGATCACCGAGACGACGCCCGCCGGAACGCCGAGGACTGTGCAATGGCGGGGCGGCCGCCTGCACGTCCGTGGAGTCCGTGAGGTCTGGCAGGTACCCGGCGAGGGCCGACTGTACCGGGTCGGCGTCACCGTCGACGGGCAACTCGGCATCGCCGAGATCGCTCAGCAGGGCAGCACCGGCACCTGGAGACTCCGCCACCTATGGGTATGAAACCAGGCGCCTTTCTTACCCGGACCAGAGTGCGGGCCTGATCACGCTTCCGGCGCGTGCGCGAGGGGAGCCAGGACCAGGTCGGTCACGCTCTGGACCGCTCGCCGGTCGCCGTCGAGGCGTAGATCGCCGCATTGCACGGCCTCTGCCACGCTGGTCCGGCCGGCACAAATGGCTCGGAGGGTGGCGACGTCGGCGGTGAGCGTGGCGTCGGGTTGGTCAACGGTGCCGCGCCTGATCTGCAGAAGACCATCGGCGACTTCCGCGACATAGGTGGCGCCGTCGATGAGGAACTCGTAGATGCCCTGCAGCTCGCCTGCCCTCGCCTGGTCGAAACCGGCCATGAGGCTGAGCATGAGTGAGTCAATGCCGAGTTCACCGTCGGGCGGCAGCGGGGCCTGACTTCCCCAACCGCCGAGTTGGAGCAGGATGGGTTCCAGTTTGCGGCCCCACGGGGTGAGCTCGTAGAGGCGGACCCGTGTCGGCGCGCCCAAGTCTCGCCGGTGGACGACACCGCGCTCGATCAGCTCGACAAGGCGCTGGCTCAGCACATTCGGACTGACACCGGGCAGGCCGCCGAGCAGGTCGTTGAACCGCTTGGGGCCGAGCAGGAGGTCACGCACCACCAGCAGCGCCCACCGTTCACCAATGACATCCAGACCCCGGGCCACGCCGCACGGATCTCCATAGCTACGCCTACCGCTCATGGCTCCATCCTATCGAAGGACTCCTTATTTAGGAGCATAACTTGCCTTTTAGGAGTTACTCCTCTAGCTTGGCCGCCATGACCTTCTCGAACAGCGAGACGATGGATCTGCCGCAAGGCGACGTGAGATTGCTGAACACCCCCACGGCGCAACGCCTGCTCACCGCCCCACTGGTGGCGCACCTGGCCTACACCGGGAAGGACCGGATGCCGCGACTGATTCCGGTCAACTTCCTGTGGACCGGCGACGAACTGGTCATCGGCGCGTTCGACGGCACGTACAAGATCCGGGACCTGCGGAATCACCCCGAGGTGGCGGTCTGCATCGACACCGCCGACGGCCCCCCGCAGGTACTCATGCTGCGCGGAAGGGTAGTGATGAGCGAGGTCGATGGCGTGCTCCCGGAGTACGCGACCATCCAGCGCGCAGGAATGGGCGAGGAGGCGGCGAACGCCTACCTGCGAGCGATCGACCAGCCTGGCCTGCGGATGGTCCGGATCGGCCTGCGCCCGAACTGGGTCGCGGTCCTCGACTTCCAGCAGCAGCGGTTGCCGGGGCGCACACCCGAACCCGTCCGGGCCGCCCTCGGCGCCGACCGATGAACGAATGCACACCCGAAAGAGGACCGCGAATGGGCAAGATCATTGTCACGATGTGGATCACTCTCGACGGGTACGTCGCCGGGCCGCAGGACGAGATGGACTGGCTGCTGGTCGACGAGCGGCTACGGAGGTACGAGCAGGAACTCGTGGAAGGCTCCGCCTGCCTGTTGCTGGGCCGGACCACGCACGCCGACTTCGCCGGCTACTGGCCGGAGGCCGCTCAGAACCCGGATGAATCAGATGAGCTGCGCAGATATGCCCGCCGGGTCGACGCCATGAACAAGATCGTCGTCTCCACCTCGGGAAACACGGCAGCGTGGAAGAACACCCGACGCCTGGAACGCATCGATCCCGAGGAGATCAACGAGCTCAAGCGCAGCTCCGACGGGAACATTGTGGTTTATGGCAGCCTCAGCGTGATCCGGTCACTCACCGAACACGGCCTCGTCGACGAGTTCCATCTCCTGGTACACCCCGTGTTCCTCCGCCAAGGCAAGGCGCTGCTCGATGGCGACCGATCGCCTGAGAGGCTGAGTCTGGTGTCGGCCGAGCCCTTCCCCTCCGGAGTCATCCTGATGAGATACCGGCCGATCGACGAAAATCCGGCCGCCTTCTGAGTCCGCCCGACCTGTGCGATGACCAAGAGGCTTGAGGCGAGGCGATTCAACTCGCCAGTTTCACGCCTTCCTCACATGCCTCCATGAAGGCGGCCTTGCCCGCAGGGAACTTGCCGCCCTTGTCAACACCCTCCTTGTAGGACATGGCGCAGAAACCGGCAGGAGGGCCCTTTTCCCCGAAGGACGCGGACATCCCCGCGGCCATCTGGGCCATTTCCTTGCGGGTGTACTTCTTCCCATTGGGATCGATCATGATCACTTGGGAGCCGCTCGCCTTGGGACGTGAAGCCGGGCTCGCGCCGGGTGATGAGACGCCCTCGGAGGGCGAGGCCTGTGCCGGAACGGAGAAATCCCCGTTCGCGATCGGTGATGTGCCGGCCGAAGCCGACGACTTGTCCCCCGCGCCGTCGCCGCAGGCTGCCGCTCCCAGCGACACGATGCCCAGTGACGCGGCGGCCAGCAGAGTTGCGATGTTCTTGATGACTATCCCCTTTGCACCCCGGCCAATAACCTGGCAGACAGACCCTAACAGAACAATCCCACTAAACCCTCTAATACGACCAACTGCGACCACACGGCCTCAGCTCAAACGCTCGGCATCCCGCCCATAGAGTCTCCGGGCGACCGGGTGATGGTTCAACCGCAATGCCAGAGCTTGAGGCAACGCCGGCCTCGCTGGGGCTTCGGTTGGCTATAATCCCACTTACTACCGAAATGCTCGATTAGTTCCGGTTCTATCTGCTTGAGGATCGCAGCGCGTCCCCCACCTTCGCCTATCCGCACCTTCTCGGCATCGGTGAGCACCCGGCCCTTCTCGGCAGCGGCCGCCTCTGCCTGCTAGACGGCCTTCGCATAGCCCGTGTCGTCACTGCGGTACCGCCATCCTGCCCGGTCTGCCCCGGCCCGCGCTGGTCCGTGGCCGCCGACTGCCCCCAGGCCGACACCATGGCGATGGTCACATTCCGCTGCCCGGCTGTTCGCCCTCTCAGGGGCTAGTCGCCGGTGTGGTGGCTCAGCAGGTCTCCGGGCTGGCAGTCCAGCGCTTGGCACAGAGCGCTGAGAGTGGAGAACCTGATCGCCTTCGCGTGGCCGTTCTTCAGGATCGACAGGTTCACGATGGTGATCCCCACCTGGCGCGACAGTTCGGTGAGCGTCATGCCGCGCTCCTCCAGCACGGCATCGAGATGAACCTCGATGCCGTGCTGGTCGTTGCCGGCGGGCATCAGATGGTGCCCGCGAGGTCTTCCCGCATGATGGCGCCACGGCGTACGACCTCGGCAACCACGATCAACCCCATCCCGCCTAGCAGTGCCTCGAACGGAAGCCGGAACTGGAACAGAAAACTGCCGTCGCTGGTGACCGCCGCCAAGGTCAGCCCCTGGATCGCCGACTCGGTCACCGACGCGGCCAGAACGCCGATGACCAGGAACCAGCCGAGGAACCGGAGCCGGCGAGCGGTCGCCGCAGTGAACGGATCACTGTGCCGCACTTCTCGGACGAGTCTCAGCAGCAGTACGAAGAACGTGGCGTACACCAGTCGACGGGGCAACCCGGACAGCACGGCGAGCGTGAACTGCCACGGCGTCGGCCGATCAAGGATCACCGGCAGCGTCCCGTGCTGCGAGAGGTAGGTGTCGGTGACGAGCGCGGGCGGCCTGCGGTCGAATCCGTCAAGGGAGTCGACCGGTATCGGTGCCGAAGCGTGGATGTCGCGCGTGTCGTTCACGCTCTGAACCATATAGAGCATGGAGAAGCCCAGCCGGATGAGGTAGAACGCGATCGCGATGGCCAATGAGATGACGAGCAGGGTCTGCAACCAGCGCAGCGAGTCCCAGCGCGATGTCGACATGGCCGTGGGCGAAGCGGGTTCGGTCATGTCCGTCCTCCAAGTTCAGCGGTCGATTGGCACGGCCAAGAATGGCGTAATACTGGTGATGTCCGCTCGGCGGAACGCGCCCGGTCCGCAGCCACGTCGGACCAGGGGTCACGCGCCGGTGGATGACGGCGCGTGACCCTCGCGCGATCGGTCCACCGGCCTCCTAACGAAAACTGATCAGGTCATTGCCGCGGATGATGTAGAAGTAGACCACTCCCACGATCGTGCCGATCACCGCCACCGCCATTGCCCATATGCCGACTTTCCGATCACCCTCGATACCGCGTGAGGCGAGGATGATGGCCAGCAGCCCGGTCACAATGGGCGCGAGTACTGTCGCGAGGAGACCGAGCACGATGGCCGCCACATTACGCAGGCGGGCGGGCATGCTGTAGTTCCTGGTCGGCTCCTGAGATACGGTCATGACTACTGCCTCCCTTTCCTCAATATGGACGGCGTACCCCTCAGATTTATCGACAAACGATAAGTCGAGAAGGTTCTGAATTCTGCAGACCTGGGTGCGGTGAGGGCAGCGCCCGGCGGGAGGCCCGGCCTGGGCTCGCCGACCGCCGCCCAAGGCCGGGTCATCACCGGCGTCCCCTTCGCCGTAACCGCGGGTCCGTGCCGACGGGAGAAGCTCATGGCCCTTGACCGCCGTCGGTCACATGGCCGCCGGACAGCGGTTTCGTCAGGCTCGGTCGGTGCCGGCCTGGCGATGGTCGCGGGCGTCACCTTGCCGGCGGGTCAGTGCGGGAGCCGCCGGATTTTTGCCACATTGTGGGATTCCTATGGTCTGGTTTCGCTCCATGCTTTGTAAGAGATGATCACTTCACCCTTTGGGGGTCTGGTTTCCATCTCGAATCGGCAGTCTCTGCGGGGTCGGATCACGCTGGTGGCCGGCATGCTCGCCGCCCTGGTCTGCGCAATCGTCGGGATGCTCGTGATCGTCGACGTGCACAACAGGGAAGTCCATGACAGGCAGGCACAGATCACCGAGTCCATCGACCGGATGCAGAACCACATCAAACAACGCGCGTTTCCCAGCACGCTGGCCCCGAGCGGGGACGAAGCGGTCCAGGTCCTGAACCCGCAGGGACAGATCGTCACCGCGACCCGGCAGGTCGCCGGCAAACCGCCGATGGCCGCCTTCAAGCCGGTCGGCGACCGCCTCCGCACCAAACGGACGCTGTGTCCTCCCGCCGGTCTGGAAGGTTGCATGACCGTAGTGGCCTACAAGATCTCCCAGCCCGACGGTGAATGGATGGTCTACGCCGCGCTTCCCGTCGTCCCCTGGTACGCCGACTCCACCCTCGTGATCTTCTTGGCCGTCATGACCCTGCTGATCACCGCGATGATGACCATGGGCGTCTACCGGGCGGTCGGCAGGACGCTGGCGCCGATAGAGGCCATCCGGGCCGAGATGGACGAGATCACGGCCACCGACATCCACCGGCGGGTCCCCGTGCCCACGAGCCAGGACGAGATCGGGATCCTCGCCACCAGCGTGAACACCACGCTCAACCGGCTCGATACTGCTTACTCGCAACTACGACGCTTCACCGCCGACGCCTCACACGAGGTCCGCAGCCCGCTCACCGCGATCCGCGCCCAGGTGGAAGAAGCGCTGATGTACCCCAACGACACCGACTGGCCGCAGATGGGGCAGGCCGTGCTGGCCGCGACCGAGCGGCTACAAGAGCTGGTGAACGACCTGCTGCTCCTCGCCCGCCTGGACGCGGGCGCCGCCCTCCCACTCGTTCCGACCGACCTGACATCGATAGTGGAGCCCGAGCTCGATCGCCGCACCTCCGCGGTGACCGTCATCAGGGATCTGCAGCAGGGCGTGCTCGCACGGTGCGACCCGGAACGGATCACCCGTCTGCTGTCCAACCTGCTGGACAACGCCGAACGCCATGCCACCTCGCAGATCAAGGTCAGCGTGCGAGGCGATGAGGACTCAGTGGTGGTGGAGGTGACCGACGACGGCGCCGGAATCCACGCCGAGGCGCGCGAGATGGTCTTCAAGCGCTTCACCCGGCTGGACACCGCCCGCGACAGAGACGCCGGCGGCAGCGGGCTGGGATTGGCGATAGCCCGCCAGATCGCCGAGGTGCACGGCGGCACCCTGACCATCGAGGACAGCGAACAAGGGACCCGATTCGTACTGCGACTGCCCCGTGGGGGTCCTACGGGGGCCGGATGATGCCCGGCGATGGCGGTGGGTACAGGTGACCCGACTCTCGCGGCCAGGAGCACATTGTCATCGAGAGCGGGCCCGGCATCGACCGCGGTCAGCTGACGGCGGTCCTCGGCTAACGGCCGGCGCCATGCTCGGGTGCATGGTCGGACTGCAGCGCCAGCAGGTTGTCCTCCAGTCGTTGCACCACCCTGAGGGCGGCCTGCTGTTCCTCGGTGCTCATCTGGCCGACGGTGAGCCGTTCGAGATGATCCCAGATGCGTTCGACCTGTCCGCGCAGGACGAGGCTGGCCGGGGTGGGCTCGACCCGGGTGGCCCGGCCGTCGTCCGGATCAGGGATGCGGCGGACGTAGCCGGTGCGCTCGAGGCGCTGGACGGTCCGGGTCATGCTGGCCGAGTCGGTGCCGAACTCGGTGGCGAGGTCGGCCTGCCGCTGCGAGCCGGACTCCCATAGGCGCATCATCAGCAGTTCCTGGCCGGGGTGCAGGCCGACCTCTCGGAGCAGTTGGCCGGCGAGCATGCGGTGGGTCTTGGCGAGCCGGAAGATGGCGTGGCTGATCGGGCCTCCGGCGGCGGCACCCGGCCTCCTGCGGTCGCTTGAAGGATCGTCTGCACCCATGGCCGCCAGATTACCTGTCCCGGTCTATGTGACCTGAATCACTCTATCGCCAGGCAATATTTCGAGCCGCTCGAGTATTTACCTGTGCAGAACAGCTAATTTGGCGACATGGGCAGGAGCCGAGACAGTGACCACCGCATTCGAGCCCGTCACAGTGGGCCGGTACACGACCCGCAATCGACTGGTGATGGCGCCGATGACGCGCAACCGCGCGTACGGGCCGGGGGCCGGCCCGACCGAGCTGATGGCGACCTACTACGGCCAGCGCGCCTCCGCCGGGCTGATCATCACCGAGGGAACGCAGCCTTCGCCGGTCGGCCAGGGCTACCCGAACACGCCGGGGCTGCACACGGCAGAGCAGGTCGAGGCGTGGAGGCGGGTGACCGCCGCGGTGCACCGGCAGGGCGGGTTGATCTTCGCGCAGCTGATGCACACCGGCCGGATCGGCCACCCCAGCCTGTACGAGGAGGAGCTGACGCCGGTCGGTGCGTCACCGGTGAAGGCCGCCGGGACGGTGTTCACCATGAAGGGCCCGAAGGAGTTCGTCACCCCGTTGCCGCTGGACAGTGCGGGGATCACCGAAACCGTCGACGACTTCGTGTCGTCGGCGCGCAACGCGATCGAGGCGGGGTTCGACGGGGTGGAGCTGCACGGAGCCAACGGCTACCTGCTGCACCAGTTCCTGTCCACGAACGCCAACCGGCGTGACGACGAGTGGGGCGGCAGCATCGAGGGACGGATCCGCCTCACCGTCGAGGTCACGAGGGCCGTTGCGGACGCGGTCGGCGCCGACCGGGTCGGGCTTCGGATCTCGCCGGCCAACCCGTTCAACGACATCGTCGAGGACGACCACCGTGACACCTACCTCGCGCTGGTCGACGTACTCAACCGGCTGGGCCCGGCCTACCTGCACATCGCCGAGGGACCCGACACGGAGTTCACCGGCCTGCTGCGGGAGCGGTGGGGCGGGACGTTGATCCTCAACCCGTTCACACCCGGCGGGTACACAGGACCGGAGGCGCTGAAGCTCATCGAGACGGGCGAGGCGGACCTGGTGTCCTTCGGCGCCCTGTTCATGGCCAACCCGGACCTGCCCCGACGGCTGCGGGCCGGCGGGCCCTTCAACACCCCCGACTACACCAAGGCCTATGGCGGCGAGCACGACGGCTACACCGACTACCCGACCCTGAACGCCTAGAAGGAGCCACTCATGAAGGCCATCACATTCGACACGTTCGGCGGACCTGAGGTGCTGCACGTGGCCGAGGTGCCGCTGCCCGTGCCCGGTCCGGGCCAGATCCGCATCCAGGTCCGCGCGGCCGGGGTGAACCCGCTCGACGGAAAGATCCGCAGCGGCGCCATGAAAGCGGTGTTCCCCACCCCGTTGCCCGCAGTGCTCGGCATCGACGTCGCCGGTGTCGTGGACGCCCTCGGCGACGGGATCACCGATGTCGCCGTCGGCGACCGCGTCGTCGGATGGGCCGACGCACCGGCCGGCTCGTACGGTGAGTACGCCCTCGCCGGCGCGTACACCCCGCTGCCCGACGGGCTGGACTTCCCGGCCGCGGTCACGCTGCCGGTGGCCGGGGAGACCGCGGCCCGCAGCCTGAACCTGCTGAAGGTCGGCGACGGGGACACCCTGCTCGTCCACGGCGCGAGCGGCGCGGTCGGTCAGGTCACCGTCCAGCTCGCGGTCGAACGCGGCGCGACCGTCATCGGCACCGCCGGCGCGGCCAACCAGGAACGTGTTCGCGCGCTCGGCGCCTCCCCGACCGTGTACGGCCCGGGACTGGTCGAACGGGTACACGCCCTCGCCCCGAACGGCGTCGACGCAGTGCTCGACATCGCCGGCAAGGGTGCTCTGCCGGACTCGATCGAGCTGCGGGGCGGTATCGACCGCATCGTCACCCTGGCCGACTTCGCCGCGCAGCGCCTCGGTGTCGTCTTCTCCGCCGGCCCGCCGGAGAATTCGGCCGACGACCTCGGCACGCTCGCCGACCGGCTCGTCCGCGGCCGGCTGATCACCACCGTCGCCGGGATTTACCCGTTCGCGGAGGCCGAGCAGGCCCACCGGGTCAGCGACGGCGGACACGCCGGCGGCAAGGTGGTCCTGATCCCCTGAATCGACTCCCGCAACGACGACCGGCCCGGGACCGGGACACCCCGGGCCGGAACGGTCGCTTCTGCGATCCGAAGACCTTGGTTTGAGCCGAGCCCTGATCTGAGTTTTGGTCATGACATCGACGGATACATCCCAGTTGAGCCCCCTTATTCGGTCCGCCACGACGAAGGGGAAACCGATGGCACCGCATCGCCGACCGGACCGGATGGTGGCCGCTCCCGACCGGGTCCAGGAACTCCTGATCGAGGCGGCCTGCTCACGCCGCCGATTCCTCGTCGCCTCGGCGGCGGGCACCGCGGGGACGTTCGTCCTCGCAGGAACGCCGGCCGGCGCCGTCATGACCGTAGGACAACCGTCCACCAAGACGAACCTCGTCGTCCAGCCGACACCGTCCATGTATTTCATCAGTCGCGGCAGTGGCTCGATTGAAATGAAATGGGGCCCGGTCCGGGAGTATGGAGACACCGTTCCGAGCGACCGGTTCTATATCCACAACCGGGCGCGTTCACCGCGCATCGACCGCCGGACATGGCGGCTAAAGCTCACCGGCGACGCGATCACGCGCCCCCGCTCGTTCACCTACGAGGACTTACTCGCGCTTCCGCAGGTGACGTTGCGCCGCACACTCGACTGCGGCGCCAACTGCGCCGCGTTCTTCCCCAGGCTCCCGCCGTCCGGCAGCGATGGCCAGTGGCTGCCGGTCGGCTGGACACAGTGGCATTTCGGCGCGGTGGGCGCCGCCGAATGGACGGGGGTACGGGCCAGGGACGTGCTCGCCGCCGCCGGAGCCGACCGCCCCGTCGACGTGAAGTTCACCGGCCTGGACGACATCCCCTATCCCAGTGGGAACGTCCACTATTCGCAGGTCATCCCCGCTGACAAGGTCCTCAAGGACGACACGCTGCTGGTGTATCGCATGAACGGGTCGGACCTGCCCGCCGACCACGGTTATCCGCTGCGTCTCCTGACCTCCGGCTGGGGCGCCAACACCGCCGTCAAGTGGCTCGGTGAGATCGAGGCGTCGACGAGCCGCATTCCCGCGTCGGGTCCGCAGGCGAACCAGTTGCTCATCGGACCCGACTATCCCCAGCCCATCCGTCCGACCGTCGGCCGCGTCCGCAGCGCCTTCGAGATCGACGAGGACGCCCAGGGAATCGAGCCCGGCGACATCACACTGCACGGGCGCGCCTGGTCCGGCGCAGGGGCCATCGATCGTGTCGACGTCGCCGTGGAGAAGCTCGTCGCGCCCGGCCGATGGGTCTCGGAGGTCCCATGGCGTGCGGCGAAGCTGCTGAGCACGCCGGAACCCCTCATGTGGGTGCGCTTCGAGATGCCATGGCCGGGAGTGAAGGCAGGGCAGTACCGGGTGATGTCCCGCGCCAGAGACGAGGCCGGAAACATCCAGCCTCGCCCCGAGGACGTCAAGTGGAATCAACACTCACTTGGTTATAACGGGCATGCTCCCCTCAACGTGGTCGTGCTGCCGGGCAGCGACATGCCGTAGACGGCTGTCGCATCACCCGGCGGACCGGCGGCTCAGTCGAGGGGACGGCACATGTCGTCAGCCCCGTGCACGGCCGTCGGCTCTGGAGGCTGACCGGCGGCTCGTCGAACTCTGCTCCCCGCCGACAGGCGTGTAGGCGGCCAGGACCGTCTCGGAGATGAAGCGCGGGGCATCTGCCCGGTCCAGCCGCCCGGCGGCCAGGTCCGCTGCCGCTCCCTTGATGATGTGGTGCAGGACGCCGGCCAACCAGCTCGCCGGGAGGTCTTCGCGGAAGACTCCTTCGGCTTGACCTCGGCCGATCAGGTCGCCGACGCGCTGCTCAGGTTTGGCGTGAAGATCATGCACCCGTCCGGCGGGCAGGATCTTCTGCGCGGCCTCGAGGACGGCACTCGACTGGGCGGTCAGTAGCCAGCTCGACTCGATCAGGGCACGCAGCGACTCACGAGGGTCGCCCGTGAGGTCCAGCCCCTCCAGAACTTCGTCTCCTCTGTCGAGGAGTCGCGTCAGTGCGGCCTCGACCAGGGCGTCCCTGGACGGGAAGTGCCCGTACAGAGTCACTCGGCCGACCCCTGCCGCCTGCGCGATCTCGATCACGCTGGCGTCGGAGTTCCGGCTCAGGCAGGCGACCGCCGCCTCGAGGATCTTCTCCACGTTGTGCTGGGCGTCCGCCCTCCGGGCCGGCTTGCTCACTGAGCGAGACATACAACCCCTCAAGCCGAACAGCCATGTATGAGTTACAGTATCGGACGTAACTCGAACATGCCTGTACGACTTAAGCCGAAGGGGCCGAAAGTCATGACCGAACCCATGGCCTCCATCAATCCGACCCGCAGTCCCGACCCACGACGCTGGAAGATCCTCGGACTTGTCGGCATCGCACAGCTGATGCTGATCCTGGATGTCACCGTCGTCGCGATCGCCCTGCCCCACATGGGTGCAGAGCTCGGGCTGGAGCGCGAGACGCTCACGTGGGTGGTGAGCGGTTACACCCTTGCCTTCGGCGGCCTGCTCCTTCTCGGGGGCCGCGCCGCTGATCTGTTCGGCGCCCGTCGCCTCGTGCTCGCGGGGTTGCTGCTGTTCGCCACGTCATCGCTGGTCGCGGGCCTGGCGGCCTCCGGGCCGATGCTCTTGGGAGGACGTGTCGCACAGGGGTTTGCCGCAGCCATTCTTTCCCCGGCCGCACTGTCGCTGATCGTCACCATCTTCGAGGGCGAGGAGCGGAACAAGGCCCTCGGAATCTGGTCTGCGTTGGGCGGCAGCGGAGCCGCTCTGGGGGTTCTCCTCGGCGGACTCCTCACGGCCGGCCCGGGTTGGCCCTGGGTCTTCTACATCAACGTCCCGGTGGGGCTCGTGCTGCTTCTCACCCTCCGGATGCAGCTCAGGCCGCAGCCGCGCACGACAGCGAGGAGCCGGCTCGACGTATCGGGCGCGGTATTGGTGACCGCAGCCACCGGAACCCTGACCTACACTCTGATCAGGGCCGGAGACCAAGGGTGGGCCACCCTGACGACCGCGCTTCTCTTCACGGCTGCGGTGATCCTCTATGTGGCCTTCGTGGCCCGTCAGCGCTTGGCCGCGAGCCCGCTCATGGATGTGAGACTGCTGATCCGCCGCCCGGTCGCGACCGGGACGTTGTTGATCCTCGTGGCCACGGCGTTGATGATCATGGTCTTCTTCCTCGGCACGTTCTACCTGCAGGACCATCGCGGATACGATCCGCTCGTCACCGGCCTGCTCTTCCTCCCCGTAGCGCTGGCGACCATGGTCGGGGCGAACGCGGCAGGTCGCGTCATCGGTCGCACGGGACCTCGATCTCTCGGAGTGCTCGGGCTTCTCCTCGCTGCCGCCGGCATGGCGATCCCCGCGCTGTGGGGCGGGACCACGGCCATGGTGCTCGGCGTTGGACTCGCCGCCGCCGGCACCGGAGTCGTATTCGTGGTCGCTTCCGCCACGGCACTAGGGCAGATCGAACCGCACGAAGCCGGCCTGGCATCGGGAATCGTCAGCACCTTCCACGAGTTCGGCGCCTCGCTCGGCGCGGCTGTCGTGTCGAGCATGGCCGCAGCGAGCATCGCCGGAACCGATGCCGCAGGCTTCTCGCGTGGCTTCGCCACAGGTGCGATCGTCGCCGTCGCGGCCGCTCTCCTGGCGTTCATCATCACGCCGAACCCACGCTCCGAGTAATTCGTCTGAGCATCGGCCCAGCGGGGGGTGATGTACTAAGAGCAGCTGGGGATCACGGTCAAATATCGGTCGGGCGACGGCAACGCCTACGACGAAGATGACAGAGTCATCCCGCTCGACCGGACGATGGATCCCGCCGCGAGGGACGAGTATGTCGCTCGCATCCTTGGAGACTTCACCAAGCAATCCAGCAAGGGCGGACCTAATGTAGACGATCTCTCGCGCGACGAATACATCAACCAAAGGCTTGAACGCGTGACGAACTTTTATGCTGCACAGGCAGAATATAATCTCTTGCGACAAAACGCCGATGACGCATACGCCGAAATCCTTGCGGCCCGCGAGGCCGCGGGCCGGCAGGCGGTCCAAAACGCGGTGACCACGAGTCTCGGGCAAGAATGGGACGCCGCTCAGAGCGCTGATCGCCGTACGCCGCTACGGTGGGGTGATGACCGAGAAGCCCGCAGAGCAGCAGGCTGGGCACCGGGAATCGGCGTACTTGGGGATTGCGGCCTCCCAGGATCGGGCGATGAGGTCAGCTGATACCCGTCTGGGAGGGTGATGCCGATGGCTCGCGGAGGTCATCCGTTGTTCGCGCGCGTTTGGGCGCGCGCGAGCGTGACGCTCGAACGCGGGGTCGCCCGCCATCGCCACGAGTTGCTCGCCGGTCTGTCCGGGCGGGTCATCGAGATCGGAGCGGGCAACGGCCTGGGCTTCGCCCACTACCCGGAGGGGGTCACCGGCATCGTCGCGGTAGAACCCGAGGGCCACCTGCGGCGACTCGCCGAGCGGGCCGCCGAGCGGGCATCGGTTCCGATCGAGGTCGTCGACGGGGTGGCCGAACGACTCCCGGCCGATGACCGCTCCTGTGACGCCGCGGTCACCTCGCTGGTGCTCTGCTCGGTCCCCGACCAGGGCGCGGCGCTCGCCGAGATCGTGCGAGTCCTGCGTCCTGGCGGGCAACTGCGGTTCTTCGAACATGTCCGCGCCACATCCGCGCTGGCCTACCGCGTGCAACGATCGCTGGACGCCACCGTGTGGCCAGTGCTGGCAGGCGGATGTCACACCGCCCGTGACACGACGGCCGCGATCGAGCACGCGGGATTCGTCACCGAACGCCTGACGCGGCTCCGCTACGCCGACACAGGAATCTCCTTCCCGGCATCCCCGCAGATCCTCGGCACCGCCACCCGCCCGCCTACGACAGCCAACCCGGAAGCGGCCACGTCATCGCCATGAATGTGTGGCCGCTCAGAAGTAACGGCTGAACAGGTAGCCCGCCGGCCAGGTCGTCACGGCATTCGAGCATTCCACCATTATGTTCTCGAGGAGGCCTGGAACATCCGCGGCACGGTCGAGCTGATTCACCGCAGGCATACGCCACAGCGACCGAACGTGACGACCCATTCGAATCTGGAGGAGCGCCCATGCAGCGCTTCAATACCTGAAGTCGGCCTTGCGCCAATATGGCGGGAGGCTGTCTTTCTCGTGCCTGCTGCGCCCAAAGGGGCAGTCGCGACACTCTGGCAGCAACGTCAAGTATGGACATATCGTGTTTTGGGCGATTTTGTCCAGGGGATGGCGTAAGCGGACGACGCGGTATGTGGCTATTTGGGCATTAGGTTCAATGATGTACCTATTGTCCGTGCGGTGTGACGGTCGATGTCGCCCGATGACCGCCGGGCCCGTGCTGCGCACGCACGAATTCCAGCCTTCATGGCTCGAATTCTCCAAGGAGGTAGTCCTGTGGGAATTCTGAAGGGCACGCCGCTCGCCCTCTCCGGCCTGCTCCTCGCCGGAGTGTCGGCCCTAACGTGGGGTGCGGCCGCACCTGCGGCCGCGGCGTCCACCACCACGGTCAGCGCACAAAGCGTCAACCTGCCCTCGTGGGGTGGCCGGGGCCACTGCGGCCACCGTGGCCACCACCGCTGCTTCGTGCGCTTCAACAGCTGCTGCGACGACTGCTGCGACGACTTCGATGACTTCGACGACTGCGACGACGACTTCTGACAGTGGGGCGACAGGAATGGCGCTGGTGACGGCGCCGAACACGAGGGGGTGATCCGGCGCCTGACCGCATGGCACGTCATTACGGACGGGGGTCCCGCGCCGGGAGATGCGGGATCCCCGGACCGTTGGGAATGCGGCGAAATGGGCTGGTGGTTGTGTCGACCATAAAAGCAGTTGCACTGGAGAAGTACGGCTCACCCGACGACCTCCGCCTCGTCGACCTCCCCGAGCCCAAGGTGGCACCGGGCGAAGTGCTGATCCGGGTGAAGGCCGCAGGCGTGAATCCCGTCGACTGGAAGCTGGCCGCCGGGTATCTCGATGCGATCATGGAGGTCCGCTTCCCGTTGATATCGGGTTGGGATGTGGCGGGGGTCGTCGAACGTGTCGGCCCCGACGCCGGAGAGTTCGCCGTCGGCGATGAGGTCTACGGCTACGTACGCAAGGACTGGGCACAGAACGGCGCCTACGCCGAGTTCGTCTCCGCGGGCGTGCGGATGCTGGCGAAGAAGCCGGCCTCCCTGAGCTGGGAACAGGCCGCTGGGGTGCCACTGGCCGGACTCACCGCGTACCAGTCGATCAAGCGCGTGGGCATCACGGCGGGTGACACCGTGCTGATCCACGCCGCGGCCGGCGGTGTCGGGTCGTTCGGTGTGCAGATCGCCGTGGCGCTCGGCGCCCGCGTGATCGGCACGGCGAGCGAGCGCAACCACGACTTCCTGCGCTACCTGGGCGCCGAACCCGTCGCCTACGGGGACGGATTGACGGAGCGGGTACGCCACTTGGCGCCGGAAGGCGTCGATGCCGCCCTCGACTTCATCGGCGGTGATGCGCTGGAGGTGTCCCTGCCGTTGGTCCGGCAGTCCGACCGGGTGGCATCGATCACCACGGACGAGGTCGTAGAGCACGGCGGCCACTACGTGTGGGTGCGCCCGGACTCGGCGGATCTGACGGCGCTCGCGGAACTCGCGGAACTCGCGGACGCGGGCAAGCTCACGACGCATGTGGACCGGACACTGCCGCTCGCTGAGGCGGCCGAAGCGTGGCGCCTGAGCGCGTCGGGGAAGACTCGCGGAAAGATCGTCCTGACCATCTGACCGCCGCCCCCACCAGCGCATCCAGGGCGGCCGTACGGTCTGTGGCTCGGGGGCGGCCACACGGCCCACCCCGCGCGCGCTCCGGATCGTCAGGTGAGGCTGTCGTACAGCGCATGGGTGCGATGGGCGATCCGGGACCACGAGAAATGGTCGATGGTTCGCCTGCGACCCGCCTTTCCCATGACGGCGGCCCGCTCCGGTTCGGCGATCAGGGTGTTGACGCGGTCGGCCAGATCGGCGACGAAGCGGCCGGGGTCGCCCGGCGTCCCGGTGCCGTCGGCGGCCTGCTCGATCGGCACGAGCAGACCCGTCTCGCCATCGGCGACGACCTCGGGAATGCCTCCGGTCGCCGTGGCCACGACGGGCGCTTCGCAGGCCATGGCCTCCAGGTTGACGATCCCCATGGGCTCGTAGATCGACGGGCAGACGAAGACACTGGCGTGGGTGAGGAGTTGCACGACATCGGGCCGGGGCAGCATCCGCGTGATCCAGATGACGCCGTCGCGGTCCTCTCGCAGGCCGCCGACCAGAGTCTCGACCTCGGCGGCGATCTCGGGGGTGTCGGGCGCTCCGGCGCACAGCACGAGTTGGACGGCGGGGTCGAAGGACCGGGCCGCCCGCAGCAGATAGGGCAGCCCCTTCTGCCGGGTGATGCGCCCGACGAACACGACCGACGGGCGGCCGGGGTCCACGCCGAGCCGGGTGAGCACGTCGGTGCCGTGGTCGGGGGCGTACTCCGCCGTGTCGATTCCGTTGTGCAGGACCGTTACCCGATCCGGGTCGACGTCCGGATAGCAATCGAGCACGTCACGGCGCATGCCCTCGGACACGGCCACGATCGCGTCGGCCCCCAGGATCGCCGTGCGTTCCGCCCATGACGAGATCGCGTAGCCCCCGCCGAGCTGCTCGGCCTTCCAGGGTCTCAGCGGCTCGAGGCTGTGGGTGGTGATGATGTGCGGAATCCCGTGCAACAGCTTCGCGACATGACCCGCCAGGTTGGCGTACCAGGTGTGGCTGTGGACCAGGTCCGCGCCTTCGGTGGCGGCCGCCATCTCCAGGTCGACGCCCAGGACCTGTAGGGCGGCGTTCGCCGTTTCCAGGCCACCGGGGACCCGATATCCGGTGACGCCCGGCTCCTGCCGGTCCGCGCCGAAACAGTGGACCCTGACGTCGCAGATGACGCGCAGCTCGCGGGCCAGATATTCGACGTGCACGCCCGCTCCTCCGTACACCTCCGGCGGATATTCACGGCTGAGCAGGTCTGCGCGCATGTTCGTCAGCGTAGTGCGAAATAGGTATTTTCGTCTGTTCTCGGGATGGACAAGGCGGCTATGGTCACGTCATGGCGAGACCTGAGGTGCTGTCGATGGTGCTGGCCGGCGGCGAGGGAAAGCGGCTGTTGCCGCTGACGGCCGACCGGGCCAAGCCGGCCGTGCCGTTCGGGGGAATGTACCGGCTGATCGACTTCGTCCTGTCCAACCTGGCGAACGCCGGCTACCTCAAGATCGTCGTACTCACGCAGTACAAGAGCCACAGCCTGGACCGGCACGTGTCCTGGACCTGGCGGATGTCGACGCTGCTCGGCAACTACGTCACGCCGGTCCCGGCCCAGCAACGCCTCGGCCCGCGCTGGTTCGCCGGTTCGGCCGACGCGATCCTGCAGAACCTCAACCTCATCGAGGACGAGCGCCCCGACCACGTCGTCGTGTTCGGCGCCGACCACATCTACCGCATGGATCCGCGCCAGATGGTGGACCAGCACCTCGACTCGGGTGCCGGCGTCACCATCGCCGCGATCCGTCAGCCGCTGGCGCTCGCCGACCAGTTCGGCGTCATCGAGACCGGTCCGGACGGCGTCAGCGTCTCCGCGTTCCGCGAGAAGCCCACGGACGCCACTGGCCTGTCCGACGCCCCCGACCAGATCTACGCCTCGATGGGCAACTACGTGTTCGACACCAAGGTGCTCATCGACATCGTGAAACAGGACTCGCTCGACCCGTCGAGCAAGCACGACGTGGGCGGAGATCTCATCCCCAAGCTGGTCAGGGCCGGATGCGCACAGGTCTATGACTTCGCCGACAACCGGGTACCCGGTTCAACGGACCGCGACCGCGGGTACTGGCGTGACGTCGGCACCCTCGACGCCTTCTACGAGGCGCACATGGATCTCATCTCGGTGCATCCGATCTTCAATCTCTACAACCGGGAATGGCCCATCTACACGGGTCATGCCCCTCTGCCGCCGGCCAAGTTCGTCTTCAACGAGGAGGGCCGGCGCGGCTATGCGACCGACTCGATGATCTCTCCCGGCGTCATCCTCTCCGGCGGAACGGCCGAGAGATCGGTCCTGTCCCCGGCCGTCCACCTGGACGTGGGCGCGGCGGTGTGCGACTCCGTGCTCATGGACGGTGTACGGGTGGGGCGCGGCGCCGTCGTACGACACGCCATCATCGACAAGAACGTCATCGTCCCCGACGGGGCCGAGATCGGTGTCGACATGGCCCGTGACAAGGAACGCTTCACCGTCACCCCGAGCGGAGTCCGGGTCATCGAGAAGAACCAGATCATTCCGGGCTGAGCCGACCATCGCGGCCCGCGGATGACGCCTGGGTCTAGACGTCTAGGCGGGCGCCGCGTGTGGCGCCCGCCGATGCGGCCACCACGCACAGCACCGCGATCCACTGCGACCAGTGCAGCGACTCCTGGAGCACGATGAGGCCGATGAGGGCCGCCATCGCCGGTTCGAGGCTCATCAGGATGCCGAACACGCGCGGTGGGATCTTGCGTAGTGCTTCCAGATCCAGCGAGTACGGGATCACCGACGACAACAGTGCCACGCCGAGCCCCGCAACCAGCACCCACGGCTGAATCAGCGCCGTTCCGCTGTCGGCCACGCCGAATGGCACAGCCACCAGTGCCGCGACGGTCATTCCCA
>NZ_JABVEB010000329.1 GCF_014323665.1 Actinomadura sp. HBU206391 | reverse complement strand
CGGCACCGAGGGCAACCTCGGCGGCCAGGCAAACGTGCGCGGGGTCAGCGGGGTCTGGAAGGACCTCACCGACAACGTCAACGGCATGGCGGGCAACCTCACGACCCAGGTGCGCAACATCGCCCAGGTCTGCACCGCCGTGGCCCAGGGAGACCTCAGCAAGAAGATCACCGTCGACGCGCGCGGCGAGATCCTGGAGCTGAAGCAGACCGTCAACACGATGGTGGGCCAGCTCTCGGCGTTCGCCGACGAGGTCACCCGGGTCGCGGGCGAGGTGGGCACCGAAGGCCGGCTCGGCGGCAAGGCCCAGGTGCGCGGGGTCAGCGGGGTCTGGAAGGACCTCACCGACAACGTCAACGGCATGGCCTCCAACCTCACCTTCCAGGTCCGCAACATCGCCCAGGTGACCAAGGCGGTCGCGCACGGCGACCTGAGCAAGAAGATCACGGTCAACGCCCAGGGCGAGATCCTGGAGCTCAAGGACACCGTCAACACGATGGTCGACCAGCTCTCGGCGTTCGCCGACGAGGTCACCCGCGTCGCCCGTGAGGTCGGCACCGAGGGGCGGCTCGGCGGCCAGGCCCAGGTACGCGGGGTCAGCGGGGTCTGGAAGGACCTCACCGACAACGTCAACGGCATGGCCGGCAACCTGACCTACCAGGTGCGCAACATCGCCCAGGTCTGCACCGCCGTGGCCCAGGGAGACCTCAGCAAGAAGATCACCGTCGACGTCCGGGGCGAGCTGCTCGACCTGAAGGACACCATCAACACCATGGTCGACCAGCTCTCGGCGTTCGCCGACGAGGTCACCCGCGTCGCCCGCGAGGTCGGCACCGAGGGCAACCTCGGCGGCCAGGCCAACGTGCACGGCGTGAGCGGGGTCTGGAAGGACCTCACCGACAACGTCAACGGCATGGCCTCCAACCTCACCTTCCAGGTCCGCAACATCGCCCAGGTGACCACCGCCGTCGCCACCGGCGACCTCAGCAAGAAGATCGACGTCGACGCGCGCGGCGAGATCCTCGAGCTCAAGACCACCATCAACACCATGGTCGACCAGCTGTCGTCCTTCGCCTCCGAGGTCACCCGCGTCGCGCGCGAGGTCGGCAGTGAGGGGCGGCTCGGCGGGCAGGCCGAGGTCGAGGGCGTGTCGGGCACCTGGAAGCAGCTGACGCAGAGCGTGAACGAGCTGGCCTCCAACCTGACCACCCAGGTCCGCGCGATCGCCGAGGTGGCGAGCGCGGTCGCCACCGGCGACATGACCCGCGCGATCTCCGTGGAGGCCCGTGGCGAGGTCGCCGAGCTCAAGGACAACGTCAACCTGATGGTGGCCAACCTGCGCGAGACCACCCGGGCCAACGAGCAGCAGAACTGGCTCAAGTCCAACCTGGCCCGGATCGGCGGGCTCATGCAGGGACACCGCGACCCCATGCAGGTCGCGGGTCTCATCATGAGCGAGCTGACGCCGACCGCCTCGGCGCAGTACGGCGCGTTCTACCTCGCCCACCGCGTCGGCGACACGACCGAGCTGACACTGCTCGCCGGGTACGGCCTGAATCGGGACACGCTCGGTTCGGTGGGATTCGCCCTCGGCGAGGGCCTGGTCGGCCAGGCGGCGCTCGAACGCCGCACTATCCTGCTCACCGACGCCCCCGAGGGCTACATCACGGTCGGCTCGGGCCTCGGCAAGTCGGCGCCGGCGAACGTGATCGTGCTGCCGATCCTGTTCGAGGGCGAGGTGCTCGGTGCGATCGAGCTGGCGTCGTTCAGTCCCTTCACGGATGTGCACCTGGCCTTCTTCGACCAGTTCACCGAGACCATCGGCGTCACGATCAACGCCATCATCGCCAACACCCGCACCGAGTCGCTGCTCTCGGAGTCGCAGCGGCTGACGCAGGAGCTACAGGAACGTTCCGACGAGCTGCAGCGCCAGCAGGGCGAGCTGCGCCGGTCCAACGCCGAACTGGAGGAGAAGGCCGCTCTGATGGCGAAGCAGAACCGCGCCATCGAGATCCAGAACTTCCAGATCGAGCAGGCCCGGCGGACGCTCGAGGAGCGCGCCGAGCAGCTCGCGATGTCGTCGCGGTACAAGTCCGAGTTCCTCGCCAACATGTCCCATGAGCTCCGGACGCCGCTCAACAGCCTGCTGGTGCTCGCCAAACTGCTGTCCGAGAACACCGAGGGCAACCTCAGCTCCAAGCAGGTGGAGTTCGCCAGGACGATCTACGACTCGGGCACCGACCTGCTCCAGCTGATCAACGACATCCTGGACCTGTCCAAGGTCGAGGCCGGGAAGATGGAGGTTCATCCGCACCGGCTCGCGCTCAGCAAACTGGTGGACTACGTTGATGCGACGTTCCGCCCGCTGGCGGTGGACAAGGGGCTCGCATTCGAGGTCGAGGTGGCGGCGTCCATGCCCGAGGTGCTCTACACCGACGAGCAGCGGCTCCAGCAGGTGCTGCGCAACCTGCTGTCGAACGGCGTCAAGTTCACCTCGAGCGGTGAGGTCAGGCTGACCATCGGCCCGGCCGACGGGACCGAGTTCATCTCACCGGAGCTGCGCGACGCCAGCGGGGTCATCGCCTTCGAGGTCATCGACACCGGGATCGGCATCAGCGACGACAAGCTGCAAGTCATCTTCGATGCGTTCCAGCAGGCGGACGGCACCACGAGCCGCCGATACGGCGGCACCGGGCTCGGCCTGTCCATCAGCCGGAACATCGCCAGGCTGCTGGGCGGTGAGATCCATGCCAAGAGTGAGCTCGGCCGCGGCAGCGCCTTCACGCTGTTCCTCCCGCCGGACTACCCCGACCAGGACGGTCAGCGCCGCCCCATGGTCTGGGACCGGCCCGCGCAGAACGGGGAGATGAACGGCCGGTCCCTGCCGGCCGAGGTCAAGAGCGGCCCCAGCCCGACGGAGTCGCTCGCCGACCTGTTCAAGGAGGCGCCCGCCGAGCATCTCGACACCGTGTTGTCCGAGCGCAGGGTGCTCATCG
The DNA here is from genome assembly GCF_014323665.1 of Actinomadura sp. HBU206391. Taxonomy (GTDB): domain Bacteria; phylum Actinomycetota; class Actinomycetes; order Streptosporangiales; family Streptosporangiaceae; genus Actinomadura_C. Next base: position 2,291 of record NZ_JABVEB010000329.1, on the reverse strand, counting down.
TCGACGACGACGTGCGCAACGTCTTCGCGCTCACCAGCGTGCTCGAAGGCTACGGCCTGGACGTGCTGTACGCCGAGGACGGCGAGGCGGGCATCGAGGTGCTTCAGCGCAACCCCGACATCGCCCTGGTGCTCATGGACGTCATGATGCCCGGGCTCGACGGTTACGCGACGACGGAGGCCATCCGGAAGATGCCGCAGTTCTCCGAACTGCCGATCATCGCCATCACCGCCAAGGTGATGAAAGGAGACCGGGAGAAGAGCCTCGCCTCAGGGGCCTCGGACTACATTCCGAAACCCGTCGATGTTGATCATCTGCTCGATGTCATGCGGACCTGGCTGCAGCGCGTGTGACGGCGCTCGGCTCCGCGGACGGGGTTACGAGAGAGGTCGTGTGTGGACGACAAGGCAAAGATCCTGCTGGTGGACGATAGGGAGGAGAACCTCATCGCCCTCGAGGCGATCCTGAGTTCACTCGATCAGGACCTGGTGCGGGCCACCTCCGGGGAGGAGGCCCTCAAGGCACTGCTCACCGACGAGTACGCGGTGATCCTGCTGGATGTCGTCATGCCCAGCATGGACGGGTTCGAGACGGCCCGTGACATCAAGCGGCGCAAGAAGACCAGAGACGTCCCGATCATCTTCCTCACCGCGGTCAACAGCGACCCCGACTACGCCTTCCGCGGTTATGCGGCGGGAGCCGTGGACTTCATCGCCAAGCCGTTCGACCCGTGGGTTCTGCGCGCGAAGGTGTCGGTGTTCGTCGAACTGCACAACAAGAACCGGCAGTTGCGCGAGCAGGCTGCACTGCTGCGGGAACAGGCGACGCTGCTGCGCACCAGCCGGCCCGACCTCGGCGCGATGCCGTCATCGGAGCACGTGGAGCCGTTGGCCCACGTGTCCACGCGGCTCACGGCCGTGGAGGAGCAGGTGTCGGTGCTGACCGCGCACGCGCCGCCGGGTCTCGAGCAGGTGGTCGACGAGCTGGACAGCCGGGTGGCCGAGTTGCGCATGGCGTTCGACCCACTTCGCATGTCCCGCCCGGAGTCGACGGACTGATCGGCGGTGCGCCGACCGCCCCGACCGCCTCGAGCGCGCCGGTCCGGACGGGCGGTCAGGCTTCCGGGGCGATCAGGCCTCTGCGGTGAGACGGGTCCGGGCCGCCGCGATGCGGGCCAGCGTCGCGTCCCGCCCGATGATCTCCAGCGATTCGAACAGCGGCAGGCCGACCGTACGGCCGGTGACCGCGACCCGCACCGGGGCCTGGGTCTTTCCGAGCTTCAGCCCGTGCGCCGTACCGACCCGCTCCAGCCGGTCCTTCAGCTCCTCGGCCTGCCAGGGCGCGTCGCGGTAGGCCTCTTCGGCGGCGGCGAGGATCTCGGCGGCGGGGCCCTTCATGCCCTTGGCCCACGAGGCCTCGTCGGTGACGGGCTCGTCGAGGAAAGCGAAGTCGACCAGATCGGTGATCTCCGACAGCACGGCCAGCCGGGTCTGCGCCAGCGGCGCCAACTGGGCGAAGACGGCGGCGTCGAACTCCCACGGCGCGCTCCGCAACCACGGGCCGCACTCCTCGATGAACCGGTCGATCGGCAGTGCCCGGATGTACTCCCCGTTGATCGCCCGCAGCTTCTTGACGTCGAAGAACGCCGGCGAGGCATTGACGTTCTCGAGCCGGAACTCACTCTCGATCACGTCCCACGGAACGATCTCGCGGTCGCCGGACGGCGCCCAGCCGAGGAGCATGAGGTAGTTGCGCATCGCCTCGGCCAGGTAGCCCTCGGCCTGGTAGTCCTCCAGGGCCACCTTGTCGCGCCGCTTCGACAGCTTCTGCCGCTTCTCGTTGACGATCACCGGGACATGCGCCCAGATCGGCGGCTCGACGCCGAGCGCGTCCCACAGCAGCTGCTGCTTGGGCGCGTTCGACAGGTGCTCCTCGCCCCGGACGACGTGGGTGATGCCCTGCTCCATGTCGTCGACCGCGTTAGCGAGCAGGAACGGCACCGATCCGTCCGCCCGGGCGATGACGAAATCCTCCAGCAGCGCGTTCTCGAAGATCGGCTCGCCGCGGATCAGGTCGACGACCGTGGTCTTGCCCTCGTCGGGGGTGCGGAACCGCACGGCGCGGCCCGCACCGGGCCCGAGGCCGCGGTCGCGGCAGAACCCGTCATAGCCCTTGTGCGTGTCGCCGGTACGGGCGACCACCTCGTCGCGGGTGCACCCGCAGTAGTAGGCCCGGCCCTGCTCCAGCAGGGACCGCACCGCCTCCTGGTGCTTGTCGGCGCCGGCGGACTG
>NZ_JABVEB010000328.1 GCF_014323665.1 Actinomadura sp. HBU206391 | reverse complement strand
CGACTGCCGAGCACGTTCTGGACGGTCGTCATGGCCAGGAAGTGGTCGACCCGGAAGACCGCCTGTTCTGGCACGAGGTCGGCGAGCAGCCGGTTCAGCTCCACCGCGCTGTCCAGATGTTCGCCAAAGGGTTTCTCCAGCACGATCCGGCTGCCCGACGGCAGTCCCACGTGGTGCAGCGTGGTGACCACGACGGGGAAGACCGCCGGGGGAAGGGCGAGGTAGACGGCGACCGACCCATCGCCGACGATGACCGATGCGACGTCGGCGGGGTCAGTGACATCGGCCCGCCGGTAACAGGCGCAGGCCGTGATCGCGTTCCTGGCGTCGGCCGGCCAGGATCTGCCATGCCGGTCGAGTTGGCCGGCCGCCCAGCGCCGGAACTGCTCGCCGTCCCAGTCTTCCCGGCCGACGCAAGTCAGCTGGAACCGCTCACCGAGGTGTCCCGCCGCCCGCAGTGCGGCCAGCGCCGGCAACAGGTAGCGTGCGCTGAGATCACCCGTGGCGCCGAAGACTGCGAGTCGATCGATCATGTCGCACCTGCTCTCGCCCGCGCGAGATTCACGCCGCTGGCGATGATCCCGATGTGGCTGAACGCCTGTGGGAAGTTGCCCATGAACTCGCCTGTGGAGGGGGCGATCTGCTCTGACAGCAGCCCGAGCGGGCTCGCGCGGGCGCACAGCGAGGCATAAAGCTCCTCGGCTTGTCCGATCCGGCCTTGGGCGATCAGGTTGTCAACGAGCCAGAAGCTGCACAGCACGAAGGCGCCCTCATCGCCGGCGATACCGTCGGGTGACTGATCATGCAGGTAGCGGTAGAGCAAGCCGCCGCCAGCCGACAGGCGCTCGGCGATTGCTGTGGTGGTCGCCACCATCCTCGGGTGATCAGCCGGGACGACGCGTCGCAGTGGAAGGGCGAGCAAGCTGGCATCCAAACTGCCGCCGCCGTGGAGAAACTCGCTTAGCGTCTGAGCGTCCTCGTCCCAGGACTGGTCCAAGATGAGCTGGCGCAGCTTCTCGGCCTGAGCTCGCCAGGCCGCGATCCGCTCGGGCAGGCCAAGCCGCTCACCGATCGCCGCGGCGCGGTCCATGGCCACCTGACACATCCCGGCCGAGTAGGTGAACACTCGGCCGTCGCCGCGTACCTCCCAGATGCCCTGATCCGGTTGCCGCCACGCCTTGCTCGCGGTGTCGGCCAGCCCGGCCAGGTCGGCCCACAGCGCGGGCTGGACCTCGCTGCCGGAGCGCAGCCATTGGTCGGCGCAGTCTAGTATCTCGCCGTAGACGTCGTGCTGGCGCTGATCGGCGGCGCCGTTGCCCCATCGCACCGGGGCGGAGCGCCGGTAGCCTTCCAGCTCGGGGTCTTCGACCTCATCGGGCACGGGGCTGCCGCTGAGGTCGTACATGATCCGCGGCCGCCGGCTTTGCTCGAAGGCGTCAAGGACCCAGCCGAGAAAAGCGTCGGCCTCGCCACCGAAGCCGATGCGGCGCATGGCGAAGACGGCGAAGGCCGCGTCGCGGATCCAGGTGTAGCGGTAATCCCAGTTACGGATCCCGCCGACCGGCGCGGGCAACGAGGACGTAGGCGCCGCGACCAGCGAGCCGTTGGCCCAGTCGTCGCACAGTTTCAAAGTGATCGCAGCACGTCGGACCAATGGCTCTTCAGGACCGCGGTAGCTGAAATGCGTCATCCAGCGGCGCCACGCCTCAGCGGTCTCCCGCAGCATCGCCTCGGCGTCGAACCGGTGGTGGCGATGGAAACGGCCCCAGGACAGCACCAGCTCAAGACGATCACCTTGTTCCAGGTCATATGTGCTGCACAGGCCGGTCAGGGGACGGTTGGAGCGCAGATGCAGCCGCAGGTCCGGCCGCCGGGACGCCCGTACTTCCAGTCCGCTGAACAGAGCCCGGGCCTGCCCGCCACCGCGAGGCCTCAAATCCACCCGCAGACGGACGTTCCCGGCCAGGACGACGGCCGAACGGACCAGTTCGGCCCGGTTAACGGGTGCGTCATCGGTGAGATCAGCGCCAGAGCGCAGGACCAGCGCATCAGTGATCCGGACCACGCCGCTCGCGCTCCGCAACTCGGTCGTCAGCACCCCGGTGTCAGGCTCATAGCGCTGCCGGGCCTCCACCAGATCCTCCGGCGCCACCGTGAAGTGCCCGCCGTGCGCGTGATCCAGCAAGCCACAGAACAGCGGTTCGGAGTCGAAGCGGGGAAGACACATCCACGGGATGGAACCATCCAAGCCGACCAGCGCCGCCGTCGCGCCATCCCCGATCAGACCGAGGTCCTCCAGCGGCAGATATCCGTCATGCCGGCGAACCGGCCGGAATGATGGATTGAGATCAAGCATCCCGCCTCGTTTCTGCTGGGCCGGAGCCACAGCGGTGCGGCTTGATCCGGCGGGGCCGGAACACGATCAGCGATGATCAGTCGCGGTATGGGCTTTCCATGAACCCGACACGGCCGATACGCAACCCAGGCAGCAGGTCCCGCTCTGTGTCGCCGGCCCACGCGGTCTCCCAGCGGCTTCATGGAACGCTTACCCCAGGACTCATCGTGTAACCGGCACCGCATGTAGATCACCTGGGCACGTGCCGAGCGTGAAACCCTGCCAGCACTCGGGCCCCTTCCGGGGCTAACCAAGCGGTCACAGGCGCCGGCCGGGTTGGCGTTGATACGCAGCACGCACCATACGAACAACTGCGCGGCGGTACGGCTTATCCAAGGGGGTGGTCACGCGGCCTCGGGCGCGGGCGTGCGGAGGGGTATGGCCCCCGACATGATCTTCTCGATCTGCGCGAGGTCCTCCTTGCCCAGGCCGATGTCCAGCGCGCCGACAGTCTCCTCGAGATGGGCCCGGCGGCGGGAGCCGACGATGGCGACCTGGACCGCGGGGTGCGCCAGTACCCACGCCACGGCGAGCTGCCCGATTGTGGCGTCCCGCTCCTCGGCGAAGCGACGAAGCTCGCCGACCACCTCCAAGTTGCGGCGGAACGTGTCACCGGTGAAATCGGGGCGGCCCGATCGCCAGTCGTTCGCCGGGAAGGTGGTGTTCTCGTCGAACCCGCCGCCCAAAAGCCCGTGCGCCAACGGGCCGTAGGCGAGCACGCCGACGTCGTGCTCGGCGGCATAGGACAGGGTGTCGCCTTCGATGTCCCGATGGAACAAGTGGTAAGGCGATTGCAGCGCCTCGACCTGCCGTTCGGCCGAGAACACGCGCATCTGCTCAGCGTCGAAGTTGGAGACGCCGACGTGGTCGATGAGCCCCTCATCGACCATCTCCCACAGGACCACCGCGGTCTCCGCCAGCGAAGTCCTCGGGTCGGGCCAATGAATCTGATAAAGGTCGATGCGGTCAACCCCCAGGGCAGTCAGACTCTCCTCCACACCACGCCGTATCCAGTCAGGGCTGGAGTCGCGCACCACCGCGTCGCCGTCCATGCGCAGCCCACCCTTGGTGGCGATCACCACCTGGTCCATCTCACCGGCCAGAGCCCTGCCCAGCAGCCGCTCCGCGGTCCCGAACCCATATCCCTGCGCGGTGTCGAAGACGTTGATGCCCAGTTCGCGGGCGTGGCAGATGCTCTCGATCGCCGACCGCTCCTCGACCTCACCCCACTCCCCGCCGAACTGCCACGTACCGTAAGCGATCGGCGTGACCTGAAGCCCTGTGCGACCAAGCCCTACCGTCTCCATCTCTCGGCCCCTTAGAACCCTTGGAAGATGTCGTCTACGGCGCCACCTACCCAACGGTCATCCGAGGAACCCGCTTGACGTGCGGAAACATAGCAAAGGTCGGCGCTTCCCTACCCCATAACCTTCCGTACGCCAGCCGACCTCGCCGGCGCCTTTCTCACCGGCGGAATCCGAACATCTACGGCAAAGCACGCACATCCAGGGCCGCCATGACCTCCCAACCGGGAGGCAGGCAATGGGTCCAGACCGGCCCGCTCTCCTTCAGCCACGCCCTCACCGGCGGCGACCGCACCTACAAGCAGGTCTCCGAGGTCCCGGCGCTCAAGACCCCTTTCCCTGCCTGTGGGAGGTCTCCTATCACGTCCGTGCAGCGACCTATGTACCCGAGAAGACGGCACTGTGGTCACCACAGCGCTGTTCAAGAACGTCAGGCTCATCCCCGGCAGTGAGGCACTGACCGGCATCAACAGCTCGAATGAGGGAACCCAGGGCACCATCGGGCAGACGTTCACGCACACCTTCGCCGCCGCGGCGTCCTGACGCTCCACGCGTACCGCATCGGGCAGGCCAGCGGCGCCATCATCAGCAACTCCGACGGACGCACCCGAATCATGGCGCACTGAGCCGAACCTGAGCCGAGCCAAAAGGCCGGCATTGAGTTGATCTCGACCGCCGCCGCGGAAGCGGGATATCCGGGACGGTTGAAATCGCGGCGACGATGAGTTCGCGAAGTCCATGCGCGAACCCATCGTCGAAGGCACCCACGAGTGGCCGGGCCACCTACCGTCAGAAAACAAGACCATCTACCACCAGTTCTGGATGGCGGTCAGCACTCACCCAGCCGGACGCGACCATCGCCTCCATCGCCCGCCTCCCGGGCGTCAGCCGGGCGACCATCTACAAGTACGTCCCCGAACTCAAGACCGGCCAGCGCCCCCAACTCGAGCCCGGCCGCAGACCCACCCGCGCCAAGCTGCCCGCCGACTGACCGTCGATCCCTTGCCCCTCGCCGGAGCTTCGGGAGCCCTGGCCGGCGAAGTACTTCAGGGGTACGGGCGCACGCGTGTAAGGCCGAGTGCTCATGATCACGCGGACAAGCGTCACGACATCATTGCTCATCGTCGGGAACGCCGCAGGTAGCCAGCTTACGATTGCTCACAGGTTCGCGGAACCTACACATCCGACGGGAGATGGCCTCGAACTCCCTGAGCTTCACCCCGCAAGTGCCGGGCTTCAGCCACGCATCGCCTGCCATCGCTTACCTGACGCCCTGCGGCGTGTGGTCGAGCTTGGCCCGCACCAGTTCGATGGCCTCCTGGAGCTCGTTCCGTAAGATCCGGGCATTGCGGTGAACGTCGCCGTCGAAACGCCGGCCGCTCGGACCGACCCATGCCTTGTCCTCCATGGCCCGACACGGCTGGTCCAGGATGTGCCAGTGCCCGTCCGAGAGACGTTGCAGCTGGCCGAGCAGACGAGTGAGCCGTTCGCGTTCGTTCACGCGACCTCCCGTACGGTCCAGTACGCAAGAGGATGCCATGCACTGACCGCATCAGTCACCACAGCGTCAGTCAGCCATCAAATGCTTAATTTAGATTGCACGTTATGTCTCATTAAGTGATGTGGCGTCAGGCTCAATGGATCCGGCTCTGATCGCCGCC
>NZ_JABVEB010000327.1 GCF_014323665.1 Actinomadura sp. HBU206391 | reverse complement strand
GCACGTCGTCTGCGGCATGGACGACCACGGGCACGCCCTGGGGCCTGGCCGCGGCCTCCTGGGTCACGAGCTCGCCCAGATCGACGGTAACGGGCGGTGCCGGGTCGGCTCGGAGCCGGGCGAGTACCAACAGGTCATTGATGATCTGACCGAGCCGATCGGTCGCCGAGAGTGCTGTGTGGATGGTCTCATGCGGGTCGACGTCGTCGGGATAGAGGAGGGCTTCCTCCAGTTGGGTACGCAGGCCGGTGACCGGTGTTCGGAGCTCGTGGGAGGCTTCGGACGCGAACTGCTGTTCCTGTCGGACGGATTTTTCCAGCCGATCGAGGGCCTTGTTGGCGGTATCGGTGAGCATCGCGATTTCGTGCTGACGTGGCTGGCTGAGCCGGGCGCTCAGGTTGTTCATCGACAGATTGGAGATCTGAACCCGGACCATCTCCATCGCGTTCAGCCAGCGGCCGGACACTTGCCAGTTGATCACTGCCACCAGCGCGGTCAGCGCGAGGACGCCGATGCCGATGAAGAGTTCAAGGTGGTGTGAGGTGAGAAGCTTGGGCGCCTCCACACCCGCGTAGAGGTAATGCGGATCGGGATCCCCGGGTTTGTCGGTCAACTCGAAGCGGACGGCCGTGAAGATGCCGCAACCGCCAGCGGATCGGCATACGGTCACGTTCTCGATCCGGTCATCGACCGGGGGTCGGACGTTGGTCAACGGTGGCATCTGGCGGGCCGCCGCGCTGGAGTCGATGACTCGGCCCTGGTTGTCCACCAACTGGATCAGTTTGACCTGACCGAGGGTGGGGATCGTATGAGGCGCGCCCCCTGCCCGTGCTATCGCGGCCCACTGGAGCGCGGCTCGCTGGGTTTTCTCGAGAGCGTTGTCGCGGGCGTCGGTGCGGATCAGCGTGTCCAGCATGGCGCCGATGACAACAGCGATGATCAACGCGATTGCGGCAAGGGCGAGCGTGGAGCGCACACGTAAACCCAGCTTCACTGCCCTGCCTCACCTCGCCGCGACTCAGTCATGGTGCACTGTTAGGCCGAATAAACTACAAACGATACGGTGTACTGGAATTTACGTGCACTGCTAGAGATAGCGGGGGATGGATTTTTAACAAAAATCTTCCAATGCATGACCTCATCTTTGGAAATATGGTCGTTCTCAGCCCAAGGTCAGGGCCGCCGTATTTCGGTGACGCCCGGCCGCCCTGCTCGGTGCCGTTCGGCCGGACGCTGCATTAGGGACGCGCGGGTCGAGCATCCGATGGCCGTACTGCCGGAAGAATCGCACGACCAGCCGCGATGTCCCATAGCAACCTCCCGATCCGGTCGCACTGTTCGACCAGCCCGGATCAAGATCATGCGGACTGAGCCGATGGCCGCGCCACGTGCGTCATCCTGCGCGGCCCGGAGATTCTCTTCCTTGGCTACCAAAGTCAGGGACGCCAGCAGGATCGCCGGAAAGGCAAGGAACACACCCCCGGCCAAGGGACCGAAGGCGGGCTGATACCACCCCGGCGATGGTTGAAACTGCGGCGCCGAACCCGAAACGGATGAGCATCGCCTTCAGCCGTATGTCCCGCAAACGACCTGGCTTCACGCTGATCTCCGGTCGATCGACCCGTGCGCCGCTCAAAGCAACACCCAGGCGCCCGCACCGCCGACCAGGAACCAGGCGAAGATGGCGATCCCCGCTCCCCTCAACGCGCCGAACCGCCGCAGTGCCGGGACCGCGGCCGCGCTGTAGGCCAGCAGAGCGTTAGCGCCCGCCGACATGCCGACCGCAGCAGCCTCGACCTCATGCGCACCCTTGGTCACAAGGCTCACCGCGAGGCTGCCGAGCGCAACGGACGGCGCCGCCGAGAAAATTCCGGCGAACCGCTTCGGCATCACCATTTCCGATATAAGGGCGAACGCCAAGACGAAGATGCCGCCGCACAACGCCTTCAGCAAGATCTCGACCATGCATTCCACCCCTTCTCACCGTTATCAGAGAGCACGCCACGCTCACGGGTCAGGCGGGTTGCGGTGGCGTCACGGCGGCGCTGAACAGATCGGGCGGCCTTGAGTCGCGTGCGGCCTTCTGCCGCGGATCAATCAGCCGCGTCGTACCCGGAGCTTGTCCGCCTACCGGTTGAGCAACTCCGGGGACGGCCTCGGCCGCGAACCGTCACGGGCGGGGTGCATTCACTGCCAAGCATTCCATCATCAGAACTGTCGCCATCAACAGCCCAAGCGGCGGCTTGATCACCTGGACGGCGACGGCGTCACCACGGTGCTCTAGGAACCAGGGGACTGCGGATGATGATTTCGTCGCCGCTCATGCTCCCGGGTCGGTCGCCGTACTCACTGTCCGGATCTGCGCGACTTCACCCACCATCCTTGCTGCTGCCGGCTGTTGTGGTGACCGCGGCCTCGATCCAGGACCGTGACGCCGCGCATCGGCTACTCGCCGCTGTGCGTGCCCGCTTCGCCACCGGGTCGCCGGCATGGGTCGATGGCGGCTACGCGGGGCGACTGATCAGCTGGGCGAAATCAGTTCTGGTACTGACGGTTCAGATTCCCGTCGGCGAACTCGACTGCCCGATCGGCGTTACGGCGATCCGAACCGGTCACGGAAGACGACTGCAGTCGGTCAGCCAGAAATCCCTGGAAATGCGGGCACGTCATGATGTCGTCATGCGGGCATTCCAAGCCGCCCTCGAGCATGTCGAGTGCGGCCTGCGCCCGCGCGATCCGTGCCAGCAACTTCTCGCGGTGACGGGCCATCACCTCACGGCGGGCCGGTCCGGACCGGGCGGCCAGCATCGTCTGGATGTCCGCGAGCCCGAAGCCCGCCTCCTTCGAGATCAGGATCGCCGCCACCCGGTACAGGTCCGCGTCGGTGTAGCGGCGGCGGTCGCCCGCGCGGGCCGGTGTCAGCAGTCCTTCCGCCTCCCAGTGTCGCAGCACGTGTGTCGGCAACCCGAACTGAGCCGCCACCTCGCCGATTGACTTCATGTCGACATTAAGTCGCACAATGACGGCCATGTCCACGTTGCTTACCATCCTCGACGCCCTTGACGACCTACCCCAGGCTCGTAACCTGCGGGAACACACTTACCAAGCGCTGGGCGACACCGTTGTCGACGTCGGCTGCGGGGGCGGGCGCGCCGTCGGCGAGTTGGCCGCCCGTGGGGTGAGGGCCATCGGCATCGACCTGGACCCCACCATGATCGAGATCGCCATCGAGCGCTGGCCCACAGGCGAGTTTCCATGTCGCCGACGCCACCGCGCTGCCTCTCGACGACGGCTCGGTCACCGGCTACCGCGCCGACAAGGTCCTGCACGTCCTCGCCGAGCCCGAGCGAGCCGTCGTGGAGGCCCGCCGGGTCCTGGTCAGGAACGGCCGCGCGGTGCTCGTCGGCCACGACTGGGACACATTCGTGATCGACTCCGACGATCCCGAACTCACCCGCACGCTCGTCCGCGCTCGCGCAGGCGATATGCCAAACCCGCGGGTCGCCCGCCGGTACCGGAACCTCTTGCTGGACAACGGGTTCGTCGACGTCACCGTCGAGGTCCACACGATCGTGTGGACAGACGCCGCGTGCCTGCCGATGCTCGCCACCGTCGGGGAAGGCACCTGGCTCGACGACCAAGCCGCCAGGGCGCGCAACGACCGGCTGTTCGTCGCCGTCCCGGTCTTTCTCGCTTCCGGGACTCGCGCCGATTGAGTACCAGCTCGGCGTCGGCGGCGATCGTCGGAAGTGTGCCGGGCGATGCCCAGCTGTTGGGCGTTGCGTTCGACACGCGAGCTCGACGCCGTCGCATCCCGCCAAGGCCCCGTCCCGACACGGAAAGCGGTACAGGAAAAATGCGGCGGGCGTACGCGGGGAAGGGTGGGCGAGCACCGCGCAGGGCCCCGTCGCGGGATCGTGTGCCGGGCCACGTGCCCGGTGGCCTCGCGTCGGCGCAGGTCCCAACGGCCGTCTCCGGTGGTGCCCAGTCCCTCGCGGTGTTTGCAGGGTCGTCCGGGTGGAGTGTGTCGTCGACCGGTTCGCGAGTTCTCAGATGCGCTCTTAGAAGTCCCACCCGCGACAGCGGGCCGACGAAGCTCGCCGTCGGCCCGGACCGCGGCCTGTTTCGCGCCACCGCCGGTAATGTGTGGCCGCGATCGGCGGACTGCCACAGTGCAGGCGTGCTTCGTCACCTGCCGGTCCGGTCGCTGGACTCGCGGCAATCCGAAGCTACCGAGTGAGCCTAAGGCTCGGCGGACTGAAGCCTTGGCTTGGCTCCGTAGCGCAGTCCGTCAATGAGCAGGGCGACCATGCGCTCGGCACGGGCGAGGTCTACGTCGGCCGGCATGCACAGGTTGGCCACCGCGTGCAGGAGTTCCATGGGCTCGACGTCGGCGCGGATCTCACCAGCGGCGGCCGCGGCGACGAGCAGCGATCCCAGGGCGGGCTCGAAGCGCTGCTGGAAGTAGGCGGGCAGCAGTTCGAAGGCCGGGTTGCCGGAATGCAGGGCCGCGGCGCTGGATCATCACCGAGGTCGAGAACTCGCTGCGCCGCCTGCAGACCGACCACATCGACCTCTACCAGGTCCACCGCCCCGACCCGACGGTCGATGTCGAAGAGACGCTGTCCGCACTGACTGACCTCGTGCGCAGCGGCAAGGTCCGCACGATCGGATCGTCGTGCTTCCCCGCCTCCGACATCGTCGAAGCGCAGTGGGCCGCCGAGCGCCGCGGCCTCGAGCGATTCCGCACCGAGCAGCCGACCTACTCGATCCTCAACCGCAGCATCGAGCGCGAGATCCTGCCCGTCACCGAACGCTACGGAATGGGAACGCTCGTCTGGAGCCCTCTGGCCCGGGGCATGCTCACCGGACGCTTCCGCAAGGGGCGGCAGACCGACACCCACCGCACCGGGTACGGCTTCAAGCACTACAGCGACGAACGCCGCCTCGACGTCGTCGAGCAGCTCATCCCGCTCGCCGAACAAGCCGGAATGAAGCTGACCCACATCGCGATGGCGTTCGCGATCGCCCACCCCGGCGTCACCTCGGCCATCATCGGGCCACGCACCATGGAACAGCTCGACGACCTGCTCGTCAGCGCTGACATCACCCTCGACGACAAGATCCTCAACGAGATCGACACGATCGTCGCGCCCGGCACCGACGTCGGCCAGCTCGACATGGCCTACGCCCCACCCGCGGTCGAGCGCGCCGCGCTACGTCGACGGCCGGTCGACGAGCGCGCCGCCGCCTGAGAAGCACGGGAGAACACCCTGACCGCTGCCGCCTCGACCCGCCGCCGCTGGGTCTAGGCAACAGCGGCGGGTCGAGCTGATCGTGCGGGTGGCCTGGGGCCGGCTCCGGCCCGATTCACCACCCGG
>NZ_JABVEB010000326.1 GCF_014323665.1 Actinomadura sp. HBU206391 | reverse complement strand
GGCCGACGATCAGGGCGCCGTACGGGCGGGGCTGGTGCTCATCCTCGACTCCGTGCCCGACGTCCAGGTGGTGGGCGAGGCCGCCGACGGCGAGCAGGCCGTCGCCCTCGCCCGCGAGCTTCGGCCGGACGTGGTGCTGATGGACATCCGGATGCCCCGGCTGGACGGTGTCTCCGCCACCCGGGAGCTGGCCGGGATCGCCGATGTGCTGATCCTCACGACCTTCGATCTTGACGACTACGTCTTCGGCGCGCTCCGTGCCGGGGCGGCGGGCTTCCTGCTCAAGGACATCGACGCCGACCGGCTCGTGGACGCGGTGCGGATCGTGGCGGCCGGCGAGGGCTTCATCGCACCCGCGGTGACCCGCCGGCTGATCACGGCCTTCGCCGGACGGCAGGCGACCGTTCGGCTGGACGGTGCGAAGGGCGTCGGCGAGCTCACCCCGCGCGAGCGTGAGGTGCTCGCCTGCCTGGGCGACGGGCTCTCCAACGGTGAGATCGCGCAGACGCTGCACATGGCCGAGACGACGACGAAGACCCACGTGAGCCGTATCCTCGCCAAGCTGGGGCTGCGCAGCCGCGTGCAGGCGGCGATCCTCGCCCAGGAGATCGGCCTGTCCCGGGAGTGATCGGCGAGCTGTCTCGGTGACGGCCCGGTTGACTAGTCTCCTATGGACCGACTCCTGTGGAGGTGCCTTTGTCCGGCCCATTGTCAGATGTCGTTGTCCTCGATCTGTCGCGGGCGCTCGCGGGACCGCACGCGGCGATGATGCTCGGGGACATGGGTGCGCGCGTCATCAAGGTGGAGCAGCCGGGCCGGGGCGACGACACCCGAGGATGGGGCCCTCCCTTCGTGGGGCCCGAGGAGTCGAGGGAGTCGACCTACTTCCTGTCCTGCAACAGGAACAAGGAGTCGATCACGCTCGACCTCAAGTCCGACAGCGGGCGTGAGGTGCTCGCCCGGCTCGCAGGCAGGGCCGATGTGCTGGTGGAGAACTTCCGGCCAGGCGTGCTCGACCGGCTGGGCTTCACGGTCGAGCGTCTGCACGAGCTCAATCCCGGACTGGTCGTGCTGTCGATCAGCGGGTTCGGGCACGACGGTCCCGAGGGCGGCCGGGCCGGATACGACCAGATCGCTCAGGGTGAGGCGGGGCTGATGTCCCTGACCGGCCCGTCGCCGCAGGAGCCGACCCGGGTCGGTGTGCCCATCGGCGACCTGCTGGCCGGCATGTACGGCGCGTACGGCGTGGTCGCGGCGCTGCACGAACGTGCGCGCACGGGGCGCGGGCGCGTGGTGCGCACCAGCCTGCTCGCCGGGATCGTCGGGGTCCACGCCTTTCAGGGCACGCGGTGGACGGTCGCGGGCGAGGTGCCCCAGCCCACCGGCAACCATCATCCGTCCATCTCCCCGTACGGGCTGTTCCGCACCGCCGACGCGCCGGTCCAGGTCTCGGTCGGCAGCGACGGGCTCTGGCGGGCCTTCGCGCCACTGGTGGGGCTCGACGCCGCCGACCCACGGTTCGCCGCCAACACCGACCGCGTCGCCCATCGCCAGGAGCTGATCGACGCCATCGAGGCGGTCTTCGCCACGGAGCCCGCCGAGGTCTGGCTGGGCCGGCTGGCCGCCGCGGGCGTGCCGGCGGGGAAGGTCCGCACCCTCGACGACGTGTACCAGTGGGAGCAGACCATCTCCCAGGGACTGCTCCTCGACGTCGAGCACGCGACCCTCGGCCGGGTGACCCTGCCCGGTCCTCCGCTGCGCCTCGACGACGCTCCGTACGCCGGAGGGCGGGAGACGCATCTGGCGCCTCCGACCCTGGGCCAGCACACCGACGAGATCCTGGCCTGGCTCGACGAATGACGGCGCAGGATGGGCTGGGGTCGCTCGAGCTGATCGCCGCGGTCGTGGATCCCGGCTCCTGGCGTGGTTGGGACGAGCCCGTGTCATCGGTGCCCGCCGACCCCGGCTACCGGGCCGATCTGGCCCGTGCCCGGGAGCGTACGGGCCTGGACGAGGCCGTCGTGACGGGCGAGGGACGCATCCGCGGCCGGCGCGTGGCGGTGATCGCCTGCGAGTTCGCCTTCCTCGCCGGATCGATCGGCGTCGACGGCGGTGAGCGACTCATGCGGGCCGTCGAACGCGCCACTCGGGAGCGGCTGCCGCTCCTGGCCTCGCCGGCCTCCGGCGGCACGCGGATGCAGGAGGGGACCATCGCGTTCCTCCAGATGGTCAAGGTGGCGGCGGCGATCGCCGATCACAAGCAGGCCGGGCTGCCCTACCTCGTCTACCTGCGGCATCCCACCACCGGCGGCGTGCTCGCGTCCTGGGGCTCGCTGGGGCACGTGTCGGCGGCCGAGCCCGGTGCGCTCATCGGCTTTCTCGGCCCGCGCGTCCACGAGGCCCTGTACGGCGAGCCGTTCCCGCAGGGAGTGCAACTCGCCGAGAACCTCCGTGCGCGCGGGCTCGTGGACGGGGTGATCCCGCCCGCCGAGGTGGCCGCCGCCGCGGCACGCGTCCTCGACGTCCTGTGCGCGCCACGGGAGATCGCCGAGATCCCCGATGCGCAGGTGAGCGATCCGCCTTCCGACGTCCCGGTCGCCGAGTCGATCCGCCGGTCGCGGCGCGCCGACCGGCCGGGGGCACGCACGCTGCTCGACCAGGTGGCCCGGGACGTGACGCTCCTGAGCGGTACGGCCGCCGGGGAGTGCGACCCCGGCCTGCTGCTGGCCCTCGCGAGGTTCGGCGCCGCCCCGTGCGTGGTGCTGGGGCAGGACGGCCAGGCGCAGCGGAGCCATCACCCGCTGGGCCCGGCGGGCCTGAGGGAGGCCCGGCGCGGCATGCGGCTGGCGGCCGAGCTCGGCCTGCCACTGGTATCCGTGATCGACACGGGAGGCGCCGCGCTGTCCCGGGAGGCGGAGGAGGGCGGGCTCGCCGGTGAGATCGCGCGCTGCCTGGCCGAGCTGGTCACCCTTCCGGCGCCGACGGTATGCCTGCTGATGGGCGAAGGCGCCGGCGGCGGAGCGCTCGCGCTGCTGCCGGCCGATCGCGTCATCGCGGCCGAGCACGCATGGCTGTCACCGCTTCCGCCCGAGGGCGCGTCAGTGATCCTCTACCGGACGACGGAGCGGGCGGCCGAGATCGCTCAGAGCCAGCGGGTGCGGTCCGGCGACCTGCTCGCCGACTCGATCGTCGACCGGATCGTCGCCGAACGACCGGACGCCGCCGATGAGCCGGAGGCGTTCCTCGCGCGGGTGGGCGCGGTGCTCGAGGCCGAACTCGCGGGGCTGCTCCGGCGCGACCCGGCCGAGCGAATGGCCGCGCGGCGACAGCGCTACCGGCGGCTCGGCTCAGGCTGAGCCTCCGATCACGGCGAGAGGCTGCGGATCAGGTCGCCGACCCGGACGATGCCGAGGCAGCGTCCGACCTCGTCGGTGACGACGAGGTCGTCGTAGACGCGTTCGCTCTCTTTCCCCGCGGCGCGGAGCGCGGCGATGGCGGGGACCGTTCGCGGTACCAGCCGCGGCGGGTCGGCCAGCCGGGCCGCGGGCTTGTGGGCGTGCAGCGCGTGACCGTACGGTCCCGAGACCGCGAGGAGGAACCTGGTGCGGTCGACGGTGTGCTTGGGCCGCTGATGCTTGTCGACGAGCACGACGCTGGTGGTGCCGCGCTCGGCGTTCAGAGCGGTCAGCACGTCGTCCGCGGTCGCCGTGTCGGGCATGGTGACGGCCGGCAGGGTGAACTCCGACACCCGGGCGCCGAGCCCGGCGTCCTCTCGGGGCTCGGGCACGGACTCGCGGGGCAGGACCGGAACCGTCACGCCCATGCCCGGATGCCAGTCGGGCGGGGCGAGCAGGGGTCCCTGCACCAGCCGCACGCCGAGCCCGCGCAGATGGACGAGCTGTCTCTCGGTGGCCAGGCCAGGCGCGAGCACGTGGGTGCCCATCTTGCGCGACAGCCTGAGGAGCGCCTCGGCGAGAGCGGAACGCCGGTCGTCCGACGATGCCCGCCGGGCCAGCTCGGGATCGAGTTTCACCAGGTAGGGCGTGTCGTCAACGAGGAGGTCGAGCGGTGTGTGGGCGGTGCCGAGGCCGGTGAAGCCGATCAGATAGCCGGCCTTGCGCAGGTCGCGCAGAGAGGTGGAGACCTGCGTGCGGTGAGCCGGAGAGAACCCCCCGGTCACGCACACCAGGATCTCGTTCGGCCGTCGGCCGGTCTCGAGCAGACCCTGGTGCAGTGGCATGAGGGCGTCGTGTCCCCGTGCCAGGGTCTCCATCTTGACCGTGATCTGCAGAGGCAGCCGCGTGCCGACGTCGGAGGTCAGGCGGGCGGCGAGCACGGCGCGGCGCACGTCCTCGTCGGAGGGGTCGAAGCGGGCGGACGCGCCCTCCGCGGCCGGCGCCGGATGTGTCTCCACGGCGATGACCGTGCCCGTATCGAGGTCGACGATGGGTTGAAATACCACGCTCGCCGGGAGCGACGAGGTTACGACATTTCGGACAGACACCTATGAATCGTGCCACCGCAAAGCGGTTGAATCAGTACCTGTGAGGTTGTGTTCACCCAGAATTCGCTGGGTGGGCCAGGGGTGGACGCCCGTTCGGTCGCTCAGGGAGCACGGCCGGCCACCAGCAGCGAGAACAGATAGGTCGCCCCCGCGAGCGCGGCCAGCCAGGCGTACGGCCCCACAGTGCCCTCGCGGAGCGCGGTGACGACGAGGCCGGCGACGATGCCCACCGTCAGGACGTCCCCGGTCATCGCGGCGGCGCGGAGGTGGCTGCGAGCGCGGTGGCCGCTGCCGAACCCCTCACTGACCGAGAAGGCCGGTTCATGCCGTCGGACGGCGAGTAGGAGCGCATAGCCCAGCAGTACCGCGAGCGCGGTCCACGCGCTGCGCGGACGGTCGTCCAGGAGAAGGGCGATCGCCACGCCGAGACCGACACCGGCGGTGAGGCCGGGCACGATCCAGCGGTTCAGCCGCCGCCTTTCAGGGGCAATCCACATGGTGGCCATCTTGCCCAATCGCCGTCCGACCTGGGGAGATCGCGCGCGGCGCGCCGGAAAACGCTGGATCGATCGGGCCGTTTCGCCCGGAACGTCCGACCGAGGGCAGGGCGGGGGTAGGGCGAGTAGCGTCTCAGGCGTGAACAGAGCACGGCCGGCCGCAGGCGGCGGCCGCTGGGTCGAGGTCGTGCCCGAGCGGGTCGAGCCGTGGCTGGCCGGGTTCGGTGAGCGGCACGCCGGTATCGCCGTCGTCGCCGGGTCGGACATCGTGCGGTTCTCCGCCGGGGACGGCGCGGTGGCCGACTGCCACGTGCCGTTCCCTCCCCTGACCGGTATCGGCCTCGACGGTGGTCTGGACGTTGACCCGGGCAGCGGCCCGGACGG
>NZ_JABVEB010000325.1 GCF_014323665.1 Actinomadura sp. HBU206391 | reverse complement strand
GGACGTGTTCCTGGCCGGCGAACGGGTCGCGCTGACGCCCACGGAGTTGCGGTTGCTTCTGGAGTTCGCGGCACATCCGGGGATCGTGCTGGACCGCCAGACGCTGCTGCGCAACGTCTGGGACTACGGCTGGGACGGTGACAGCCGCGTCGTCGACCTCTGCGTGCAGCGACTGCGTAAGAAGATAGGCGCCGACCGGATCGAGACGGTCCGCGGCTTCGGATACAAGCTGCGGCGATGAGGTGAGACACATCGCCCGAATGACACGGTTCGCCCGAGTGCCACGGGAGCTGCTGAACTGGAGGTCACTGCGCTGGAAGATCGCCGCGCTGGTGGCCATGGCGTCCTGCTCGGTGGCGCTGGCCGTCGGAGTGCTGGTCCATCGAAGCACCCTTGAGCGCTCCATGAGCGTGAACAGTGGCCAGGCCCTGGTCGCGCTCGCGTCCGCGATCGGCGGCCAGCAGCGTACGGGCATACCGGCCGACGCCATCCTGCATCGCGAGGTGATCCCGCCGGCACTGCTGCGGCAGGTCGAGAGCACAGGGCGGGAGAGCACCTGGTACGACGACCGCCGGCCGGACACTCCCTGGATGTGGGCCGCCGGGCGCTTCGACGGCGAGGTGCTGGCCGTGAAGGTCGAGGTGGGGACCGACCTGCGCAGCCGGCAGGCCCTCGACCGGCACATCAAGATCGCCTCTCTCGCCGTGCTCGCCGTGGTCGTGCCCCTGGCCGCGCTGGCGGCCGAGTTGCCGGGCCGGAGGCTCAGGCGCGTGGCGAGGACCGCGCGGCGCATCGCGGGCGGCGATCTGGACGCTCGCACCACGGCGGCCGGCCGGGGCGGCGACGAGATCACCGAGATCTCGGCCACCGTCGACTCGATGGCCGACACCCTGCAGGAGCGGCTGCTGGTCGAACAACGTTTCACCGCCGATGTCGCGCACGAGCTGCGCACCCCGCTGATGGGCCTGGTCACCTCCGCCGGTCTCCTTCCGGAGAGCGAGGCCACCGAGCTGGTCAGAGACCGGGTGCAGGTGCTACGGGTGCTGGTCGAGGACCTGCTGGAGATCTCCCGCCTGGACGCGGGTGTGGAACACGCCGATCTCAGACCCGTGGCGCTGGGCGACCTCGCGGCGGACTCGCTGGCCCGGACGGGGCTCGAGACCCGGCTGTTCGTCGCCGGCGCACCCGTGGCCGAGACCGATCCGAGGCGCCTCGACCGGATCATCGCCAACCTGGTCGTCAACGCCCACCGGCACGGCCGCGTACCGGTCGAGGTCACCGTGGACGAAGCGACGATCACCGTACGCGATCACGGCTCCGGCTTTCCCAACGCCCTGCTCGCCGGCGGACCGCAGCGCTTTCGCACCGGCGCGGCCGAGCGGGGGCGCGGTCACGGCCTGGGACTGACCATCGCACTGGGTCAGGCTCGCGTCATCGGCGCTGTTCTCGCCTTCTCCAATGCCGGCGACGGCGGCGCGATCGCCACGCTCCGGCTTCCGGGTGGCATCGGGCGCGTGCACTGAGGCCCGGCCGATGCGCAGCCGATCGGCTTGGGCGGTCTCTTAGGAGGGCCAGTCCGAGTTCTCGATGACCTCGACGAAGTCGATGTGCCTGAAGCCAGGGACGAAGTGTTCGAGGACGTCGGCGTTGACCGTGCCGAACGTGGTGTCGGGACGGTCCTTGAACCCCTCGGTGAAGGCGGCGAGGATCTGGCGTTTGAAGTCCGGACGTGGGTGGGCCGCCGTGACCTCGGCGATCTGCTCGGGGGCCAGCTCGCCGTACCCGATGCCGAGGACATCGGTCTCTACGCCCGCCGTCACCAGCGCCACCTCCGGTTCGAGCCGGTACGGCACCTCGGGCGTGGTGTGCAGCGCGATGGCCTCCCAGACGAGGCGGATGTCGGTCTCCGGCACGCCGTGGGCGGTCAGGAACCGCCGGGCCTCATCGGCTCCGTCCATCTCGAAGCGCTGATCGGTACGCCGGTAGGTCTCGGTCAGTCCGAGGTCGTGGAACATCGCGCCCACGTAGAGCAGCTCGGGGTCGGCTCGAAGGCCGAGCCGCCGACCCTGCAGCGAGCCGAACAGGAACACCCGGCGGGAGTGGTGGAACAGCAGCGGCGACGCCGCCTCCCGGACGAGTTCGGTGGCCTCGGCCGCCAATGCCGAATCGGGAATCTCGATCTCGGCGATGGTCTCGGTCATGATTCTTACCCCCACTGCGGACCGCCGTGTGGATCTGCTCTTTCATGGTGACAGGCGGCGGCGCGCAGGTGGTGCACGGACCGGGCGGTGAGAACCGTACGGCGGAGGAGGCTGAGGCTTCGCGCTCGCGCCGGCGGGCGGCTCTCGAACACCGGTCGTGCGGGCGACGCGGTGACCGATGGCCCGCCGCGTACTCGGACCCCGCCCATACCGAACCGGACAAAAGTGTATTAAAGGGTTGTTATGTCTAAGGTCAACTGGTAATTTGAAGCCTGCTGCAGCGCCCACGATCCCCTTCGTGGGACGCCGCAGCGGGCGACCGTCGTCAGACGGTCAGACCACCAGGACGGGCCGAGATCGCTGACGTGAGGCGCCGGCCGCGCTGGTGACTACTTCGAGAGAGTGACACGTATCGGGGTGCTTTCCCGGTGCGTCAGTGTCCGTGCCCGGAGTGTCCGGAATCTCCGTGGTGCCGGTCGCCGAAGTGTCGGCCGTCGAAGCCATGGTGGTGGCCGTAGTCGGCCGACACGGGACGCCACTTGCCGTTTTTCCACTGGTAGAAGCGGTGACCGTCGAACCAGTAGCGGCTGCCGTGGTCGTTGCTGTACCAGTCGCCGTGGTCGTTGCGGTCCCACGACCGCTTCCCGTCCCAGCGGTGGTCGCGATGGTCCTGCTGTGCGGACTGGCTCGTGGCGGCACCGCCGTGGTTCTGGCCCTCGGGTGTGGCCGCCGAGGCGGCGCCACCGGCGGCGAGAAGGATCCCGCCCGCCACCGCGAAGGTCGCCGCCGTGGTCGCGAGACGCCGTGTGATCGTACTCATGATCGTTGTTCTCCTTGCTCCGCACGCCTGGTCCAGTGGTTCCGGACGATGTGCGTGCGCTGTGTTCCGTGGGCGTCAACCTGCTATATGTCCCCTTTAGTCCTAATCGTCCAGTTCTGTGACGCTACTCACCGCAGTTTCGAGCCAACGCACCGGCACCAATGTCGTCCATGTCCCCCAACACCGAACGCCGGTCGGCGAACCTCGGCGGTCGTCACCCACTCTCGTGATCATGCAGTTGTGCACGCCGGACCCTCGGGTGGTCGGTACTCGGGGCCTGTAGGCCGCGTGGCATGCGAATAACTGCATGATCACGGGAGTGGACGGCTGCGGGAACCTGCGGCGGCGGTGGCACCCAGTCCGTGATCATGCAGTTGTGCGCGGCATCAACCTTGGCCGGCGGGGGCTTGGCGGTCCTTGGGCCTCGTGGCGCGCGAACAATTGCATGATCACAGATGGAGGGGGATCGTCGGCGCGTGACGACCACCGCGCCGCGGCATCACCCGGAGCGGTCATCGGTCACCCGTGCGGCACCCTGCACATGAGCATTCGGCGGCATTCGGACGGCCCGGTCGGCGTACGATGCCCCGGTGACGTGGACGGCACTGGGCCTTGTAGCGGATTTCCGCGCGGGGCGTGCCTCGGCGGCCGGCGTCGCGCACGCGCTGTTGGAGCGGCTCGACCGTCTGGCGCCGGTGATCGGTGCCGTGGCGGCGGTCGACCACGGCCGGGTCATCGCCGAGGCCGAGGCGGCGGATCGCCGGTTGCGCGCCGGGCGGGGGCGCCCACTGGAGGGCGTGCCGTTCACGGTCAAGGACTGGATCGATGTCGAGGGCTGGCCCGTGTCGGGCGCGACCGGGGACGATCCGGGCGACCCTGAGCGGGTGCCTCGTGCGGACGCGACCGCGGTGGCCCGGTTGCGCGCGGCGGGTGGCATCGTCGTGGCGATCAGTTCCGTCCTGGCGGAGAGCGCCGCGCACGGGATCACGAGGAATCCCCGTGATGTGGCTAGGGCGCCCGGTGGATCATCGTCGGGCGCGGCGGCGTTGGTGGCGGCGGGTGCGCCGCCGCTGGCCTTGGGCAGCGACTCGGGCGGCAGCCTCCGGCTGCCCGCTGCGTGGTGCGGCGTGGCCACCCTCAAGCCGACGTTCGGGCGGGTGCCGCTCACCGGGCATTTTCCGCGATGCGGCTCGCTCGAGGACGGGCGCACCGTGATCGGGCCGCTGGCGTTGACCGTGGGGGATCTCGCCGCCGTTCTGCCGGTCATCGCCGGTCCGGACGGGCTCGACGCGGGTGTCGTACCGGTGCCGCTGGGAGATCCGGCCACGGTCGAGGTGACGTCGCTACGCGTCGGCGTCACCGACGGCGGGCTCGACGAGCCGGTCAGCGCGGTGGTGAGCACGATGGTGAAGGCCGGCGCGACCTTCGTTCCCACGCCGGTGCCGGATGTGCGCGCGGAGGCGCTCGAGTTGACCCGCCGTTACTGGGGGCGTGCTCGACTCAGCGGCGCCGACAACGTGCGGCTGCTCTGGGACTGGGACCGGTTCCGGCGCCGTCTGCTGGTCGCGACCGCCGGCATCGACGTGGTGATCGCGCCGGCCACCACAGAGCCGGCGCCGCTGTGGCGCGAATCGATCGACACCGACTATCTGTGGACCATCCCGTGGAGCCTCACCGGCGCCCCGGTCGTCGTCGTGCCGGTCGGCGACCATGACGGCCTGCCGATCGCCGTCCAGGTCATCGGCCGGCCCTGGGAGGACCACGTCGCACTGGCCGCCGCACGTGTCATCGAAGCGTCGGCTCCCGAGCCGATCGCGGCTCACCCGGAGATCTGATCAGAGAGCACCGAGCGGGCCTCGTCGATCTTGTCGACGCACAGCGCGAAGACGGCTTCTCCCTGGCATACCGAGACGGGCAGCAGCCACTCGACGTTGATCTCGGCGTTCGCCAGCCTGCGCGCGAACTTGGCGCCCTCGCCGGGCCGGTCGGCGCACCTCACCTGGATCGCCGGGTGTTCGGTGAACTCGATGCCGGCGCCCTCCAGCGCCGCGGCGGCGGCCGGCTCGTCATTCGTGGTGAAGTAGACCACGCCGTGATCGCCGGCGGTCGCTCCGCTCGGCTCGATGTTGACGCCGCTGCCTCCGAGCACCTCGCACAGATGGGCCAACTCGCCGGGCTGGTTCTTGAGTTCGACGGTATAGATCTTCATGGCGGACCTCCCTGGTCCTGGCCCGAATCCCCTGGTCCTGGCCCGAATCCCCTGGTCCTGGGCCAAATCTCATCAATTCACCACGTTACGCCGGCCGTTGGTGGGGACGTCTCCCGGCCGCGCTTCGGCGGCCGCCGATTCCGGTTCGGCCGCGGACCGGGCTCTGCCGGAAGGCCCGGC
>NZ_JABVEB010000324.1 GCF_014323665.1 Actinomadura sp. HBU206391 | reverse complement strand
CCGGCTGACGACCGCGTCGGGCGCGGGACAATGCTGGGCGAACCGTAATCAAGCCCCGCTCCCCGCCGACGGAGAAGACGTGAGTGACAGTTCCACCGCCGCGCGGCGGCCGGGTGCGTTCCTGGTCGACCTGGACGGTACCGTCGCGCTACGCGATGAGGCCGCACCGGGCTGCCGGAGCCCGTACGACTGGGCGAGGGTCGGTGAGGACCTCCCCCACACGCCCGTCATCATCGTCGTCCAGGCGCTCGCCGCCGCCGGTCACCACATCGTCTACATGTCCGGGCGGTCCGAGGAGTGCAGGGCCGCCACGCGCGTGTGGATCGCAGAGCACGTCGGTATCCCGGGTGAGGCCCTGCACATGCGCGCCCGCGGCGACAACCGCCCCGACCACATCGTGAAGCGCGAGCTCTACAGGCGCCGCGTCAAACCGCGCTACGACGTGACCGCGGTGCTCGACGACCGGGCCAAGGTCGTCCGCATGTGGAGAGATCTGGGACTCACCGTGCTGCAGGTGGCCGACGGCGACTTTTGAGCGGCAGACCTGACGCGATCTGCGGACACCCCCAGCACCTGCGGCCGCACGACCACCCACAAATACCGCGAAGCCGGCCCCTGACGGAAGGGAACAACTGCATGATCACGGCGGAGAGTACCCCGCCGTGATCATGTAGTTGGGCGGTGTGGGTTATGAGTCGTGGCCCAATAGGTAGCGCAGGATGAACTCGTGTGCGGTGGCGATGTGCGCGCGGGTGAGCTTGGCGGCGGCGGCGGCATCGCCGCGCCGCACCGCGGCCAGGATCTGACGATGCTCGGTGTGCAGGTGGTCGGTGTCGCCGATCACGCTGACGTGGAGATGGATGTAGCGGTCGGTGAGCCGCCGGAGCCGATCGGTGAGTTCGATCATCCGTGGCCGGTCGGCGCAGGAGTAGGCCAGCGCGTGGAACTTCGCGTTGGCGGCCAGCCAGTCCGTGGCCGACAGCGGCGACTCCATCGCCTCCGCCAGGGACGTCATCTGGGTGACCTCGGCCCGCCCGATACTGGGCACGGCCAGTCCCGTCAGCATGGGCTCCACCGCTTCGCGGAGTTCGTAGAGCTCCTGCAGTTCCGAGATCGACAGGCCGTGGACGACGGCCGTCGAGCGGCCGAGGTCGACGAGCCCCTCGCTGCTCAGCACCTGCAGAGCGTCGCGCACGGGAATGCGGCTGACACCGTAGTCGGCGGCGATGCGGGACTGCGACAACTGGGCGCCGGGCGGTAGCGCGCCGGTGAGCACGAGCCGGCGCAATGAGCTGGTGACCCGTTCGGCCGCTGTGCCCTCCGGGGCCTTGCCCGCCCCCACCATGTTCCACTCCGCCACCTGTGACTCACCGATCCCGTTCGCGGCTGTCCGGACGTTGGTGACGAGGTGTGCTCGTCGTCACGCTGCCCGATATCACACTTAATGTCCGTATACATATATCATAAATCGTATACGGCGTAGGGAGACTTCATGACCGTTAGCGTTTCCTCCGGCGGGAGGGGCGACCTGCCGGGCTCACCTCGCCTGGGTCTGCGCATCGGCGGCCGCGTAGAGGTCGGGACCGATGAGCAGATCAAGGTCGTCAATCCGGCCACCGGTGAGATCTTCGCCGAGCTCGCCGGCGCCGGTGAGCAGGACATCGACCGCGCCGTCGGCGTCGCCGAGGAGACCTTTCGTTCGGGTGGCTGGCGAGACCTGCCCAGGCAGGCCCGCGCACGGGTGCTCCATCACCTGGCCGACGGCATCGAGTCGAGGTTGGCCGATCTCTACCGACTCGAGACGATGGACAACGGGCGGCCGGTGACCGAGACCAAGGCCCAGATCGCCCGGCTACCGGAGTGGTACCGCTACAACGCGGCGCTCCTGTTGGCCGACCGGGGCGCCGTCGTTCCGATGTCCGGCCCCTACCACGTCTACACCAGCCGCTTCCCGCTCGGCGTGGTCGCGATCGTGTCGTCCTTCAACCATCCTCTGATGATCACCTCGAAGAGCCTCGCCCCGGCACTGGCCACGGGCAACACCGTCGTGCTGAAGCCGTCGGAGCAGACGCCGCTGACCGCCCTGATGCTCGGTGACATCGCCGCCGACGCCGGGGTCCCGGCCGGGGTGCTGAACGTGGTCCCCGGCATGGGCCGGACGGCCGGCCGTGCGCTCACCGAACACCGGCTGGTCCGCAAGGTCGTCTTCACCGGCGGCGTCGAGCAAGGGCGGACGATCGCACGCGCGATCGCCGATCGCTTCGCGCGGGCGACTCTCGAACTCGGCGGCAAGTCCCCGGTCCTGGTGTTCGACGACATGCCCGTCGACATCGCCGCTCGCGGGGCCGCCTTCGGCGGGTTCGTCGGCGCCGGCCAGACGTGCATCGCCGGCAGCCGGCTGCTGGTGCAACGCCGCATCTATCGCGAGTTCGTCGATGCCCTCGCCGCCATCGCAGGCTCGATCCGCATCGGAGACCCGAGCCTGGAGAGCACCCAGCTCGGCCCGGTCATCTCGGAGAGGGCGCGGACGCGCTTCCTCGGCCACGTCCGCGGCGGCCTCGACGAGGGCGCGCGGCTCGCGGCCGGTGGACACGAGGCACGGGTTCCCGGCTTCGAGGGCGGCTTCTTCGTCGAGCCGACCCTGCTCGCGGACGTGACCAACGACATGCGGGTCGCGCGGGAGGAGATCTTCGGCCCGGTCGTCGTAGTGATCCCCTTCAGCGACGAGGAGGAGGCCATCACACTCGCCAACGACTCGCCGTACGGGCTCGGTTCGGCGATCTGGACACGGGACGTCGCCCGCGCGCACCGGGTGGCCGAACGCCTCGAGACCGGCATGGTCTGGATCAACGATCACCACCGGCTCGATCCGTCCTCGCCATGGGGCGGGGTGCGTGACAGCGGTGTCGGCCATGAGGGTGGCTGGGAATCGTTCAACGACTTCACGAACATCCGTGCCGTGACCGTCCGGACCGCCGCCGAGGACGTCGACTGGTACGGCGGCGGGTCCACCGGACGACTCAACTGACGGGCGACACGACATTCGGCCGGTCTCTCGTGCGGAGGAGCTCCGGGGGTGGGCGCATGCGTCGCGCCGTCGTCGGTCTCAGTCCTTGGTGAGCTCTTCCATGACCAGGCCGAGCCCGATCGCCAGCAGCCAGACGTCCTTGGCGACGGTGATGCCCTGCTGCGTGGGGCGCAGGCTGCCCTCCTGGCGCATTCCCGGAGTCTTGAGATACAGGCCGACCAGGCCGCCCGCGAAGGCGGTGAGCCCTGCGCCCGCGACGAGCGAGGGCACCACCGGGACCAGCAGCGCCGTTCCGAGGGCCACCTCGGCGATCGAGAGCCGACGGGTGAACTGCTCCGGATCCTGGTCGGCGAGGAACGGATAGGTCCCCGCGGCCATCCCGTGCAACCCCTCGGCGGTCTGCCGGTCCGCCGCTCTCTTGGTCAGCCCGGAGTTCAGGAGGAACGCCCCCGCCGCGAGCCGGGTCGGAAGCTGATGCGATCGGGCCAGGATTCTCATGACTCTCCACACTGACGAGACTCGCCGCCGGGATGTCGGCCAGGTCGTGGTTCTCCCCAGTACGCCGCCGGTTATCCCTCGCCGTCCTGCGGCGGGCGGGCTCCTTTTCGCCTAGGTGCGAACCTCGAAGGACATACCCGCCGAGAATCGATTTTCGTCTTGAAATTGGAATCAAGTATTGACCTTCGATCTTTTGGGCCGTACTTTCATCGAAACTCGACCCTGGAGGCGCTCGTGCGCGATGTGAAGGCAGTCCAGCAGGAACTACGCGACCAGGGCGTCAAGTACGTCTTCGGTTTCTACGTCGACGTCCACGGCGTGCCGAAGAGCAAGTGCGTGCCGCTGGAGTCGCTTCCGTCGATGGCGTCGGGCTCGGAGCTCTACACGGTCGGCGCGATGGAGGGCATGGGCGAGCTCGGCCCGCATGAGGACGAGTGCGAAGGCCGCCCCGACCTCGACCGCCTCATCGTGCTCCCCTGGGACGGGCGCTTCGCCGTCGCGCCCACCGAGCTGCACCTGCACGGCAGGCCCTACGAGCAGGACTCCCGCAACGCCCTGGTCCGGCAGGTCGCCGCCGCCCGTGAACTGGGATTCACCGCCAATGTCGGCATCGAGCCCGAGTTCTACGTCATCCGCGAGACGGCCGACGGCTGGAAGCCCCTGGTCGCCAGCGACGCCGACAACGGGCCGACCAGAGGCTATGACCTCGAGGCGACGCTCCTCGCCGAGCCGTTCCTCGGCCCGATGGTCGAGTACATGAACCAGCTGGGCTGGGGCGTCTACTCGTTCGACCACGAGGGTGGCGACGGCCAGTACGAGTTCAACTTCGACTACGCCGACGCGCTCACCATGGCCGACCGGATGGTGGTGTTCCGGTTGATGGCCAAGCACGTCGCCCGGGAACTCGGCTGCATCGCCACCTTCATGCCGAAGCCCTTCCAGGACGACTTCGGGTCGGCCGCGCACATCAACGTCAGCCTGGCCGACGCGATCTCGGGGGCCAACCTCTTCGCCGAGAACGACGAGCCCGGCCGCTACAGCGACCTGGCGCGGCACTTCACCGCCGGGGTGCTCGCGCACGCCGGGGCGATCAGCGCGGTGGTCTCACCGACGGTCAACTCCTACAAGCGCTTCACCAGCAAGGGCTTCATGGAGGAGATCTCCTGGGCGCCGGTGTACCAGGCGTACGGTGAGAACAACCGCACGCTCATGTGCAGGCTGCCGGTCAACCGGCACTGCATCGAGGTCCGCACCGCCGACAGCGCGGTGAACTACTACCTGGGCATGGCGATGGTGCTGGGCGCGGGCCTGGACGGCATCCGCCGCGAGCTCGATCCCGGTGAACCGCTCAACCAGGACACCTATCGGCTCAGCGCCGAGGAGCTGGAGAAGCTCGGAGCCAAGTCCCTCCCGAGCTCGCTCGGCGCGGCGCTCGACGCGTTCGAGACCGACTCGGTCGCCGCCGAGGTCTTCGGGCCGGAGTTCCACCGCACGTTCCTGTCGTACGGGCGCCAGGAGGTCCACGAGTACGGCGCGGTCGTCACCGACTGGGAGACCCGCAAGTACCTCCGGATGATTTGAGAGGCCGGCCGATGACCACCACCGAACAGCTCCCCGGCGATGTGGCACAGAGCCTCGAGGACGCGAACGCCGAGGCGTTGCGCCGCATCGTGGACGCCGAACCCACGCTGATCGACGTGGCCCCCGCCGGCGAGGTGGTGCCGGGCATGGACGCCCGCACCATCCTCACCTCCGGAGCGCCACTCGACTGGCCCGACTACACCGGCGGGCAGCGCCGCGCCATCCTCTACGCCGCCGTCTACGAGGGCATGGCGTCCGACCTCGCCGCCGCTGAGAGCGCGCTCGACTCCGGGCGGATCCGGGTGCGCA
>NZ_JABVEB010000323.1 GCF_014323665.1 Actinomadura sp. HBU206391 | reverse complement strand
GCCCTGTCTCTTGTTTGAGAGGCGGGGCTTCAGGCTTGTTTGGGCGATATCTGGGCGATGATCTTTTGTCGCCCGGTCCCGTTTCGGCCTGGTGCCGCGCCGTGATTTCGTTGATCTTGTTGTTCATCTGCGGGAGGAACGCGATCAGCTGCTCACGCTCGTGGTCACGCAGAGAGGGCTTCGCGATCCCATCGCCGATCTAGTCCGACCACTGTCCGATTCTCGCCAGCACAAAGCCATAACGGCAACTACAAGACCACGACCGGACTGCGGTGCCGTTCGCGAACTCGCCCGCTTCCGTCCGCTCGCGGATGCGGTCAACCTTGGACGGCACCTGATCGCGGTCTCAGTCGGGGCCATCGGAGGCACCGGGGGTGGTTGGGCTGTCGCCGGCTCGATCCAGCCACTCCGACAGCAGGGCGCGCTCGGCGTTGGTGAGCATTGTCAGCTTCGGTGCGACGGCCCGGAATGCGACAGCGGCCGCGGCCGTGCTGTTGGCGGGAAGCGTCGGCGCGTCGGTGAGGATCGATCGCATCACCGCCTCGTACATCGCGTCCGCAAGGTCGAGGTCCCGGTGCTCCGGCGGGGTGGAGAGCAGGGTGAGCACGGCGCCGGTGCCAGCGGCGTGGATGAGTTCGACGGCGCGCCGTTCGGGGACCCGGAGCCGGCCGATTACAGCGACACGGTGCACCCGGGCGCGCAGAACCTCCAGGCCGGCGGCCGCAGCCGGTGAACGAGCCCCGCGGCTGGGGTCGGTGAGAAGACCGAACAGCGCCGCGTTGGCAAGGGCGAAGCCGATATGCGTGTCCCACCCCGCCCGAAGATCCGCAACCGGATCGCCACAGTCCTCGACGAGGGTCTTCCCGGCGACGTAGGTGGCGAAGACGTGCTCGGCGACGGCGTCGAGCAGCGCGTCCTTGTCCTCGAAGAACCGATAGATGGTCGGCGCCTGCATGCCCGCCGCCTGCGCGACCGCACGGGTGGTGACCGCGCTTGCGCCCTGCTCACGAAGGAGCTGCGCCGCGCACTCCACGATGCTCGCTCGCGTCTTGTCCCGGCTGGCGCTATCCCGCCTGACCCCTGCCATGCTTCCAATGATAACGCACCCTCGCTATCTTTGTTGCTAACAGTGGTATCGTTCTTATCGTTCCAGCGTTAGCACAGGAGGATAAACGTGATCATCATTACCGGCGGTACCGGCCGACTCGGCTGCCAGATCGTTGATCGGCTGCTCGATCGGGTCTCGGCGGACCGGGTCGGCGTGAGTGTCCGCGACACCGACCGCGCTGGCGACCTGGCCGTACGCGGGGTGCGCGTGCGGCGCGGCGACTTCACCGACCCGGGCTCCCTCACCGATGCGTTCGAAGGCGCAACGCAGGTGCTCATCGTCTCGACGAACCAGACGGGCGAGGCGGCGATCGCCCAGCACGTGGCGGCGATCGACGCCGCTCGCGATGTCGGTGCCAAACGCATCCTCTACACCAGCCACCAAGGCGCCGCCGAGGATTCGGTCTTCGCGCCGATGCCCGACCATGCCGCCACCGAGCGCTACCTGTCGAAGACGGGCACACCCTTCACGGTGCTGCGGAACGGCTTCTATGCCAGCACCGTCCAGCATCTGCTCGGCCGGGCGCTCGAGACCGGCGAGCTCGTCGCACCGGCCGATGGGCCCGTGTCCTGGACGGCGCACGCCGACCTCGCCGAGGCGGCAGCGATCATCCTCGCCGACGAGGGCCGGTTCGACGGTCCGACCCCGCCGCTGACCGCGCCAGACGCGCTAGACCTTGCGGACATCACCAGCATCGTCACCGAACTCACCGGACGCACCATCCGCCGCGTCGTCGCCGATGACGAGGCATGGACGGCCACAATAATCGGCCACGGGGTACCCGCGGATCAGGCGAACATGCTGCTCGGCATGTTCCACGCAGCACGCCGCGGGGAGTTCTCCACCACCGGGCCGGAGCTCGAGAATCTCCTCCAGCGCACAGCCACGCCGATCCGTTCAACATTGGAGGGACTCACCACCCAGCCGTGAACTCTCCCACTTCCCGATGTGGCCGCCCCAGGGGGCGGCCACATCGCACTCATCTCGGCTACTTGTTCACTTGCCTCAGGACTGATGCCTGGCGAGGCTCGACATGCGGTCATGTCACGGCGCGAGTTTGCACCGCTCGGATGCGCACTTCCGGGCCCTCTCTGCATTTCCGCTGGTCAGGCGGGTTTTCATGCGCGCTTGGCGATCTTGCCTGCGACGTCTACGGCGATCTCGATCGCCCGTGCCGCGAGTGGGGAGTGGGTGCGATCTGCCTGCCACAGCAGGAAGATCTCGCGTGGCGTTAGCCCTGGCCGGAGCTCGTGCATGCTTAACGACTCGTCGGAGCCGACGTCGGCACTGTGGACGGCGAGTTGTGGCAGTACCGCCGACCCCATCCCGGCGCGCACCATCGACAGCACGGTTTCGTTGCCCGCGGTGCGGAACACGATCCGCGGCCGGACGCCGCGGCGTGCGAGCGCCTGCTCCACCCGGGGCTGGTCGCAGACCGGCGGGTACGCGACCATCGGTGCGCCGTCGAGTTGGGCCAGGCGCACCGGACCGTCGGGGAAGTTGCCGCGGCGCGCGACCAGCAGGTAGGGATCGTCGAGCAACTTG
The DNA here is from genome assembly GCF_014323665.1 of Actinomadura sp. HBU206391. Lineage (GTDB taxonomy): Bacteria > Actinomycetota > Actinomycetes > Streptosporangiales > Streptosporangiaceae > Actinomadura_C. Next base: position 2,801 of record NZ_JABVEB010000323.1, on the reverse strand, counting down.
AGGTGTTCGACCTCGCCTTCGATGCGGCCGTCGAAGAACATCAGGTCGAGCTCACGGACTTGTGGCCGGTCGGTCTCCTCCTCGAACAGCCTGATGTCGCAGCCGGGGTGCTCGTCCAGAAGCCTGCGTACGACCAGCGGCAAGATCACGTTGGACACGCTCTGGAAGGTGCCGATGTCGACCCTGCCGTCGCCGGCCTTGAACCGGTCGAGGGCCGCCGCCATCGCCTGGGCCTTCGCCAGCAGATCGCGTCCGTGTGCCAGCACCACCGCGCCGAGCGGGGTGATCCGCACCGGTTTCGGTCCACCCGGCCGGTCGAACACGGCACCGCCGACAGCTTTCTCCAAAGCCGCGATCTGCTGACTCACCGTCGACTGGGTGTACCCGAGCCGCGCGGCCGCCCGCCCGAACGAGCCCTCGTCGGCGACGGCGGCCAACGTGGTGAGATGCCGCAGTTCGACGTGAGACATGAACGCACCATAGGCGATGAACATCGCCAATCATGATTGAGTTGATCGGAAACTATCGCTTTTGGCGATGAAATGCGTGGCCTAGCGTGGAATTCATGACCGATCACCTTTCCAACGGCGAGAAGCTCGTCGAGATCAGCGATGTCGAACTGTGCGTCGAGACCTTCGGAAACCCCGCGAACCCGGCGGTCCTGCTCGTCGATGGTGCGGCCGCCTCGATGCTGTGGTGGGAAGCCGAGCTGTGCGAACAGATCGCGCGCGGCGACCGGTTCGTGATCCGCTACGACAACCGGGACACCGGCAGATCCACCAGCTACCCGCCCGGACGGCCGGGCTACACGTACACAGACCTGGCCGGGGACGCGCTCGGCATCCTGGACGCACTGAACGTCGAGCGCGCACACATCATCTGCCGGTCCATGTCCGGCGGAATCGGGCTCATCGTCGGGGTGGACCACCCCGACCGGGTCGCGTCACTGACGTTCGTCTCCACCTCCACAGGCGAGGACGGCCTCCCGCCGTCGTCGGACGAGCTCACCAGCAACAACCCCGCCGACCCGGACCCCGCCGATTCCGCCGCGGTAGTGGACTTCGTTGTCGCGTCGGCAAGGGCGTACTCGGGTGGCTCGTCCTACTTCGACGAGACCGCCATGCGTGCGCTGGTCGAGCGGGAAGTGGCCCGCACCCGCAACATCGCATCCACCCTCGCCAACCACTACGCGATGACCTTCGACGGGCCGTCCCGCGGCTTTGGCGACATCACGGCGCCGACCCTGGTGGTGCACGGGGACCGCGACCCGGCTTTCCCGCTCCCACACGGGCAGGCGCTGCGCGACGCGATTCCCGGCGCGAAGCTGCTGATCCTGCAAGGCGCGGGGCACGACCTGCCGAGGCCGCTGTGGGACGTGTTCGTACCGGCGCTGATCCAGCACACCGGAGGCGGCCGACCATGACCCGGTTGCGTTCAGCGCTCTAGCTGCCGCTCTTCGACGAGCTCGCCGAACCGGCGGTGGTCGCACGGCTGGCCGCCGAGGCGGAGGAGGCCGGCTGGCGCGGCGTGTTCGTCTGGGACCACCTGCGCTGGCGGGCGCCGGTCCAGCGGGTGGCCGACCCGTGGATCACACTGGCAGCAATCGCCACCGCCACGGAATGCCTTCGGCTCGGCCCCATGGTCACACCTCTTGCCCGCCGCCGGCCGCCCAAGGTCGCCAGGGAGGCCGCGACGCTGGACCGGCTCAGCGGTGGCCGCCTCACCCTCGGCGTCGGTCTCGGCAGCGACCGCCTCGCCGACGAGCTGCGCGCGACCGGCGAGGAACTCGACGATCGGCGGCGGGGGCAGATGCTCGACGAGTCACTGGAGATCCTCACCGCCGCATGGTCCGGTAGGCCGGTGCACCACCACAGCCGGCACTACACCGTCAACGGCATCTCCTTCCTCCCCCGACCGGTTCAGCGGCCCGGCGTGGCGGTGTGGGCCGCGGGACTTCCCGGTAACGTCAAACCGCTGCGCCGCGCCGCCCGGCACGACGGCTTCTTCCCGGTCAATCTCCAACACCCCGACCAGCTCGCCGACATCGTCACCGCCATCACCGATCTCCGCCAGCCAAAGACGACCCGTACGACATCGCCGTCGCCCTCCCACCCAGCGCCGATCCGGCGCCCTACGCCATGGCGGGCGCCACCTGGTGGCTGGCGGAGTGCCCGCCGGAAACAGTGTCGCTGGACCAGGTGCGAGGCGTACTCCTACTCCGCGACGGCCCGATAGAGCCTTGAGGCATCGACATCCACAAAACCAATAAATATGCCGAAATCAGTATCGAGAGGATCCAGTGACGGTGATGTCCGAACAGCACGGTACCCAGATGCGGCCGAAGTCCGAGCCGACCGCGGGTGAGCACGGAACCAGGCAAACCGACCTGTTCGACTACGACGCAGAGTTGCGCCTGCACAACGAACTCTTCCGCGCCGCTGCCCGCGTCGGCTCCCGCGATCGTGTGCTCGACATCGGCTGCGGTACGGGCCAGACCACGCGCGAGGCCGCCCGCGCCGCCGTCACTGGAAGCGCGGTAGGCATCGACCTCTCCGCACGAATGCTCGAACGGGCCCGTCAGCTCAGCGCCGACCAGGGACTGCCCAACATCACCTACCAGCAGGCGGACGCCCAGGTCCACCGCTTCCCACCGACGCATTTCGACCTCTGTATCAGCAGGTTCGGAACGATGTTCTTCGACGACCCAGTCGCCGCGTTCACCAATATCGGGCGCGCTCTGCGCCCCGCAGCGCGCCTAGTGCTGCTGGTCTGGCAAGACCGCGACCGCAATGAATGGGCCT
>NZ_JABVEB010000322.1 GCF_014323665.1 Actinomadura sp. HBU206391 | reverse complement strand
TGGGGGTCTTTGCACCAACGACACGCCGCAACTCGACGGAGCGGTACGCCGGGATCAGCACGCCGCGCGCCGGACGCCTGCGCACGATCTTCAATGGTGCGGCGGCCAGCAGGGTGCGGACCACCACGCGGATCTCGGCCATCGCCAGCGGGTAGCCGAGGCAGAAGTGCGGCCCCGCGCCGAACCACAGCCGGCGCAGGTCGGGCGGGGGCCGGTCCGGGTCGAACGGCCCGAAGGAACGGCAGCAGTTGTGCGTCGCGATCAGCACCCGGTCACCCGGCTCGACGGTCACGCCGCCGACCCGGGCCCTCTTGTGCACGCTGCGCAGCATGACCGGTGTGGGTGTCGTCACGCGCATCGCCTCGTCGATGCTCGGGTCGAGCAGGCGGCCCGGATCGGCGGCGACGTCACCCAGCCGGCCGGTGTCGTGCAGGAGCGCGATGAGCCTCGGCACCAGTGTCGCGACGGTCTCGGTGCCGGTGAGGAAGAAGGCCCCGGCCGCGCCGCGCGCCTCTGACTCCGAGAGGCCCAGCGTGCGCATCCGGCCCATCACCGTGCTCTCGTCGCCGGAGGCGTACGCCCGGGCCGCGATGGCGCCGATCGGGTCGAGGACCTTCCTGGCACGCGCGGCCTGGGCGGTGGACAGCCTGCGGGTGCGCAGCGACACCATCGAGACGATCTTCTCCCCCTGCGCGAACATGTGCCGGTAGGCCGCCTCGCCGCCCGCCTCCAGCCCGATGACCGCGCAGATCACCGCGCCGGCCATGACCCGCATCTCATCGGCCACGTCCACCGCCGCACCGCCGCGCAACCGATCGGCCAGCCGCTCCAGCGGTCCGGCGAGGACGTCGTCGCACAGCCGCTCCGCATAGCCCGGCGTGAAGAGCCCGGTCAGCTTGCTGCGCAGCTCCCGGTGCGCCGGGCCCTCCATGTTGAGCAGCACCGACGGGCCGAGAACGGGCGTCCACAGCTCACCCGGCGAGCCCGGCCCGTCCTTGCGGAAGGTCTCGCCGTCGAGCAGGATCTCGCGCGCCGTCGCGGCGTCGTTGACCACGACCCCGACCCCCGGCACCCGTACGACGGGTCCGCAACGGGCGACCGCCCTCAGCAGCGGATACGCCACCGGGTGAGCGGCCAGCTGGACCCGCCTCTCCCACTGGGCCCGGCGCTTCACCGGATGTCCACGACGTCGGGCCGGTAGCGGTGGTCGGCGTACCAGCCGAGCGTGCCGACCAGGCCGTAGGCTCGCAGCCGCCGCACCGAGCCGAAGACGACCATGTCCTTGCGCAGGCCGTACGCACGGGTCAGGGTGCGCACCCGGTTCACGAGCGCGCGGTCCTCGTGCAGATCCTCGATCCGGCTGCGGGGGAATCCGCCCGCCCGGTCGTACAACGCGGCGGTGATCGCGACATTGCAGCCGGGCATCATCACGTACGGGCCGAGGTGGGCGGGGTCGCGATTGCCCGGCCGCAGCCGACCGAACAGCGCCGCCGCGGCCACCACCGAGGGCAGCAGGCGCCGCTCCCACCATCTGAGCCGGAACTCGTCGGTCCGCGGGCGCAGCGGTCCGCTGACCATCTCGAGCCCGTCGCCGAACGCCCGCTTCACCGCCGCCACCCAGTGACGCGACGGCAGGCAGTCGGCGTCGGTGCGCGCGACGTAGGTGGCGCCGTAGGCGATGGCGTGCCGCATGCCGGTGTCGGCCGCGGCGCCGGTGCCCTTCTCGGGCTCGGTGACCAGGCGCAGGTCCAGCCCCGGGTGCTCGGCGGCGAAGTCGCGCACGACGCCCGCCGTGCCGTCGGTGCTGGCGTTGTCGACCACGACCAGCACGAAGCCGGCGTCGGTCTGCTCGGCCATCCGTCGCAGGGTCGCGCCGAGCGAGCGCTCCTCGTTGAAGGCCGGGATCACGACCCACAGATCGGTGTGCGCGCTCATGCTCAGAGCTCCGCGAAGACGACGCCGAGGCTGACCCCGCCGGCCAGCCCGAGCAGCGCGATCCGGTCGCCGGGGCCGCAGCGGCCCTCCTCGACGGCGGTCGCGAGCTGGACACCGAGGGTGGCGGCGGCCATGTTGCCGTGGCCCGGCAGCGTCACGACGAGCCTGTCCGGCGGGATGCCGAGGACCGAGCGCAGCATTGTCAGGTAGGACAGGGTGACCTGGTGGACGGCGACGACGGCGAAGTCCTCCCAGGTCAGGCCGGTCGCGGTCAGCGCGTCGAGGAAGATGCCGGGGCCTGCCAGCAGGAAGGCGTCCTTGAGCCTGCGCCCGTCACCGGCGAAGTAGCCGTACTCGGGGTCGCGCGGGTGCATGGTGCCGCCGCCGGGCAGGGTGCCGATGTCCCAGGCCCGCGACTCGGCGGCGAAGTCGCGATAGAACACTCCCCCGGCGGGTGCCCGCTCGACCAGCATCGCGGCGCCCGCGTCCGACAGCGTGTAGCCGGCGAACGCGTCGGCGAACTGCGCGCGGTCGCGCACCCGCCAGCGGATCGCGCGCGACGGGATCTCGCCGACACAGACGAGTATCCGCTCGTACTGCCCGGTGCGGATCAGCGCCTCGGCCGTCTGCAGCGCGTTGAGGAAGCTGTTACAGGCGTTCTTGACGTCGAAGACCGGGCAGCGCGCGCCGAGTTTGGCGGCGACGATGTGCGCGGTCGCGGGCTCGACCAGATCTTGTGACGCCGAGCCGAAGACGAGCAGGTCGAGGTCCTCAGGGCCGACGCCCTCGTTGGCGAGCAGCTTGCGTGCGGCGGCGACGGCGAGATCGGACGCCTGCTCGTCGTCCCGGGCGACATGGCGTACGCGGATGCCGCTCATACGCTCGACGATGCCGCGATAGGGGGCGAAGCCGCCGCTCTCGTCGGCGATCCGCTGCTCCACCTCGGCGCTCGTGACCGTCCGCGCGGGCAGGTGGGCCGCGACTCCCCTGATGCGGGCTCTCATCGGCGTCTCCCGTGTGCTCGTTGTGTGCGGTGTCGCCACAAGCCTCACCGAATGTGCCCGCCTGACACAGAGAGAACATACTCAATCGCATTTGAGGTACTCACCCCATCCGCGCCTCGCCGGCGTGCAACAGAATCGGCCGGGCGGCGCCGCGATCCGGAGCGGCGCAGGACACGGGGGACGATCGATGAAGACCGCGCAGCGGCATGAGACCCGGCTGCTCCTGGCCGGCAATGCCGCGCTGTTCGCACTGCTCCGCACGGGCCGTCACATCGGCCGGGCGCGGCGGATCCCGAGGCTCGGGTGGGTCGTCGCCGATCCCGTGCTGGCCCGCCGCATCCTGAACGACCACGCGCATTTCAGCATGGCCGGCGAGGGTGGCGTCGGCCACCTGTGGTCGCAGCTGTTCGGCCCGGATATGGCGCGGTTCTTCGACGGCGCTCGGCACGCCGAGGTGCGCACCCGCGCCCGCGACCTGTTCACCGAGGAGAGCGCCGCCGAGCTGGTGCGACGCTCCCAGGGCGGCCGGCTCGCGGTTCTGCGCGAGCGGCTGGCCGCCGGCGAGGTCGTCGACATCGCCGACACGACCCGGGTGCTGGCCGGGCGGATGGTCGCCGACCTCATGGGCCTCGAGCTGAACGCGGCCGGCGATGAGCCCTACCGCCGGCTCTTCGCGGCCGGGGAACGGCTGGCCTCGCTCGCCCTCGGCACCGTGACGTCGACGTCGCTGTCCCCCGAAGTGATCGAACAGGGCAGGCTCATCGCCCGCGACCTCACCAGGGGCGTCGACGAGGGCTACCGCACTGCGGGCGCGGACACCGTCCTCGGCCGCTGCCGCGAGATGGACCTCGGCCTGCCGCTGACCCGCGGGCTGGCCACCCTGCTCACCGTGGCGGGCACCGAGACCGGTGCGTCCGGCACCTCCCGTACGGTCGCGCTCCTGCACGACACCGGCCAGATGCACCGGCTGCTGGCCGACCCCGCGCTCATGGCCGGAGCCGTGCGCGAGGGCCTGCGCGTCTCCACTCCCGCGCCGGTCATCGGCCGACGGGTCGCCCGCGACGTCGAGGTGGACGGGCGGCTGATGCGGGCGGGCGAGCAGGTCATGCTGCTGACCTATGTGGCCGACAACGCCGCCGGGCCGTTCGACATCACCCGCGGCTATGTGCCCGAGACCCGGCAGCTGTGGTTCGGCGCCGGGCGGCACCTGTGCCTGGGCGCGGCCGTCGCCCGTACCCAGGTGACCAGGATGCTCGAGACCCTCATCGCGGGCGGCCGTCCATGGCGGGTCGTCTCGCGCCGCGCCGCTCGCCGCGTGCTGGTCCCGACGTACGCGTCGTTGCGCGTCCGCTCCGAGTGACCCGGCGCGGCGCCTGTACCCGGCCTTCCTGCCCAAACTAGAACAGATTACAGTTACAACCTGAATGGCGTTCTAGAAGGAGGCCGCATGGGGAGCCCGGTGATCGTCGAGGCAGTCCGGACGCCGGTCGGCAAGCGGGGCGGGTGGCTTGCCGGCCTGAAGCCCCAGGCGGTGCTCGCCCACGCGATGCGTTCGCTGGTGGAACGGTCGGGCGTGGACGCCCATGAGGTCGGCCAGGTCTTCGCCGGATGCGTCACGCAGGCGGGCGAGCAGGGCGGGCACGTGGGGCGGCATGCCTGGTTGTACGCCGGCCTGCCCTACGAGGCGGGAGTCACCACGATCGATGCGCAGTGCGGATCGAGCCAGCAGGCCGTGCATCTGGCCGCCGCGCTCGTGGCGACCGGCGTCGTCGAGACCGCGATCGGCTGCGGCGTCGAGGTCATGAGCCGCGCACCGCTCGGCAGCAACGTGCTGCCGGCCCGCCCGAGACCGGACGACTGGTCGATCGACCTGCCGAACCAGTTCGAGGCCGCGGAACGAATCGCCACGAGGCGCGGCCTCACCCGCGACGACCTGGACGCCTTCGGCGTCCGATCCCAGCGCCTCGCCGCCAAGGCGTGGGCCGACGGCCGGTTCGACCGGGAGATCAGCCCGATCGCGGCGCCGGTGCTCGACGACGCGGGCGCCCCGACGGGTGAGACCCGCACCGTGCGCCGTGACCAGGGACTGCGGGAGACCACCCCGGACGGCCTCGCCCGGCTCCGCCCGATGATGGGCGAGAAGGGGCTGCACACCGCGGGGACCTCGTCACAGATCTCCGATGGGGCGGCTGCCGTGCTGCTGACCTCCGAGGACGGCGCGCGACGGCTCGGGCTGCGGCCGCGGGCCCGCATCCGGGCACAGGCGCTGGTCGGGGCGGAGCCGTACTATCACCTCGACGGGCCGGTGCAGGCGACCGCGAGGGTGCTCGAAGCGGCCGGCATGACCATGGAGGACATCGATCTGTTCGAGGTCAACGAGGCGTTCGCGTCCGTGGTGCTGTCGTGGGCGTCGGTGCACGAGCCGGACCTGGACAGGGTCAACGTCAACGGCGGCGCGATCGCCCTCGGCCACCCGGTCGGCGCGACCGGGGCACGGCTGATCACCACCGCCCTGCACGAGCTGGAGC
>NZ_JABVEB010000321.1 GCF_014323665.1 Actinomadura sp. HBU206391 | reverse complement strand
CGCGAGGCCCGCAGCAGGCTGACGGCTCGCCCGGCCGCTGATCGGCGGCGCTTCGAGCGAGCGCTCACCCTCGCCCGGCGCGCCTACCCGGTCCGCGAGGACAATGAGTTCGTCACCATCAGCGGGCCGCTCGCGCTGGTACGACTGGCCGCTCTGGAGAGTGGCCGGCGGCTTGCCCGCCGCGGCCAGATCGGCCACCGCGACGATGTGTTCTTCCTGGAACCCGCGGAGGTTCGCGTTGCGCTGCGCTCCGGCGACGACCAGCGCGACCTGGTCGTGCGGCGCAAGGGCGAACGAGCCTGGGTGCTCGCCCACCCTGGGCCGCCCTCATACGGCAGGGACCCCGGCCCGCCGCCGTCGTTCGACCCGCTGCCTGCCGAGGCGCGGTTCGCCATGAAAGCGTTGCTGTGGTACGTGGACCTCGTCCTCGGCTCTCAGGCGCCAACCGACGGCCCGCGGGACGGTGAGCGGCTGCGAGGCATCGGGGTTTCCGCCGGGCGCTACACCGGGCCCGTGCGAATCGTCAAGGACGAGGATGAGTTCGGGAAGATCCGCCCCGGCGACGTACTGGTCTGCCCGATCACCTCTCCGGTGTGGTCCGTGCTGTTCCCGAGCATCGGCGCGCTGGTCACCGACACCGGTGGTCTGCTCTCCCACCCGGCGATCATCGCCCGCGAGTATCGGGTACCGGCCACCGTGGCCACCGGGTGCGCGACCCGGCTGCTGCATGACGCCGAGCTGGTCACGGTCGACGGGACGGCCGGCACCGTGGAGCGTGCGTCGTGACCGCCACCGTCCCGTCCTCCCCGCCGCGACATGCCACCGGGTTCGGCATTCCGGAGACGATAGAAGGCGAGAAGCCCGCTTCGGGGGTGATCGGGAGGGCGCGAATGGCAGGTGCTGCGGAACGCGGCCCGACCGACGCCCCCCTGGTGGGGCGTTCCGCCGAACTCACCCGCGTCCGTGCGGTTGTGGATCGGGTGGCCGGCGGGCAAGGCCGCATGCTCCTGCTCGCCGGCCCGGCGGGGATCGGAAAGTCCCGGCTCTTAGAGGAAGCAACTGCGCTGGCAGGGGACCGCGGTTTCGTCATGTTGCGGGGCGGTGCGCGGGTCCTGGGCCGGGGCTTGGCGTACGCGCCGATCCTGGAAGCGCTCGGGCCGTATCTGCGTGCTCTGGCACCAGGCCAGCGGGTCCGGCTGCTGGATGGGCTGGCGGATCTGGGGCGGCTCTTCACGGATCTGCATTTGCCGCCGACGGAGCCGCTGGGCGATCCGGCACTGGAGCGCACCAGGCTGTTCGAGGCGGTGGCGCGGCTGCTCGCCCGAATGGCTGAGCGGGCACCAGTGGTACTCGCCATGGACGATCTGCACTGGGCGGACACTGCCACGGCCGAACTGCTGCACTATGTGGCGCGGGGCGTCAGCGGGCACCCGATCCTGATACTCGACGCCTACCGCAGCGGCGAGGCCGCCAGGCAGCCGGCGCTGCAGGCACTGGTTCAGGATCTGCGTCGGGCAGGGCTTGCCGAGGAGTTGCGGCTTGGCGGCCTGGCGCCGGAGGCGATCCGATCGCCTGCCCGGGCCGTTCTGGGCGGCGAGCCTCCGCCCGCATTGGTGGAGTTGCTGGCAGCGCGGGCCGCAGGCAGCCCCCTGATAACGACCACGCTGGGTCAGCGAGCTCGTACGCAGCGGTGGCCTGTTCCGCAGCGGCGGCGCCTGGATCCTCGGGCGAAGCGCGGGGGGACTCGTCCCGATCCTCGTCCGCGACCTGGTCCATGGCCAGCTGCGGCGCGCGACCGGTGAGCAGCGGAACCTTCTGGAACTCGTCGTGGTCGCCGGTGACGCGGCGATGTTGCCGGTGCTCTGCGAGGTGGCGGGCACCGGGGAGGAGGACCTTGTCAGCCAGCTGCGCAAGCTGCGTGATCTCGACTTGGTGTTCGAGGTGAGCGACGGACAGGCCCTGGTCTACCGCACTGCTCACCCGGTGTACGCCGAGGTGATCTATGCCGAGCTGCCAGAGGCGGTCCGCCGCCGACATGCCGACGTCGCGGCCGCGTTGGAGCGACGAGGGCGAAGACCTTGCGCTGCTCGCCCCGCACTATCGTGACGCACACGACCAGGTCGGGGCCGAGCGTGCGCTGGAGGTGCTCACCCGCGCAGGCGAGCGGGCGCTCGACGTACTGGCGGGCAAGGACGCCGCGGGTTATCTGGAGGCGGCCCGATCACATGCCACGGTGCTGGCACATAATGACGGGACCTCGGCGCTACTGGAGCGCCTCGGCGACGCGCAGCAGACAGCCGGTCGCCTCGACGCCGCGGTCGCAGCGTGGGAAGAGGCGCTGGAGGCGTACCGGCAGTCGGGGGACCATACGGCGGTGGCGCGGCTGCACCAGCGGCTCGCGTTCGCAGTGTGGGATCAGGGCCGGTTCGAGCGGGCACAGGAACTGCTGGCCGAGGGCTTCGCAGCGCTTCCGGTAACCGGACCGGACCTCGGACTCGGCCTGCGCGAGACCCACGCTCGGCTGGTGCTCCGGCTCGGCGATCTCCCCACCGTACGCGCCGAGGTGGGCCGGCTACGAGCGGCCGGGCAGCGCGCGGGTTCGCTGCGGACCATCGCCGTGGCGGACATGATCGACGGCGACGCCCAACTTCGGGAAGGCCCTGCTTCACAAGCTCACCAGACCTACCTGCGCGCCTTGACCATCGCGGAACGGCTGGCGGACCCGGCCCTGATAGAACAAATACACCGGCCCCTGACAATGGTCGAGCTCATGCTCGACGGACCCGAACCCGCACGTCGCCGGGGGCTGTATGCATTGCAGGTGGCCCGCACCTTTGGGGTACCGCCGCTGGAGATGGCGTCTCGGCTCCTGCTCGTGCTGGTCGACTTCCACGGCGGCGACTGGGAGCAGGCGCAACGCGGCGCCATCGAACTCCTCGCGCTCGGGCACCGGGTAAGCAGCGTCCGTGCCGCCGTCGCCGGTCTGATCGGACAGGCTCTCGTGTTCACGTTCCGCGGCGATATCGCCGAGGCGGCAGCCTGCTTGACAGAAGCACGTACAGCCCTCGGCCCTCGGCCCGCGGACCGCCGGATGGTCACCCTGATCCAGACCATAGAAGCCCAGGTCGCGCGGGAGCGCGGAGATCCGGACCAGGCCGTCGCCGCAGCCGCCGACCTGGCCACGAACTGGCTGATATCGCCGGCGTTCAGCCTGGCTGTGCTCGGCGGAACTCAAATCGCCGCAGGCGGGCTCGACGCCGCGCTCGGCACAGCCGACCGGCTCAAGCAGTTCGGACCACGGGCGCTGTACCCGGCGGCACTGGCCAAGGAACTCATGGGCCTGGTCCACGGCACGCGGGGCGACCAGATGACAGCGCTGCGCGAACTGGGCCGTGCCACAGAGCGGTTCACAACGCTTGCGATGCCGTTCGACGTCGCGAGGTGCCGGCTGCAGTGGTCGCTTGCCGCTCCGCCAAAGCGCCGGGATGAAGCCGTCATCGCGGCGCAGAGCAGCTTGACGGTGTTCACCGCGGTCGGCGCTCGCCGCTACGCCGACCGGGCACGCCGCCTGCTCCGCGGAAGTGTCGACGTGAAGGGACCCGCAGGCCAATCCGTCGTCACCATCGACGTCGATCTCATCCCCCCGCAGCCTCAGTCGTCCTTGACATCTCTACGACCTGAGGAACCTCCACGGCCGGACGTCGAGCCTGCCGCCGACAGCTCGGCAGAGCCGGCAGGGGAGGCGGCACCGGTTCGCAGGCCCACCCGGATGGGACGGCCACGGTACCGTCGCCTGATCTACGCCGGGGCGGCGATGACCCTCGCCGTCGCCGGAACGGCGGTCGGCCTGCTGATCCTCAACCGCAGCGACCCGCCCGCGAAACCGAGACACCCGGCAGGCGCCGCGTTCTCAGCGACATCCCCGTGGCGGCTCGTCATCATCGACAGGATGAGCGACGACAGCGGCTGCAGCGTCACCGTGACGAACACTGGCACGGGCGAAAAAAGGTACTAGAGGGCTACGGTACGAAGTCGTTCCAGATGCACGACACGGGCAATTTCCGGTGGGACGCCAACGACTCGAACTGCCTCGTGATCCAGCGTCCTGGCCATGGGAAGGCCGTGCTGCCCTTCGTCCAGGAATACGGCACGGGTGACACCGACGCCTTCCATGCCACGGGCCGCGCTTCCGTGAGTGTTCTGGACTTCAACGGCAGTGGTCCATGCGATCTCGTGCTGAGCGACGCTGCGGACGGACGGCCCGTGGACTTCGGCACGGTGCGCCAGAACGGCGGCCCGCTGCTTCTCGACCCGAACGATCGCTCCCAGGTCTACCTCACCGACCTGGAATGCAGCGTACGGGTATCCGCCGGATAGACATGAGACCGTGTCGTTCACGCCCTGCATGGCGCTCACGGTGCGATATCGGCCACAAATTGTCGGCAACGGATCGATCGACCGCTGGATTCGCTCTCTGTGAACAGGCCGGTGATCTTGCGGGGGTGAGGTACCAGGTGGCGATCACGGCGGCGTTCCCCCTCACCTCCCGACCATGCTGTCGGCCTGCGGCGACAACCCCGACCGCCTATATTCCTTTCGCAAGTCGAGGGATCTGTCCTATCGGTTGTCGGCGACATCCTCCTCGATGCCATCGGAAGGACCGGAGCCGGAGGGATCGGAGGCGGCGCCCAGGAGACCCCGGGTCAGCGACTGGGCCTGGTCGAACATCTCCTCCAGAGCCACACCGAAGTGAGCGTCCGTGAGGACCTCGACGGACGGGCCCTCGCGCAACGCCACCAGCACCGCGCGCCGTACCAGCTCCTTGACGAACGACGCGGTCACGCCCTCGGTACGGGCGGCCACTGCGGCCAGGTCGGCCTCCAGGCGCAGCTCCTGCCCGTACAGGCGGAGCAGCCGCAGCCGCCCCTCGGAGTCGGGCCGGGGGATCTCGACGGCTAGGTCGACCCGGCCGGGACGTTCGGCGAGCGCGCGTTCCAGGGCCCGGACCCGGTTGGTCGTCAGCATGAACACCACGTCGGCATCGCCCGCCACCCCGTCCATGGCGTCCAGGAGCGAGAACAGCAGCGGGTTGCCGCCATCGGTGATCTCGCGGTCCTCGGCGACCAGGTCGACGTCCTCGACGATGACGACGGAGGGGTTGAGACGGCGTGCGAGGGCCACGGCCGTGTCCAGGAACCGCATCGCCGGGCCGGTCAGCTGGATCACGGTGGAATCGGTGAGGCGGCTCATCAGGTAGCGGACGGTGTGGGTCTTGCCCGTGCCGGGCGGCCCGTGCAGCAGCAGGCCGCGCTTGAGGTGCTGCCCGGCCGCCAGGAGCTGCCGAGCGTGCTCGGCGATCCCGACGACGTGCGCCTCGATCGCGCGCAGCCGCCCGTCGGGCAGCACGACGTCGGCGGCGGTCAGCTCCGGACGCGGCAGGAAGCTCACCAGCTCGTTGCCGTGGTGCTCGCTGGCGCCGAACTTCAGCACTTGGCCGCGCAGCACGTCGTGCTCCTCACG
>NZ_JABVEB010000320.1 GCF_014323665.1 Actinomadura sp. HBU206391 | reverse complement strand
CGGCCGGCGCCTCACGGGTGAACGCGATCGTTCACCCATGAGGCGTTCGGGCGGTCTGACACGGCAAGCGGGCAGCGCCTGTCACATCAGCAGAACGGACGGAAGTAGACGTAGAGGTCATCGGCCTCATAGCCCAGGCGTGCCTGCGCGGAGACGACGCCCTCCACATGGCGGATGGCATGCATCAACGGCGCAATCTGCGAGCGATCGTCGACCTTGCCCTTGACGATGACGCGTCCGTCCTCTACACCTACCTCGAACCGTTCGGGGTCCATCCCGGATTCCTGTCCGATGACCTGGCTGAGCACGTCCTGTCGGATATCGGCGTCCGGACGGCGATAGACGGCCAGCACGTCAGCGCGGCTCACTATCCCGATGAGACGGCCGCTCAACACGTCGATCACCGGGAGCTGACCGACCTTGTGCCGGCGCATGGAGCGGGCGGCCTCCTCGACCGTGGCCGAAGCGGACACGGTGATCACCGGCGACGTCATGACGTCGGCTGCGATGGTTCCGGTGGCCTTGCGCTGCTCTCGCCTCCGCTCCGGGCTGAGGTGGAATTCTTCGCCCACATCCGGATCGGATTCCTTGAACAGCAGGTCGCTCTGCGAAACGACTCCACGCACCTGGCCGGTCGAATCCAACACCGGAAACGCGTTCACATGTTGGCGGTACATGAGGTCGACGATGTCCTTGAACGATGTCTTCTCTTGAACCGCCACGACCTCAGTGGTCATGACATCGTTCACCACGGTCTGCATGGTGTCTCCTTCGCTATCGCCCTGCGGGCAGACTTGCTTCACGTCCTCGGAGGCCGGTCACGCGTTCAGTGCCACCGAGGCCGCAAACGCCGGGAGAGCGCCGGGCCGTTGGCCTCGTGCTCTCCCGGGGGTGGTCACTTCAGCACGGGGAACCGCCGGACCAGGCCGGTCTCGCTCCACCAACGGCCGAACCCGAGCGTGTCACCGGCGCTGACCAACGCGAGCCCGACGACGAGCAGGGCGTAGATGAGGTGGTCGTCCATGAACAGGTTGTTCTCCGGAGGGAGGACGACGCTCCACATCATCACCAGCATCGCCGCACCCGCCACCGCGGCGACACGGATGCCGATGCCCAGCACCAGCGCCGTCCCGATCGCACCGAGTCCCAGCATGAACAGCCAGTCCGCCCATGCCGTACCGGCGATGTCGTTGTAGAAGCTCTTGAACGGACCGGCCGCCGCGGACTTCAAGAAACCCTGCGTCGGGCTTCCGCCCTCGATCCATGCCTGCTTGCCGGCCGTCCCGTGCCCGAGCCCGAACACCTTGTCCACGAACGCCCACAAGAACACCCAACCCAACGACAGCCGGGCGACCGCCCACACATAACGAACGTAGGGCGACTCCCCACGCGACGAGCCGACACTGTGCCCGCGCTCGGCCTTACGGTCGATGACCGCCATCACTCTCACCTCTTCCACGTGCCGGACCGCTCCGGCTGTCCCTTACTCAACTCCGCACGACGACTACACCGCAGAGGCGAAAGCGAGGACGCCCAAAGGACCTTCGTCCCCGACCGGCATGATCCCGCTTCTCAGATCGGCGCATCCTCCCGGGCTCGCGGAAGCTCACGCTCAGCGCTGTACCGTTTTCGGGCAGGCCCTGCGGCGCGAGAACATGCGCGCCGCGACGGACCGGGGGCGCACTATCGAAGGCCGGTCCCGACCGGTACCGTCTCGGCCATGACCGCCCCCATCAAGGTCTTCCTCCTCGACGACCATGAGGTCGTACGCCGCGGGGTCGCCGCTCTCATCGAAGCCGAACCCGATATCGACGTCGTGGGCGAGGCCGACAGCGCCCATCGTGCTCTCGCTCGGATCCCCGCTCTTCGGCCAGACGTCGCCGTACTCGACGTACGACTCCCCGACGGCGACGGCGTCACCGTCTGCCGCGAGATCCGCTCGACCCACCCTGAAATCGCCTGCCTCATGCTCACCTCCTTCTCCGACGAAGAAGCCCTGTTCAACGCCGTCATGGCCGGCGCGGCCGGCTACGTCCTCAAACAGATCCACGGCTCGGACCTGGTCGGCGCCATCCGCACCGTCGCCACCGGTCAATCACTCCTCGACCCCCGCAGCACCGCCCAGATGCTGCACCTCCTACGCGAACGTCACACCCGCAAAGACCCCCTCGCCGCCCTCACCGAGCAGGAACGCCACATCCTCGACCTCATCGGCGACGGCCTCACCAACCGCCAGATCGGCCAGCGCCTCCACCTCGCCGAAAAAACCGTCAAGAACTACGTCTCGAACCTCTACACCAAACTTGACATGCAGCGTCGCACCCAAGCCGCCAGCTTCATCACCCAGCTCAAAGCAAATGAGACCCGCGCCCTCCCCGACGAATGACCCTCGACAGAGCCGGCCGGCCGAACAGTCACGGCCTGTCCGGGTAACAAGGCTGTTCGTCCGAACGTGGCCGTGGGGGGTCGCGCATGATCAGCACCTGCTGCCTGGGCTTCGGCGCTCTGTCGCCTACGAGAGCGGCACGCGCCATTCGAGGCTCGTGCCGTTACCGGGCCGGCCGGTCGCCTCGAAGGCGCCGCCGAGGGCTTGTGCCCGATCCCGTAGGTTCCTCAGTCCGCTGGTTCGGGTGACCGTGCCGAGGCCATGCCCGTTGTCGGTCACGTTCAGCACGAGTTCGGTACCGGCGCTGAGCGTCAGTTCCGCGGCCGAGGCGCCGGAGTGGCGAGCGATGTTGGAGAGAGCCTCCCTGACGACCGCCAAGAGGTGGATGATCACCTCATCGGGCACCGCGGTGTCAACGGGGCCATGGAAGCTGACGGTGGGGGTGAAACCGAGTCCCTCCGCCGCCATCGAGGTTAGATCGAGGAGCTGATCCCGCAGGGTGGTCGCCTGCTGAGGGCGGCTGTGGAGGTCGTAGATGGCCGTCCGCAGTTCCCTGATCGTGACGTCGAGTTCACCGATGACGGCCTGCAGGCGTGCCGACACACTGGGATGGGTGATCAGACTGGCGACGGCCTGGAGGGCAAGGCCGGCGCCGAAGACGCGTTGAATGACCATGTCGTGCAGGTCACGGGCGATCCGGTCCCGGTCGATCATCACCTCTTGATCGGCTCGGGCGGCCGCCAGTTCAGCCTGGATCCTCAGCCGGTCGGTGACGTTCCGGAGGACCACGGCGAAGCCCGTCAGGGCGCCGCCAGGGTCCCGCATCGCCGAGAGGGTGACGGCCACGTCGACCGGGGAGCCGTCGCTACGAGAAAATCGGGTGTCGTAGGTCTCAGCCCGCCCACCGCTTCTGGTCCGCGTTACCGCCTCCTCGAAGTCATCACGCGCCTCGGTGAGCATGAGCATGCCGACCGGCCGGCCGACCACCTCGGCCGTGCTGTGGCCGAACAGCCGTTCCGCGCCCAGGTTCCATGTCTGGATGAGCCCGTCAGAGCTCATGGAGAACATCGCGTCGTCGGAGGACTGCACGATCGCGGCGAGGTCCGACTCGGCCTGCCTCGCCTCCTCGAGTTCGGCCAGCAGCGCGATGAGCCCTCGATTGGTCTGTTCGAGCTCGGAGTTGAGGTCGCCGACCTTCTGCCGGTAGGTCTCGAGTTCGTTCTCCCGCTCGGCGAGCGCCTCCAGCGCCTCGGCCAGTCGCCGATCGGGTTCGCTTCTCATGGGCCGCCGCCTTCGCCAGGGGCGCTCCGCAGTTCACGATCCCGCGTGTCGTGGACGACGAGCACGGTCGTATCGTCGTTTCCCCGCCCGTGGGCACGCTGCAGCGTGGCCGCGATGACCGCTGGATCGTGGTGGAGCAGCTTCGGGTAGGACGCCGCATCCCATCGGCTGCGGATCCCGTCGGAGGCGAGGAGCAGCGTGGCACCAGGTCCCCACGGATACCGGGCGAGGCGGATGCGAGGAGGGGGCAGCTCCGTGCCAAGGGTGCCGTCGCGACCCAGCAGGGTGTGACTGTCACCGCGGAGCAGTACCCGCCCGCTGATGTTGCCCACTCCCGCATAGGTCAGCTCATCCCGCTCGGGATCGATCAGACAGACCCCCATCACGCCACCGCGGGTGCCGCGCATGGCCTCATGCGCGCGCCGGACGAAACCGTCAAGGTCTGTCACCTCCTGCCGCTCGAACAGTGTGACCGCGGCCCGGGCCGCCATGGCGGCGGCCGGGCCATGCCCCAGCCCGTCGACGACCAGCGCCGCGAGGTGCTGCTTCGCTGTTACCGCCCAGGCATCACCGGACTCGCCGACACCGCCGAGCGGGACGTTCACGCCGCCCCATCGCCACCGTCCCGCCGTGACCGGCGTGGGCAGGCCCAGACGGGCGAGGATGACCGTCCCACCAGGCTCGGAGTAGCAGTCGAAGGCCGAGGCGAGGCGCTGCACCGCCGCCAGTCCCACGCCGAGCCCGTCGCCGCGGAACGGTCGCAGCCTCGTCTGACCAAGCCGTGACGGCACCGCCCACGGCGGTGTGCCGGCCGGCCGCCCCCCCGGACCGTGATCGATCGCCAGAAGTTCGATCCCACCGGCTGTCTGGCGGTACAGGACGTACCCGCCGGTTGTCGTATGCCGGATGATGTTCGTGGCGAGCTCGGTCGCCACCAACTCCACGTCGCCATGTCGGAGGCCGGGCAGGCCCGCAGCCAACACGGCCACTTCTCGGCGGAGCGCGCCGACGTCCTCGTCCGTCCGTATCACGCGGCGACGATGCGCCCGCCGGCTCAGCGCGCCCATTTAACGATCATAACCGTGGTGCCCGACCCCTTGGCCGAGGTGATCGTCATCTCGTCGGTCAGCCGCCTGGACCCGGGCAGACCGAGCCCGAGGCTCCGGTTCGTGCTGAACCCGTCGGTGAGCGCCGCCTCGATGTCCTCGATGCCTGGACCGTGGTCGGTGAACGTGGCCTTGATCCCGCGGCGGCCGTCGGCTTGGACGTACTCGACACGCACAGTGCCTACAGAGCCAGTGGCGTAGGTCAGGATGTTGCGCGCGAGCTCGCTCCCGGCGGTGATGAGCTTGGTCTGGTCGACGAGCCCCAGCCCGGCTCGCTGTGACTGCGCCCGCAGCTCCCGGCGGACCCGGATGAGATCGGCCTCTGCGGCGATGGCCAAGACGACCTCGTCCATGTCAGTCGGCTCGATCGCCGTAGTCACGAAGCCTGCGCAGCAGCGCCATGCCCTGCTCGGCGTTCAGTGCGGTGTCGAGGTGGCCCATGGGCACACCGAGCTCGACCAGGGTGATGGCCACCGCAGGCTGGATCCCCACGACCGCCGCCTGCGAACCCAGCAACCGGATCATCCCGACGATCCGCGTGATGACCCTGGCGATGAAGGAATCCACCATGGTCAGCCCACTGACATCGATCAACGTGCCCGTCGCCTGCGTGCGGGCGACCTCCCTTGTCAGCTGGTCCTCAATCCGCAGCACCGTGGTGTCGTCGAGATCCCCTTGCAGGCTGATCAGGAGGGTGTCCCCGATTCGCATGATGGGGACGACCTCACTCATGTCGGCCTGTCGCGTCGGTGACCGTCGCGCCCGCGGCCCTCGCTTCGCCCGCGCGGTCGGCCA
>NZ_JABVEB010000032.1 GCF_014323665.1 Actinomadura sp. HBU206391 | reverse complement strand
GCTGATTGTGACGGTCACCGCTTCATATCGACATCGCAGGAGCGGGCGCCACCAGTCCGGCGCATATGGCGATCAATACGAGGCCGCTGATCGTGCGGCGGCGATGTACCACCAAGCCGCACGCGGGAATGGTCCCGGCGCGCATGATGTCGCTCACACCCGCAGACCGACAGGGCCCAGCCGAGAATCGGCATGTCGCCAACCTCGAAAGGTCGGGGAATGGGCCTGCTCTTGGGTCCGGGGGCTCTGGGGCATTTTGTGCGCTGGTGAATATGGTCTCGGCGGAGGTGTGCCGTGCCAATCGCAGGCGGGGGAACGAAGGTCCGCGCCGCGTCCTCGTCCGACCGGGGTGAGGGGACGCTGTCGTACCTGGCGGTCGTGCTGCTCGTGGTGACGGTCGTGACCGCGCTGGTGATGTCCCGGGTGCCGGGCGGGGTGACCGACCACATCCAGGACGCGGTGTGCCGGGTCGGCGACGCCGAGTGCGCCGACCCCCGACCCGGCGCCGATGTCGGGCCTGGCGCCGAACCGGTTGATGGATCGCTCGTTGAGCCGGGTGCCGGCGTCGACGACCGGCGCGACGCCGAAACGGCGTACGTGCCGTCGGGTCCGCCGCCCGATGGCGCAGCGTCCCCGGACGAGCCGGCCGACACCTACTGGAGCTGTGGTTGGGGGCAGGAGTTCTGCGACTTCGGCCAGGGCATCTACCGCGGCACCTGGGACATCGTGACCGGCACCTGGGACGGGGTGACGTTCATCGGCTGCCTGGTCCACATCTGCAGCCATGGGGCGTTCAAGGACGGCTGGAGCGGCATCGGCAGCCTGTTCACCACCAACCCCATCGACACCCTCAAGTCGATGTGGGACGACTCCACCAAGGACATCCGCGAGGACTGGAACAACGACCACCACGGCACCGCCGCCGGCCGAGCCGTGCCCGCCGTCCTCGGCATGGTCGGCGGCGTCGGCTGGTTCGGCAGAGGAACCAAACTACTCAAAAGCCTGCGCCGTACCGACCACGCCGACACCGACAGGGGCGATGCGGACGCGACACGGAAGGCGGGCGACGAGTACGACCGGAGTCAGCACGACCCGGATCGCCGCGATCTTGACGCGAATTATCCTCCGACCGAGAAAGAAGTGGAACTTCGAGAGCGGGAGGTAGCGTGGGATGAACCGCTTCTCTACAAGGATGGCAAACGTCGCGAAAACGACGTGTATAAAATCCATTTCAAGGATGATAGCGATGCTGTTTATAAGCCACAGGTCAGCGAGACATCGGCTGACCGCAAGAGCATCCCTAAGGGCGGGCTTGCTTATCGCGAAGTCGCGGCGTATCGGTTGAGCGAGCTTCTCGGCTGGGACCTGGTACCGACCACGACTTTGTGGAGTGGACCGAAAGGGATAGGCTCTTTGCAAGATTTTGTCGATAAGACGGACGGCAGCTTCCTTCCGCATTCTTATACCCGCCTGGACCAAGATCGGATGGCGGCATTTGACTACATCATCGGAAACACCGATCGACATAGGGGCAATTATCTCACGGTATTGGATGGGCGCATCAAAGCCGTTGATCATGGGCTTTCGTTCCCGGAGGATTCACAGGGCTACATCCGCTCTAACTTTTTGGCGGAATATATGGAGCGCCCGCCCCACGAACGTCAGCTCAGCCCCGAAGTGATTGCAGACATCAAGGCGATCGACATCGCCGAACTGCGCCGCATGCTGCGTGGATCCGGCCTTAGCCCAGGCGCGGTGGACGGAGCACTGGATCGACTGAATGAGCTGCGAAGCCGAGGAGAGATCACCGGCGAGGCATGGCGGGGCGCTATCCTCGATGTTAATTTTGAGACTGTGAGGAAACCTCTGCAATGAACGAAGAGGTACCAACACGAGTGGTTCTTTATTCGGCTCTCTCCGGCTCCGGAAGACCGGTGGCAGAATTCATCTGGAATCCTGAGGCAGGCGTTTCTCTCCATGTCATAGATCCACAAATAGGCTCTCTTGCTCAGGATTTCTATGACCAGGGCGTACCGCTCGATCGGGAGTGCCGGAGCGTCGGCCGTGATGAATCCGAAACGTTCATGCGGACACTCTTGGAACCCCGACAGATGACTTACTACCTTTTCGTGGACGAGAGCGATCGTGACTCAACGACTATGGACGATTGAGCGGTTACACGGTCGGCGGCCCTCGACGGGGACCCGTTCGTCGACGCCGTGGAACATGCCAGACGGACGAGCCGGTCGGCCTGGATGTGCTACTCAAGCGGTTGCGCATCCAAACCACCGGCCGCTCGTTGTGGCCGCCCGGTCCTGGTCCGGAAAAGACTGTGTTGATCACCGTGCGATGATCTCTCCATCGCCCGCCCTGCGCGGGGGAGCAACGGCGCCGGCAGCTCCCATTCCACATCGGTCAGATCATGACGCTTTAGGCGCTCCTCATTCATCGCTGTGGTCTACTAGAAATCAGAGATCAAGATCCACGGGACACGCCCTAAGTCGGGTGCAGGTTCGCCGCCGATCACCTCGCGCGTATGGAGTCGCGCTTTCTGACCCGAGAACCTTGGTGGCGTCCAGCTATCCGCAGGAGTGGACAAGATTTATTCAAAGACAATGGTAGCAGGAAAGTCTTCTATCGTCACTTTGACCATTGCAAGAGGAGTGACTTTATCGTATGCTCTATATTCCTCGGGGCGAGGAAGTGCAGGCCCGGGCCACCCTTCGGGCGCTTCACCGCCGAACGATTCAAAATCGACCTTTCTGACGATATAAACATATCCCTCAAGATCTTCCAGGCCCTCGGTCAGGCTGGCTTTATCTACAATGAACTCAGTCTCCCCGTTGGCATTCTCCTTATATCTGAACCTTGCTCGTTTCTTGAATAGCGCCATAAAAATGGGGACGTCGTAGCACGTGCCCGCGCAAACCGCAGGCTTTCCGTCCGGATACTTATTGAGATCCTTGTCCAACCAGTTCATCTGGCGCGGTTCCAGCTCAGTCAAACGCGTAGGCGACCCGTGATAAAGGACCGTATCGCCATACTGCTTGCTGAGCTGCTCGAGTGCTTGCCTTCCGGCCAGTTCAAGTAGAATGGGCTTTTCTGTCGGAGTGTCACGTCGAGGCTTTACCTCATCGACGCGCTTACCGGCTTTCCCTGCCTTGCCGACTTTTCCGATCTTAGTGATCCCCTTTCCGCCAAATATTACGCTGGCCACAGAAGGTGCCGCCCGGGTTACGGCTCGAAGCTTGCGCTCGTTATTCCAGTCGTCGCGGATCGGTTTGGTAGCTTCATCGAGCATCGAAGAACCGGTATCAACGGGGTTGGTCGTGAATAGTTTGTAAATACTTACCCAGCTACTTTTGAAATCGGAATGCTTACAAAGATTATGCGCCAGGCAGCCCCCGAGTCTCACTCCATCCCAGATGTCTTTGAAGGTGTCCCAGACGCCAAGGCGCACGCCGTCGACGACCTGGCAGAATCGGTCAGCCCACGTCCAGCAGTTACCGTCGCCCCCTTTGCCGGGATTTGTGGATTGCGCGGTTTTGTACCGGTCTGCGCTAGTGTTTCCGAGGCCTGAAAAAGAGCCTTCGGGTTGACAATTCTGGTGGAAAATCAGGCATAGGGCCGCATCAGGGCCTGTGGAGAGACGGGTGGGCACGCCGGACGCGAAAAAGGCGCCAACAAGGACCGCGAACAATGTACAGAGCGCCAGATAAGACACGGCCCCCTCACCACGATCGGTCGCGGTCGATCGTGACCGCCGCCGGCGCTTACGCGTGTGCCCATAGGTCAAGGCCTCCACCCCCCACTGTTAAAATTAGCAATCGATAATTCGGTTTGAAAGGGTTTCAAGGCCCATCTAAAATTGGGTCTCCCCGTCCACTTGGGACAGCACCGCTACCGGTCGATAAGTCTTCTACCAAACAGTTCGCCGTCACATCGTCACTGAGGTGATCCCAGTAAGGGAGCCACCGACGCAGCGACAGGGAGACGCGGAGGATGTGCGGAAGGCTGTATGGACGGCGCATGACGAGGCGCGGAATGCTGAAAGCGGCGCCACCGACGATCCAAACCGACAGAACAAGGAGGCCGCATGCAAAGCCGCCACGCGCCTGACTAATCCGAGCCACCGCCCGCACCGCGGGGGTACGCGAACGTAAGAAAGAGAAACTTCGTTAATGGCATGCTGAGCGAGGAGGCCGTGGCAACCGTCCGTGAGATGCATGCCATTCGAGAACTGTGAGATCAGGTGGCAGGGAACCGGCCGATTCACCGCCGCCTCTCCCCGATTCACCGCCAAGTTGCCTCGAATCGGCACAGCGTCACCGGGATCCGATAGGCCGACACTCCGATGCCACGCGGTAAACTGGCAGATGGTGAATCGGGAGCGATGAATTCGCGCCGAGCGAGGACCTCTGCGAGCCGAGCGATAGTCGGATATTCATAAAGGAGGGTGTGCGATAGAGACGCCCCAACGAGCCGTTCGAGCGCACCGGCGACCGCGTCGCGCCGCGCGAGGTCAACCCAAACTTGTCCAGTGTCCGGTCCGGGTCGACGTCCGTTGGTGGCATAGGGCACCGGGCTCGCCACGCTTCGATCAGGAAACGGCGAATCTCCGGTTCTCCGGGTCGGCCACGCCCAGCTCCGTCAGGCGCTGTAGCCGCCATTTTAGCTACCTCCGTTACGAGCAGTGACGTCGAAGCAGACGCCAAGATGAACACGATCTTCCCCGGGAATCCCCGCACCTACTAGGCGTAGATCTTCTATATCCTGGTCACTCCCGATAACTGTCTCGCCACGAGCCTGATGAAGCCATCGCTGTGCTGCAGGAAGAAACTAGTGACTTAAGACAGGCCTACAGAAGGGCCCCAGGACCTAGATTTAGGGCCCCGGCCGGAGGTGAGCGCGACGGGGATAATCGGCAATGCGTCAGTGGAATATTGCCCATCCAAAGGACCGGCGAGGCTGGCGCTGCCCAAACTATGGAATTGCGCCTGATCCTGAGTGCAACGACCCCACGCTCGAATATTCGGTTACGGGTCGTGGCTGCGGTTTCGCTGCTGAGGTGCTGCTTGGGTTGAGAGCATCACGAGATGGTGTTCTTCCTGGTGTATCTAATCGTCCGGAAGTTGCTGGGTCTCGTGCTGATCATCTGGCGCAGTGGGTTGTCCAAGGACGTCGAGTTACTCGTGCTCCGTCGTGAGAACGCATATTGCGCCGCCAGGTCCTGCGCCTCCGGTACCAGCCGGCCGACCGGATCTGATTCGCGGCACTGTCCCGGCTTCTCCCTCGCCCCCGCTGTGGCGCATGGCCCCTCCGTACTCCGCGATCTTGCACCTACTCGTTGATCAAGCCTCCGAAGACCTGGCGGCGTTCGATCGGCCGGTCGGCAGGCGGATCACGTCTGCGCCATCGGCGGGAGCTCGAAGGTCCGGGGATCGGTGCGGCCTGTGCCGGTTGTAGTGGGCGGCGTACTCGGTCCGCATCGTCCGCAGATGCCGCTCCCCGAAGATCAGCATCCGGTCCGTGCACTCAAACGCACTGTGCGTACCCACCGCTCTGCAAACGCGTTCGCGTGAGGCGACCCAGGGCGGGATCTTGATCACTCTTATGTCGCCACCAGCCATGACGTCATCGAAGACCCGCGTGGACTTGGCGTCCGGGTCGCGGACCAGGAACCAAAACCCGCCAGCCCGCTCCCCCAGATCGACCAACAGGTTTCAAGCCTGCTGAGCAACCCACGCTCCATCCGGGCGGTCACCCCAAGGACGTGGACGAACCGCGTCCGGCCTCGACCACGAAGAAGACAAGAAGCGACGCAGCATCACGGTGTCAACCGAGAAGAAATCGCATGCCCGCGTGCTGCCCGCCTGGGCGCCCGCCGTCACCCGCCGGGCGTCCGCCTGCCCCCATCCCCAGGGCCCGCCGCCACCGGCGGCTCCGACCAACCTCGAGCATGCCGAACAGGCCGCCCTCACGCATCTGAACCTGGACGGCGCGGTGATCCGCACCGACCGGGTGAGCACGCCAGGCGGACCTGTGGTGGTCGGGCAAGCACAAACACCATGGCGGCAACGTCCAGGTCGTGTCCATGCCCGACGACTGGCCGTTGTGGGTATAAGACGCACGGCCCGGTCGTGAGCACGACACCACCTGTGCCAAGGCCGCCGAAGAACTGATTCCGCAGCTGGAAGCGGCCGAGCGCTGCGGTATGCCCACCCTGACCGACCTGGGATATGAGAACCTCAGCAAACTCCCTGCTCAAGTCCAGCTTCAAAGCCATGCGCCGCGTCAGCCTCGATTCCTGGCGCATCGGCGCCATCGCCAAAGCCGCACTCGTCTTGCTCCACCTCGAACACGACCGCAGCCTCTATGCTCCATAATCGGTGTCATGCGCGAGATAACGGATTCAGCCCAAAGGCCCATGCGTCGGCGGCCATGGTGGAGGGTCTTGATTTCTGGATATGCCACAGTTGCGATGAGCATTTCGGCGGGCTGCACGGGTCAGGTTCCCGAGCAGACCGACTCGCCCCGCGACATCACCATCGACTCGCCCCGCGACATCACCGCCGGCCTCCCTGGCTTCACTCAAGTCCATTCAATGGCTTTCAGCCCCGACGGAAAGACGCTGGCCAGCGGCGGAGAAGGCGGGAACGTCTGGTTGTGGGACGTGGCCAGCCAGCGGAACACCGTAAAATTGATCATGCCCAAACGGAGCAGGACTTCGTTGGTGGTCCATTCGGTGGCGTTCAGCCCCGATGGGAAGATCTTGGCCAGCGGCGGATACGCAGACAACTCCAAGGGTGCAGTCCGATCCAGCGGGGAGGTCCGGTTGTGGGACCTGTCCAGACACCGGAGTATCAGCACTCTCGCCCTCCCCGACCGCCGCGGATCCTGGACGGACTTCGAATCGGTGGCGTTCAGCCCCGACGGCAAGACCGTCGCAGCCGGAGGTGAACAACACACGTGTTGCGCCGACGGAAGCAGGGCCTACGGAAAGATCTGGTTGTGGGACGTGTCCAGCCGCCGAAACACCGGCGCATTCACCATTCCGTCGTCTTCCCTCACTCGTCTCAGCAGGGTTAACTCCGTGGCATTCAGCCCCGACGGCAAGATCCTGGCCACCGCCGGCTTTGTCAGCACAGAAGGCGGGGAGGTGCGGTTGTGGAACGTGGCCAGCCGCCGGAGCGTCCTTATCCTCCGCACTCGTCTTGGCGAGTTCGATTCGGTGGCGTTCAGCCCCGACGGCAAAACCCTCGCGATCGGCGGAGACGCGGACTCCGGTCCTGGCGCCGGGGCAGTCCGGTTGTGGGACGTCGCCGGCCATCGACACACCGCTACCCTCCCTATCCCTGAAAGCACCTTCGATCGGGTGACGTTCAGCCCTGACGGCAAGACCTTGGCCAGCGCAGACACCGGATATGTTCGGTTGTGGGACGTGACCGGCCGGCGAAGGGTCGCCATGATTTCCGGCCCTAAACCCGGATATACCAGATTTGACGGCTCAGTAAGGTCTGCGACGTTCAGCCCCGACGGCAAGACCCTGGCTATTGGTGGGTTCGGAATCGGATTGTGGCACCGCCGCTAAGAGCTCATCTCATGTGGTGTGATCGGTAGTCTGCCGCTCGTGGTGATGGTCGAGCGCATGGTGCCGGATGAGTTGTAGGAGATGTTCCTGCAGGTAGGCGTAGGCCGTGGACTTGCTGATGTGGTTATCGGCTCACAACTGCAGCAGCCGGGTAGCGTCCAGGAACCGGCGGATGACCAGCACGGCCTGCTTGAACGGGCCCAACGCCCGGGTCCCCTTCCTGGCGCCCAGCACCTGCCTGTGCGCAACCAGCAGCCGGGCAAACTCCACGACGGACTGTCAAGCCCCGGGTTTGGTGGAGAGTTGGTTAGCTGGTTTCCAGGGGTGCGCTGACCGGGTGGGTCATCGCGTGTAGTGCCTGGTGTTCGGCGGGCGGGATGTGCCCGAGCTCGTCGTGCTGCCGCCGGTTGTTGTACCAATCGATGTACTCCACGGTGGCCATCTCCAGGTCTTCGAGCCCGCGCCAGGGGCCCTTGTTGCGGACGAGTTCGGCCTTGTACAGGGAGTTGAACGCCTCGGCCATCGCGTTGTCTTAGAAGTCGCCCTTGGACCCGACCGAGGCGACGGCGCCGGCCTCGGCGAGCCGCTGGCTGTGGCGAATCGCCCGATCTTGGATTCCCCTGTCGGAGTGGTGGACCAGTCCGCCCAGGTCAGCGCCCTGACTCTCGCGGCGCCACACTGCCATCTTCAGCGGGTCGAGGGCCAGGTCGGTGTAGAGGCTGGTGGCGACCTGCCAGCCGACGATCAGCCGGGAGTACACCTCCAGCACGAACGCGGCGTACACCCAGCCCGCGCTCGTGCGCACGTAGGTCAGGTCCGCGACCCACAGCTGGTTCGGGCGTACCGCGGTGAAGTCGCGTTTGACCAGGTCACCGGGGCGTACGGTTTCGGCCGCGGGCCGGGTCGTGCGGGGTGAGGTGTCGCGCAGCAGCCCGCGCAGCCCGCACTGGCGCATGAGCCGCTCGACGGTGCACCGAGCCACCGGCACGCCACGGCGGTGCAGCTCGTGCCACACCTTGCGGGCGCCGTAGACGCCGTAGTTGTCCGCGTGGACCTGTTCGATCGTCTCGGTCAACTCGCTGTCGCGGATCGACCGGGCCGAGGCGGGGCGGGTCTTGGCGGCGTAGTAGGTCGACGGTGCGATCTCGGCCGGCGTCTGCGCGAGCGCCCGCAGGACCGGCTGGACACCGTGTTCCTCCCGCTGAGAGTCGACGAACTCGACCTTCATCGCGACGGACGGTCCAGCTCCGCCGCGAAGAAAGACGCCGCGGACTTCAGGATCTGGTTCGCCGCCGCAGCTCACGATTCTCCCGTTCGAGGGCGGCGATGCGCTCGGCATCGCTGCTGGTGATGCCCGGCCGGTCACCGGCATCGGTCTCGGCCCGCTTCACCCACATACGCAACGCCTCGGGATGGATCCCGAGCTGGTCAGCGATCCGCCGGATCGCTCCCACCGCGCCGGCCGGATCCCGGCGGGCCTCGACCGCCAACCGGGTCGCACGCTCACGCAGCTCGTCGAGGTACTTCTCCGGTGCGGGCATCGCCGGTGTTCCTCCCAGATTTCGATGTCTCCATCAAACCCGGTGCGGGACACCCTGTTACCGCTCATCGGGATTTGTGGGCGGTCACCTCTGAAACAACGGAGAGCTTGCTGAGATATCCACGGTGCTCATACGCAGAAGAGCAGGGATGGTACTGCCTTATCGAGCCAGTCCCAAAAGGGGTCGCCTGGCCGCTCGGAGGTGCCGTTGATGCTCGACAGCGCGACCCAGGGGACGTCGTGGGCATCGCGGTCGGCCATGTCCAGGAAGTAGGCCTCAGCGGCGGAGTCACACGTGCAGAACCGTATCCAGCGGTCGAACTCGCCGTTCACCGCGCGGACGAAGTCCTCGTCCTGGCCGTAGTCGCTGGGGTCTTCTCCTTCGTAGTCCGCGAGGGTCGAGACGCCGAGCGTCGTGGTGAAGCGGTCCAGGCGCAGATCGAAGTCGAACGACGTGAGGGAGGCATGGACCGCGGCGAGGTCACGAACGCCCGGGGGGAGCGGCTCATCCAGCAGGGGAACGACGTCGGTCGGGCCGAGGCTGGTCGGGGCCGTCCCCCACAGCACGGCCAGGGAGTCCGACCCCGTGTACGGCGCCAGGTCCTTCAGGTCGCGCGGCAACTCCCCATTACGGTCGGCGAGGTGCAGATACCCGAGCAGGTACCTGCCCTCCATCGCGACCAACGCCAGCCCGAGTACCTCCGCGCGCAGCGCCGCGAGGAAGCCCGGGCAGTACCTGGCGACCGGCGCCCACACGTGTTCTAGGGCGTCGGCAAGGCCCGCGCCGGCCGGTATGCCCCACGGAGAGTCCACGGCGAACGGGACGTCGCCGGCGCCGCCCAGCAGCAGAAGCCCCCGCAGTTCTGCCGTCTCCGCGGCCTTGAGGGTTCCCGACCATTCGTGCCCCAACAGCCTCAGCCGGGTGTCGCTCCGCAGCAACTGTTCGACGCCGCGTGGGTCGCCGTCGGCCAGCACTGTCCGCCACATGCGGTTGGCCTCGTCGATGTCCATGAGTGCGATCCTCTCTTTCGACGCCTCAGGGGCCGAGTGTAAAGGTGGTGCCGCACTCGTTGACTGTGGTGGGCGTAGCGGCCGCCAGCCTTCGATGAGTTCTTCAACTCGAAGCGATCACCGGCCCGCCCACAATAATCCGGACTCTGTCTCACTTTCTGCTCTGTCTCACCACCGTCGAGCGGCTCGGGGAGTCGTTCCTGGTCGTGCGATCGGAGCTTG
Organism: Actinomadura sp. HBU206391; assembly: GCF_014323665.1. Classification (GTDB taxonomy): domain Bacteria; phylum Actinomycetota; class Actinomycetes; order Streptosporangiales; family Streptosporangiaceae; genus Actinomadura_C. The sequence continues at coordinate 40,984 of NZ_JABVEB010000032.1, read as the reverse complement.
GCGAAGGCGCGCATCACTCCGAGATGAGCTTCGTCATCGGACGCAGTGACCCGAACGACGTCTACGTCGCGCTGTACCAAGACGACAGCGGTGTATGCCGGCAGTTCGCCATGACCTTCGACGGCGGGCACTGGACCATGACCCGCGAGGACCCGGACTTCCACCACTTCATCGCCGACGTCGAGAAGGGTCGCATCCACGGACGTTGGGAGGCCTCCGAGGACGAGGGCAAGACCTGGCGTAAGGACTTCGACCTCACCTTCGAGCGGGCCTGATCCGGCATCTCGCGGTCACCGTCGAGATGCGCGCTGTCGCTTGCGATTTATGAGTTTCTACTGGTGACGAGCGTGGTGTCGTGAGTTGGGGACGGCCACGGCGCAGATCCTTCGAAGTCGACCAAAGAATAGGAGGTGTGAGCGCGCGGTGATCTTCCGTGTGCCGGCCGAGGAGGATATGCCGCTCGATACCGGGTCTGGCCTTAAGCCGCGATAAGAGTGGAGAGCTCAATCCGAGTTATCCACGTAACTGTCACGCGTTCTTGTCGGTGACACGTGAGCGTCGCGCTATCTCGTGAAGAGGCAGAACGGATGTCCGGATCGGTGAAGACCCGCACATCCTCTTGGGGCTGGAACTCTGCCAGCGTGGCGCCGGCCGCGATGGCGTGGGCACACGCGGCCGCGAGATCGTTCACTTGGAAGTCGAGGTGGAGCATCATCTGCTGCTCGTCGTCCTGTGTGGGCCATGCCGGACGGCGGTATTCCGCTTCCGTCTGGAAGGACAGCCGGGTCCCTTTGTTCGGTCCCTCGATCGATATCCAGTCAGGCTGGCCCTCGACGACCGACCACCCCCTGGTCCGCCACCAAGGCTTCTCCGTCTTGGTCACCACGGGGCAGAGAGCCCAGGCCGGTGTGGTCGAGGAGGATCTGAACGGATCATTCGGCGGTGCCAGTGCCGGACCCGACCACCGCACATCATTGGTGTATAGCCGCCGGATGCGCGTATGCTCCACGGTCAGCGGAAGGCGACGTCGAAGCTATGCAGCCTCGGCGGCCTCCCCCGTCAATCCGGTCTCTACGACCATGGGTGCCCGTGGGACGCCCTTGATAACGCGACTTGTTAGGACTTTGCTAAGCCCCGACCGGTGCGCAGTCGCTCGGAGTGAACCGCACCTTCTCCTTGCCGATTGGCACTCCCGCACCGCGATCTGATGGCGCGGGCCGAGGATCTCGATATCTTTGCGAGGGGGCGGAGCGCCGGCAGCCGTGAGATGGTGAGGGTATGGTCGTTTCGGTGAGCCAGGCGTCGATGCGCACGACGTTCGATGCGGGTGCGATGAGGAGTTGTTGCGGGTGAGTCTTCCCCAGGATCGGAACGGACCAGACCTGCCTACTCCTGATCTGAGGTTGCGTACCCTTCGGGCATGCCAAAGATAGATCTGTCGGAGCTCTATGCCGAAGTCGAGTCTCGGGCGTTTCCCAAATCCTGGACCAACTGGGAGCACCGAGACCTGACCGTCACCAGCAACGCTGGTGGCCACTCGGTCGTCCTTGCAGAGTCCGGAGAGTTCTGGGATGACGACGACGGATCAGCGTTCAAGGTGGCCTGGGAGGAACTGGAGCCGCTGTACCGCGGCTACGTGGCCGCGGCCACCACCGCCTGGGGTAAGCCTCGTCAGGTGGATATCACGCACCGGCTCGCGAGAGGTGAGTCATCGCCCTTTACGGAGCTGTTGTTGATGCAGGGTGTCATCAAGATGCCCTTCTGGAATCGCGGCGAACGTGCGCTCGGTCTGGCCATCTGCCAGACGGACAAGGAAACCGCGATCCAAGTGATCGCTGTTGTCGTGCCAGGACGCGAACTAAGAGCCGGCTGATAGCGCGCCGACTTGGGCGAGTGCCGGCTCGCCTTCGATGAGGGCGTTGATGAGCTGGTTGCGGGCGTCTCCGGCGTCGTCGATGGCTTGCTCGTACCGGTCAGGTGAGTGGCCGTTCCTCTTTCTTCCCTGGAGTTCAGTATTCCAGCGCAGTGCTGTTGGTCTGTGGTCAGGGCCGGGGACACGGTAGGTGGAGGGCCGTGGCTGCGATCCGGCCGGCGACCGGGCACGGGAACGGTTCGGTACCCATGTGGGCGCCGGTGCGGTGTAGCGGCGTCCACGGTGGCCCGGTTTAGATACCGGCGGCGGCGAGGTGCGCGCGGAGCGCCCTGCTACTCATCCCGAAGGTGTCCTCGTCGATGGTGATGGTGACCAGCCACCGGTTCGACAGCGTCCACGGGAGGACGCGAGCCCGTCGACCCCGCCGAGCCCCGCACGGTAGACCGCGGTGATCCGCTTCTTGGCAGCGAGGAATACTCCGAGGCGTTCGAGTTGGGCGCAGCCGATCGCCGCGGCGAGGTTGGACAGCCGGTAGTCGTAGCCGACCTGGCCGTGCTGATACTCGGTGGGGTGGTCGCGGGCCTGGCCGATGAGATAACGGCGCGCGCTGCGATCTCGGGGTCGTCGGTGACGATGGCGCCGCCTCCGCCCGGCGTAGCCGACGCGGGTTCCGTTCACGCCCTAAAGGGTTCCGCATAGCCCCCCTTCATCGGAACAGTTCGCGGAACAACTAAACGGAACACCCTGATCTGGGACGGCGGTCCGGCCGGCTGGTGTTCCGGTGGAGGATCCCCATACGGAACAAACCCCGGTCTGCCACGGACTCGCGTACAAACCGCCGGGGCGGGTGGGGCCGTCGTCTCCACCGCCATGCCGCCGATACCGTCACTGATCTGTTACTCAGCGCTTACCACTATTCCTCGGCTAAATAGTCCCAGCATCCCAATCAAGATCGTTCAGGTTCGGAGCACGTCCACCTGAGGGAGGTCGCGGTGCCGGTGGTGCGCGTCGGTGATCCCAGCGAGGTTGTGCCTGCCGAGAGCCCGATAAGCCGCAACGAGTAGCTCGTGCGCCTGACGCTCTCGTTCGGCGTCTCCCTCACTGGCCCAGTGCAGGTCACGCCCGAGAGTGAGGGCGCTGGCCGGATCCCCGGCAGCGCAGCGCTGCAGGGCCTCGGTTACCCACGAGGCGACCACACCAGGATCCCCGGTCAGCTGTTTGTGCAGGTTGGTGCCACCAGTCGTAGCGGTCATAGGGACGTTGTCGGCCGCGCGGAACAACCGACTCACCGTCGGCCAGCGCCCCACCACCGTCCAGGGTCTCGAAAAGGCTCGGGTCGCCGTCCTCGAGTACCTCGTCCCCGCCCCGGTACGTCTCGTGGTAGGCCCTGCCCTCCTCGGGCCGGTCACCGGTCTCGAAGGTCATCAAAACTCCCGCAGCGCCCGCAGCCCGAACCGCTCCTCCGCCAGGTTCGCAGCGATCGGCTCATCCTCGCCGGCCTCACTGTCGAGGTGAGCCTGACACCATTCGATCTGTTCGCGTACCGCCTCCAGCGGAGTGCCGGACGGCAGGCCGACGCCACCACCGTCGTTGTTGTAGTAGGACGCGACACCGGCGCAGGTACGGCCGTCGTCGTACCAAAGTCCGAAGTGCAGCCCATCGGTGCCGCCGTGCATGAAGGTCAAGAACTCGGGCGGATCCCGGTAGTAACGGCCGTGCACCCGAACGTCGAGACCCTCACGCGGCGGGCACACAGCGTCGTCGAACAGGTCCATGATCCCGTACGGTCGTAGTCCCGTGTCGTGGAGCGCACGCTGTTTGACCGGCCCGAGTGACAGCAGGAACAGCCAATACCGGAAGATCGAGTCAGGCAGCTCGATGCCCCAGTCGTCGGCGAACCGCCGCTCAATCGCGGCACGGTCCCGGGCCACCCGGGACTCGGCAGCCAACCGGACCGTCGGATCCGGCGGCTGATAAGTCGACCGCCAGACGGCGTAATCCCGCCCTTCGGCCGCCCCACGAGCGGCACACCGCCGCTCGCCGGCCAGCTCGCTCCGACTGGCCGGCCTCGTCCCGAAGATGGCCTTCAAGATTTGCTCCTCGGGCGTCAACTCGGACCAGGGATCGTCGGTGGGGTTACGATCGCCGTGGCGTCTATCGGCCACAAAGCCCGGAAACCAGAAGTCGTCATCGCCGTACACCACTGCGGCGGCATCGGCCGGAGGCAACGGGACAACCTCCCGGTCGAACCAGGCCAAAGCGACCGACCGGAGCTGACTCACCCGCTCGTCCACAAGTGAGACGTGGCGGCAGTACGCGTCCCACTCCCCGGCCAAGTCCTCTTCGGACTCATCGACCAGTTCGTAGAAAAACGCCAGCTTCTCTCTGTCGGCCAACCTGTCGTGGTCATTATCGACCTCCGCCCGGAGAGCGGAAATCACTTCCTCGTCCGACTTGCCCTCAAGCCACCTGGGTAGTGCCACGCGGGCGAGCCTACTGTCCACGGTCAGACCCTTGAGGCGACCGGCGGATCGTCCCGATCGCGGTGGCGCCGATGCGCTCAAGCCAAGTCGGCGGACGAAGGGCCGGGGGAATAAGACCGGCATGGTCTGCGGTGGCGCGGCCGGATAACCGCGCAACGTGCCTCATCCGAGGTCGAAAGCCCAGAAAGACACGCAGGTCATTAACGGCGGAGCCGCGACCGCCGCGCTTCGAACGGATCATCGCGACCCTGGGCCTCTGCGACACCGCAGCGGTGGATCCCGAGCCGGTCGACCTGGTGGACTGGCTGTGCGAGGCAATCGTCGGCAAGCGCTTGCTGGTGCTGCTGGACAACGGTGAGCATCTGGTCGGCTCGCTCGCCGAGCTGGCCGGGCGGCTGCTGGCCGCCGTCCCCGGCGTGCGCCTGCTGGTGACCAGCCAGGAGTCGCTCGACATTCCCGGCGAGGTGGTGCGTCCCGTCCTGCCCCTTGGCCTGCCCGGCCCAGACCAGGACGACGACCCGGCGGCGGCGACCCGTTCCAGCGCCGTCCGCTTGTTCGTGGACGGGCCGCGGCGGCGGTCCCGGGTTTCGCCCTCGACACCGGCAACGCCTTGGCCGTCTGCGTCATCGTTCGGCGGCTGGACGGCATCCCGCTGGCGCTGGAACTGGTGGCGCCCCGGCTGCGAGTGCTGGACCCGGCGCGGCTGGTCGAGCGTCTGGACGACCGGTTCACCCTGCCGGCCGGGAGTGGGCGAGGCCGCCCGGCGCGGCAGCAGACGCTCCAGGCGATGATCGACTGGAGCTGGGAGCCGCTGCCCGAGGACGAGCGGACCGTGCTGCGGCGGCTGGCTGTGCACGCCGACGGCTGTACCTTGGAGGCCGCCGAGTCCGTCTGCGCCCAGGCCTGGCGTTGCAGCCCGGACGGTGGACAGCTGTGCGGTGAATGATCCCAGTGATCGGCTTCGACGCCGCCCGTGTGGACCGCGTCTGTGCCTCGTATGAGGTGCTCACTGCTGTCGGTCTGAACCTCGTATGAAGGCGTCCGCCGATCGGTCAGAGTCGTACGCGCGTCGTCTGAAACAGCATCGTCCATGGCCAAATCTGTAGGAGGCACATATGAAGGAACCGTCTTCTCCCCCGCCTCATATGAGGGCTCGTATGGAGCCGTGTTGGCGATCACCGGGCTCCTATGCGCTACGTCCGAGGCGACCGGCGCCTTCGGCTTGGCGGCGTGCCTGACCTGGCGCATCAAACAGCTCATACGACCCGATCAGAGCACAGCTCGGCCAAGCCGCGATGACCCGGCCGACCGCAGACGGCTCAGCCACCGCCACATTCGCCGCCAGACTCGCCGCGCTCCCTACCACCAGGAGGATCCACGGGAGGAAGCCACTCCGCCGGCCACTGCGCGAGTCAGCCAGCAACGTCATCGACGATGCCACGATCATCCTGTCCACCGAGACGGGCAACAGCGCCGCCGTCCACGAGGTCTCCCCGTACTCGCAGACCAAGGTGAACATGTGTTTGTACGACAACACCGCCGCGATCCCGGCCAGCACCACCACGCTGACCGTCGTCGTCCACCGGATCGCCCGATCTCCCCAAGAGAAGTGCGCGTTCGCCATGATCGCTCACCCCTCCGGCCCGCCGACCAGCGAGGCAACGTCCGAGCCGGGTTCCCAAGCGGGATGACGACGGTGGGAGATTGGTTCAAGTCCCCCCTCGGACACGTCGTGATTCTTCATGAAGAAGCGGGACAGGTCAGACCTGGCCCGCTTCTTCGCTGTCGGGACGGTCGGTGCCTCTCTGTGCGGGTCCGTATCGGGCGGCGAGCAGAGGGCGCGGTAGGACTTGGACCGGCCATCTCATACGACCTTGAGAGACCGGCCGGCCGAGGTATTCCCGCAAGACGGGCCAGCAGCCGATCTTGACCCGGTACACGTCGCCGACGGCATGGCCGAGGCGGCCCGCGCGGTCCTGGCGGCCCGGCCGTCGACGCTCCAGAACCGGGCCCAGGCCGCCGTCCCCCTGCGCTTGCCGAAAATGCATCCGGCCCCCGCCACCCGGCCGTGCCCTGGCCACGGAGCCGCAGGTCAAGGTCCTGGACCGGGTTTCCACACCCACAGGTAATGGCGCGGTCCGGGTAGATCTCGTACTCGTGATCGCGTCGGACTTTTGGTAACGGCGGAATTCCCTGCGTTGATCGATGCAGGAGAGGACACAGGGAGGCCACGTGGTGCTCGTGATACTCGCGCTGTAAGGACAGCCCGAACATGAGAGGTTGACATGATTCTCCGAATGACAAGGGTCCCAATGCGGATCAGGATCTTGGCTGCGGCGATGCTGACCGCAGCCGCAACGACCATCGCGCTGGCGTTGGCCGGTTCGGCGGGGGCAGGGTCGTCCCCGGCAAAGGAACCGACCTGCGCTCGCCCCGGTCTCCCCGGCAAGGGCAGCGGCACCGGCGCCCATGCCACACCTCTTACTCCTGCCAAGGTCAAGGGGGACAGAACTCCTCCCCGCTGCGCGCCGGGGCACGGGACGCCCGCACGGACTGGGACCGAATAGAGCTCGTCGATGAGGCGTGATGGTGGGCGTTTCATCGGCGACGCCCACCATCCTTATCCTGTGAGATGTAATGCGCGTACTTGTCATCGAGGACCACGAACAGCTCGCGGATGTCGTCGTGCGAGGGTTGCGACGCGCGGGAATGGCGGTCGACGTCGCCACCGACGGTCTCGACGGGTGGTTCAAAATGGCCGCGTCAACGTACGACGTCGTGGTGCTCGATCGGGACCTGCCGTTGCTGTCCGGCGACGAACTCTGCCGCCGGCTGCGGCAGGAGGGCTCCGGCGCTCGGGTGCTGATGTTGACGGCGGCGGCTGGACCACGTCAGGTGGCGGCCGGTCTGGATATGGGGGCCGACGACTACCTGGCGAAACCGTTTGATTTCGGTGAGCTGATCGCACGCCTGCGAGCGCTCTCGAGACGTCCAGCGCATGCGAGTGCGCCGATACTCGAGTCGGCCGGGATCACGCTTTACACCACAAGGCGCATTGCCGACCGCGATGGCCGGCTGCTGGAGTTGGCCCGCAAGGAATTCGCCGTACTCGAGCTTCTGCTGGCCGCTGAGGGGCGCGTCGTCAGCGCCGAGGAACTGCTGGAACGGGTGTGGGACGAACACGCTGACCCGTTCACAACCGCTGTCCGCACCACGATCAAGAAGCTGCGCCGCAAGCTGGGTGAGCCTGACCCGATCGAGACCGTTATCGGCAGCGGGTATCGGATTCGCCGATGAGGCTCCCGCTTCGGATGACGGTACGACATCGTCTGGCCCTGCTGCTGGCAGGGTTGATCGTGGTCACCGGCGTCGTGTTGCTGGGGGTGAGCTACGAACTCGTGCGGGCCAACCTCCACAGCGCCCCGGCCGGGGTTCCGGGGGCCACATCCAGCGGCGCGCCCAGCCCGGTGCCGGTGCATGGGGCATCTCCTCGTGCCCAGGCACCGACCCTGACCGAACCAGGTGTGGGAATCGGGATCCGTCGTCAGATAACGCACCACACGCTGGGACGGCTGTGGGTGCAGTACGGCGCGATTCTCGCTGGTCTCGTGGCGGTTGCGAGCCTGCTGGCCTGGCTGATCGCTGGACGAGTACTGCGGCCACTGCGAGTGATCACCGGGACGGCGCGACACATCACCCGTGAACGCCTCGACGAGCGGCTCGCGCTCACCGGGCCCAGGGACGAGCTCAAGGAACTCGGCGATACCTTTGACGCGATGCTGGCTCGCCTGCAGATGGCGTTCCAGGACCAGCAGTTGTTCGCCGCCAACGCAGCGCACGAGTTGCGTACGCCGCTGGCCGTGATGCGCGCCGAACTCGATCTCGCGCTCATTGGACCTGCGCCGTCGGGATCAGAGCAACGGGAGCTCGTAGTGCGGCTGCGCCGCACCGTCACATCATGCGAGCGGCTGACCGAGCGGCTTCTCCTCCTCACCCGTGCCACGATCGCGCGTGAAGACCGCCGACCCGTGCGGCTCGATCACATCGCACGCCGCCGGCTCGCCGACGATGCCGAGGAAGCCGAGACGCAGGAACTGACCGTCAGTGCAGAGCTGAATGCGACAACGGCGCATGGCGACCCCGCGCTGCTCGGCCAGCTGGTCGATAACCTCATCGACAACGCCGCCAAATACAATCACCCGGGTGGGTGGATATCGGTGAGCACTCACGCCGAACACCACGAAGCCGTTTTCGAAATCTGCAACAGCGGCCCCGTAATCGCAAGCGAGGAACTGCAGGGACTGCTCGAACCTTTCCGGCGTGCCAACCGGCAACGCGCTGGAAACAGCGCCGGCCTGGGCCTGTCGATCGTTCGTGCCATCATCGATGCTCACGACGGCAAGCTCACCCTCGCGGCTCGCCCGGATGGCGGCCTGAGCATACGGGTCGCGCTGCCAAGGGGGTGAGCGATTATCCGGGCCCCTGGTTCCGTGTCCAAGATCAACAGGCCGCTGGGACTGTCGGCTGCCGGTACAGAACATCCAGAAGTAAAGGGAGCTGAGTCCACCGACGGCCACCTGGTGATCCCATTGGCCACGCCGTAAAGGAGGGGGTCGATGTCGCCGAAGTCGGGCTCGTTGTCCCTTTCTTGGCGGTGGTTGAAGAAGGCGGCGTAGGTGACCCCGTCATACCTCCTGCAAAGGTAGGTGTGGGTTCCGGCAAGGCCGCCGCTGTGCCAGGTGTTGAGCCCGGATCGCCGGAGATCTCCCGGTCCCACCCGCCGGTGTGCTGGAGCAGCCGTCTCCGAGAGCATCAACTGCTGGCCCGCCAGAAGATGCGCGTCCGCCTGGCGGCGGAGGGCGGGCGCGCCGACTGGCAGCGGGCGGCGCTGGTCGACCTGGCGCTGCGGTACGCACCTGACCGCCGCCCAGCTGCGGGTGCTGCGCCACCTTGCCCAGGGCTGGACGGACAAGCGCATCGCGACCGAGACGAACGTGAGCGTCAGAACGGTCCGCCGCCACATCGGCGCTCTCATGGAGAACTCGGCGCGGACACCCGTTTCGCGGCGGGGGCCGCTGCGGCTCGCCGAGGCTGGGGGAATACCCGACCAGCTTTCTTCGTGTCCGAGGGGCGATCACGACCGGTCGCACATGCTCCCTGCCTTCTCCGGGGGCGGCGAGGGGAGAGCGAGAGCGCGCGGAACAGCCTGCGTTCGCGTCATTGCGCGAGTCAGGCCGGCGGGTCAGTTGCCTCGTGTCATCACGACAGGTATCAACCCGCCACTCGCTCAGGCCGGGCCTGAACCGGGAGGGACGCCGATGATGGACGGATCCACGCCGTGCCGCTTCGGGCTGTTGATGGGCCGGCCGGTCTGTCTGGACATTCGTGACCCCCCTGCCGAGCGAGACCCTCGACCAGCTCACCGCTCAAGTCTTCGACTGGCTGAACCATATCGAGGAGCTGTTCGATCCTTCTTGTCACCACAGCGAGGTGCACCTGCTGGACAACGGACTCATCCGGCCCTCGGATCTGGGACCGTCGGTCCGTGAAGTCCGCACGGCTTGCGCGCGGCTCCACGCCCGTACCGACGGCTACTTCGACGTCCGGGTGACCGGGCGATTCGACCCCTCCCGGTATGTCAGGGGCTGGGCGCTCCAGCAGGCCTCGGTGCACCTCGCCAGGGCCGGCGCCGGCAACCACCGCCTCAGGATTGGCGGAGACATCAAGGTCTCCGGGCGACCGACCCAGGATGAGGCATGGCGGGTGGCGGTCCAGGATCCGTGCCGGCCAGGTGAGATCGCCTGGATCGGGACCACCACCGAGCTGGCCGTGGCCACGGCCAACAACTCCGTTCACGGTGACCGCACCCGCAACCCGCCGCTACGCGTCGGGTGTCTCCACGGTGACCTTGGGGGGCCCGAGCTGGGCAATGCCGCCGCCTACGCGACGGCGGCCGTCGCGATGGGACCGCCCGCTCTGGACCGGCTTCCCAGCCTCAACGATCACGCCTACCTGGCCATCGATGACCACGGGCAGTGCTTCCACGGCGGAGGACGGCCCATCACTCTGGCCGCATAGCCGACGTCGCGACGATCTTTCGCGTTGTGCACGCCCTCCTGGCATATGTCCCGCCGCTGGCTCACCCCGTCGCAGATGTCACAGACGTCGTCGTATCGCGGTCGGCTCTCCATGAGGGCATAGTCGACGCCGCATCGGGTGCACAGCCGCCTGGCGGCCTGGTATCACCGTCCGCTGAAAGCGATCACCGCCATACGCGAGGTCTCCTGGCAGAGAGTCCTTCCGGATCGGCCCCGGCTCAGGAAGAGGGAGTCCCTTGGTTCCGCGAGCCCCGAGACCGGCCGCCGCGTTCGGATCGCCCGCCTTCGGATCGGCCGCCCTTGATCTCGATGCGACGGCCCCGGCTCTCCTGGGCCTTGGGGATGCGCAGTGTCAGGATTCCCTCGTCCATTGACGCCTCGACGTTGTCCGCGTCCACATCGGAGGGCAGCGAGGTGTGGTAGTGGAACCGCCCCATCCGGACTCTCAGCGCGTTTGAGCCTTCTTCTTCCTCACGGACCTCACCGTTGACGCACAGGTCGCGGTCGCGGATCCCGATCTCGATCTCATCGGGTGCGATACCGGGTAGCTCTAGCCTGACGACGTAGGCGTCGTCGGTCTCGTCGGTCTCCGCGATCGGCATCCACGGGCGTTCCATCACGGTCTCGGCCGCCGGCTGGACCAACCCCCCGATCCGGTTGAGCAACTCCTGCATGTCCGCGAAGGGCTCCCGCCGTAGTATCGCGGTCGGCTCGACTCCGTGCACTCGACCACCTCTGGCGCGCCTTATTGGCAATGTCATAACATCCCCCATTTTCCTCCCCGACGGAGCCTCGAGGGGTGTCCGTCGTCGCCGGGAGCGTCAGCTGTGACCGAGCAATGGGCCTGCGCGGCCAGGTCACCAGCACCTGTTTCCCCCTACGAGGTGACAGATACCCGGCGGTGATGCCACCACACGCGCTCCCAGGAAGAGCGGGTCGGCGGCCCGGCATCGGCTCAGCGCGATGCCGGCCTCCAAGGCCTCGGCACCACTCGGCCCGGCGCGCTGACCGTGATGGCGATGCGGCCGACCTGGGGTGATGTTCCGACCTGGAAAGGGGTAGGCTGGGTGGGAAAACTGGAAAGGCGACGGGAAGTCGATCGCACCCGCAGGCTCCTTGGCCTGTGCGGCCTACCAGTGACATTCCAGTCCGCCGTTGGTCTGCGGACATGATCCACGCCGGACCGGTATTCGCCGTTCCAGGCGGGTCGTAGATTCCCTTTTAACCGTAGGCGTAAGTGCCTTGTGTTTACCGTCATCGATATTGCGAGGCGATTGATCGTGGGCGAGGCCGAGTTGGTCGGCCTGCTGTTTTGCAACGCCATCTGCACGGAGACAACTAACCGGCGAGTCGTTTGATCGCGGATGCGTGTACGTACCGTGTTCATGTCGGCCGCGCGCACGCACAGATCCACATCGCCCGTTGGACTGATGGGGGTAGTCATATGCGTAGCCAAGGCATCACGGGTAAGCACCAAGTAGTGCTGGCCGGCTTCCGAGCGTACGAGGCGGCCCAGCACGCGGTCGACATCCTGGCGCGGCACAAGTTCCCGGTCGAGCACCTCACCATCGTCGGTACCGGTTTGCGACTGCAGGAGCGGCTACTCGGCCGCTGGACTCTGTGGAGGTCACTGCTGGCCGGGGCGGCCACCGGAGCCTGGATCGGCTTGTTGATCGGCCTGGTCTTCTGGGTCGTGACGCCGTGGACGCTTTCGCCCCTCACGTCGGGGGTCCTGCTGGGCATCCTGATAGGTGCCATATGGACTGCCGTCGCCTACGCCATGCGGCAGCGGAACTTCGCCTCGGTGCCCCTGATCATCGCCGACCGCTACGAGATCCTGGTCGACGCGGAGTTCGCCGAACACGCTCGCCGGATACTCGCCGACCTCCTACCTGCGCAGAACAGACCCAGCCCGGCAGGGAGCCCTCGTTCCGAGTGACCTCTGAGACCGTGAGTCGGCGGACCCTTTGTCGCCAGGCCGCCGCTCGATCCACCTTCGCGGCACGAAGTCAGAAACGGGGGCATCGCGATGACCAAGACTGGATACCGGTCCTTTGATACGACGGTGGACAAGACGAACCGAATCCTGAAACATATAGAGGAGGCCTATGGCTGGCCGAAAGAGCGCCGCAACCAGTCGTACAACGCCTTGCGCTCGGTATTACACGCTCTGCGTGATCGGCTGACGGTCGACGAGGCGGCCCATTTCGCCGCACAGCTGCCCATGCTGGTCCGTGGAGTGTACTACGACGGATGGAATCCGAGCCGAGTACCGAAGAAGATGCACAGGGACGACTTTCTGGACCAGATACGGCAAGAGATGCCGCCGTTTGAGGTGCAAGGCGGGATCGAAGGCCTGGTGCACACGGTGGCGCATGCGCTCAGACTCTATATCACCGATGGGGAATGGGACGATATAAAGGCTGCAATGCCAAAGGACCTGGCGGCCCTGCTGCCGTAGGTCAGGAGCCCATTGACGAGCGATCGATCGATCGATCGCGAGTCGGCTGTCGCAGTGCCCACCGCCGGTGTGCGCGTCGGTGACAGTACGCAGAATTTGGAGGAAAAGCGCTATGGCGGTGAAACTGAGCGAGCGATCCTTTGACTTCGCGAAGAAATTGATCGGCGACGGTCGTGTGGTCCTCGACGTCATGGACGACTGGAGTGAGCATCAGCCGTCCACCGAACAGGAGAACGAGTTCATCGAGAAGTTCGGATTCGGCGAGTACGGCAGATGGCATTTGGGCGTGGACGACGAGCATGCAGAGGACAGCAAGTCCAGATACAAGTTCCCCTACGGTGACTTGGAGAATGTGCACCGGTGCGGCGTCATCGCCGCCGAGGTGCGGGCCGCGCAGCGGAAGTATTCCGACATCGAGGTCGCGGCGGCTCACCTGCACGGCATGCTCGATCAGTTGATGTGATGGCGGGCGGTGAACGGCATGTCAGAGCGTGTCTTCCATGATCGCCGGAACGCGGGACGGGCCTTGGCCGGACTACTGGAGCACTACCGCGACCGTGATGACGTAGTGGTGCTCGGGTTGCCGCGCGGCGGGGTACCGGTCGCCTACGAGGTGGCCTCGGCCATCGACGCGCCGCTGGACGTGTTCCTGGTACGCAAGCTCGGAGTCCCAGGGCGGGAGGAGCTCGCCATGGGCGCGATCGCCAGTGGCGGAGTGATCGTGCTCAACGAGGACGTCGTCGCCGGGCTGGGCATCTCCGCGGAGATCATCCGCGAGGTGGCAGAGCGGGAGAGCCGTGAGCTGACGCGGCGGGAACAGGTCTACCGCGAGGGTCGCCCCATGCCGGATCTGTCCGGCAAGACGGTCATCTTGGTCGACGACGGTCTCGCCACCGGATCCAGCATGCGAGCCGCCATCCTGGCGTTACGGCGGCTCGAACCGGCTCGCATCGTGGTGGCGGTGCCCGCCGCACCGAGTTCGGCCTGCGCAGAGCTGGAGCTCGAGGTCGACGAGGTGGTGTGCGCCATGACTCCGTCGCCGTTCTTCGCCGTCGGCGCGTCGTACTGGGACTTCACGCAGACCACCGATGAGGAGGTCCGCGATCTGCTCCGCGCCGCGGCGAGAGCTCCGACCGGCCAGAGCGCCCAGGCCGGCCTACCGTCGGAGGTGGCGGTCATCCGCATGTCGGCCGCGTTCGTGGACGAGGGCGTTCCCCCGGACGAGACCCTCTTCGGCATCGTCGGAGACGCGCGGATCGTGCTGATCGGGGAGGCATCGCACGGCACTCACGAGTTCTACGCTGCCCGGGCGCAGATGACCCGGCGGCTGATCGAGCAGCGGGGTTTCTGCGCCGTGGCCGTCGAGGCGGATTGGCCGGATGCCTACCGCGTCAACCGCTACGTTCGCGGCCGGAGCGACGACGTGACCGCCGAGGAGGCGCTGCGCGGCTTCGAGCGCTTCCCGACCTGGATGTGGCGCAACACGGTCGTGCTCGACTTCGCCGGATGGCTCCGCGAACGCAACGACCGCGTCGGCGACGAGCGGCGGAAGGCCGGTTTCTACGGGCTGGACCTGTACAGCCTCAGGCGATCCGCCGAGGAGGTGATCTCCTACCTGGAGCGCGTCGACCCCGAGGCCGCGGCACGTGCCCGGGAGCGATACGCCTGCTTCGACCATGTCGGCGCCGACGACGACGGCCAGTCCTACGGGTTCGCGGCCGCTTTCGGAGCCGGGGAGTCGTGTGAGCGCGAGGTGGTCGCCCAGCTGGTCGACCTGCAGCGGCACGCGCCGGAGTATGCGAAACGGGACGGCATCCTCGCCGAGGACGAGGTGTTCCATGCGGAGCGGAACGCCGTCACGGTGCGGTTCGCGGAGCGGTACTACCGGACGATGTTCGGCGGGAAGGTGACCTCGTGGAACTTGCGGGATTCCCACATGGTCGACACCTTGGAGGCGCTCGCCGAGCATCTGGGGAGAACGCGGGGCGAGCCGGCGAAGATCGTGGTGTGGGCGCACAACTCCCACCTCGGCGACGCGCGGGCGACCGAATTCGGCGCGACGGGACAATTCAACGTGGGGCAGCTCGTCCGCGAACGGCACCCCGGGGACTGCCGCCTCATCGGCTTGACCACCTACACCGGCACGGTCACCGCGGCCGACGACTGGGACGCTCCCGCGGATCGCAAGGTGGTCCGGCCGGCCCTGCCGAACAGCGTGGAGGCGTTGTTCCATCAGGTGGGCAGCAAAGAGTTCCTCCTGTGGTTCGAAGTGGTCCCGCCGGCGGCCGAGGTGTTGCGCGCGGCGCGGCTCGAGCGCGCCATCGGCGTCATCTACCGGCCCGAGACCGAACGGCAGAGCCACTACTTCCACGCCCGCACGGCCGAGGAGTTCGACGCCGTCATCTTCATCGACGAGACACGAGCCCTCGAGCCGCTCGAGCGGACCGCCCGGTGGGAGGAGCGCGGCGAGGCGCCCGAGACCTACCCCTTCGCCGTCTAGCCCCCTCAGGCGATCAGGGTCCGGAACTCAGCGGGCAGTTGCGCGTCGAGGTCGAAGAACTCCTTGTCGGCGACCGCCTCGCGCAATGTCGCCAACACGGCTCGGGCGTGCGCTCGAGCCTTGTCGGGCGACACTCCCTCGCGCTGCGCGATCCGGGCGAGGAACCTGTCCAGCGACATGCGCCGGGCGTCCGGAGACTCGGATCTGCCCCGCTTGAGCGCACCGTGCAGTTGTACGGGAAGCTGACCGATCAGATCGTCGACGTCGCCCCCGGCCACACGTTCGGCGAGGGTCTCCAGCGTGGCCTCCGTGGCGCGCTGGGCGCCGCGCGTGTCCAGGCCCGCGCGAGTCGCGACTCTGTTCACGAATTCCTCCGCCGGCAGGATCTCGGCGAACCGTCCTTGTGCCTCCGCGATCAGCGGTTCGAAGTCGCCGGGCAGGTCGGCCGCCAGGTCGGCGATCTCTTTCGTGCTCACCGCCCGCCCGAGAGCGTAGAAGACGGCACGGGAGAGACGCTCCGCTGTGGCCATGTCGACTCCGAGTCGTCCGCTCACGCGCCGCAGGAACTCGTCGGCGTCGAAGATCTGGCGCTCGCCCCGCGGGTGGATCCATGGCTTCAGCTCCGCGGGGAGCTCTGCGAGCAGATCTCGTGCCTGACCCGGGGAGAGCCGCCTGGCCAGGGTCTCAAGCGTGGCCTGCGCCGCGCGCTCGGCCTGCTCGATGTCGTCGAGCACGGCCTCGTGCGCGACGATCGTGATGAACTCCTTGTATTCCACGGCCACTCCTCGCCAGTCGCACGAATACGCTTGGTTCGTAGTTCGTATAAGGCGGCCGGCCAATCGGCACGGACAAGGTTTACAAGAGCAGATCGAAGATCTGCCGGGCGCGCTCCCAGTGCTCGGTCCGCGGGTTGGGAAGCTTCGGGTCGATGATCTTGAATGCGCGGGCCAGCGCGACCGAGAGGCCACCCGCGATCGCGGGGAGCTGGGCCTCGGTCTCCTCACTGAGCCCAGGGTCGAGCAGCGGCCGGGTCGCCAGATGCGCCAGGATCGGCGCCAGCTCGATCTCCTGGTCGAGACGGCGGAACTCGTGCACTCGCTCCTGCAGTCCCTTGGTGATGGGAAGGTCCATGGGCTCGATGACGTCGCTTCGCCGGGCCTTCGCACGAGCCTGGCCGAGGAGCAGCAGATCGTAGAGCTTGTCTTGGACGAAGTCGCTGTAACGCTTGAGGTCGTTTTTGTCCACATCGAGGCCGGCGACGGTTCGGAAGAAGCGTTCGAACCGGGGCACCGCCATTACGTCCATGCAGGTCATCTTACCTTTGGGGCTGGGCGGGGGTCGTTCCCTCGCCGGGTTGCCGCGCGTCGTGCGGCAGCCCGGGGACCGAGGTGATGGCCTGGACGTGCCTTTCGGCGGTCGGGTGGGCGCAGGCCCCTGACCAGAGTGTTTCCGTGATCCGGCCGAGGGTGGGAGTCTTGGCCGCCACTGCGGCCGGGTAGACCCGAGCTGAGGAACGGGCACACGCCGAGGCGCCGCCGGGCACCGCCGGGAGCCGGGCCGGGCCAGGTCCCGGCCGGCGAAGGAGCAGCACTCATGGCGGGCGAACCGGAAGGTGAGGCGGCATCGCCCTCTGGGCCGACCGATGCCGGGGTGGACGTGCACACCGAGGTACCGCCGGACTCGATGATGCTGCGCCTGCTGGTGACCGTCGAGCACGCGCTGCTCTACATCGTCTCGCTGGTGTTGCTGGTCATCGGGGCCATGGTCCTGGTCGTGTCGATCGTAACGACCTTCACCAGCCGGGAGCCGTGGCTGGAACGGCTCATCGACGGACTCGAGGCGCTGCTCCTCTTTCTGATCATCATGGAGATCTTCGTGACCGTGCTGCACCACCTGCGCGGTGGCGGCATCCAGATCGAGTTCTTCATCGTCATCGGCATCATCGCGCTCGTGCGGCACATCCTGTCGATCGTCGTGCGCCTGGCCGTTCCGGAGACGCATCTGCAGAGCCAGCGGGAATTACTGGAGCTGACCGTCGACGCCGCCGCGATCTTCCTGCTGGTCGCGGCGCTGGCGGTCGCCCGCTGGACCGGCCGTCGCTCCCCTGCGGCCTGAGCCGGCCCGTGGCCGGTCCTGACCGTGAGCGGCTAGGAGAGCACGGGCTCCTTGGCTCCTTGCAGGTATTCATGGACGAGGCGGATCGCCATGGACCCCTCGCCGACGGCCGACGCCATCCGCTTGATCGATCCGCTGCGCACGTCGCCGACCGCGAACACGCCCGGTCTGCTGGTCTCGAGCGGGAGCGGTGCGCGACCGATCCGCGACGGGTTCTCCTCTCCCGTAGGATCGGCGGCGGGTCCGGTGAGCACGAAGCCGTGGTCGTCGAGGGAGAGCTGCCCGGCCAGCCAGTCCGTGTGCGGTGTGGCGCCGATGAACACAAAGAGTGCTCGTGCTTGGAACATCGAGCGTTCTCCGGACTGGTTGTTCTCCACCTTCAGCGCCTCGAGGCT
Organism: Actinomadura sp. HBU206391; assembly: GCF_014323665.1. GTDB lineage: Bacteria > Actinomycetota > Actinomycetes > Streptosporangiales > Streptosporangiaceae > Actinomadura_C. Next base: position 23,059 of record NZ_JABVEB010000032.1, on the reverse strand, counting down.
GCCCTTCTCTCCGATCAGCTCCCGGACCTCGGTGTGCAGCAGTACCTCGACCTGTGGGCAGTGCTCGATCCGGTCGACGAGGTAGCGCGACATGTCCTTGGCCAGGTCCCCGCCGCGGATCAGCAGCCGCACCGGCGCGGAGTGCTGGGCGAGGAAGAGCGTCGCCTGCCCAGCGGAGTTTCCGCCGCCCACGACGGCGACGGGATCATTGCGGCAAGACTGCGCCTCAGCGACGGTCGCCGCGTAGTAGACGCTGACGCCTTCGAACTCCTCCAGGCGGGGCAGCGGAAGCCGGCGGTAGCAGACGCCGGTCGCGATCACCACCGTACGGCCCGTGATCGTTGTACCGTCGCTCAGCCGGACGGCGTGGTAGCCCTCGTGCTCCTCCAACGCCGTGGCGTCCGCCGGCACGCTGATGCGCGCGCCGAACTTCTCAGCCTGGATGACCGCACGGTCGGCCAGCTCGGAGCCGGAGATCCCGGCGGGGAAGCCGAGGTAGTTCTCGATCCGGGAGGTGGTCCCCGCCTGGCCACCGGTCGCCACCGCGTCGAGTGCGACCGTCGCCATCCCCTCCGAGGCCCCGTAGACGGACGCGGCAAGGCCCGCCGGTCCGGCGCCCACCACGATGAGGTCGCACACGTCGTTGCCGGCGCACGGCGCCGGTAGCCCGAGCGCTCGCGCCAGCTCGGCGTTGGTGGGATTACGCAGTACGTGCTCTGCGCCCAGGATGACGACCGGCGTCTCCTCCGGCGTGATGCCCAGCCTGCGCAGCACCGCCTCGGCCCCCTTGTCCTGCTCGAGGTCGATCCACCGGTGCGGCAGCCTGTTGCGGGCCGCGAACTCGCGAAGGCGCCGGGTGTCGGGCGAGTAGCGGGAACCAACGATGCGGAAACCGGTCCCGAGCCCGATCAGGATCGAGCGGCGGATGAGGCAGGCCCGCATGATCTGGTCTCCGAGGTTCGGGTCCTGCATGGCGAGGTCACGCAGGTGCGCCACCGGAACGGTGAGGACCTCGCCGGGCTCGCCCATGACGGCCGTCAAGAGCACCGCCTGGTCGGTGAGCAGGTTGAGTTCGCCGAGAAAACGTCCCGCACCGTGCACGCTGATGACACGGTCCTCCAGGCCGTAACCCTCGACCATCATGACCTTGCCGCTGAGGATGACGTGGAAGTCGCAGGCCTGATCGCCTTCTCGGTAGAGGGTCTCGCCCGCCCGCTTGGGATGCCGTGCCCCGAACCGCGCGAGCAGCTCGATCTGCTCCTCGGTCAGCCGCGGATAGGCCCCGTAGGAGTCGGGCGTCTCACGGAGCGGTGCCTGCTCTGCCGTCGTCATTGCAACTGCCCGTCGATTCCGCGGCTTCGGCCGCGCGCCTGTCACCCGAGCCGGTCGGCCCGGAGAGGTCAGTCGTCCCTGGTCGCCACCACGACGGATGCGGGGCGGAGTTGGCGGTGGTCGTCGCCGTAGCCGGGGCGGATGATTTGGATCACTGTTCCTTCGGGGTGGTCGGGGTCGTTGACGGTGCTCACTGCTTCGTGATGGATCGGGTCGAAGGGGATCCCCACCTGTTCCTGGCGTGGGAAGCCCAGCCGGGCGAGAATGCCGATGGCTTGATCGCGGATTGCCCGGATGCCCTGGGCGAGGGGGTCTTCGGTATCGGGGTCGGTGTGGGAGAGGGCGCGGTCGAGGTTGTCGAGTATCGGAAGCCATTCGGAGGCGCCTTGGGCGCGTTCTTCGGCGACTACACGTTCCATGGTGCGGTCGACGCGTTTGCGGTAGTTGTCGAGGTCGGCGAGCGCCCGCAGGCGCAGGTCCTCGAGCTCGGTGATCCGCGCCTGCAGGTCGGGCTCCTGCCCGACCCCTGTGTCCTCGTCCTTTGCGGGTGTCCGGTCTGAGGTGGGCTCGGCATCGCCCTGGGGTGTGGTCGTGGGGGGAGCATGCTGGTCGCGCTGTGGGGAGGTGGTCACGGGGTCGGGCGTCCTGGCATTCTGATCGCTCATGCTGCATCGGTCCGTGGTGAAGCGTCGATGACGTTGTCGTTTTCAAGGGCCCTGGGGCCGGTTGTATCGGCGTTCAGATCGTTTCGGATCGTCTGGGCCCGATCGCCCGCGATCGCGGCGGGGTGATCGCCGTTCCGGGTAGGGCATCGCCGACCGGGTCGATATTCGGTCGGCTTAGACAAGCTCATCTGTATTTCCACATTGGCATCCCGCCGACCTGGTGTCCACCCTGCCGGGTCGGGTCCGGGGTCGTGGCTGAGGTGGGCCACCGGTCGGCCGTACCATCGCGGTCCCTTGGCGGACCGGGCGATGCTGGGCGGCGTATCGCCCGATAGGGGTGATTCGCTCTCACCCTCTGCTCCTGAGCATGGAGGTGAGATGAGATTCGACTCGCGTTCGGGGGATGTGTGATGGCGAAGGCAGTGGGGATCGATCTGGGCACGACGAACTCGGTGATCGCGACGGTCGAGAACGGTCAGCCCGAGGTGATTGCGAACGCGGAGGGGCAGCGGACGACGCCGTCGGTGGTGGCGTTCACCGACGCTGGGGAACGTCTCGTCGGGCAGCTGGCCAAGCGGCAGGCCATCTTGAATCCCAAGCGGACGATCTCAGCGGTCAAGCGCTTCATCGGGCGCCGCTACGAAGAGGTCGAATCCGAGGTGAAGACGGTGACCTATGACGTGGTGCCCGGCCCTGAGGGTGCGGTGAGGTTCGACATCGACGGCAAGCTCTTCGCGCCCGAGGAGATCGCTGCGCAGATCCTGCGCAAGCTCGCCGACGATGCCGCCCGGCAGCTGGGGGAGAAGGTGACCGAGGCGGTCATCACCGTTCCGGCCTACTTCAACGACGCCCAGCGTCACGCCACCAAGGACGCCGGGCGCATCGCGGGACTCGAGGTGCTGCGCATCATCAACGAGCCGACCGCCGCCGCGCTGGCCTACGGAATGGACAAGCGGGAGAACGAGACCGTGCTCGTCTACGACCTCGGCGGCGGTACCTTCGACGTGTCGATCCTCACCGTGGGCGAGGGCATCGTCGAGGTGCGGGCCACCAATGGCGACACCCACCTCGGCGGCAACGACTTCGACCGGCGCATCGTCGACCAGCTCGCCGAGGAGTTCAAGGGCGATACCGGTATCGATCTGCGCCAGGACCCGCAGGCGCTGCAGCGGCTGTTCGAAGCCGCCGAGAAGGCCAAGGTAGAGCTCTCCAGCGTCACCCAGACGCAGATCAGCCTGCCGTTCATCACCGCCGACGCCAGCGGTCCCAAGCACCTCAACACCACTTTGCGCCGGTCCACCTTCGAACAGCTCACCGCCGACCTGCTGGAGCGGACGATGGGCCCGGTGCAGCAGGCCATGGCCGATGCCAAGGTCACCGCCGACGACATCGACGAGGTCATCCTCGTCGGCGGCTCCACTCGCATGCCCGCGGTGCAGGGCCTCGTCCGGCGCCTCACCGGCGGTAAGGACCCCAACATGAGCGTCAACCCCGACGAGGTCGTCGCTTTGGGCGCTGCCATCCAGTCCGCGGTCCTCAAGGGCGAGATCAAGGACGTCCTCCTTCTCGATGTCACCCCGCTGTCGCTGGGCATCGAGACCCTCGGCGGCGTCACCACCAAGGTCATCGAACGCAATACCACCATCCCCGCCCGCCGCACCGAGACCTTCTCCACCGCCGAGGACGATCAGCCGGCCGTCGACGTCGTGGTGTTGCAGGGCGAACGCGAGCGCGCGGCCGACAACCGCACTCTCGCGCGGTTCCGCCTCGATGAGATCCCGCCCGCTCCTCGGGGCACGCCGCAGATCGAGGTCACCTACGACATCGACGCCAACGGCATCCTCAACGTCACGGCCAAGGACCAGCAGACCGGTCGTGAACAGCACATCACCATCAGCGAGAGCAGCAACCTCGACCAGAGCGAGATCCAGCGCATGGTCGACGACGCCGAGCAGCACCGCACCGAGGACACCCGCCACCGCCAGGTCATCGATGCCCGCAACGAGCTCGACACCATCGCCTACCAGGTGGAACGCGCCCTGTCCGAGCTCGGAGACCAAGCGCCGGTCCACGAGAAGGCCCGTGCTGACATGCTCATCGCCGACGCCCGGCAGGCCGTCAAGGAAGAGGCGCCGCTCGACCGCATCCGCACCCTCACCAGCGAACTCCAGCAGGTGCACAGCGCGCTCACGGCCGCCAGACAGGGCCAGCGGGGCCCCACCCCCGGACAGCCTCCACCGGGAGCCGGCCCCCAAGGCGCCGGCCCGCAAGGGCCCGGCCAGGCCGGCACCGACGAAGACGTCATCGACGCCGACTTCACGACAGACTGATGCCTGGGAGCGGTGACTTCTACGGGACCCTTGGCGTGCCGAGGAACGCCAGCCAGGAGGAGATCCAGCGGGCCTATCGCAAGCTCGCCCGTGAGTACCATCCGGATGTCAACAAGGATCCTTCGGCCGAGGACCGTTTCAAGGACGTCTCGGAGGCCTACTCGGTTCTGTCCGATCCCGAGACCCGCCGGCGGTATGACGCGTTCGGCCCGGATTTCCGGCAGGTGCCGCCGGATGTGGATCCCGAGACCTGGGCGCGGGCTCGGGCGGGTGCGGGCCGGCGGCGGGCCCGGGCGGGCGCCGGTGCGGGCCGGGGCGGCGGGTGGCGCGGCGGAGGCGCCGGGTTCGGCGCGGGTATGGGTGAGGAGGTCGATCTCGAGGAGCTGTTCGGCGGCATCTTCGGCGGCCGTGGGGGCCGTGGGTGGGGTCCGGTGCCGGGTGCCGATCAGGAGGTCGGGATCGAGTTGAGCGTCGAGGAGGCCTACCGCGGCGGGGAGCGCACGATCACCATCGAGGGTCTGGGCGGACGCCGGACGCTCGAGGTCGACATTCCGGCGGGTGTGACCGATGGTCAGCGGATCCGGCTCGCTGGTCAGGGTGGTCATGGCAGCGACGGCGCTCCGTCCGGTGACCTGTATCTCATCGCGCGGATCGTCCCTCACCCGAGATACCGGGTGGAGGGGCGGAACGTCCATGTCGATCTTGCGGTGACGCCTTGGGAGGCGGCGCTCGGCGCGACCGTTCCGCTCGATACCCCTGGCGGTGAGGCGAAGGTGAAGGTTCCGCCGGGCACGTCCAGTGGGCGGCGGTTGCGGTTGCGCGGGCGTGGTCTGCCGAACCCGCGTGGTGCCCCGGGTGACCTGTACGCCGAGGTCAAGATCATGGTGCCTTCGAAGCTCAGTCCAAAGGAGCGGCGCCTGTTCGAGGAGCTCGCCGCCACCTCGGACTTCGACCCGAGGAAGCGATCATGAGAGCGCTCGTGCGGACGAAGATCGGTAGATACTCGCTCGTCGGGCCGCCGCGCCTGGACCTGGAATCGTTCGCCGGCCGGGCAGGGCTGCATCCCGATCTGGTGCGGCGCCTGGTGGCGCTCGGCCTGCTGGAGCCGTACCGGGACGCCGCCGGTCACCTGTGGTTCGCCCCGGAGCAACTGGCCGAGGTGGCCCGGATCGAACGGCTGCGCGCCGGGTTTTGCCTCAACTACGCCGCCGTCGGGCTGGTATGCGACCTGCTCGACCGCATCGCCGACCTCGAGGCGGCACTGCGGCGCCGCTCTGGACGCACTGGAGGCTCATCGTGGACCTGAACCGGTTGACACAGAAATCGCAGGAGGCTCTGCACGACGCGCAGACCAAAGCGCTTCGCTTCGGGCACACCGAGGTCGACGGAGAGCATCTGCTGCTGGCGTTGCTGGACCAGGAGGCCGGTCTGGTGCCGCGTCTGCTGGCCGCCGCCGGAACCGATGTGGACCGGCTGCGCGAGGAGCTCGAGGCGGAGCTGTCCAAACGGCCGCGGGTGAGCGGACCCGGTGTGGAGCCCGGGCAGATCCGGGTGACCCAGCGGCTGTCGCGGCTGCTGGAGGCCGCGGGCAGCGAGGCCAAACGGCTCAGGGACGACTACGTCTCGGTCGAACATCTGCTGGTCGCGCTCCTGGAAGAGGGTCCACAGACCCCCGCTGGCCGCCTGCTGCAAGAGCACGGGCTGACCAGCGACGCCTTCCTGCAGGCGCTGACCTCCATCCGCGGCAGCCAGCGGGTGACGTCGGCGATGCCGGAGGTCACCTACGAGGCCCTGGACAAGTACGGGCGCGACCTCGTCGCCGAGGCCGAGGCCGGAAAGCTCGATCCCGTCATCGGCCGCGACACCGAGATCCGCCGGGTCATCCAGATCCTGTCCCGCAAGACCAAGAACAACCCGGTGCTGACCGGTGACCCCGGAGTCGGCAAGACCGCCATCGCCGAGGGACTCGCGCAACGCATCGCCCGCGGGGACGTGCCCGAAGGGCTGAAGGACAAAACGGTCTTCAGCCTGGACATGGGCTCGCTCATCGCGGGCGCGAAGTACCGCGGCGAGTTCGAAGAACGGCTCAAGGCGGTCCTGAACGAGGTACTCGCCTCCCAGGGCCGGATCCTGTTGTTCGTCGACGAGGTGCACACCGTGGTCGGCGCGGGCGCCACCGAGGGGGCGATGGACGCCTCCAACATGCTCAAGCCGATGCTGGCCCGCGGCGAGCTCCACCTGATCGGCGCGACGACGGTCCAGGAGTACCGCAAGCACATCGAAAAGGACGCCGCGCTCGAGCGGCGCTTCCAGCCGGTACTGGTGGACGAACCGTCCGAACAGGACGCCATCTCGATCCTGCGCGGCCTGCGGGAACGACTGGAGGTCTTCCACGGCGTGAAGATCCAAGACAGCGCCATCGTGGCGTCGGTCGTGCTGAGCCACCGCTACATCTCCGACCGCTTCCTACCCGACAAGGCCATCGACCTCGTCGACGAGGCCTGCGCGATGCTCCGCACCGAGATCGACTCCATGCCCGCCGAACTCGACGAGCTGACCCGCCGGGTGCGCCGCCTGGAAATCGAGGAAGCAGCGCTCGCCAAGGAAAGCGACGAGGCCGGCAGACGACGGCTGGAGGAACTGCGCGCCGAACTCGCCGACCTGCGCGCCGAGACCGACGCGATGCGCGCCCAGTGGGAAGCCGAGCGGCACGCGCTCAGCCAGGTTCAGGCACTGCGCAAGGAGATCGAGCAACTGCGCCAGGACGCCGAACGCGCCGAACGCGAATACGACCTCAACCGCGCCGCCGAACTCAGACACGGCAAACTCCCCGAACTGCAGCGCCGGCTGACCGCCGAAGAGGAACGGCTCGCCGCCAAACAGGGCGGCCACCGACTGCTCCGCGAAGTCGTCACCGAAGAGGAGATATCAACCATCGTCTCGCGCTGGACCGGCATCCCAATCGACCGCCTCAAAGAGGGCGAACGGGAAAAACTGCTGCGCCTGGACGAAGTGCTCCACGAACGCGTGATCGGCCAGCACGAGGCCGTACAACTCGTGACCGACGCGATCATCAGAGCCAGGGCCGGCATCAAAGACCCACGCCGCCCGATCGGATCGTTCATCTTCCTCGGCCCCACCGGAGTCGGCAAGACCGAACTGGCCAAGTCACTGGCCGAGGCACTGTTCGACACCGAGGACAACATGGTCCGCATCGACATGAGCGAATACCAGGAACGACACACCGTCAGCCGCCTCGTCGGCGCCCCGCCCGGCTACATCGGCTACGAAGAAGGCGGCCTGCTCACCGAGGCGGTACGCCGCAAACCCTACTCCGTCGTGCTCTTCGACGAGATCGAAAAAGCCCACACCGACGTCTTCAACACCCTGCTCCAAATCCTCGACGACGGACGCCTCACCGACGCACAGGGCCATACCGTCGACTTCCGCAACACCGTCATCATCATGACCTCCAACACCGGCTCGCAATACCTCCTCGAAGGACTCCAGCACGACGGCCAGATCGAACCGACCGCACGCGACCGCGTCATGGCCGAACTACGCAGCCACTTCCGACCCGAATTCCTCAACCGCATCGACGAGACCGTCATGTTCCGGCCCCTCACCCAACCCGAGATCGAACAAATCGTCGAACTCATGTTCAACGACCTGCGAGCACGACTCACCAACCGCCGCATCACCCTGAACACCACCGAAGACGCACGCAAACTCATCGCACAGGCCGGATTCGACCCCGTCTACGGCGCCCGCCCACTACGCCGCTACATCGCCCGCGAGATCGAAACCCGCGTCGCACGCGCCCTGCTGTCCGGAGACATCCAAGACGGCGCGATCATCCACATCGACGCCAAGCACGGCGAACCGCACCTCACCTTCGACAACCCCATCCACGCCGCACGAGCCGCGTGAAGAGGCCAGCCGAACACAAGGGTGCGCCGCCGTCAGAGGCCGCCATCAGAGGCCGCCGTCAGGTCAGGCCGAAGCCGAGCTGGGTATACAGCTCCAGTTGGTCGTAGTACTCACGGTTGGTGACGACCTCGCCGTTCTCGATCGCGCACAGGCCGGCGCCACGGACGGCGATCTTGCGGCCGGTGGCCTCCGCCGTACGGCCGTCCGGGAGAATGAAGGGCCCGGTGTGGGTACCGGAGATCGTCCATTCGTTGACGGCGATGTCGAGGACGGTGTCGCCGCACGGCAGGTGCTGCCAGGCGGTGATGCGATAGTCCGCGAAGGCGACCAGGAAGTGTTCGTAGTACCAGGCGATCTGGTCACGGCCCTCGGCGATCCCGGCCGGCGACACGAGGACGGCGTCGGGACTGTAGCACTCCAGCACCCCGCTCAGGTCATGGGCGTTGAGCGCTCGGAACAGTCTCTCTTTTACCTCTCGGGCATCTGACACGAATGCCTCCTCGCCGATGCGACCACCAACAAGCCACCCCGGCCCGGGCGGGCGGTTCCGTGGGCGGGTCTCGAGACCCCTTCATCAGGGCCGGTCAGGCTGGCTTCAGCAGGGTTGGATAACGATAACGATCTTGTTGCAGCCGTCCTCCTTGCCGATGAGACGGTGTCATTTGCGCACGACGGCGTCACCTACGAGATCGATCTCAGCGCAGACAATGCGAACGAGTTGCGCAGAAGCCTCGCGCCGTATGTTGAGAAGGCCCGCAAACCCGCCGCTCGCCAGGCCGGCCGTCCAAGAAAGGCGACTGGCCGGACCGCTCACTCCCGGGAGCGGTCCGCAGACATCCGTACCTGGGCCAAGCAGCACGGCATCACGGTGAACGACCGCGGCCCGGTCTCCACCCAGGTCGTCGAAGCCTACAAGGCAGGTAATCCTAGCCAGGCCAAGGCGTCCAAGACGGTCCCACGGCCCATATTCCAAAGTACCAACAACTATGCGTTCTTCGCACGCGGCTCGGTGACTGCTGGCGATCCCTGCGGCGGTCGAAAGGGGTCGGCTCCCAACCAGGCGCCGATTCCTTTTCCAAAATCGCCATTAGGCCACCCAACGGCCACAACGACTTCGCCATAGTGAGCAGTTAGCGCTTCGGTCGCCGATGAACAGTGTTGCCGCGATGTGCACCCTGTTTGTCGCATACCACCCGTGCAACTCGTGGCTGCTGAATACGCGTTCGAATGCATCACCCCTCCCTTCCTCGTCGGCATGCCCCGAGGATGACCGTGCGAACGCCACGAGGTCGTCACCGTCACGACGGCGTCACCGAGGCGCACAACCGCGTACGCGAGTTACGGCAGGGGATGATTCCCGGTCGTCGGGACGACGAGAGTCGCTCACCAGGAGGTACCGCTGTTTACCCGCTGGTCAGCGGGGTAACGACCGGAGGTGCACGGAGATCAGGCCGGTGTCGCGGAGGTCCTTCCCCCGCTGCCATTGGCCGCCTGGTGGCCGACCAAGGTCACGCTGCACCTCTACTGTCAGATCATGGGCCAGATCAGGTTGGCCGCGACGGCGCCGCACGACCACTGGTCGAATGTCCCGCTCTTCCTCACCATCCGGGGCTTGACCACGCGCCGGATGCGCTACGGCGGGTTGGGCTTCGCCATCGACTTCGACTTCCTCGACCACCGGCTCGTGGTCCGTACCGATGCCGGTAGCACGGAGAGCCTCGCGCTGCACGACGGGCTGTCGGTCAAGGACTTCCACGAGGCACTGTTGGGCCTGCTCGACAGGTCGGGTGTTCATCTCACGATCGGGGGCAAGCCGCTGGAGGTTCCCGTGACGACCCCCTTCGCCGAGGACACCGGGCACTCCTCGTACGACGAGGCCCTGGTCGGCAGGTTCTGGCGGGTGCTGTCGTGGACGGACGCGGTGTTCGAGGAGTTCGAAGCCTGGTTCTCCGGCAAGACGAGCCCAGCGCGCCTGTTCTGGCACAGCATGGACCTGGCGATCACCCGTTATTCCGGTCGGCATGCGCCGCAGCGATCAAGAACTGACCCGGTCACCGTCGAGTCGTTCACGCACGAGATGATCGGCTTCGGCTTGTCGCCCGGTGACGACAGGAAGCCCGAGGCCTCGTTTTACTCCTGCACCCAGCCCGAACCGCCTGATCTCACGCTGCAGCCGCTGTGCCCGCAGCAGGCCAGGTGGATCCCCTTCTGCGACGGCACCCACCGGGCGATCCTCGCCTGGGAGGACGTGCGCACGAGCGCCGACCCGCGCCGCACCCTTCTGACCTTCCTGCAGAGTGCCTACGAGGCCGGGGGGATCACGGCAGGCTGGCAGATGGCCGACTTCGAGTCGACCTACTTCCCCGCGCACGCGCGCAACCCACGGTGCCCTTAGTCGTGGCGGCGCGCCTGTTCCCTGGGTGAACGCGAGACCGCCGTCGCGCGGAGGTCACCGGGCCTAGGCGGCCATGGGCTGAGGAGCCGCTGATCTCGGCGCTGTCCCTGGAGAGCGCAAAGGCTCGCCGAGGGCTTGCCCTCAGGCAATGTCGTTCGGCCGGTCGGTTTGCTGGTGGGGGCGCCCTGGAAGGAATCAATTGGGGGATCGGGGGGCCAATGAGATTCGGCGTGGCGACGTTCGTCACCGACGAGGGCATCGCACCGGCGCGCCTGGGATGTGCGCTCGAGGAGCGCGGCTTCGAGTCGGTGTTCGTCGCCGAACACACCCACATCCCGGTGAAGCGGGAATCGCAGTGGCCCGAGGTCGATGAACTTCCGAGAAAGTATTACCGGACGTTCGATCCGTTCGTGACCCTCACGGCGGCGGCCGTGGTCACCGAGCGGCTCCTGGTCGGCACCGGGGTCCTCCTCCTGGTCGAACGTGATCCCATCACCACGGCCAAGGAGATCGCCAGCCTGGACCATGTCTCCGGCGGACGGATCGTCGTCGGTGTGGGTGCCGGTTGGAATCGCGAGGAGATGCGCGACCACGGCACCGATCCGAAGACCCGCACGGCGCTGCTGCGTGAACGGGTCCTCGCGATGAAAGAGATCTGGGCCAAGGACCAGGCCGAATTCCACGGTAGTTTCGTGGACTTCGATCCGATCTTCTGCTGGCCCAAGCCTGTGCAACGACCGCATCCGCCGATCATCATGGGCGGCAACGGGCCAAGGACCCTTGATCGCGTCCTGGAGTACGGTGACGGCTGGATGCCGACCTACGGCCTGGGGGTCGATGAGATCGCACGCAGAATCACGGAGCTGGAGCGGCGCGCGGTGGAGGCCGGGCGAGCGCGTATCCCCGTGTCGGTCTACGCCGTGCCCGGCGATCATGAGATCGTCGCGCGGCTGGCGGACGTCGGCGCAGATCAGGTGCTGTTCGATCTGCCCACGCTTCCACTCGAGGAGACCTGCCGGACGCTGGACGAGTTGGCGGCCGTCGCCCGGTCGTTCACGCCATGACGAGAGGTCCTCTGCCGGCATCCGATAGATGACGGCCGGTGCCATGGGCGGCGGGACCGCGATGGCCGCCGGATCGGCACCGCGCGATCGTTCCCCTCGACGCACCCCGCCCCACCTGTGACGACGGGCAGATCCGAGGGTGGCATAGTGGGATAAGCGGAAGCAGGCATGGCCCGACGGCACCTCGCGCCGCTCAGTCCATGCGACATCGTGATTTCGCCGCCTCACCGGCTTCGGTGTCGATGCGGCGGAACCCATGCCTGTCAGGCGTCGCCCCTTAACCGTCCACGCGAGCACCGGCCACCGAATGGCTCCTCGACCTGGCCGACCCGCGACGGCGCGGATCTCTGGGTCGTCCGAGGCCGGGGCGCACGACGCCGGCGGGCAGGAGCTCGGCTCGCGAAGGGGGAGACAGATGTCTTACCAGTCAGTGAATCCATATAACGGCCAGGTTCTCGCGTCGTTCCCTGAGATCAGCGACGCAGAACTAGAGGACGCCCTGTCGCGTGCCCAGGCGACGTACGAAACGTGGGGGCGACAGACCTTCGATGAGCGTGCGGCCGTCACTAGGCGCGCGGCTCAGATCCTGCGTGAGCGGCCGGACGAGTTCGCCCGCCTGCTGACCATGGAGATGGGCAAGCTGATCGGTGAAAGCCTCGAGGAGGTCGACCTGACGGCCGACATCTTCGACTACTACGCGGACAACGCGGAGCGCTTCCTGGAGCCGGTCCCCCTCGACACGCGAGAGGGCGAAGCGGTCGTCGTCAACAGCCCGCTGGGCGTTCTGTTCGGGGTACAGCCGTGGAACTTCCCTTACTACCAGTTGGCCCGGTTCGCGGCTCCCAACGTCATGGCGGGCAACGTCGTCATGGTCAAACACGCGTCGAGCGTGCCGCAGTCAGCACTGGCCTTCGAGCGCCTTTACCGCGAGGCCGGTGCCCCGGACGGCGTCTACACGAACCTTTACGTCACCAAGGAGCAGGTCGGGAGAGTGATCGACGATGCACGCGTGAAGGGCGTGGCACTGACCGGCAGCGAGGCGGCGGGAAGCGTCGTCGCGGCCCGCGCCGGCAAGGCGATCAAGAAGACCACCCTGGAGCTGGGCGGCAGTGATCCACTGATCGTGTTGCCCGACGCCGACCTCGGCAGGACCGTTCACTGGGCGGTGTGGGGCCGGATGAACAACTGCGGGCAATGCTGCGTGGCCTCCAAGCGGCTCCTCGTCCACGAGCAGATCGCCGACAAGTTCCTGGAAGAGTTCAGGGCCGCCCTCAGCGGGCTGACCGCCGGAGACCCGATGGATGAGAAGACCACACTCCCGCCGATGTCTTCCCAGCACGCCGCGGACACCCTCAAGGCCCAGATAGCGGAAGCGATCGAGCACGGCGCCCAGGCGATCCCGGCGGGCGACCCCGTGCCGACCACTGGAGCATTCATCCAGCCGACGATCCTCACCGGCGTGACCAGGGAGAATCCGGTGTACGGGCAAGAACTCTTCGGCCCGGTGGCGATGTTCTTCCGCATCCAGGACGAGGAGGAGGCCATCACCATCGCCAACGACACCGACTACGGTCTCGGCGGGTCGGTGTTCACGTCCGACATCGAGCACGGCAAGGCGATCGCCGAGCGCATCGAGAGCGGCATGATCTTCATCAACCATCCCACCTGGACCGCGCCCGAACTGCCTTTCGGCGGCGTAAAGAAGTCCGGTTACGGCCGGGAGCTGTCCTGGCTCGGCATTCAGGAGTTCGTCAACAAGAAGCTGATCGACGTCGTCCCTATCGACGCGTCACCGTAACGAGCCTGTGGGGAGGCGAGCGCGTCACTCACGGCTGTTCCTCCAGTTCCGTGATCGGCCGGTCGCTGACGGCGGCCGTTATGGTCATCGGGGCGTCGCCGTCGCTCTGGTCGACGGAGACTGCGACTCACAGGCGTCCGGCGTCCGGGCCGGCGGCCACCGACCGACCCCCACACCGCCAGATCGCCGTAGCAGTCCGCATCGCACAGCGCCTGGAACAGCGGCGGCATGGGATCGCCCGCCTGGTCCCGAAAAGCACCACCCGCATGGACAGCCGCCGGTGGGCACCCCAATGGCGGTCCAATTCCTGTACGAGGCAGGTCAGGTGCTCCTCGGCGGCCTCCCCCGCCTCATTCCATTCGGGCCCGTACAACCCGTGAGGTGATCGCTCTCCCAGGGCGGAATGACCCTGAAGCCCTCGCCCCTGGTCGCGGTCCACTCCTCCGTGACCGGCTCCCCCTCGCCGACCGTCGGCCCGGCCGCCGGTACGGGCGCGGCGAGCAGCGCCTCGATGGGCCACCGCGGGGCGGCGGAGCATGTCGCTATAGCGCGGCAACGACCGTCGGACGATCTCGTGGGCCAGCACTGCGGGGCCGCGCTTGGCCGCGACGGTGATCTCGTAAGACCCGATCTGGTTCAGGCTGTGCGCGACCACGACTGCGGGAGTCCAGCGTCGAAGGCCGGGTCTCGGCTTCAAGATCAAGCCCATCCTTTTCAGTGGACCTCGTGCCGTGCTCGTGCGTCCATGCCCGCCGCGTCGTCGTGAACCGGGCGACCCCCCGCACCCACTCCGGCGGACCCGCGCCCTCCTCGCCGTACCGCGCGTCGTGCTCCGCCACCGGATCAGCCATGCCGACCGACCCTTGTGATGAGTTGTCGCGCCCGCACCCGTCACACCTACGACGGGACACGACGAGGCGGAAGGATGACGTGATGAGTGCGGACACGCGGCTGGAGGAGCTGGGCGTGAGCGGGCTGGGCGAGGGCGGGCTGGGCGAGGTCGACGAGCCGGCGTTCTCGGGGCTGGCGGAGCGGCACCGGCGGGAGCTGCACGTGCACTGCTACCGGATGCTCGGGTCGTTCGAGGACGCCGAGGACACCGTGCAGGAGACATTCCTCCGTGCCTGGCGGCGGCGGGAGACCTTCGAGGGGCGGTCGACGTTCCGGGCCTGGCTGTACCGGATCGCCACCAACGCCTGCCTGGACCTGCTCGCCAAGTGCCGCCCCGAGCCTGCGACCGGCGGCGAGGTGCTGTGGCTGCAGCCCTACCCGGACCGGCTGCTCGACGAGCTGCCCGCGGGCGACGCGGACGAGCCGGAGACCGTCGCCGTCGCGCGGGAGACGATCGAGCTGGCGTACCTGGTCGCAGTCCAGCACCTCGCGCCGCGCCCGCGGGCCGTGCTGATCCTGCGGGACGTGCTCGGCTGGCCGGCGAAGGACGTCGCGGAGCTCCTCGGGGACTCCGTCAACTCCGTGAACAGCGCGCTGCAGCGGGCCCGCGCCGGCATGCGGGAGCACCTGCCCGCCGAGCGGCAGGACTGGACCGGCGGCGAGGAGGACGCCGGGACGCGCGAGCTGGTGCGCCGCTTCACCGACGCCAGCGTGGCCACGGACATCGAGGGGCTCGCCGCACTGCTGCGCGACGACGTCCGCTGCTCGATGCCGCCCACGCCGGGCCTGTTCGTCGGCCGCGACGCGGTGGTGCGGGACTGGGTCGAGGACGGCTTCGAGGACATGGGACGCCTGCGCGCCGTCCTCACCTCGGTGAACCGGCAGCCCGCCGTCGCCTTCTACCTCTGGCGGGAGCAGGAGGGTGCGTATCTGCCGCTCACGATCGACGTCCTGCGCGTCACCGGCGGGGCGATCGCCGAGATCGTCATCTTCCACGACGACCAGTTCCCGCGGCTCGGGCTGCCGGAGCGCCTGCCTACGGAGGGCACGGACCAGTCGAGGTGAGGACGCTCGCGCTGCGCGGCGGCGTGAGGGTCACGGTTGTCGCGGCGGAGTGGTGCGACGCGTTCGGCGTCGTCACCCGCGGGCGGGTGCAGCTGGAGCTGCGCGACGGCGAGCCGGGCCGGTCCTCGGACGCGACGCCGGGTTCTGGCTCCGCGGCAACGGCGTCCGCGCCCTGCGGAACCCCGGCCGTCGCACGGCGAGGGTGCGCATCGTCACGCCCAGGGCCAGGACCGTCACATGCCGGTCAACACACCCGTACGCCAGTTGCCCAATGATGGAGGAACGACATGAACAGCATGAATGACACCGGGGGCGTCGCAGGCACGGCATCGGGCCAGACCAGCCACACCTACCGACTCCGCGGGCTCGCCGTCACCGGCTTCATTGCCACGCTCGCAGCGACGGTGGCCACCACCCTCGCCGCTGCGCTTGCCCAGGCCGTTGGCGTCGGCTTCGAGGTCCCCGATGGTGGCGAGACGATCCCGTTGTCCGGGTTCGCCGTGGTGACCGGCTTCTTCTCGGTCGTGGGCATCGTCATTGCCGCCGCTCTTCTTCGTTGGAGCGCTCGCCCCGCCGAGCGATTCGTGTGGACGGCAGTGTCGCTGACCGCGATCTCGTTGGTCCCGCCCCTCCTCTCCGGGGCAAACACCGCCACCACCACCGCCCTCCTCGGGCTACACCTCGTCCCTGCGGCGGTGATGATCCCCACCCTGGCGCGGAGCCTCCGCACCCGGACCGATTGACGATCCCGCAACGGGACAACGCACGGCGCGAGGGCGTGCGCGAGCGCACTAACGTGGCCCCGGTGCTGCCACCCTCCATTCCAGGTTCCTTTCGGCTTTGCGACGCGCCGGGCACCGGAGGTAGGGCTCACCAGGAATCGGAGGCTCGCGACGTTCTGATGAGCGCCCGACCGGAGGTGTCCAGGCCCAGGGTATGGGGAGCCAGCCTTTGACGAGCGGCGCCAACGCGCGCCGCCCCGTACGGCGGCCGGTGATGCTGGGTGGCCGCCGTACGAGGCAACGGAAGGTTCGGTGCTGACGCAACGTGATGAACCTCATTTGAGGACTTGGAAGGTGACGGTGTCCTGGGCGCTCTTGACGGTGCTGGTGCCGGCCAGGGTGCCGGACACTCTGAAGGTGATCTTGTAGGTGGTGGCGGTGTTGAACGCCCAGTTGCGGTGGGTGTGGGCACCCGGTGCGAGGTTCTGGGTGTCGGGTCCGCTCGCCCGGCTATGGAACAGGACGGTGGGCGCGCCGAGCGCGGTCTGGTAGACGCTGAACTGGCCGCCGGTGACGCTGACGAGCTGCAGGCTGAGGCTGCCCGAGAACACTCCGGTGCCGACGTCGGTGGCGTTCCAGCCGGCCCATAGCAATCCGGCGACCTGGCTTTGCGGGAGCACCCAGGCGGTGGATCCGGCCGGGCAGAGGAAGCTCCATTGGGCACCGCTGGGCACGGTGATCTTTGCGGCTGCGGGACCTGGAAGATGACGTCCGCGGGATTGCGCGCCACGGGGTTGCCCGGGTGGTCTCGTCCTGCACCTTGAGGTTGAGGTTGCCGGCGGCGTGGTTGATGTCGAGGACGTCGACGTGGCCGCTGGTGAGCGTCACCGCGGCGTGTGCCGGGGTGTTGGTGAGCCCGGCCAGCAAGACGATCGGGCAGTGCCCGGAACACGACATCGGCCGGGTCGTGTTCGGCATCGGCTTCTTCGTCGTGGACGTGCAGTTCGAAGGCGCCGTCCTCGTACTCGACGTCGACGACGTCGACATGTCCCTTCTCGAGCACGATGCGGGTGCCCGCCGAGGCCGGCGACACACCGACCAGAACGATGACTGCGGCGGTGGCGGCGGCTAGAGCGGCGGAACGTCTGCGCACTGGGGGCTACTTGGCTGGTGCTTATAGGTTCCCAGAACATGTCGAAAATGGTTATCGCCTTCAAGTTCGCCGGGTCGACTCTTGCGCCGACCGCACGCGGCCCCGAACTGGACATCATGATAATGATAATGATAATCGATTCCTGTAGCTTTGTCCGGACATCTCCTGTGATCGGGGGCTGCGGACCCTCTGGCGCTTTCCGTCCCTGATGGCGGCGTTGACAAGGCAGGACGAAGGAGAACTGTGAGAGGAAGCCATAGGTCGGTGTTGCGCCGGCTGCTGGGCATCGCGGGCGTGGCGGCCCTGGTCGCTGGGGCCGGGCTGACCGGCACCGCCCCGGCGACGGCCGAGGACGCGCCGCCGGAACCGGTCCCCCGGCGAGTTCTGAGCGACGTTCACACGCCGGGCGGAACTGAAGAGGATCATCGAGGACCCCCGCGCATCCGCGGAAATCCGCTCGGCAGCGGCCACCGAACTTCGACGCCAGCCGCGCGACGCGAGTCCGACCCGCCTGCGCAACCGCGACTCCATCGATGGCCGGCCCCGTGGCCACCTACGCAAGTTCGGACTATCACGCGTACGGTTCCGTGAACTCGCCCACCGGGGAGAACTGCCCGGCATCACCAAATCCAGCTGGTAGCACAGACGAAAGCGATCACCGCATCGACAAATAACGAGACCACTGCCCTGGCAGCGGGGCGAGGCCCGACCCCCGCGTGGTGCCCCTGCTGCGTCCTAGCCTCGTCAGCGAGCATGTGCTGAAGGGGCTAGGACAGCGAGGATCGGACGTCGCGGTCAGGCCCACGCGGGAGGCTGGTGAGACCGATGGCGATCACTCGCCGATCATTTCGGCTGGCCGGCCCGCATCACGCGTCGTATGCGGACGGGCTCGACGGCCTCCGCCCGGCCGTGGCCTTCCTGGACACCCAACGTCGCCCGTGCGACCACGCCCTCGCACCCAGAATTGAGCGGGGAGCGGTATCGATCCGTCCGGCACACGCGTCCGTCAAGCACCCTCGCGGGCCTGCCATCAAACTCATCCCGGGCACCATCAGATGAAATTGACAATCATTTTCCCTCGCGAGCATGATGCGGGTGCCCGAGGTGCATCAGTTTGGGAGGGAAAGTCTGTGTCGTCATCCGCTATCCGGCTCGCCGGGACCGTCCGCTGCCTGGGGGCTGGGTGATGAGGCTCGTGCACCAGACCCTGTCCTCTGTCCTGGAATTCCGCTGCATCCGGCCGTCAGCCGATCGCCGCACCGGTCTTGGCCGAACCGGAGCCTCATCGTGGACTCGGTGCGGAATCCTGCTGGTCGCAGGTCTGATCGGCCTGATGCCGGCATGTGCCGACGGGTCCAGTACTCCCGCGCTGGCCCAGAGCGGGCAGTTGACCCTGGCCGCGCCGCGTGACCTGTTCGCCGGCCCTGACGACCCTTACTTCACCCATCAGGCGCTGCGGGTGTGGGAACCACTGGTCACACTGGACGCCGAACTGAAACCATCACCTGCCCTCGCCACCGGCTGGAGGCTGTCGGCCGATGGACGGAGGTGGACTTTCGAGCTGCGTGGCGGTGTGCGGTTCAGCGACGGCACCCCTTTGACGGCCGAGGCGGTGGTCGCCAACATCGAACGATTCCAGCGGCTCGCACCGAAGCAGTCACCGTTCTTCAGCCTCGATGCCGGTATGGAGTCCGCCTACGGAAGGTTGAGGGAGGTGCGCGCCGACGCAGGTGCGGTGGTGTTCGAGCTTGCTGATCCGGTGGCCGACCTGCCGGCCAGGCTCGCCAACTTCTACAGCATGATCCAGGCGCCGTCGGCGTTCGACGCCGATGGCGGCTTCGCGGGCAAGCCGGTGGGCACCGGCCCGTACACGCTCGTCTCCTCGTCCAAAGGACAACGTGTCGAGCTCGCCGCGAACCCCTACTACTGGGGCGGGAAGCCCGCCATGAAGAAGGTGGTGGTCAAGACGATCCCCGACGCCAATGCGCGGGTGGCGGCGTTGCGGGCCGGTGAGGTGGACGGACTGATCGACAAGGGGGCTCTGCTCACCGGGCAGGTCAGCGCCGTCGCCGCCGGCAGACGCTTCCGGGTCACGCGCACACCGTCCGTGCTCACCCACTACCTGACCTTCAACTCCTCACGACCGCCCTTCGCCGACCCCCGGCTCCGCGAAGCGGTCGATCTCACTATCGACCGCACGACCATCGCGAAGAACCTTCTGGCGGGCACGGCCGGCCCCGGCTCGTCGTTTCTGTCACCGGTCTTCGGTGACCTGGCCGACCCGGCAGCACGCACCGCATACGACCCAGAACGCGCCCGTCGGCTCGTCTCGCAGGCGGGCCGCCCCAGCCGTCCGGTCACCATTTTGATCTCCTCGGCCGAAGCCGGGCAGTTCCCCTACACCGACGTCGCCGAGGTGCTGCGGTCCGCCCTAGACCAGGTCGGCCTTCCGGCCCGGGTGAACGTGATCGAGGCGACCAAGACGACGATGGAGGCCGGGGACTACGACATGTTCCTCAGCGCCTACAGCGTCCCGAACGGCGATCCCGACTACCTGTTCCGCCGTTTCCTGCGCTCGGACGCCGACTGGAACCGCCAGCGCAAACTCGGCTACAACAACGAGGACTTCGACCGCCTCATCGACCAGGCCGCCGCCACCGCCGACACCGCCGAACGCCGCGATCTGTATTGGAGAGTGCAACGAATGCTGGCCACCGACCGTCCGATGATTCCCGTGGCCTACCAGGACAACCCGGTGGTGACGAGCAACGCGGTCACCGGCCTCACCCAGGACGCCTGCTACCTGGTGGACCTGGCCAAGATCGCACCGGCGCGCTGAGAAGGTGACCTTCGCGTGCTCGCGGGCGGCCGGGGCGGCTTTTGCGCTGCTCGCGGTGTCGGTACTGACGTTCGCTCTCACGTCACTGGCGCCAGGTGACCCGGCGGAAGAACTCCTCCGCCGGGGCGGTATTCAGCCCACTCAGGCAAGCGTCACCGCGCTGCGCGCCGAACTCGGGCTCGACCGGCCCCTGGCCGTCCAGTATCTCCATTGGCTCGGCGGCGTGCTGCGGGGCGATTTCGGACGGTCCTATGCCGACGGAACTCCGGTAGCACCACAGATTCTGTCGCGAGCACCGGCCACGCTGCGTCTGGCGGGCGTGGGATTCCTCATCGCGCTCGTCTTAGCGGTGGTGATGGCCGTGCGCGCGCAGACACGACCACACGCTGCCCTCGGCCGAATCACCCGGGCCCTGACCTTGGCCGTCGCGGCCGTCCCGCCCTACGTCCTCGGCATCCTGCTGATCAGCGTATTGGCCGTCGAGGTGCGCATCTTTCCCACCGGCGGTGACACCACGGCCGAAGGGCTGGTCCTGCCCGGCCTCACGCTCGGCATCGCCACCGCGGCGCCGCTCATGCGCCTGCTGCGTTCAGATCTCGCGGCCGTGCACGGCAGCCCTTTCATGGCGCTCGCTCTCGCCAAGGGCCTGACCGTCCGGCGGGCGACCCTCTTTCACGCTCTGCCCGCCGCGGCACCCGCAGCGATCAGCGCCGCCGGAGTGGCGCTCACCGAGGTGGCAGGTGGCGCGGTCGTCGTCGAGACGCTGTTCAACTGGCCAGGCGTGGGCCAGCTCGCGGTCACCGCGGTCCGGCAGCGCGACATCCCGATAGTTCAGGGATATGTGCTTTTCGCCGCAGCGGCGACCGTGCTCGTCCTGGCCCTGGCCGATGCGTGCGTCACCCTGATGGATCCGCGCCTACGGGACAAGACCCGATGACCCGCCCGCCGACGGCGTTGACCGCCGGAGCGGTCACGCTCGCCGTCGTCGCGCTCGGCTGCTTCACCCTGCCCCTGGTCTCCCCCCATGACCCCTACCGACCCGACCCGATGAACGCGATGCTGCCGCCGAGTCCACTCCATTGGCTCGGAACCGACCAGCTCGGCCGCGACCTGCTCACTCGCACGGCTGCCGCAGGACGTACGTCCCTGCTGTTCGCACTCGCCGTCACAACCGTCACCACCGCGATCGGCACCGTCACCGGCGCCATCGCGGGCTTGGCCGGCGGCTGGCCGGACCGGGTACTGCGCCAGATCTCGATCATCGCACTGGCGCTGCCGGGTCTCACCCTCGCGCTCGTCCTCTCCGGGGAGCTCCCATCCGGACACACGACCCTGTTCATCGCGTTGGTACCACTGGGATGGGTGAGCTGCGCATCAGTCGTACGCACCGTCGTCCGCCAGACCGCCATAACCGGCTACGTGCTGGCCAGCCGGACGATGGGCGCCTCGACACTGCAACTGCTGCGGCATGACATCGCACCGCACGCTCTCGGACCGGCCTGCACGGTGGCCACCGCCGACTTCGCCAGAGCGCTCATCGCCGCCACCTCGCTGAGCTTCCTCGGCATCGGCCTCCCCCCACCGCACATCGACTGGGGCGGCATGATCAACGAAGCGACCCCGCACCTCATCGCCTCTCCCCGACTCGCCATCGCACCCTCAATCGCGATCGCCCTGACCAGCCTGAGCATCATGCTGATCACCGACGCCCTGCGCGAACGCACACCAAACCACAAACCCCCCTGACCACACAGCTGATCAAGCACCCATCGACATCAACCAGTTCCGAGCCCCCTGCGGTGGATGCGTGCGCGCAAGAGGATCTGGGGTGCCCCGAGTCTTCCGGACAGTGACCCCACTAAGATTGGGGTCGTCTGAAAGGGAATGTGTTGGCGAGATCTAGGAAGAGTTACTCACCCGAGTTTCGGGAAGAGGCCGTGAAGCTGGTGATCGAGACATCGCGTCCGATCGCGCAGGTGGCGAAGGAACTCGGCATCCACGAGGCGACTCTTGGGAACTGGGTGAATGTTTATCGGCGTGAGCATGCCGGCGAGGAGCCGGCCCTGACGGTGAGTGAGCGAGCCCGGCTCCGTGAGCTGGAACGCGAAGCCCGGGAACTCCGGCTGGAGAACGAGTTCCTGAAAAAAGCCGCGGCGTACTTTGCCAAAGATCATCGGTGAGTGACAAGTTCGAGTTCATCGACGCACAGCACGCGGCCTACACCACGAACATTGAATCCGCGCTCTCCGTCGTCGGGATGTGCGCGCTCCTGGAAGTATCCCGCTCCGGGTTCTATGAATGGAGGAACCGGCCGGTATCTGCGACCGCCGGACGCCGCGAGGAACTCAAATTGCTCGTCTCCAGGTCCTTTGACGATTCCGATGGGACCTACGGGTACCGGCGGGTCCACGCCGACCTCACCGCCTGGGGCGTGCGGTGTGGGCCGGAGCTCGTCCGGTCCCTCATGCGTGAGCTGGGCCTGGAGCCCTGCCAGCCCAAGCCCTGGAGGTTCAGCCTCACCGAGCACGACGGCCAGGAACATCACATTCCCGACCTTCTCCAACGCGACTTCACCGCGGACGCCCCCGGCCGGAAGCTGGTCGGCGATATCACCTACATTCCGACGTGGGAAGGATGGGTCTACCTGGCGACCGTCATCGACTGCCACACGAAAGCCGTGGTGGGCTGGGCGATGGACGACAACTACAAGACCCCGCTCATCGAGAAGGCCATCGAAATGGCCGCCCGCAACCACGAGCTCACCGGCGATGCGGTCTTCCACTCGGATCGCGGAAGCAATTACACGTCCAGCCGGTTCGCCAGAACCCTGAAGGAGCATAAACTTCGGCAATCGGTCGGACGGACCGGGATCTGC
>NZ_JABVEB010000319.1 GCF_014323665.1 Actinomadura sp. HBU206391 | reverse complement strand
GTGGAGTTCTTCTGCTCCATGACCCAACCGGCGATCTGTACTCGCGAGGTGAACCCGAGCTTCTGCAGGATGCGCTCGACATGGCCTTCCGCCGTACGCTGGGCGATCACCAGCGTGGCCGCGATCTCCTTGTTCCGCATGACCTGCGCGACCAGTTCGGCGATCTGCCGCTCGCGGCGGGTGAGCGGGTGCTCCGGGTGGGGCGCGGGCGGCGGCCGTTCCGGCGCCTTGGCCTCGTCCATCGCGTAGGCCACGGCCTCGTCGAGGTCGTCCTCTCCGCCGGCGTGGAGAGCGCCGAGGAAGGCGGCTCCGCCGAGCCGGTCCCGCAACATGGCCTCGTACCGGTCGTGGGAGCCGGCGAGAGGATGGAATCCGGGAATCGACGCCCCGATGGATCGCCAGGCGGTCTGGGCGGCGCCCAGCAACCGCGCGCCGCGGTCGTACCTGCCGTCGGCCGTGGCGACCCAGGCGAGCACCTCGAGACATTCGGCGGCTCCCCACATGTCCTCGGTCTTGCGCATCAACCGCAGCCCGTCGACGATCAGGGCGGTGGCACGCCGCTGGTCGCCCTGCAGCCATCGGCCGTAGCCGATCGCCCACAACGCGTTCGACCTGCTCAGGTACGCACTGTGCGCCTCGCACAGTGCGAGGCACTCGGCGCCGTAGCGTTCGGCGCGCCCGTGGTCGCCGGCCGTCGAGCTCGCCATGACCAGATGGCAGAGGGCCATCCAGCTGCCGGCCGGACTGTCCTCGGCCCGGTAGCGCTCGTTCGCCTCCTCGAGGAGCGTGACGGCCTCTCGGGCGTCCCCACGGAAGAACGCGATCAGGGCCCGGAAATGGGTGGCGCAGGCGAGGGCCGCAGTGTCGCCGAGCCGTTCGGCCAGGGCCCGGCACTCCTCCAGAGACTCGGCCGCGACATCGACCGCTCCCTGCCGGAGGGCGAATCAGGCGCTGACCCACAGTGCCTTGGCGCGCTCACGGCTTACAGATCCGGTGGCTCGCCCGGCTGCAACGCGAGGAGGGCAACCTCCGCGCGGCGTTGGCCTTCTGCCTGAACGAAACCGACCGGGAACGCACGGCGCTGGACCACATCGTCTGCTCGGCCGGCGAACAGAGGTCGTAGCTCCAGTCCAGCGCCGCACGCAACGTTCGCTGACGAGGCGGCACGGCTCGGCTGCCGCCGGTCAGCAGCGCGAAGCGGTCGCTGAGCCGTTCCAGGATCCGTTCCACCGCCAGCGACCGGACCCGTACCGCGGCCAGTTCGATGGCCAGCGGCATCCCGGCGAGCCGCCGGCAGAAGAGCGCCACCTGCGGGCTGTTCTCCGCAGTGACGGCGAAGGTGGCGCAGGCGGCCTTGGCGCGGTCGGCGAAGAGGTTCACCGCCTCGAAGCGGGCGAGGCCGTCCGGTGACGAGGCCTCGCCGGAGTCGGGGGTCGCGAGCGGCGGGACCTGCAGCACGTGCTCGCCCTCGATGCACAGCGGCTGGCGACTCGTGGCCACGATCTGTAGCTGAGGGGCCCCGCCCAACAGCTTTCTCGCGAGCATGGCGACGCCGTCCAGCAGATGCTCGCAGTTGTCCAGGACGAGAAGGACCTGGCGGTCCGCCAGGTACTCCAGGAGGGCGTCGACCGCGGGTTCGTCCGACTGGTCGCGCAGCCCGAGTGTCGTGGCGACCGTCCGGCCGACGAGTTCCTCGTCCGTGAGACCCGCCAGCTCGACCAGCCAGACTCCGTCGGAGAAGGCCCGCCGGACCTCGCCCACCACCCGCAACGCCAGCCGGGTCTTGCCGATCCCGCCCGGACCGGTGAACGTCAGGAACCGCGCCGCCGACAGCAGTCGTCTCGCCTCGGCGACCATCTGCCGTCGGCCAATGAAGCTCGTACCATCGGCTGGCAGATTTCCGACTTTCTGCCGGTCCAGAACTACGACAACCATGACCTCCACATGCTAACTAGTGATGAACAGGCATGCATTAGCTGTTATAGGTAACGTTCCGGCTTTGAGCCGAGCTGTGGAGAACAGTGCGCCGCGTGTGATCCGGCGGGACGAGAGAGTCCGCGAACCCCGCGGCCCGAGTCGGGGCCGTCCTCCTGATCCGGGCCGAATGAACGCGATCGGGTGGATCGGGCAATACAAGGTGTCAGGTTCCCGCCTCGGAAGGGCCGGCCATGCCCACCTCGCCCCCCGCCCTGTACCCGCCGAGTCTCCGACCCGTGCGGCCCACGCAGGGCGGGCGGCACGGCCGGCCGGCCCCGGCGCGCCGCGGGACCCTGCTGCGGGCACTGGGCGCCATGGTCGTGGCGCTCATCGTGGCGGCCGCGCTGGTGACGGCGCAGCTCGCGCGTCCGGTGCCCGAGCCCTCCGTACGGCTGAGCCACGCCCTGTCCGGCCATACCTTCGGGGGTCCGGCCCCGGTGCTGCCCTGGCCCGCTCAGGGACAGGCGGTCGTCGACGTCGAAGGACTCGGCACCATGGGCGCCTCCGGAGATCCCGTCCCCACGCCGACCGCCAGCGTGGCCAAGGTGATGACCGCGTACGTCTTCCTGCGCGACCACCCGCTCGCCTCCGGCTCCGGCGGCCCGACCTTCACCATCTCGGCCGAGGAGGCGGCCCGGCTCCCAGCGCGCAAGGCCCGAGGTGAGAGCCACGTCGACGTCGTCGCGAACCAGCCGTTCACCGAGCGCCAGGCGCTCGAGGCGCTGATGATCGTCTCGGCGAACAACATCGCGCATGAGATGGCGCGCTGGGACGCCGGCGGCTACGCACCCTTCGTACGGAAGATGAACGCCACGGCGCGCCGGCTGGGGATGACCGACACCACCTACACCGACCCGAGCGGATACGACCCGGGCACCGTGAGCACCGCCTCCGACCAGGTGAAGCTGCTTCGCGCGGCGATGAGCATCCCCGCGTTCGCCGACGTGGTGAGCCGGCGGGCCTACGTCCCGGCCGACGGCGGCCCGGCCCGGATGGGCGGCAACACGCTGCTCGGTCACGACGGGGTGGTCGGCGGCAAGACCGGATTCACGAGCGCGGCGGGCGGCAACTACGTCTTCGCCGCGCGTGAACGGGTGGGCGGTGTCGCCACGCTCATCGTCGGCGCCGTGATGGCCCAGCCGGGCGCGGGCGATGCCGTGGCGGCGGTCGAGGCGGGGCGACTGCTGGTCGCCGCGGCCGTGAAGACGCTCACCGCCGTGACCCTCGCCCGCCAGGGGCAACGGGTCGCGGTGGTGGACGACGGCATGGGCGGCCGTACGCCGCTGATCGCCGCCGCCCCGGTCACCGTGGTCGGGTGGCCGGGCCTGACCGTACGACTCCGGACGGAGGGCGCCGTCCCCGAGCGGGCCGAGCGGGGCGACCGGCTCGGATCGCTCACCGCCGGACCCAGGCGGTTTCCGCTCGTCCTCGACGGACCGCTGGGCGGAAAGCCCGTCGTGCGGCGGCTCCTGCGCCTCGGCTGAGGCCCGGCCGGGTCGTCGGACGCCGGCCGCACGGCGGCCGGCCGGTCAGCGGACGAGACGGCTCATGACGGCCGACGCGGTGGTGATCCCGACGGCCGCGGCGAGGACGAGCACGGCGATGTCGAGGGGGAGATTGCCGGGGGTGCCGATGAGAAGGCTGCGCAGAGCGTCGACCTCGTAGCTCAGCGGGTTGACATGGCTGATGACGCGCAGCCAGTCCGGCATGAGGGAGATGGGGTAGAGCGCGTTCGACCCGAAGAAGAGCGGCATCGTGATCGCCTGGCCGATGCCCATCAGCCGGTCGCGGGACATGGCGAGACCGGCGATGGTCATCGACAGGCAGGAGAAGAACGCGGTGCCCAGCATCACGACGATGACGACGCCGAGCCAGCGCAGCGGGTTGAGCGTCAGCGTCACGCCCAGCAGTGCCGCGAGCACCATGACGGCGACGGCCTGCGAGAGCGCGCGCACGCCCGCCGCGAATGACTTTCCGGTGACCAGCGCCGCTCGCGGCGTGGGCGTGACGAGCAGCTTGGCCAGCACACCCGCGTCGCGTTCCCAGATGATCTGGATTCCGTAGAAGATGGCGATGAACAGGGCCGACTGGGCGAGGATCCCCGGCGCCAGGTAGTCGAGATAGGGCACGTCCCCGGTCGGGATGGCCTGGATCCGCGAGAACGTCTCCCCGAAGATCAGCAGCCACAGTGCGGGCTGGATCGCCCGGGTGTACAGCTCTGTCCGGTCGTGCCGGATCTTCTGCAGCTCGACGATGCATAGCGCGACGACGCGGGCCGGCAGCAGCCGCCAGCCGGGCCGGGGCGGCGGGACGTCAGCCGAGCCGGCTCGCGGTACGGCGGGTGCGGCGCGCATCGCGGAAGCCGTCTGCTGGTTCGTCGAGTTGGTCGCCGGTGTAGGCACGGAACACCTCCTCCAAGGTGGCCCCCGGTTCGAGACCGGACTTGAGTTCCGATGGAGTGCCGAGCGCCCGGATGCGGCCCCGGTGCATGAGCGCGATCCGGTTGCAGTGCTGCTCGGCCTCGTCCATGTGGTGGGTGGTCACCAGGACGGTCATGCCCGTGGTGCGGCGGACCTCCTGGATGCGTTCCCACACCCCGTCGCGCGCCACGGGGTCGAGCCCGATCGTCGGTTCGTCGAGGATGAGCAGGCGCGGCGTGCTGATCAGGGCCTGGGCCAGCTCGAGCCGCCGGAGCATGCCGCCCGAGTAGGTCTGGGCGCGCCGCTCCGCCGCGTTGTCGAGCCCCACGGCGGAAAGGACGTCGCTGACGCGTTCGCGGCGTCGGGTCCGCGGCACGTCGAACAGCCGGGCGAACAACTCCACGTTCTCGCGGCCGGTCAGCGCCGCGTCAGCGGACAGTTGCTGGGGCAGATAGCCGATCGTCCTCCGTACGGCCATCTGATGGTCGGCCACGTCGAGGCCGAACACCTCGACCATGCCGGCACGGGCCGGGAGCAGGGTGGTGATCAGCCGGATGGTCGTGGTCTTGCCGGCGCCGTTCGGGCCGAGCAGACCGAAGATCTCGCCCTCCGTCACCGCCAGGTCGACGCCGTCGACCGCCACGGCGCTGCCGAACGCGTGCCGCAGCTCTCTGCAGACGACCGCGTGCCGGCTCGCCGGCTCGGCGGTCACATTCTCGGTGCTCATCGCTGCCCCCCGGGGGTCAGGTGGACAAAGCTCTGTGCTCGTCGCGCGGACGCGACAGCGTGGATCCGGTCGGTTCCTCCTTTCGTCGTCGCCGTCATTGCCGCGGCGTGCCGGACGGTGGCTCGCCCGCGTCGTCGGACGTCGGCTCCTGTGACTCGGTGTCGGACATCGGCTCCTGCATCTCGGCGAGCAACCGGCGCAGCGCGGGGAGGGCCGCGGCGATCGCCGCCCGGTCGTCGCCGGACAGCACGTCGAGTCGCGCGCCGACGAGCCTTGCCCTGCGGTCCCGCCACTCGGCGATGCGCCGCTGCGCCGCGGGAGTGAGCACGAGCCGGGCCGCGCGCCGATCAGCGGGATCGATCTCCCGGCGCAGCATCTGCGCGCCGATCAGCTGGTTGACCAGAGTGCTCACCGAGTTGTCCGCGAGATGGAGCTCGCGGGCGGCCG
>NZ_JABVEB010000318.1 GCF_014323665.1 Actinomadura sp. HBU206391 | reverse complement strand
ATCGGCTACATCCTCCACACCGGCGGCGTGATGATCGGCGTGACGCTGGCGCAGATCCTCTGCTCGATCGGCGCCGTCTACTTCGGCGCCCGCACCGCGATGGCGGTCGGCCGTGACGTACGCGCGGCGATCTTCGACCGGGTGCAGAGCTTCTCCGCCCGGGAGGTCGGCCGGTTCGGCACCCCGACGCTGATCACCCGGACCACCAACGACGTCCAGCAGGTCCAGATGCTGGTGCTCATGAGCTTCACCCTCATGGTGTCGGCCCCGATCATGTGCGTCGGCGGCATCCTGATGGCGCTCCACCAGGACGTGCCGCTGTCCTCGCTGCTCATCGTCATCATCCCGGTGCTCGCCGTGGCCATCGGCCTGCTCATCGCGCGGCTGCGGCCGCTGTTCCATCTCATGCAGGAACGCATCGACAACCTCAACTCGGTCCTGCGCGAGCAGATCACCGGTGTACGCGTCATCCGCGCCTTCGTCCGTGACACGCACGAGCGGGAACGCTTCGCCCGGTCGAACACCGACCTGTTCGATGTGTCCACCAGCGTCGGCCGCCTCATGGCGCTGATGTTCCCCACGGTCATGCTGGTCATGAACTGCTCCAGCGTCGCCGTGCTGTGGTTCGGCGGCGGCCGCATCGACCACGGCGACATGCGGATCGGCGCTCTGACCGCCTTTCTGAGCTATCTCATGCAGATCCTCATGTCGGTCATGATGGCGACGTTCATGTTCATGATGGTGCCCCGGGCCGAGGTGTGCGCCGAGCGCGTACAGGAGGTGCTCGAGACCGACTCGAGCGTCGTGCCCCCGGCCGACCCGGTCGCCGGGCCCAAATCCGGCCCAGACTCCGGCCCCGGCGGGCGTGGTCATCTGGAACTGCGCGACGTCGAGTTCCGCTATCCGGGCGCCGAGGAACCCGTGCTGCGCGGCATCGACCTGGTCGCCGGGCCCGGTGAGACGACCGCCGTGATCGGCAGCACCGGTAGCGGCAAGACGACGCTGCTCAATCTCGCCCCGCGGCTCTTCGACGCCACCGGCGGCAGCGTCCTCGTCGACGGCGTCGACGTGCGCGAGCTCGACCCGGTGGCGCTGTCGCAGGCGGTGGGCTTCGTGCCGCAGAAGCCGTACCTCTTCTCGGGCACCGTCGCCTCCAACCTGCGCTACGGCAAGCCGGACGCCACCGACGAGGAGCTGTGGCACGCGCTGGAGATCGCGCAGGCCCGCGACTTCGTCGAGCAGATGCCCGAAGGCCTCGACACACCCATCGCGCAGGGAGGCACGAACGTCTCCGGCGGTCAGCGTCAGCGCCTGGCCATCGCCCGCGTGCTCGTACGGCGACCTGAGATCTACCTGTTCGACGACTCCTTCTCGGCGCTCGACTACGCGACCGACGCGGCTCTGCGCGCTGCACTGGCCGAGGAGACCGCCGACGCCACCGTCGTCATCGTGGCCCAGCGGGTCAGCACCATCCGCCATGCCGACCGCATCATCGTGCTCGACGAAGGACGCATCGTCGGCACCGGCACCCACCGGGAACTGATGGACGACAACGAGACCTATCGGGAGATCGTGCTCTCCCAGCTCACCGAGCAGGAGGCCGCCGCATGAGCTCCCCCACGTCGCCACCCCCCGGCGAACGGCCGACGCCCAAACGCGGGCCCGGCCCGGCGGGCGCCGGGGTCGGCCGCGGGCCGGCCGCCTTCATGGGCGGCATGCCCACCGAGAAGTCGCTGGACTTCCGCGGCTCGAGCCGCAGGCTGCTGAGCATGATGCGGCCCGAGCGTGCGCTCGTGCTGCTCACGCTGGCACTGGCCCTCGCCAGCGTCAGTCTGTCCGTGCTCGGCCCGAAGATCCTCGGGCACGCGACCGACCTGATCTTCTCGGGCGTCGTGAGCCGGCAGATCCCGGCCGGCGATACCAAGGCCGAAGCGGTGGAACGCCTCCGGCAGCAGGGCGAGGGCACCCTCGCGGACATGCTCGACTCGATGAACGTCGTGCCCGGGCAGGGCATCGACTTCGAGCAGGTCGGCCGGGTGCTGCTGATCGTCCTGGCGATCTATGTCGGGGCGTCGCTGCTGGCCCTGATGCAGGGCCGGCTGACCACCGCCGTCGTGCAGCGGCCGATGTTCCGGATGCGCGAGCAGGCGCAGACCAAGCTCGCCCGGCTGCCGCTGAGCTACTTCGACGGCCAGCCACGCGGCGAGGTGCTCAGCCGGGTGACCAACGACATCGACAACCTGTCCCAGACCCTGCAGCAGACCCTCAGCCAGATCGTGACCTCGCTGCTGACGATCGTCGGGGTGCTGACGATGATGATCGTCATCTCCCCCCTGCTCGCCGGGATCGCGCTGGTGACCGTCCCCCTCTCCGTGGTGGTCGTCAGCATGATCGGCAAGCGTGCCCGGCCGCAGTTCGTGAAGCAGTGGGGCACCACCGGGCGGCTCAACGGGCACATCGAGGAGATGTACAGCGGGCACGCGCTGGTGAAGGTGTTCGGCCGGCAGGACGAGGCCGCGGCCACCTTCAAAGAGCACAACGACAGCCTGTACGACTCCAGCTTCAGGGCGCAGTTCATCTCCGGCACCATCCAGCCGGCGATGATGTTCATCGGCAATCTGAACTACGTCCTGGTGGCGGTGGTCGGCGCGCTGCGGGTCGCCTCAGGGGCGCTCTCGCTCGGCGATGTCCAGGCCTTCATCCAGTACTCCCGGCAGTTCAGCCAGCCGCTCACGCAGGTGGCGAGCATGGCCAACCTGCTGCAGTCGGGCATGGCGTCGGCTGAGCGGGTCTTCGCGCTGCTCGACGCCCGGGAACAGGACCCCGACCCGGCGAAGCCGGAGCGGCCCGCGCAGGTGCGCGGCCGGGTGGAGTTCCGCGACGTCTCCTTCCGCTACACCCCCGACACCCCGCTGATCGAGGATCTCTCGCTCACCGTGGAGCCGGGCCAGACGGTGGCCATCGTGGGGCCGACGGGCGCGGGCAAGACCACGCTGGTCAACCTGCTGATGCGGTTCTACGACGTCACGGGCGGACAGATCACCCTGGACGGGACCGACATCGCCGCGATGACCCGTGAAGACCTGCGGGCCAAGACCGGCATGGTCCTCCAGGACGCCTGGCTGTTCGGCGGCACGATCGCCGAGAACATCGCCTACGGCGCCACCGCCGCGAGCCGGGACCGGATCGTGGACGCGGCGCGGGCGACGCACGTCGACCACTTCGTGCGCACCCTGCCCGACGGCTACGAGACGGTCCTGGACGAGGAGGGGTCCAACGTCAGCGCGGGCGAGAAGCAGCTGATCACCATCGCCCGCGCCTTCCTCGCCGAACCCGCCATCCTGATCCTGGACGAGGCGACCAGCTCGGTCGACACCCGTACCGAGGTGCTCATCCAGCGGGCGATGAACTCGCTGCGCCAGGGCAGGACCAGCTTCGTCATCGCCCATCGCCTGTCCACCATCCGCGACGCCGACCTGATCCTGGTCATGGAGTTGGGCCGGATCGTCGAGCAGGGGACGCACGACGAGCTCCTCCGGGCGGACGGCGCCTACGCGCGGCTCTACGCGGCGCAGTTCTCGCAGGCGCCGGCCGAGATCGAGTGAGGCACGGATGGGGTGACGCGGGCCGGCCGTGCCGGGAAGGGCCGGCTCGCGGGAGGGCCGCTTCGCCCCGGTGAAGGTCGCGTCCGGCCGGGACAGGGCGGCGGCTTGGCCGAGACGAGATCGCCGCGCCGGTCGACGATCAGCGCCGGATACGGGTGGTGTCCGCGCAGGGCGCTCTCCAACGCGGTGCGGACCGGTTCGAGCCCGGGGTCGTCGAACCGCGTTTCCGGGTAGGCGGGGGCGTACCCCGCCGCCAGCAGCAGCGCGTTCCGCTCCCTGAGCGGCACCCCCAGCGACTCGGCGAGGCGTACGACCATGGCTCTGCCGGGCAGCGAGCGACCGCTCTCGATGAAGCTGATGTGGCGCTGTGTGGTTCCGGCGCGCACGGCGAGTTCGAGTTGGCTGACGCGTTGGCGTGCGCGCCACTCGTGCAGCGCGCCCGCGAATCCGCTGCGCTTCGAGGTGCTGGTCACCCGACCCTGTCTATCCGAACAGTGGCCGTCCGGCCATTCCCTCGAAGGAATGGCCGGGCCGCGGCAGTGTGGAACACGGCCTCTCTTCGCCGTACACTCGCCCCGTCCAGCCCGTGATCACAGGGTGCAATGGTCATCGATTTCGTACCGGACTCCATACCGACTGCACTCTCCGAGACCACGCGAGGTTCACGTTGAGCTCGAAGGGAAAAGGCGAGAGCGGCAGGCCGCCAGAGGGGGCTCTCGCGAACGCCACCATCTGGGGACGCCGGGCGGTTCTCACCGCGGTCCTCCTTTTCTTCGGGGGCGTCTGGGTCGCCGCTGCCGTCTACAACGTCAACGAACTGCGCAAGGGCGCGCTCGCGGCGGCCGGCCACTATGGCGAGGCCGGGATGGTCACCGTTTCCGGAACCGTTGGGATCGGCAAGAGCAGGTACTGTTCGGGCAGCTTCCGTTCTTTCGACGGGTCGACGTCCGTCTCGGCCAAGGTGGAGATCTCCGGCGGCTGCGCTCCCGGCGTGCAGAAGGCCGCCCGGCTGGTGCGCGGGAACGATGGCGGGATGTTCGTCGGCGACGAAAAGGATGTCGCCTGGACACCGGGCGCGAGGGGATGGTTCGGCGAACTGGGGCTCAGCCTGCTGTTCGGCGGCCCGGTGCTCCTCGTCTGCCTGGGCATCCTCAAGATGATCTGGGACAGCATCAGGCGCAGGCCGTCGTCCGGCGACGCCGGGGAGGCGACGCCCGGCTGACGGAGCGGCCCGCGTGCGGCCCGCTCGAGCGAACGGGCGACGCCACCCGCATGTCGCGCCGGATCGCACATCTAGCCCTCTCGTTCAACCCCGCTCCGGCCTCCCGGCCGTCCGGCCGTGCCGTCCAGGCGCGGGCTAGGGTTGTAGGCCGTGATCGCCCCCGGGTCCACCCTCCTCAGCGCGGCCGCTGTCTTCGCCGGCACCAACGTCGACGACCTCATCGTGCTGACCGTGCTCTTCCTGTCCGCACGGGCGGGTGGGCGGCCGAGGCCCTGGCAGATCTGGGCGGGTCAGCACGCCGGAATCGCCGTCCTGGTGGCCGTGTCGGTCATCGCGGCCCTGGGTCTGACCATCATGCCCGACGACTGGGTGGGCCTGCTCGGCGTCGTCCCCTTCGCCTTGGGCGTCAAGGGACTCGTCGCCGCCGTTCGCGCCCGGCGAGACGGCGAGGACGCCGCACCCATGGTCGCCACCGGCATCCTCTCGGTCGCAGGAGTGACCATCGCCAACGGCGCCGACAACGTCTCGGTCTACACGCCGATGTTCCGCACCATCGGCACGCCCGCCACCATCGTGACCGTGGCCGTGTTCGCGGCCGGGGTCGGCCTCTGGTGTGCGGCCGGTTCGTGGCTCGGCTCGCACAAGAAGATCATCGAGATCGTCCGGCGCTACGGCCAATGGATCGTCCCCGGGGTGTTCATGCTCATCGGCATCGTGATCGTCGCCGAGTCGGGCGTATCGGGTCAACTCGCCTGAAACGGGCGCGCGCCGCGA
>NZ_JABVEB010000317.1 GCF_014323665.1 Actinomadura sp. HBU206391 | reverse complement strand
CCATAGCCGAGCACGCCGAGCTTCATCCTGATCTCTCTCCGATGTCGGGATCATCGAGATTACCAAGAGCACCGGTGGCCACGGCGTGGGCGATTGCGCACATGTTCCGCGCCGGGCGGGTAGGGACGTCAGCGAGACGTGGCGCGACGCAGAACGGCGGCGACAGCCCGCCCGATGAGGAGGAGGCTTGTCATGGCGCGGCGTGTTCCCGAGCCGGATCCCTACTCGGAACTGGAGGATCAGGGGATCCCGGACCTGCAGAACGGCTTTCCCGAGCGAGCGTGGAGCGACGATCCCCAGGGCGCCCCGCTCCCCGGCGAAGAGTCGATCACCGTGGACGAGTTCGGTACGACCGCCGAGGAGCAGCGCCGGGGCGAGCCGCTCGGGGAGCGGTTGAGCCGCGAGCGACCCGAGGCCGAGGTCAGCTGGGACGACGCCGACGTTGAGCGGCGGTCCCACCCCGCGGGCCGCATCGTCGAGGACGACGAAGGCGCCCGGCCGGACGCCGAGAGCGAGTCCGTGGCCCGCGACGTGGGCCCGGACGGCGGGGGCTACTCCGCCGAGGAGCGGGCCATGCGAGTGGAGGACGAGCCGGACTGACCGCCCTTGAACGCGGCACGACCAGCCCGGCCCACTCCGCTCACCGCACAGGGTGCGGTCAGATCTGGACGCGGTCCCCGACGGCCTTGACGATCTCGGCCACGGCGGTGTCGATGGCGACGCCGTTGTTCTGCTCCCCGCTGCGGTAGCGGAACGACACCGCGTCGCTCGCCACGTCATCGTCACCGGCGAGCAGCATGTACGGGACCTTCTGCTTCTGGGCGTTGCGGATCTTCTTCTGCATCCGGTCGGCCGAGGTGTCGACCTCGACCCGGATCCCGCGCTCGCGCAGCATCGCGGCCACCTTCTCCAGATGGGTGATGTGGTCGTCGGAGATCGGGATTCCGACGACCTGCACCGGCGCCAGCCATGGCGGCAGCGCACCGGCGTAGTGCTCGAGCAGGATCGCGAAAAAGCGCTCCACCGATCCGAACAGCGCCCGATGGATCATGTACGGGCGCTGCCGCGAGCCGTCGTCGGCCTGGAATTCCATGTCGAACCGCTGCGGCAGCTGGAAGTCCACCTGCAGGGTGGACAGCTGCCAGCGGCGGCCGATGGCGTCGCGAATGTGCACGTCGATCTTGGGTGCGTAGAAGGCGCCCTCGCCCTCGGCGACGACGTAGGGGATGCCCTCCTGCTTGAGCGCGTACTCCAGCGCCGCTTCCGCCTTCTCCCACTCCTCCGGCTCGCCGACGAACTTCTCCGGGCGGGTGGCCAGCTCGGCTTCGAAGTCGGTGAGCCCGAAGTCGCGGAGCAGCCCGACGACGAACTTCAGCAGGCTGGCCAGTTCGGCGTTCAGTTGGTCGGGAGTGCAGAAGATGTGCGCGTCGTCCTGGGTGAAGCCGCGGGCCCGGGTCAGCCCGTGCAGCACTCCGGACTTCTCGAACCGGTAGACGGTGCCCAGCTCGAAGAGCCGCAGCGGCAGCTCCCGGTAGGACTTGCCCCGGGCCTTGTAGATCATGATGTGCATGGGGCAGTTCATCGGCTTGGGGTAGTACGCCGCCCCGTCCATCTCCATGGGGGGGTACATGCCGTCGGCGTACCAGCCGAGGTGCCCGGAGACCTCGAACAGCGTCGACTTGGCGATGTGCGGGGTGACCACGAACTCGTAGCCGTCCTCCTCGTGCCGCCGCCGGGAGTAGTCCTCCATGACCTTGCGGACGATGCCGCCCTTGGGATGCCAGACGGCGAGCCCGCCGCCGATCTCCGAGGGGAAGGAGAACAGATCCAGGTCGGTGCCGAGCTTGCGGTGGTCGCGCTTCTCGGCCTCCTCGAGCATCTTGAGGTATTCGTCCTGCTTGTCGCGGGACTCCCACGCGGTGCCGTAGATGCGCTGCAGCTGCGGGTTCTTCTCGCTGCCCCGCCAGTAGGCGCCCCCTGACCGCATGAGCTTGAAGGCCGGGATCTGCCGGGTGGCCGGGAGGTGCGGCCCGCGGCAGAGGTCCTTCCAGCGCAGGTCGCCGGTCTTGGCGTCGAGGTTGTCGTAGATGGTCAGCTCACCGCCGCCCACCTCGACGCCCGCCTCGTCGTCGTCGCTCTGGCCGCCCTTGAGACCGATGAGCTCCAGTTTGTACGGCTCGGCGGCGAGTTCCGCACGGGCGGCGTCGTCGGAGACCACCCGGCGGGAGAACAGCTGCCCCTGCTTGACGATCTCGCGCATCCGCTTCTCGATGCGCTTGAGGTCATCGGGGGTGAAGGGAGTCTCGACGTCGAAGTCGTAGTAGAACCCGTTCTCGACCGGGGGCCCGATGCCGAGCTTGGCCTCGGGGAAGAGCTCCTGTACGGCCTGGGCCATCACGTGCGCGGTGGAGTGCCGCAGGATCGCGCGGCCGTCGCCCGAGCCGACCTCGATCGGCTCGACCGCGTCGCCCTCACGGACCTCGTGGGCCAGGTCGCGCGGCTCGCCGTTGACCCGGGCGGCGATGACCGACCTGCCGTCGGCCTGCAGGGCGTCCCCGGCGGTCGTGCCGGCCGCCACCACTCGCTCGCTGCCGTCGAGGGTGATGCGTAGCTCAGACACGGTGGACACGGGAACTCCTTGATCGCGAAGGGATGCTGGGGTCTGATGTTATCGATTCGGGCTCGACATCTGACGCTACCGGCTCCATCACCTGCTCCTCTCGGGCCGGGAGCGATCCGGAAAGCCGGGAGGCCCCGGGATCGCTCCCGGGGCCTCCACCGCAGTGCTCGGATGGATCAGCGTGTGCGGACGGTGCGCCGGGCGATGCCCGGCGTGGTCGTCTCCAACATCGCTGCCATGCTCCCATGCTACCGGACGGCCGGGCCGGTGGGTGCGGCGATGCCGCGCCGGCGGAGTTCGGGCAGGACGCCCTCCCCGAACCAGTACGCCTCCTCCAGGTGCGGGTAGCCGGAGAAGATGAGCTCCTCGATGCCGAGCTCCGCGTACTCCTCGATCCGGTCGGCGACCTGCTCGTGGCTGCCCACGAGCGCCGTCCCCGCTCCCCCGCGCACGAGGCCCACGCCCGCCCAGAGGTTCGGGTAGATCTCCAGGTCGTGCGAGGACCCGCCGCCCCTGAAGTCCGCGTGCAGCTCGCGCATCCGCCGCTGGCCGACGGAGTCGCTGGCGGCCAGCGCCTTCTGGGCCTGTGCGATGTGGGCCGGGTCGAGGTCGTCGAGCAGCCGGCCGGCGACCGCCCACGCCTCCTTGCCACTGTCCCGGCTGATGGTGTGCAGCCGGATGCCGAACCGCATGGCGCGCCCCTGCTCGTCGGCGAGCTTGCGGATCCACGTGATCTTCTCAGCGACCCGTTCCGGCGGCTCGCCCCACCTCAGGTACACGTCGACGTGACGCGCCGCGACCGTGCCGGCCGGCTCGGAGGAGCCGCCGAAGTACACCTCCGGCAGCGGGTCCGGCGGCTCTGCCACCAGGGCGCCCTCGACCTGGTAGTGCGCGCCGTCGAAGTCGTACCGCTCACCGGTCCACGCGCCACGGACGACGGACAGGAACTCGTCGGTGCGCGCGTACCGCTCGGCGTGCGGCAGGTGGTCGCCGAAGCGGCGCTGTTCGACCGACTCTCCGCCGAGTCGTCCGCCGAGTCGTCGCCGTCACCGCACGCGGCGGCGGTCACCGCCGTGAGGACGAGGGCGGCGATGAGCGTTCTGAGCCGTCTGGTCGTGCCGTTGATCGTGCCGTTGGTCATGCCGTTCCTTCGGGAGTGACACCGAGCTGGGTGAGCAGGGCGGAGCGGAGGTCGATCAGGTCGGGGTGGTCGCGGTGCCGGGGGCGGGGTAGGTCGACCCGGGACTCGTGCGCGATCCGGCCGCCGTCCAGGACGAGCACGCGATCGGCGAGCAGCAGCGCCTCGTCGACGCCGTGGGTGACGAGCAGGATGCCGGGGCCGTGCCGGCTCCACAGGTCGAGGACCAGCCGGTGGATGGTGATCCGGGTGAGCGCGTCGAGCGCGCTGAACGGCTCGTCGAGCAGCAGCAGGCCGGGTTCGCGAACGAGAGCGCGGGCGAGCGAGGCGCGCTGTGCCTCGCCGCCGGAGAGCGTGAGCGGCCAGGCCTCGGAGCGTTCGCCCAGTTCGACCTCCGCGAGAGCCGCCTCGGCCGCCCGGCGGGGCTCGGAAACTCGCAGCCCGAGGGCCACGTTGGCCCACACCTTCCTCCACGGCACCAGCCGGGGCTCCTGGAAGACGACGGCGACGGTGCCGTGCACGGCGAGTTCGCCGCCCGTGTCACGGTCCAGGCCGGCGAGCGCCCTCAGCAGCGTGGACTTGCCCGAGCCGCTGCGCCCGAGGAGGGCGACGAACTCCCCTTGCCCGATCTCCAGATCGACGCCGTCCAGCACGGTCCGCGCACCGAACGTCTTGGTCAGCGCGGCGGTGCGCGCCACGGGGCCGCCATCGGAGGACCGGCCGGTGGACGCCGTCGTGCCTTTCCGCGCCGCGATGCCCGACCGCGCCGTCGTGTCATTCCGGGCCGCCGTGCCGCTCTGTGCCGCCGTGCCGCTCTGTGCCGCCATGCCGCTCTGTGCCGCCGTGCCGGTCACCGGCCCAGGAATCCGCGTCGCCATGCGAGGGCCCTCCTCTCCAGAAACCGGACGATCGCGTCTGTACCAAGCCCGAGCAGCGCGTACACCAGCAGGCCCAGCACGACGATGTCCGTGCGAAGGAACTCGCGGGCGTCGTTGATCATGAAGCCGAGGCCATTGTTGGCGTTGATCTGTTCCGCCACGATCAGGGCCAGCCAGGCGACCCCGAGGCTCTGCCGCAGCCCGACCAGCGCCTGCGGCAGCGCGCCGGGCAGGACGATGTGCCGGATGAGGGCGAACCGGCCGAGGCGGAGCACCTGGCCGACCTCGGCGAGCTTGCCGTCGACACGGCGAATCCCCGAGAAGGTGTTGAGGTAGAGGGGAAGGCGACACCGAAGGCGACCAGCGCGATCTTGGGGGTCTCACCGATCCCGAACCAGAGGATGAACAGCGGGATCAGGCCGAACAGCGGCAGCGCGCAGCATCTGCATCGGCGGGTCCACGGCGTTCTCGCCGATCCGGCTGAGCCCGGCCACGAGGGCGAGCCCCACGCCGATCACCGCGCCGATGAGGAACCCGGTGGCGGCCCGTCGCAGCGAGACGCCGATCGCACTGGCGAGGGTGCCGTCGCGAAGCAGATCCAGCCCCGCTGAGGCGATCTTGTCAG
Organism: Actinomadura sp. HBU206391; assembly: GCF_014323665.1. Taxonomy (GTDB): domain Bacteria; phylum Actinomycetota; class Actinomycetes; order Streptosporangiales; family Streptosporangiaceae; genus Actinomadura_C. The sequence goes on along the minus strand of NZ_JABVEB010000317.1, from coordinate 348 downwards.
GAGCGGCGAGCAGCCGTTCGGGCAGCAGTCCCGTACTGCTGGCGAGCTGCCACAGCGCGAGGAGCACGAGCGGGCTTGCGAGTCGCCGCAGCACCGCCCGCGACGGGACGGCCGGGGGTTTGCGGCGCGCCCGTTGCCGAGGGCGCGCGAGATCCAGGGAGGGTGCGGACACGAGCGAGGCCCCTTTGCCGAGGAGGTGTCGAGGAGGTGTCGAGGAGGTGTCGAGGAGCTATCCCTACTAAATCAATAGGTTAGATCGACAATGCGCCGATGCCCAGCCGTCCGAGCCGCCTTTTCCGGGCCGTTCCGGCCGGCGGTTCCCGCCAGAGGCGTTCCGGCCAGGGCGGG
>NZ_JABVEB010000316.1 GCF_014323665.1 Actinomadura sp. HBU206391 | reverse complement strand
GCCCGACCTTACCGGCCCAGGTGGCGGGGACTCCGGAGTGGCCCGGCCTCCCCGCCACCGCGGCCGTACGGGCCGGCCACGGTGGCGGATCGGGTGTCGTGCGTTCGTGCGGGGGTGGTTGTCAGGACTTCTTACCGCGTGTAGCTCCACCGCGCCCACGCAGATTCACGCCGGACTCCGTGAGGATGCGGTGAATGAATCCGTACGAGCGGCCGGTGGCGGCAGCCAGAGCGCGAATGCTCTCGCCGGAGTCGTACCTCTTTTTGAGTTCCGCCGCCAGCTTGTCGCGCTCGGCACCGGTCACGCGGGTGCCCTTCTTAAGGGTCTCGGCCACGAGTACCTCCCGTAGTGATGTGGTGACCGCTGCGTTATCCCCCGCCATGATCAGTCATTCCGGCCGGATCGGCTACCCACTACGCCAGAAAAGATCGAAGGAGATCCCGCGCAGGTCAGGCGAGTGCCACCAGATCACCAAAATCGTCACTCCAGATGTCCTCAACACCATCTGGCAGCAAAATCACTCTTTCCGGTTGCAGCGCCTCCACGGCACCTTCATCGTGGGTCACCAAAACGATGGCTCCGGCGAAGGTCCGGAGGGCCGCCAGGATCTCCTCACGGCTGGCCGGATCGAGGTTGTTGGTGGGCTCGTCGAGCAGCAGCACATTGGCGCTCGACACCACGAGCGTCGCGAGGGCCAGGCGGGTCTTCTCCCCGCCGGACAGCACGCCGGCGGGCTTTTCCACGTCGTCACCGGTGAACAGGAACGACCCCAGGATCTTGCGTACTTCCACCTCGGCCAGGTCGGATGCGGCCGTCCGCATGTTCTCCAGGACCGACCGGGTCAGATCGAGGGTCTCGTGCTCCTGTGCGTAGTAGCCGAGACGCAGACCATGGCCGGCGATCACCTTGCCGGTATCGGGATCGTCGATTCCCGCGAGAAGCCTGAGCAACGTGGTCTTTCCGGCGCCGTTGAGCCCCAAGATCACGACTCGGCTGCCCCGATCTACGGCTAGGTCGACGTCGGTGAAAATCTCCAAAGATCCGTAGGATTTCGACAAACCCTCAGCGGTGAGCGGAGTTCGGCCACATGCGGCCGGATCCGGAAAGCGGATTTTGGCAACTTTGTCCGCGCGCCGTTCGTCTTCGACGCCGGAAAGCAAGCGCTGGGCCCGGCGCTCCATTTGCTGTGCCGCCTTGGCCTTGGTGGCCTTGGCCCGCATGCGATCGGCTTGTGTTTGCAGTGTGGCCGCCTGGCGGTGGGCATTGGCGCGCTCGCGCTTGCGGCGGCGTTCGTCGGTCTCGCGCTGCTCGAGGTAGGTCTTCCAGCCGACGTTGTAGATGTCGATGACGCTGCGGTTGGCGTCGAGATGAAAGACCCGGTTGACGACGGCGCCGAGCAGCCCGACATCGTGGCTGATGACCACCAGACCGCCCTGGTGGGAGCGCAGGAAGTCGCGAAGCCACGCGATCGAGTCGGCGTCCAGGTGGTTGGTCGGCTCGTCGAGCAGCAGCGTGTCCGCGCGGGAGAACAGGATCCTGGCCAGTTCGACCCGCCGGCGCTGACCGCCGGACAGGGTCCGCAGCGGCTGCGTCAGGATCCGGTCGGGCAGCCCGAGGCTCGAGGCGATCGAGGCGGCCTCGGACTCGGCCGCGTAGCCCCCGAGCACGTGCAGACGGTCCTCCAGTCGCCCGTAGCGCCGCACCGCGCGATCACGCTCGTGGCCGGTTGTGGTCGCCATGAGCTCCTCGGCCGCGCGCAGGTCACGAATGACCTCGTCGAGCCCTCGCGCGGACAGGATCCGGTCCTGCGCCAGCACTTCGAGATCGCCGGTGCGCGGGTCCTGCGGGAGATACCCCACCGTCCCGGAGTGACTCACCGTCCCCGCCGCGGGAAGCCCCTCGCCGGCGAGCACCCGGGTGAGCGTGGTCTTACCGGCCCCGTTACGGCCGACGAAGCCCACCCGGTCGCCCGGGTTGACCCGGAAGGTGGCTCCTTCGATGAGCAGCCGGGATCCGGCGCGCAACTCGACATCGGTCGCAATGATCACAGTGGTGAGGCTCCGCTTTGGGGGAATAGGGTTGGCAGGCCGACGGCGCAACAGAGCGCGCCCGGGGGATGTCACCGTGGCGCGCTCGAACGACTTGTCAGTCCGGGAGCATCTGATCAGTGTACGTGACATCGGAAGCGACACCACGCGCGGGAGTGATTGATGCGGGCTGCGATACGCCTGAGCTCTGTGATCGCACTGTTGGCGGCCTGGACCGGAGCGGCGCTCGTGCAGCCCTCATGGGCCTGCGGCTGCGGCGCGTTCGTCGGCCACGGGGGAAGTTCCGGGATCGACGTTGCCGACGAGACCTCGATCGTCCGGTTCGACGACAGGGCGGGGACCGAGCAGATCGTGCTGCGGATGTCGGTCAGGTCAGAGGTCCGTGACGCCGGGTGGCTGTTCCCGACCCCCTCCGCCGCGCAGGTCCGGCTCGGCGACCGCGCGTGGTTCCGCGAGCTGGACAGGCTGACCGAGCCTCGGGTGGTGCGGCGGCGGACGTGGTTCCCGCAGTTCGGCGACGGCGCCGGGGCGGGCGCGCCGCAGGGCGGCTCCGGCGGCGTCTCCGTGCTCGGCGAGAAGCACCTGGGACCGTTCACGGTGGCGACGCTGGCCGCGGACGACTCCGCGGCGCTGGCGAACTGGCTGAAGGGCAACGGCTACCGCCTCAGCCCCGGGCTGGGCGAGGCGCTCGCGCCCTATGTCGCGATGGGCTGGAAGTACGTCGCGGTGAAACTCGATCCCGGCGCCGGGCAGACCGTCTCGGGAGAGCTGGACCCGCTGCACGTGAGCTTCCGGACCCGTGAGCTCGTCTACCCGATGCGGCTGTCCCAGCGAGCCAAGTCCATGCAGTCGGTGCACCTGTACGTCCTGGCGCCGCATCGGGTCGCACGCGTCGCGTCTCGGGCCCCGCAGGACGAGATCCCCTTCGCGGGCTGGATCGACCCCGCTCAGGTCTCCTCGCCGGGACTGCGGCAATTCCTCGGCGGCCGGGTGTTCCTCACCGAGGCCCTCAACCGCCATCTGCCACCGCGGCTCATCAACGACGACTTCCACTACCGCTACACCGCCGACACGCCCTACCGGGAGACGACCTACGAGACCGAGGTCGTGCGCCTGCTCGGCGTCCCGGCCGGCCTGATCCTCCTGCCCGCCGGGGCGGTGCTCCTGGCGGTCGTGGTGATCACGCCGATCGTGGTCTTGCGCTCACGCCCCCGGCGCCCGGCGGCGTGAGCGTGTCACTGCCGCCGGTGTCACTGCTGTTCGGCGGCGAGCCGCTGGGAGATGGTGCCGTGCAGCTGCCGGAGCCCGGGAACGCCGAGCATGCCGACCTGGCCCTCCAGCTCACGCAGCATCGCGTCGGAGCTCGCGACGTGTTCTGAGGACTGCATGAGCACCGTGCCCTCGCCGGTGAAGTCGAACTGGTGCTCCTCGCCCGAGGTGCCGCCGACGCCGAACATCATCCTCGCCGCCCCCAGCACACCGCGCACATAGCTGTGGTCGTAGTGGTGGCAGGGCGACGGGCAGTCGGCCCAGCCGAGCAGCGCCTGCGGGTCGACGCGGATGGGCGGCTCCACGAAGTGCACGGGACCGTTGGAGGCGGCCACGAACCGGCCGGTGCCGATCAGGGTGAGGAAGCCCGGGATGATCGACTGCTTGAGCTCCAGACCCGGCTCGAAGGCCAGCAGGTTGGCGGCCCGGATCGTCAGGTTGCCGTTGTCCAGGTCGTAGGAGTTGATGTCGAAGCCGCGGTCGGCGAGCAGCAGTTTGCCCTGGCCTTCGGCGACGATCCAGTCATGGGCGTAGAGCGGTGAGTGGAAGCTCTGGGCGACGAGCATGTCCAGCGGGCCGGCCGACAGCGCCTGGAACCGGATCTGCCCGTAATAGGCGATCATCTTGCCCTTCTGGGTGAACCACTGGCCGTTCAGGTCCACCGAGAAGGCGTACGGGTTGATGTTGTCGTTGACGGGCAGCGTCGCCGCGTTGAACGTGGAGCTGGTCAAGGCTCAGACCTTCCTCTCGCTGGCCTGGACGTACACGGCGCCGGTGCCGCTCAGCCGGAGCTGGAAGGCCTCGCCCGACCCGCGGCCGATGATGTCCCGCACGCCGAGGGCGCTGGTGAGCGAGTTGTCCACCTGGCCCCGGTGGGCGACATAGGCCTGCGGGTCCACGTGGATGGGGCGCTGCGGGGTGATGGGCAGTTCGATGACGCCGCCGTGGGACAGCACGGCGCAGGTGCCGTGGCCCGCGAGGGTCGTGGTGAACAGGCCCTGCCCGGTCACCGCGCCCCTGAGGACACCGCGCGCGCCGCCCTGCTCGCCCATGAACATCGTCCCCGGCTGCAGGGTGGCGTCGTACAGGAGCAGCCGGTCGGCCTCGACGTAGAGGGAGTCGCCGGTCAGCTCGATGACCTGCACGTGCAGCCCGTTGTGGCCGAACATCGCGGTGCCCTGGCCCGTCACGTGCATCATCGGCGCGGACTCGCCGGCCATCCGGCGGCCGATCGCGCCGCCGATCCCCTGGCCGACCGTGGCGGTGGGGGCGAAGTTGACGTTGCCCACGTAAGCGAGCATGGAGCCGCGCCTGCTGTAGACCTCCTGGCCGTGGCCGACCGGGACCTGCACCATCTTCGCGTTGATCGAGGTGTATCCCGGCATCAGATCTCCAAAATCCCGCCGCGCTCGGCCGGCTGGACATAGACCAGCCCATGCCCCTGGTACCGGAACTGCACGCTCTCACCGGAACCCTGCCCGAGCACCGTGCGCCAGTTGACGTCGGTCACGACGTCCTGCTGCAGCTGTCCCCGGTGCGCGACGTAGGCGTGCGGGTCGACGCAGAGCGGCGCCCCCGGGCTCACCTCGAGGGCGATCGCAGGCCCGTCGGACAGGATCGCCACCGTTCCCTGCCCTTCGACCTTGGTGGTCGCGAGTCCCTGGCCGGTGCCCATGCCGCGCAAGCCGATGAACTGCACCCCGGTCTGCAGCCGGCCGTCGAGGGCCAGGAGACTTTCGGACTCGACCAGCAGGGTGTCGCCCGCGAGCTCGACCAAGGTGATCTCGGTCGCGTTGCTGGCGAGGAACACCGTGCCCTTACCGGTGATCTCCATCAGTGTCATGCCCTCGCCGGCGACCCTGCGGCGGATCGCACCGCGTAGGCCCTCGCCACCGGTCATCCCCTGACGCTTGAAGGCCATCTCGCCGTCGTAGGCGACCATCGAACCGTTCAGCGCCCTGATCGTCTCCCCCGCCAGTTCGACGGCGAGCATCTTTGAGCCGTGCAACCCAAATCTAGCCACGAGGCCACAACATACAGACAGATCGGCCTAGGAGTCGATCAATCGAATGCGAACCGCGCGAAACCGTCGTGGCGTACCGGCCAGCACGGCCGGCCGGGGGTCTGGGACGGTCAGGAAGGCCTCGGTCGAGGCGAGGTCGAAGACGGCGGACAGGCGCGGGTCCTCGCGCAACTCCGCCACCGCACGGGCGTGCGCGGCCAGCGCGGCGGCGGCCGCGGCGCCGTCCGGGCCGCTGCCCGGGTCAACGTCCAGACCACCGTCGAGGCCGATACCGGTCAGGGGAGGGAACGGCACGTGGCAGTCGGCCACCGCGCCGTCCCCGGCGGAGAACCGCACGAT
>NZ_JABVEB010000315.1 GCF_014323665.1 Actinomadura sp. HBU206391 | reverse complement strand
TCGTCCATCACGCGTCCTCTCCGACGGTCGTTGGGTCGGCGCCGCCCAGCGCGGCACGCAGTTTCCTCCGCGCCCGGTGCAGTCGTGATCGCACCGTGCCTGCGGGGATGGCGAGAGCCTCGGCCGCCTCCTCGCCGCTCAGCCCGGCCCAGGCGACGAGCAGCAGCACATCCCGGTCACCGGGTGCGATCGCGGCGAGCGCCGCCGCGAGGCGGCCACGGGTGGCCTCGGCGTCGAGGCCTGCGACGACCCGGTCCGCATGGCCTTCGACGGCGTCGTCGAGGCCGATGCGGGCGAGGGCCTTGTACAGGCGACCCTCGGCCCGGTGGTGGCGGGCCACCAGGTTCGAGGCGATCCCGTACAACCACGGTCGCGCCGACGGGCGGGCGGTGTCGTACCGGCCGCGCCGGTCGAAGGCGATCAGAAAGGTCTCGGCCGCCACGTCGTCGGCCAGGCTCGGCCCGAGCCGCCGTGCCACGTACCCGTGGATCTCGGCGTAGTACCGATCGAAGATGCCGGCGAAGCACTCTGGTTCGCGCCCGGACAGCAGGATGAGGTCGGCGTCCGTGTCCCCGGCGGCGGGATCGCTCAGCGCTCGCATCACCGCCGCCATGTGCGACTCCGTTGGCTCATGTCGTGCCTTTCTCGGGTGGGTGTCACCCCTCCTTCGCCGACACACCGCGACGCGTTCGCGGAACTCCACCGTGTGACGCCCACGGGTCGCTATAGCCTGGCACCGTGAGCGAAGCACAGAGCGACGAAGGCGTCATCATCGAGTTCATCGACGCCAAGGACGCGCCCATCCAGCACAAGGAACTCAGCGAGCGCGTGATCGTCATGCGGGACTCCAAGAACCCCGACGGCCCGGTGCTGTACTTCACCGAGGCTGAGTGGGACGCCTTCATCGGCGGGGTCAAGGACGGCGAGTTCGACGACCTTCTCGACGAAGAGCCGCCCGAGAACCTCTAGCACCCGAACGCCGGCTCCCGGCTCCCTAGGAACCCGAGAGGGTCGCCGTCCCCGCGGCGCCACGCAGTTTCACCCGGCCGCCCGTCACCTGGTAGACGTACACGGCTCCTTCGGCGGGGTCGCCGGTGGCGGCGAACCTGATCCGCCGGGAGGCGCCGCCGAGGTCGACGGTGGCGAGGTATCTGTTGATCGCCTCGCCGGCCCGCCGGTTCGCGGCCCGGTCGGCCGCGTCGGTCCTGCCGGGAGTGCCCGCCCTGTCGGCCTTGCCCGCCTTGATCGCCGAGAGCAGGGCGTTCGCCGCGTCGTAGCCCTCGGCCGTGAAGTACCCGGGGTTGCTGCCGTACTCGGCCCGATAGCGGCGTACGAAGTCCCTGGTTCCCTGCTCCGTGCCCTGCGAGGCGTCGAAACACGAGCAGGCGAAGACCGTGCCCTCGGCATTGCCGCGACCCGCCGCCGACACGAAGTCCGCCGCGAGCGCCGCGTCGGTCAGGTTGAACCGCGCCTTCACCCCCGCCGCGTGCGTCTGCTTCACCAGGCGCGCCGCCGGCCCGTAGGCGCCGCCGTAGAACACGGCCTCCGCCTTGGACTTGCGGATCTTGTCGACCATCGCGGAGAGGTCGGTGGCCCGCTGGGAGAACCGCCCCTCGGTCACCTTGATCCCCCGGGCCCTGAGCACGCCGGAGACGTCCAAGGCGGCGTTCTGGGTGTACATCAGGTCGTCGTCGGCCACGAACACCCGTTTCGGCTCGGTGGTCCTGGCCAGGAAGTCCGCGGCCGAACTCGCCACTCCCTGGTCGCCGGGCACCAGACGGTGCCAGAACCGCCATCCCCGGCCGGACAGGGCCCGTCCGGTCGCCGCCGTCGAGACGTTCGGGACGCCGGCCTCGTCGAAGATCGGGGCCGCCACCTCGGACTCGCCGCTGAACGGTGGGCCGACCACGCCGACGACCCCGTCGGAGACCAGCCGGTGGGCGGCCGCGGAGGTATGTTCCGCCACCCCCTGGGTATCGGCGAGGACCAGTTCGGCCCGCACCGACGGCGAGGTGGCGTTGTACTCCTTCACCGCGAGCTTCGCGCTGTTGAGCATAGGGCGCACGATGTCGGCGTACTCCCCCGTCAGACCCCCGGCGAAGCCGATCCGCACAGTGCCGGGAGCGCCGGCGGCGGGATCGCCGTCGCCGGCGAACACGGCGTAACCGGCGACCGCGATGAGCACGGTCACCACGACAGCGGCCGGAAGTCCGAGCGCGAGCATCACCGTGCGGTTGACCCGCCGGACGGGCCGGGCGGGCCCGCCCCCCGGCTCCGGAGAGGTGACCTGGGGCACGGCACGCGGTGGCCGCCCCCGCCGCTGACCTGGTCGTGGATCGGTCGCGGCCGTGGCGGCGGTGGCGCCGCGGGTCAGGGCGGGTTCGATGCGGTCGCCCGCGACGGCCGGGGGCGGCGCCCCGATCCCGCCCAGCAGCCGGAGCAGTACGCCGTGGGCGGTGGGCCGCCGCGCCGGGTCCTTGCTCAGGCAGCCGGCGACCAGTTCCCTCAGCGGCTCGGGCAGAACGCTCAGTTCCGGATTCAGATTGATGATCCGGTGCATCACCGCCGGTATCGAGTCGGACCCGAACGGAGACTCGCCGGTCGCGGCGAACACCATCGTGGAGCCCCAGGCGAACATGTCCGCCGCGGCGCCCACCGGGCCGCCCGCAAGTTGCTCCGGCGCCATGTACGCGGGGGTGCCCACCACCTGGCTGGTCATCGTGACGGCGGTCGTGTCGAGTGCCCGCGCGACGCCGAAGTCGATCACCCGGGGTCCGTCCGGCCCCATGAGCACGTTCAGCGGCTTGAGGTCCCGGTGCACGATCCCGGCCTGGTGGATCGCCGCCAGGGCGGTGGCGGTGCCGATCGCCAGCCGGATGAGGGCCGAGCCCTCGCGCGGCCCTTCCCGCTGCACCAGGTCCTTCAGCGACGGCCCGGACACGTACTCGCTCACGATGTACGGCTGGTCGCCCGCCACATCGGCGTCGAGCACCTGGGCGGTGCAGAACCCGGCGACGCGTTCGGCCACCGCCAGCTCGCGCACGAACCGGGAACGCGCGGCGGCGTCGCCGGTGAGCTGGGCGAGGAGCAGCTTGACCGCGACCTGCCGGCCACCGGTGCCGCGCCCTAGGAAGACGACGCCCTGGCCGCCCTCACCGAGCCGTCCGATCAGCTCGTAGTCGCCCAGACGCTGGGGATCTCCGGGCAACAGAGGCTGGGCCTCGGCCATCCGCCCTCCACGATTCGTACGCTCCCGGAACCGTTCCCTGCACTTGTACCGCGCGTCGATGGCGCGACCACAGATGGACGAGAGCTCATAGGACTCATCGGACGCGCTGCGTTCGTACCTGATTTCGGACGGTATCAGGCACTCACCATGTCGCCGCGCCCCTGAACGATGTCGATGCAGGCACGTAACCGAGTTCGGCTCGGGCGGCCGTGATGTCGAGCGTGCGCTCCACCGCGAGATGGCCGACGGCGTATCGGGTGAGCCGCGGTGCCTTCGGCCGCCGCGCCAGCAGGCAGGCGGCCTCGACCGCCGAGGCGAGCGGCCAGGCCACCCGCGCCGGGACATAGACCGGGCGGGCGTCGACGCGGCGTTCGGCGAGGAACGCGCGCAGTGCGTCGTCGAGCGCCACCGGCTCGGCGTCGGTCACGTTGAAGACGCCGTCACGCGCCGGCCCGCATGCGGCGCGCACGCAGGCCTGCACCAGGTTGCCGATCGAGGTGAGGCTGACCCGCTGCCGGCCGTCCCCCACCGCGATCAACCGCCGGCCGCGCACCGCCGACAGCAACCGCGGGAGCAGCGTCGTGTCGCCCTGCCCGTAGACGGCGTGCGGCCGCAGGATGACGGTCGGGCGGTCGGCGACGGCGAGGACGGCCCGCTCGGCGGCCGCCTTGGAGGCGCCATAGGCGTTGACGTAGCGCCGGACCGGCGCCTCGTCCTCGGTGGCCATCGCCGTGGGGCGGTAGGGGTCGTACACACTGGCCGTGCTCACATGCACGAATCGGGCGGCGGGGAAGGCGGCGAGCGCGTTCCTGGTCCCGGCCAGATTGGTCGCGAAGAACTCCGCGACCGGGCCCCAGTCGCTCACGGTGCCGGCGCAGTGCACCACCGCGTCGACCCGCGGCGGGTCCACGAGGGGCCCCCGGGTGAGGTCCCACGAGCGGTAGGCGGCACCGCCGACATGCGCCGGCGCGACCTCGGCTCGGCGCCCGTACGCATGCACCCGGCGGCCGGTGCCGGCGAGCGCGCGGCACACCGCACCGCCGACGAAGCCCGACGCGCCCGTCACCGCGACGGTCAGCACGAACCCGCTCCGGACGACAGCGGCCCGGAGAGGAGCTCGCGCAGCCGGTCCCGGTCGACCTTGCGGCCGCGGCCCGAGCGCGGCAACTCGGCCAGCACCGCGATGCGGTCCGGCAGCGCGGCGGCGTCGATCACGCCGGGAAGGATGCGCCGCAGCCGGACCGCCAGACGGTCGCCGGCATCCGCGTCCCGCCGCGTGCCGACGACCGCGAGGACGACCTGCTCGTCCCCCGTCATCGGATCCGCGAGCCCGACGATCGCCGCCTCGGCGACCCCGTCGAGCGCCGCGATCGCGGGCTCGTACAGCCCCGGGTAGAGGTTGAACTTGCCACGGATCAGCATGTCCTTCTTGCGGCCCATCAGCACCAGCCGCCCGGCCTCGTCGATGCGGACGAGGTCACCGGTGGGCAGTTCGGTCAGCGGAGGGTCGCCGAGGTAGCCGCGGCACAGGTTGGGGCCCGAGAGCAGCAGTTCCCCGTCCTCGGCCGGTCGCGCCCCGATGCCCGGCAACGGCACGCCGAGCAGGTCGCCCTCGCCACCCGACTCGGTGTGGGCGAGCTTCTCGCCGGCCGAGGCGAGCGCGACCGGCAGGATCTCGGTCATGGCGTAGACCGACAGCACCTCGGCGTGCGGCGCGGCGCGGACCGCACGGCGCAGCACCCCGGCCGGCGCGGGCGCGGCCCCGAGCAGCACATGGCGCAGGTGACGCGGCAGCTCCGCTCCCTCGGCGTGCAGCGCGCCGAGGACCTCGTCGAGCTGCACGGGAACGCAGAACGTGTGCGTGGCCCCCCGGTCGCGCAGGCCGCGCGCGAAGCCGGCCGGGGTGCAGCCGAGCGGCGGCATCGACCAGCGGGCACCGGAGATCAGCGTCGGCAGCCCCAGCATGAGCTGGTCGGTGTGCACGACGTCGCCGGGCCCGAGCGGCAGCCGGGCCCGGAAGAGGTCCAACGCCGTGGCGAGCGACGCCTGGGTGTGCACGACCGCGCGTGGCCGCGCCGTCGTTCCCGAGGTGAAGATCACGGCGGCTGGGCCGTCGGGACGGCCGGTCCGGTCGTCGGCCGGCTCCGGAGCCGCGCCGCGGGTCAGGCGGGCCAGCGCGAGCGCCTTCCTTGGCACTCCCGGCAGCCACCGGCCGGTGTAAATGTGCCGCATCGGCGGGCCGCCGGGCACCGCCAGCCTCCCGAGATCGGGCAGCAGCAGACCCCGGCGGCGGGCGTACGACCGTACGGGCCGCAGCCGGCTGCTCGCGTAGAGCACCGCCTCAGCGGCCGACCACGCCGGGCGGGCCAGCCCGATCCTGGCCGCGAACATCTCCGGGCCCGCGCCCGGGTCGGCGAAGACGACGACTCCGCCGGCGGCGACCACGCCGAGGGCGAGGACC
>NZ_JABVEB010000314.1 GCF_014323665.1 Actinomadura sp. HBU206391 | reverse complement strand
GGAGGGCGGGTTGGGGGAGGGGAGGGGAGGGGAGGGGCGGAGGGGGCGTGGTCGGTGCGCAATACGCTGAGTGCATGCGCATGCGCGTGGTGACCGGGGCGGTGCTCGATCTGTGCTGCGTGATCGTCTTTGTGGTGATCGGGCGGTCCAGTCACGATGAGGCCGGCTCGGTCACGGGACTGCTGACGACCGCCTGGCCCTTCCTCGCGGGCATGGCGGCCGGTTGGACGGTGACGCGTGCGTGGCGACGGCCTGCCGCGCTCATCCCTGTGGGCGTCGGAGTCTGGCTCACGACGGTGGCCCTCGGCATGGCCCTGCGGGCGCTGTCGGGCCAGGGGACCGCACTCGCGTTCGTCATCGTGTCGCTGCTCTTCCTCGGTGCGACGATGCTCGGCTGGCGTGCCGTGGCGTCCCTGCGGAGACTCTCCGATCGGATGGCATAGGAAAAGATACGCCCTGCCCATGTGATGTCCGGATGCGGTCATAGCTGACACCTCCTACTAACTACGGCTTGACACCCATATAACCGCCGTTGAGGATTACGTCATATTTCGACACCAGTAGTACGGGGACCCAGGGCATCGATCCTGCGGATTGTGTGTCAGATCAGGTGTGGTTGCCGAGGTCATTGGCGCATGCCCTTTTTCCTGTCCCGTGCGCTTTGGTGGCACGAGGAATCGAGGTGGCATGCCAGTCACACCCACTTATCCGGGCGTGTACATCGAGGAACTCCCCAGCACGGTGCGCACCATCACGGCGGTGACCACGTCGGTCACCGCGTTCGTCGGCTACGTGCGCCGTGGACCGCTCGACCGGCCGGTCACGGTGACCAGCTTCGCCGACTTCGAGCGCCGGTTCGGCGGGCTGTCCGCCGACAGCCCCCTGAGCCACTCCGTCCAGCAGTTCTTCCTCCAGGGCGGATCGATCGCGATCATCGTCCGCCTGGCGAAGGGCGCGGAGCACGCCAACGTGGAGATCCAACCGGACGGCGGCAATCAGAGTGCCATCAAGATCAATTCTCTTGAGGCCGGCGCCTGGGGTGACGGGCTGCGGGTCGCCGTCGACCCTGGCACCGCCGAAGGCACCTTCGACCTGCGGGTCTTCGACCCGGCGGGATCGCTGCGCGAGACCCACACGGGGCTCACCACCGAACCCGGCGCCGCCCGTAACGCCGCGACCGTGGTCAACTCGTCCTCGACACTGATCGAGATCACGGACGTCCGGGACGACGCAGCGCCCGTCTATTCCGGAAGCGGCGGCGTGGTGCCGGACGAGCTTCCCGACGTCGCCGGCAAGACGATGAAGGTGAGCAGCGGCGACGAGGAGTCGGCCCACGAGTTCATCCTGTACGGCAACGACGAGGAGCCTCCCGGCACGTTGGCCGCACTCGCAGTGCTGATCGAGCGCAAGATCCGCGCGGCGGCGCCGGGCGACTCCGCGCTCTCCGCCGCACGCGTCCGCGTGATCGGCCAGAGGTTGCAGATCATCGCGGGTGACCCGGACGCGACCCTCGCCCTCTCCGGCGATGCCGTCAGCGACCTCAACCTGGCGCAGTCGGCGCAGCCCGCCTCGGTGAAACTCTCGGGCGGGGTGGACGGCTCCGCTCCGGAGGCGGCCACCTTCATTGAAGACGCCGACGGTAAGAAGGGCATCTACGCGCTGACCGATGTCGAGGACGTCAACCTGCTCTGCCTGCCGGATCTCGCGCAGCGCACGCACGACGGCGCGCGGGCCGGCGTCCTCACCGCGGCCGCACGTTTGTGCGCGGACAAGCGGATGTTCCTCATCGTCGATGCCCCCGAGTCCTGGTCGACCCTCGATGACGCGCGCGCCGGGCTGCCCACCCTCGACTCGGTGCCGGGAGACCACGCCGCGCTGTACTTCCCGCACCTCCAGCTCTCCGACCCCCTCACGGGCCGGCTCATGAACCTTCCGCCGAGCGGCACGATCGCGGGGATCATGGCCCGCACCGACGCCTCGCGCGGCGTGTGGAAGGCTCCGGCGGGCACCGAGGCGACGCTCGGCGGAGTGGTCGGGCTGACCGTCCCGATGACCGATGCCGAGAACGGGCTGCTGAACCCGCTGGGCGCCAACTGCCTGCGCTCGTTCCCCGTGGTGGGCCCGGTGGTGTGGGGTGCGCGCACGCTCGACGGCGCCGACCGGCTGGCGTCGCAGTGGAAGTACGTCCCGGTGCGCCGACTGGCCCTCATGATCGAGGAGAGCCTCTACCGCGGCACCAAGTGGGTCGTGTTCGAGCCCAACGACGAACGCCTGTGGTCGCAGATCAGGCTCAATGTCGGCGCCTTCATGAACACCCTTTTCCGGCAGGGCGCATTCCAGGGCTCCGCGGCCCGGGACGCCTATCTGGTGAAGTGCGACAAGGACACCACGACACAGGACGACATCAATCGCGGCGTGGTGAACATCGTCGTCGGATTCGCTCCGCTCAAGCCGGCAGAGTTCGTCATTGTCAAGATCGAGCAGATGGCCGGTCAGATCGAATTTTAGGGGCTAGTCAATGGCGGAATTCACGGTCAACGCCCAGCGCTTCGACCCGTACAAGAACTTCAAATTCCTCGTTCTGTGGGACGGCCGGATCGTCGCCGGCGTGAGCAAGGTCAGCCCGCTCAAGCGGACCACCGAGGTGGTGAAGCACCGCAGCGGGGGCGACCCGAGCTCGCCGCGCAAGTCCGCCGGTCGTACGGAGTTCGAGGCGGTCACGCTGGAGCGCGGTGTCACCCACGACGCCGAGTTCGACCGCTGGGCCAACAAGGTGTGGGTGGTCGGTGCCGGCGCGGGCTCCGAGGCGTCGCTGCGGGACTTCCGCAAGGACCTCGTGATCCAGTTGCTCAACGAGTCCGGCCAGGTCGCGGTGGCCTACAAGCTCTACCGCTGCTGGCCGAGCGAGTTCCAGATCCTCGGCGAGCTGGACGCCAACGCCAACGCGGTGGCCATCCAGAGCCTGAAGCTCGAGTGCGAGGGCTGGGAACGCGACTACGAGGTCCCGGAGCCGGAAGAGCCGTCGATCCAGCAACCGGCATAGGGGTTCACCGTGCCGGACCCGACCGAGCTCCTCATGGCCTGGGAGACGGGGCTGTCGACGCGTGCCCCGCGCCGGGCGCTGCTGCTGCACGCGCTCGCGTCTCCGGCGGCGATGGTGGAGGACCTGCTCGACGTGCCCGTCGGAGCGCGTGACGCCGATCTGTTCGGCCTGCGCGGATCGCTCTTCGGCGAGCGCATGCCGGTCCGGGCGACGTGCCCGCACTGCGGTGAGGAGATCGAGTTCGACTTCGCCGTCGACCAGGTGCCGCAGAGGGCGACGCGTGGCCCTGAGGCCTTGCGCGTCGAGTCCGGGGAGTGGACGGTGCGCTCCCGGGTCCCGACCGTCGGCGACCTGCTCGCCGCGGCGGACGCGGGCTCGGGCGAGGAGGCGCGGCGCATCATGCTCTCGCGGTGCGTCGTTTCGGCAAGCCGCGGCGGGACGCCGGTGGCCGCCGAGGATCTGCCCCCGCACGTGCAGGAACAGATCGCCGAGGCGGCCGCCGCGGCCGATCCGTGTGCCGACATCCGGCTGAAACTGACCTGCCCGGAGTGCGGGCGGCAGGCGACCGCCGAGCTCGACATCGCCTCCTACCTGTGGGCCGAGGTCGACGCGTGGGCGCGCGGAACCCTGCTCGACGTTCATCTGCTCGCCGTCGCGTACGGCTGGACCGAACCGGAGATCCTGGCGCTCAGCCCGACGCGGCGCCGCCATTACCTGGAGCTGAGCGGCCATGCCTGATCACTTCGACCGTCTGGTCGCGCGGGGGACCGGCCTGCCGACCGGTGCCGCGGGCGGCGGCGACGCCGCCTCGGTGCCCGCGCGCCCACGTCTGCCGCTGCCGTTCGAACGGCCCGACCTGGTGGTCACCGAAGACCTGGTCGAAGGGGCGGGCCCGCGCCCGGCCGGCACGCCGCCGTCCGGGCCTGGCCTTCCGCCCCCGTCGGCGGCTCCGGACACGACGGTGACGCAGCCCGCGCTCGTACGCCTGATCCGGCACGAGACCATCCTGCGGGAGCGTTCTCAGGAGCTCGGCCGGTCCGCCCCTGCGCTGGAATCGGCGCCGCCGGAGGAATGGCGGCCGGCCCCGGCGCCGGAGACTCCAGTGGCGCCGGCGCAGCGGGAACCCGCCGTACCTCAGGAGCCCCGCAGGCCGGACACCGTGCGCCCCGCTGGAGAGCTTCGACCCTCGCGAGCACGGCGACCGGTGCCCTCCACGGCGGCGTCGCCCGCGCGGGCCATGGTCATGAAGCCGGACCAAACCGGCGCGACTCCGCCCGCCCGCCGTGCGGCGCGTCCCCCGGAACGGGTCGTACGGATCAGCATCGGCCGGCTCGAGGTCACCGCCGCGGCGGCCCCACGCTCGCCCGCGCGGGACCGGCCGCCGTCCCGGCGCGAGCCCGCGGTCTCCCTCGACCGATTCCTGGCCCGTCGCGCCGGTGAGGACGGCCGCGCGTGAGCAACCACCTCGCCATCGCCCAGGCGACGGCCGCACTGTGCGCGTTCGTCGCCCGCATGCTCCGGGAGGACGACGTCCCCTTCGCGGTCGACGTCACGCCCCGCAAGCCCTTCACCGACTCACCGCCGAACCCCACCATCACGGTCTTCCTCTACCAGGTGGCCCCCAACGCCGCGCTGCGCAACCGGGACGCGCCGACCCGCTCCGCGGACGGCGCGCTGCTCACGAGGCCACAGGCGGCACTCGACCTGAGCTACCTGATCAGTTTCTACGGCGAGGAGGCCCAGCTGCAGCCTCAGCAGATGCTGGGATCGGTGGTCCGCGGTCTGTACGAGGAGCCGGTGCTGTCGCGCCAGGACATGGAGGAGGCGGCGACGCTGCCGCACCTCGCCGGCGGAGATCTCGCGTCCGCCGCCCAGCGGGTGCGATTCACGCCGACCAAGATGGACGTCGACGGCCTCTCCAAGCTGTGGTCGATGCTGTTCCAGATCCCCTACGCCCTGTCGGTGGCGTACGAGGCGACCGCGGTGCTGCTGGACGGACGGACCCCTCCGGCCGGCAAACCGGTCCTGCGCCGCACGGTGCGCGCGATCCCGGCGCGCCGCCCCGTCGTTCGGAGTCTGCTCTCCCGGCGCGCGGGCACCGGCGACGAACCGGCCGAAGGCCCGGTGCCGAGCGACCACGAGATCCTGCTCGTCGGCGACGGACTGCGCGGGGACGGGGTGACCGTCCGGGTGGGCGAGCAGGAGGTGGCGCCCTCGAGCGTCGGAGACGACCGGGTGGTCCTCACCCTCCCGGAGGCGATGCCGGCCGGGATCTACCCCCTGCGGGTGCTGCACGATGTCACCGTCGGCCAGGACACACTGCGCCGGGTCATCGACTCCAACGTCACGACCGTCGTACGGCAGCCGACCATCGCCGCACCGGTCGAGGTCGGCTCAGGTGATCCGGTCACGGTCACCGTACGGCTCGATCCACCGGTGCGTGACGACCAGCGGGTCCAGTTGCTGCTCGACGAGGTGGTCCCAGAGGCCGAGGCCGATCGGGCGCCCACGGGCTACCAGTTCGCGGCGCCGTATCCACTGCCGTCCAGGCCGGACCCCGCCACGATTGAGATCGCCATCGCGGGCGTTCGGGCGGGCGACTATCTCGTACGCGGCCAGGTCGACGGCGTCACCAGCGGTACCGACGAGAACCTGA
>NZ_JABVEB010000313.1 GCF_014323665.1 Actinomadura sp. HBU206391 | reverse complement strand
GCCATGGGGACACGCGGTCGCGGTCCAGCGTTTCGGGCTGGGCTAGGCGATCCAACATCAGGTGCACCGCAGGTTCGGCATCCCGGGTCCAGGCATAGCACTGCTGTGTGGACAGGCACTTGGTCGCCGCCCGGCTCTGCGCGGTCGCGACTATGGCGGGGGCGTCGGCGCGTACCTGCTCGCCCTCCAGTGCAGGGTCGCGCAACGGGACCCCTGCCGATTCCGCGACGTCGCCGATGTCGGAGAGCCGGCCGTGCAGCCAGTCCCACGGCGCCGTCTTGACCTCGTCGGCCCAGTGCCGCTCGCTCGGCTCGACACCGTGGAAACTCGGATGGAAGTGCGCCGCCTGGAAGCCGCCCGGCAACCCGTCGACACGGTCGAACAGATCAGCCCGCCATACCGGCTGATCCGCGACGATCTTCTGAGCGGCCGACTCGGTGCCGCGATGCGGCTCGGGCGCCAGCAGCCGCAGCTCGAGGCGAACGCCGTGCTCCAGATGACTGTCCGTGAGGCTGACCTCGAACCAATGCCGCACCAGAACAGCGACTTCGTTGTAGACGAAGGCGTGTAGCACTGCGCCGCTCCTCTCAGAACTGCCAGACCGGTGGATGATCCACGCATTCCCGGCATTCTCCAACATCGTTACGAACAGGGCCATCGGCACCCCGCTCGCCGCCGGTGGAAGCCTCTGGTGCGGGCAGAGCCGTCTGGCGGCCGGGCGGCTCGCCGAACGCCTACCGGGTCCGGCGCCTCATGAGATCGGTTAAGTTGAGGTGTGCCGATGCTCTTCTTCGAGGTGACCGCACGCGGATGGGCCGATGGGGCTGCGTGACCGGGTCCGGCGGCTCATCCAGCGCCCCGGGACCATAGACCTGACACCCCTGCGCGCCACGGTGGCCGAGGCCGGTGCCCGCGAGGACCGCGTCCACGCGCTGTCAGACGCCGAGCTGACCGCCGCCGCGGCGGCCCTGCGCGAGGCCGGCGGCAAGGATCTCGCCGAGCTGTGCGCGCTCGGCCGCGAGGCGGCCCGCCGGGCGCTCGGCGAACGCCCGTTCGACGTCCAGCTCGTCGGGATGCTCGGCATGCTGTCCGGCCACGTCGTCGAAATGGCCACCGGTGAGGGCAAGACCCTCGCCGGCGCGCTCGCCGCGGCCGGCTACGCGCTGCGCGGGCGGCGGGTGCACGTCATGTCCGTCAACGACTACCTGGCCCGGCGTGACGCCGAATGGATGGAACCGCTCTACGCGCTGCTCGGCGTATCCGTCGCCTGGGTCGGTCAGAACTCCACTCCGGGCGAGCGCCGCCGGGCGTACGCGGCCGAGGTGACGTACGCCCCGGTGAGCGAGATCGGCTTCGACCTGCTGCGCGATCGGCTCTGTACCGATCCCGCCGACCGGGTGCTGCCCGCCCATGAGGTCGCCCTCATCGACGAGGCCGACTCGGTGCTGATCGACGAGGCCCGGGTGCCGCTGGTGCTGGCCGGCGCGGCGGAGCTGCGAGAGTCCGATCCCGCCTACGCCGAGATCGTACGGCTGCTGCTCTCCGGCGTGCACTACAAGGTCGACGACGAGCGCCGCAACGTCCAGCTGACCACCGCCGGCACCCAGGAGGTCGAACGCGCACTCGGCGGGATCGACCTCTACACCACCGAGCATGTCGAGACCCTCACCGGCGTCAACGTCGCGCTGCACGCCCACGTGCTGCTGCGCAGGGACGTCGACTACATCGTCCGTGACGGCAAGGTGCGCCTGATCAACGAGTCACGGGGCCGGGTCGCGCTTCTGCAGCGCTGGCCGGACGGGTTGCAGGCGGCCGTCGAGGCCAAGGAGGCGCTCGATCCCAGCGAGAGCGGCGAGATCCTCGACTCGGTGACCGTCCAGGGCCTGATCGGCGGGTACCCCTCGGTCTGCGGGATGACCGGCACCGCCGTGGCCGTCGCCGAGCAGCTCCGCGAGTTCTATCGGCTGGAGGTCGCGGTCGTCCCCCCGAACGTGCCCTGCGTCCGCGATGACGCGCCCGATCGGCTGTACGCCACCGTGACCGACAAGGAGGTGGCGCTCGTCGAGCACATCGCCGCCGTCCACGCCGAGGGCCGGCCGATACTCGTGGGCACCCTCGACATCGCCGAGTCCGAACGGCTGGCCCGGCGGCTCGAGCGCGCGCGGATGAGCTGCGTGGTCCTGAACGCCAAGAACGACGCCGCCGAGGCGGCCATCGTCGCCGAGGCCGGTACGTACGGCACCATCACGGTGTCCACACAGATCGCCGGCCGAGGCACCGACATCCGGCTGGGCGGGGCCGCGCCCACTCCGACGCACGCGGCCGAGGACGACGGCGATGGCGACGGCGATGGCGATGGCGACGGCAACGGAGACGGCGCGATTCGATCAGCCAGGGATCGGGTCGCCGAACTCGGCGGACTGTACGTCATCGGCACGGGCCGGCACCACAGCAGCCGGCTCGACGATCAGCTCCGAGGCCGCGCGGGACGGCAGGGGGATCCGGGCGGTTCGGTGTTCTTCGCCAGCCTCGAAGACGACCTGATCACGCAGTACGCCCCCGATGAGCGCCCCGACGCCACGCCGGACGTCGAGGGACGGATCGAGCACGCGAACGCCAAGTGGGTCGTCGGCCACGCCCAGCGGGTGGCCGAAGGCGTCGACCTGGAGATCCATCGCAACACCTGGCGCTACAGCCGGCTGATCGAGCTCCAACGCCGTGAGGTCCTCGCCGAACGCGACGAGGTGCTGCGCACCGAGGCCGCCGCGAAGTTCCTGGCCGAGCGCAGCCCGGACCGCTACGCCGAGCTCTCCGAGACGGTCGGCAAGCCCGCACTGGTCAGAGCCGCCAGGCAGATCGTGCTGTACCACCTGGACCGCTGCTGGACCGAGCACCTGGCCTATCTCGCCGATCTGCGCGAGGGCATCCATCTGCGCTCGCTCGCCCGTGGCCTGAATCCGCTCGACGAGTTCCACCGCGAGGCGGTCCCCGTCTACAAGCGGCTGCTCGGCGACGCACGCGACCGCGCCGTCAAGACCTTCGAGGCCCTCGCCCCCACCGCGGACGGCGAACTCGATCTGGACGACGCCGGCCTTCAGCGGCCCTCCGCCACCTGGACCTACCTCGTCCACGACAACCCCTTCGGCGGCATGGACGAACGGGCCATCAAGGGCCTGGTCGCGATGTTCAAGCGCCGCGGCGGTCGCTGAGGAGATCCGAACCACCGGCGTATCCATCCGAGGTCATACCGCGGCCGAGTGATTGCGATGCTCACCAATGGTCGCCTCGCGCCTTTTTCTGCTTCATCACCATTGATTGATGAAAACGGTTATCGATCGCAATACCTCTGGGCAGTTCATCCCGATAAATCTAATTTGTCCGCCTGACGTCACAACTCGTTCATGTGCCCGCTCCAGTCTGCTCCCCGGGGCCGGAAAAGATCCCGGCCGTTTGGAGAGAGCAAGACATGGGCCACGGCCACGATCACCACCACCACACTCACGAGCCCGCGGACCTGCCGCCGGTGCTCGACAGCTCGATTCCCGACGAGGCACTGCCTCCGGCGGACGTCTCCCGGCGCAACCTGCTGCGCGGAGCCGGCGTGCTGGGCGCCGGTGCCGCCGCGGCCGGTGTTCTCGGCGCCCCCGCGGTCGCGGCCGCGGCGCAGAGGGCGACCTCGCGGTCACCGCGAGGCGGCCGGGGCGACTACCTCTGGCTCGCCGGTGACCACCACATTCACACCCAGTACAGCTCCGACGGCTACTACCGCGTGATCGACCACGTCCGGCACGCGAACGCCTATGGCCTGGACTGGATGGTCATCACCGACCACGGCAGCAACGAGCACGCCAAGATCGGTGTTGACAAGGTCAACCCCGACATCGTCGCCGCCCGCAAGGCCATCGAGGACACCCTGGTCTTCCAGGGCCTGGAGTGGAACATCCCGGCCGCCGAGCACGGCACGGTGTTCGTCCACCCGGGCAAGAACGAGGTGGCGGTGCTCAAGGAGTTCGAGAACTCCTTCGACGGCAGCGTCAAGGGCGCCACGGCCCCCACGGCCGCCAACGAGGCGCTCGCCATCGCGGGCGTGAACTTCCTCGCCAAGGCGATCGACAAGCGCCGGGTGCAGGACGCGCTGTTCCTCGCCAACCACCCCGCACGCAAGGGTCTCGACACGCCGCACGAGATCCGCGGCTGGCGCGACGCGCAGCCCCGCATCGCCGTCGGCTTCGAGGGCGCGCCCGGCCACCAGGCGGCCGGCATCCCGAAGCCGCACGGGCCGGGCTCCGCGCGCGGCTTCTACGAGAACAGCGCCGGCCCCGAGTCCTGGGCGGCGTACCCGCCCGAGAGCTACCGGACCTTCGGCGGCTTCGACTGGATGACGGCCACCGTCGGCGGTCTGTGGGACAGCCTCCTGGCCGAGGGCAAGGCATGGTGGATCACGGCCAACTCCGACTCGCACGCGGTCTACGCCGACACCGCCGCCCGCGGCCCGAACTCCAACTTCCCGGTCAACGGTCGCTACGACGACCCGGTGTACTCCGGGGACCTCGCCCTCACCGCCGGTGACTTCTGGCCGGGCTACTACAGCCGCACGCATGTCGGCGCCGAGTCCTTCTCGTACGCGGCCGTCATGGACGCGATCCGGGCCGGCCGGGTCTGGGTCGACCACGGCAACCTGGTCAAGTCCCTGGACGTACGGGTGCGTGAGTCCAATGGCAGCACCCGTGGCGTCACGCTCGGCGACACGCTGCACGTGCGGCGCGGCGCCAAGGTCCAGCTCGTCATCGAGATCGAGCTGCCCGGCGGGCCCAACTGGGCGCAGTTCGCCCCGTCGCTCGCCCGGGTGGACGTCATCCAGGGCGACGTCACCGGTAAGGCCTCGGACAAGGACGCCTTCGTCGCTCCGAAGACCAAGGTGGTCAAGTCGTTCGAGGTCGGCAAGAACACCGGCACGGTGAAGCTGACGTACAGCCTCGGCGAGATCGACAAGCCGGTCTACGTGCGGCTGCGCGGCACCGACGGCAACCGCGTCGGCCCGGGCCCGCGCGGCGCCGCGGTCGACCCCAACGGTCCGCTGATCGACGTCGTCGGCGACGCCGACCCGTGGAAGGACCTGTGGTTCTACACCAACCCCATCTGGGTGCTGCCGGGACGATGAGACCAACTGCCGCACTCGGTATCGACGGCGGCTCCCGCACGCTCGGGGAGGCCGATCATCTCCTGATCGACCTCCCCGGACGGCTGGGCCTGCCCGAGGGCGTCGTCGGATACACCCATCTGATCAGCGGCCACCCGAACGTCACCGTCTCACTGTCACTGCCGGACGATGCGTTCCCGGCGAGTGGTGCGGCGGCACCCGGCCCGGCCGGGGCCGATCTGCTCGACCGGCTGCCCGAAGGTGTGGGGGCCGCGATGGGCGAACACCGCCGCGGTCCGGCCGAACATGCCGACGGCGCCGCGCTGGCCGCGGCCGAGCACGGGCGAACCGGACGCGCGGTCCTGTTCCCCGGTTCCTCTCTGCTGACCGGTACGCTCACCGTGGGCGAGATCCTCGACCGCTCGGCGATCGAGCGGATCGTCGTGCTCATGGGCGAGGAGCCGGACGCCGACGTCCTGGTCGACACACGCGATCACGTACGGCCGGAATGGCGGGACGGGCGGCTCACCCTGCTCGCACTCCCCGCCGGAAAGGGCGTCATCGCCCCCTACGAGGTGCCCAACCC
>NZ_JABVEB010000312.1 GCF_014323665.1 Actinomadura sp. HBU206391 | reverse complement strand
GCACTGGTCCTTACATCTCAGGACTTCTGGGCCTTTCGTGGTTGTTCACGAATCAAGCGGATCGCGGCCGGCGAGGACCAGCCGGCCGTGCTCCGCCCGGACCTCGGAACCGAAGGCCGCGCAGGATTCGGTGAAGCGCCGCCGGATCCACTCCCGTTCGGCGCCCTCCGCCAAGCGCGTACGGCAGTAGTCCAGGGCCAGCGGCACGCCCTCGATCAGCCGGGGCCCCCGCTCGTCCAGCGTCACCATGAACAGCAGTCCGAGATCGTTGCGCTTCAGCGGATCGACCGCGTAGTCGTCGATGAAGTCGCCCGCGTCGAAGACCACGGGCCAGTCCACGCCGTGGAAGACGTGCGCGGAGTGCCCGACCACCAGGGCGGCGCCCGCCTCCAGCAGGGCGGCGGCCGCCTCCCGGACGTACGGCGGCGGCTCGGTGGTCATGTTGGGACCCCAGTGCGGAGTGACGATCACCGTTCCGACGTCGCGCCGCAGCCGCCGTACCTCCTCGGGAAGCCAGCCGGGGACCCCGCGGCGCAGATCGGCGTAGGCGACACCGGGCCGATCCGCCGTCGCCGCGAAGTCCTCGGGATGATCGGTCACTCCCAGGACGGCCAGCCGCGCGCCCCTGGCCCGCAGGACGGCGGCGGAGCGCGCCTGGGCCTGGTCGGCGCCCGCGCCCACGACGCGGATGCCCGCGCCGGTGAGATGGGTGCGCGTGTCGGCCAGCGCGTCATAGCCGAAGTCGAGGGCGTGATTGTTGGCGAGGGTGACGCAGTGCACGCCCAGCGAGGCGAGCGCCTCGACCGCCCGGGGTGGCGCGCGGAAATGGAACATCTTGCCCGGGGCGTCCCAGGGGCGCCCGCGGTCCGAAACACAGCACTCCAGATTGATCACGATGAGATCGGCCGTGGCGAGGATCTGCCGCAGGCCGTCGGAGAACAACTCGCGCGGTGCCACGGTGGCGAGGCGCTCGGCCACCTTCCGGCCGAGCATCGTGTCACCGGCGAGGGCGACCTTGATCGGCATCGGCCACCTCCGCCGCCCGCGCGGTCACGGCGGCCACCGCCGCATGTCCGCGTCGCCCTCCCCGATGTCCGGACTCGATCTCACGGGTTCGAGCGGGGTCGGCCGGGGCCTGTCGGCCCGCGCGCCCGGTCTCGCGCGTGCGGATTCGTCGACGTCTCCGGAGGAACGCCAGTGGTGCGCGACGGTCACCGTGCACGGTGCGCGGTGCAGCATCGCCCGGCTCACCGGACCCAGCGTCAGCGGCGGGTGGACGCCCGCTCCCTGGTCGCCGACCACCAGCATCTCGGTGCCGGTGGCGGCCTTGACGAGCGCCTCGTGGGCGGGCTCCATCACCAGGCGCGTCCATGCGGCGACCTGCGGGTACTTGTCCCGCCACGGAGCGACGGCACGCTCGAGCAGGACGCCGGCCCGCCGCCTGATGATCTCGGGGTCGGTGTCGAGGGGCGGATCGCCGCAGCCGTGCACCGCGTGCACCTGCCAGCCCTTGAGGGCCGCCTCCTCGAACGCGAAGGCCAGAGCCGCGTCGCTCCCCGCGGATTCGTCCACCCCCACGACGATCCGCCCGTCCGCGGGCCCGGCACTGCGGATCACGACGACCGGGCAGCTCGCCATCGCTGCCAGGCGCATGGCGGTGGACCCCGCGGGCACATCCCCCTCGCCGCCCGAGCCGACCACGATGGCCTCGGCGTCCTCGGCCTCGTGCAGCAGGACAGAGGACGCCGGGCCGGGCAACAGGACCTTTCTGACCTGCACGGTCGGCGCGATGGTCCGCGCGATGAAGACGCCGTGATCCAGCACGTGCCCCGCCATGCGCTTGACGATCCCCAGCCATTCCGGATCGATCTGCGTCATGGGGTACTCCCAGTGCCACGCGTGACAGATGGTGACGCCGATGCGGCGCAGTTTCGCCTCCGTCACGGCCCAGCGGACGACGCGATCACCGTCCCTCGACCCGTCGTAGCCGACGACCACGTGCGAATGCCAGCTCATGGCCCCCTCCTCCGGCACTCGGGCCGCGGACCGGCGTACCCCGGCCGGCGAACGCCGCAGATTCCTTCCAGGACACCTCGACGCGATGGGAGATCCGTAGGGTCGTACGTCCCCGGCGCCGGGACATCGGTCCCTTGCCCGCGCCCTCCGCGACGGGGTGCGATGGAGGGGTGCCGTCGAGGGGTGACCCGGATCGCGGGGGTGCGACATGGAACGTATGAACGCGCTCGACGCCGGGTTCCTCTTCGCCGAACGTGAGAACACCCCGCTGCACATCGGCTCGGTCACGGTGTTCGAGGGGCCCGCCCCGGCCTACGGCGACCTCATCCGGATGATCCTCGGCAAGCTGGCGGACGTGCCCCGCTACCGGCAGCGGGTCCGCACCGTGCCTCTGAACCTCGGCCGACCGGTGTGGGTGGACGACCCGCATTTCCAGATCCTCTACCACGTCAGGCACACCGCCGTGCCGGCGCCCGGCGGTGCGGAGGAGTTGCGCAACCTCGCCGGGCGGGTGCTGGCGCAGAGCCTCGACCTGAGCAAGCCGCTCTGGGAGCTGTGGCTGGTCGAGGGCCTGGAGAGCGGCGGCTGGGCGCTGATCGCCAAGGTGCACCACTGCGTGGTCGACGGGGTGGGCGCCGGTGATCTGATGACCCTGCTGTTCGATCTCGCCCCGGACGCGGATCGCCCTGGGTCACCAGAGCCGTGGACCGCGGAGGCGGCGCCGTCGACGCTCTCGCTGGTGGTCGGCGGCCTGCGCGACACGGTGACCGAACCGGTGCGGCGATGGACCGGCGCTGCGGCGCTCGGCCGCCGGGTCTGCGACATCCGGGGAGTCTGGGAGTTCGTCGGCGGCCTGCCACGCAGCCTGCGGCCGGTCGCCGACCCCGCCGCGCGGTCGCTGAGCGGCCCGATCGGCCCGCATCGACGCTGGTCGTGGATGGAGGCCGAACTCGACGACGTCAAGGCGATCCGCAGGGCGTTCGGCGGCACGGTCAACGACGTGCTGCTGGCCGCCGTCGCCCGGGGATTGCGAGATGTGCTCGAGACGCGCGGAGAACTGAGCGAGCAGACCCGGGTGCGCTCACTGGTGCCGGTGTCAGTACGCGGCGACGACGAACACGCGATGCTGAGCAACCGGGTGTCCGGGGTGATCGTCACCCTGCCGTGCGGTGAGCCCGATCCGCTGGAGCGGTTGCGGCTGATCCGCGAGCAGATGGACGGTCTCAAGCGCACGCACCAGGCGATGGGCGCCGACGCGCTGGTCCGGCTGGCCGGTTACGCCCCCACGCTGCTGTCACTGGCCTCGCGCGCCGTGCTCGCGGCCGTACGGCCGCTGTTCCAGACGGTCACGACCAACGTGCCGGGGCCGCCCTTCCCGTTGTACGTGATGGGCCGGAAGGTGGTCCGGCTCTACCCGTACGTCCCCATCGCCGCCGGTGTCGCGGTCTCGACGGGGATCTTCTCCTACGCCGGGCGGCTCTACTTCGGCGTCACCGGGGACTTCGACTCGATGCCGGATCTCGACGTGCTGACGGCGGGCGTCCAGGCCGGCATCGCGGAACTCCTCGACGGCGCTCGCGCCGTCTGACATCTGCACGCCTATCGGCCTGCCCGTAATACCCTTTAGGTCTTGCTTGTTACACACTTCCGGATTGATGCCCCTGCGGCCAGGGAACTCGTGATCCACAAGTCGATCAGGAGGCCGCCATGGGTTTCGGATTCCGCAAGTCGCTGAAGTTCGGTCCGTTCCGCATCAACTTCTCCAAGACGGGGGTCGGGCACAGCGTCGGCGGCAAGGGCGCGCGTTATACCAAGACGGCCGACGGCCGACGGCAGATGACGTTGCGGGTGCCGGGCACCGGTCTGTCCTGGCGGCGATCGCTCGGCAGCCGGCGCCGTGACTGACGCCCTGATATGTCGCGCCGTGGTGTGAAGTCTTTGTCGAAAGGCCAGGTCGGCCCAGGTCCAGCCATAATCAGGTGGGCCGGAAATGAGTTATTTTGATGTCCTGACGCCGTGCGGCCGCCTGCCCCGGCATGGATCTGCGAGAGGTGTGCATGGGGTCGTGGCTCAGCGACGCGGAACAAGAGGGCTCCGTGCCGAGGCATGCGAACGGCGCGTGGATCGACAAGTTCCGTGCCGCGATCGCCGATGAGCTCCCGGCCGCGGTCGCGCTGCGCCACCGGCTCCATGCCGACCCCCGCGTATCGGGTGACGAGCACGACACCGCCCGCGCGGTGGTGCACGCTCTGGACGCCGGCGACGGGGTGGCCGTAGCCGGAACCGGCCGGCTCGTGAGGATCGGCGGGGAAGGCCCCCCGGTGGTGCTGCGCGCCGAACTCGACGCGCTGCCCATCCTCGAACAGACCGGGGTGGCCTGGGCCGCGCGGTCGGGGGTGATGCATGCCTGCGGACACGACGTGCACCTGGCCGCGCTGGTCGCGATCTGCAGAGCCGCCGCCCGGATCGGCGTCACGGTCCCGATCCTCGCACTACTGCAGCCGCGCGAGGAGACCGCGCCGTCGGGCGCCGAGGACGTCGTGGCGGCCGGCGTGCTGGACGACGCGCTGGCCGTCATCGGCGTGCACGTCCAGCCCAGACTGGCGAGCGGGGTCGTTTCGGCCACGGCCGGACCGGTCAACGCGGCGGCGGACGAGTTCGAGATCACGATCGACGGCCACGGCGGGCACGCCGGCTACCCGCACGTGACCCGCGATCCCGTACTCGCCCTGTGCCAGGCGGTGGTGAGCCTGCAGCAGGTGGCCAGCCGGCGGTTCGACCCGGTGCTCGGCGCCGTCTGTTCCGTGGGTCAGGTCACGGCGGGCAGCGCCCCGAACGTCATCCCCAGGACCGCCACGGCGCGCGGCAGCATCCGGGTGATGCGCGAGCAGGACCGGGCGGTGGCCGCCGATCTGATCCGCGACATCGTCTCCCACACCGCCGCGGCACACGGCTGCGAAGGGCGCGTGCGCGTCGACCGGCTGCAGCCCGTCCTGCACAACGCCCCGGCGCTCGCGGGCCGTGCGGCTCGATGGCTGACCGGCTTCGGGGTGACCACCGACACGGGCTTCCGCTCCTACGGAGCCGACGACTTCGCGCACTACCGCGAGGTCGCCGACGGCCTCATGCTGTTCGTCGGCACGGCCACGGACGCCTCCCCGGAGTCACCCGGCCTGCACCACGGCCGGTTCCTGCCGGACGACGCGCTGGTCGGGCAGGTCGCCGAGGGCTTCCTCGCCGGCTATCTGGCCGCCGTGCAGGGCGGCTGACCGGCGCCGATCGGTCACCACCGGTCCGTCACCACCGGTCCGTCACCACCGGCGATCCCGTTCGGCGCGCGCCGCGTCGGTGAAGTCGGGTTTACGGCGCGAGGTCCGATAGCCGCCAGCACTCCGCGAGTCGGGCGGGCAATGTGCGGATATGACCAAAAAGACGACGAACGCCCCCTTTCTCATTCACGTGATCCCCGCCGAGGAGCTCGCGCGCGTGCGAAGCGCCGGCTCCTCGGCCGGCCCCGTAGAGCGCATCGTCTCCGAAGGCGGTGACCCGCTGCGCTGCTGCCTGCGCGACTCCGAACCCGGGGAGGAACTGATCCTCTTCGGATACGAGCCGCCGATCCCGTCCAGCCCCTATCGCGAGATCGGCGCGGTGCTGGCACACGCCCGGCCGTGCGGCGGGCCCGCCGCCCTCGACCGCTACCCGCCGGGCTGGTACGGACGGCGTCAGGTGCTGCGGGC
>NZ_JABVEB010000311.1 GCF_014323665.1 Actinomadura sp. HBU206391 | reverse complement strand
GCCCTGCACGAGCTGGAGCGCCGTGACGCCGAGACGGCCCTGATCACGATGTGCGCCGGCGGTGCCCTGTCCACGGCTACCGTTCTCCAGCGCATCTGACCACCCGGCCGCCGCCCCGGCGCAGCCGGCCACCGCCCACCACCATTGCCTTCATCGATCGGAAGCGAGCTCGCGTGCGACCGTCCCCCATTCCGGAGAACCTCGGCGACGGGGTCTGGAGCGTTCCCGTCCCCATTCCGGGCAGCCCACTCGGCTACACCCTGGTGTACGCGCTCGAGAGCGCGAAAGGCCCTGTGCTGGTCGACGCGGGCTGGGAGCACCCGGACGCCTGGGCAGCACTGCGGGGCGGGCTCTCCACCCTCGGACTCGACGTCACCGAGGTCAGCGGCGTGGTGGTCACGCACTACCACCCCGACCACGCCGGCCTCGCCGGCCGGGTCCGCGAGGCCTCCGGCGCGTGGATCGCGATGCACCACGCGGACGCCGACATCATCCGCCTGTTCCACGACATGGTCCGCGACGGCACGGGTCACGCGGTACGTCTGGCCTCCGCCCGCAGGGCCGGGGCGGGCGACGGCGACCAGGTGACGCACGCCGGCGAGCAACCCGACCCGCCGGCCGTCCCGGACCGCGAGCTCGCCGACGGCGACCTGGTGGATCTGCCCGGCCGCAAGCTCCGCGTGGTCTGGACACCGGGTCACTCGCCGGGGCACATCTGCCTGCATCTGGAGGACGGTGACCGGATCTTCACCGGAGACCATGTGCTGCCCAGGATCACACCGCACATCGGGCTGTACCCGTACGACCTGCCGGACGTCGACCCGCTGGGCGACTTCCTCGACTCGCTGGAGCGGATCGAGGACATCGAGGCCGGCGAGGTGCTGCCCGCGCACCAGTACCGCTTCAACGACCTGTCCGGGCGGGCCCGTGAGATCGGCGCCCATCACGAGGAGCGCCTGGTCGAGGTCACGGGTCTGCTCGGCGACCGGCCCTCGACCCTCTGGGAGCTCGCGGCGGCGATGAAATGGCGATCGCCGTGGGAGGCGATGTCCTCGATATCCCGTCAGATGGCAGCCGGCGAGGCCGCCGCGCACCTGCGGACCCTCGAGCGGCGTGGCGTCGCCCGGCGCTACGACGGCGACGACCCCATCCGCTTCGTGCTCCGCTGACTGCCGGACGGGCGAGGCCGCCGGACGGGCGGGGCGGCCGGGTGGGCCGCGTCACATGCGGGTCGGCCGCCTTGATGCGGCACGGGTCTCATGTTAGAACGTGTTCTAACTGACGCCCAAGCAAGCGCTCAGTTATGTACTTCAGTCCCACAGGTTGCACCCGTCTCAGCGGTCCCACGCGTCCGACGCGGAGGAGTGGTCTGTTCGTGAGCCATCAGCCGGACCAGTCGCCAGATTCCCGGGGCACAGATCTCCAGGACACAGATCTCCAGGGCCGGGTCGCGGTCGTCACCGGGGCGGGCGGCGGGCTCGGCCGCTCGGAGGCCCTCGCCCTCGCCGACGCGGGTGCGCGTCTGACGCTGAACGACCTGCCGGGCGACGCCGTCCACGCCGTCGCCGAGGAGATCCGGGCACGCGGCGGCGAGGCCACCGTGCACGAGGGCGACGTCGCCGAGTGGGCCACCGCCGAGGGTCTCGTCAAGACGGCGCTGAGCGCCTACGGCTCCCTCGACATCCTGGTGAACAACGCGGGCTTCACCCGCGACCGGATGATCTTCAACATGTCAGAGCGGGAGTGGGACGACGTCATCCGCGTCCATCTGCGCGGTCACTTCGTCACCTCACGGCATGCCGCCGCCTACTGGCGGCAGAAGTCCAAGGACGCGGGCGGCCCGGTCTACGCCAGGGTCGTCAACACCTCCTCCGAGGCGTTCCTGCTCGGCGCCGCGGGCCAGCCGAACTACGCCGCCGCCAAGGGCGGCATCGCCGCCCTGACGCTCTCCACCGCGCAGTCGTGCGGACGCTATGGCGTACGGGCGAACGCGATCTGCCCGCGCGCCCGCACCAACATGACCGCGGAGGTGTTCGGGCCGGCCCCCGCCGACGGCGCCGATCCGCTGTCGCCGGACCATGTCGCGCCGCTGGTCGTCTACCTGGCCTCGCCGGCGGCCGAGCACGTCACCGGCCAGGTCCTCATCGTCCACGGGGGGATCGTCGCGGTGATGGCCGCGCCGACGGTCGCGCACACCGCGCGTGCCAAGGGCACGTGGACGGCCGCCGGACTCGCGGACTCGCTCGGGCCGCGCATCGCGCCGGCCGGCCCCGGCTTCGCCACGACGCAGACGCTCGACCTGGCCTGACCCGCCGCAGCACGAGAGAGCGCCCATGACCCGACGGAATGAGGAGGCGCGAGATGGCTCCCGACATCGACCTTGTCGACCCGGACGTGTACGAACGCGGCGGAATGCCGCATGATCAGTTCGGCTGGCTGCGGGAGAACGCGCCGGTCTTCTGGCACCACGGCGACCGGGAGCGGGGCTGGCCGGGGTTCTGGGCGATCACCCGGCACGAGGACGTCGTACGCGTCTCCCGCCATCCGGAGATCTTCTCCTCCCGCGAACGCCTGGCCTTGTTCGACGAGATTCCCGGGGACGACCTGTCCCTCCAGCAGATGATGATGCTCAACCAGGACCCGCCCGAGCACTCGCGCAAGCGCGGCATCGTCAACCGCGGCTTCACGCCCCGCGCGATCGGGGCACTGGAGCAGCACATCCGCGACATCTGCCGGGAGCTCGTCGACGAGGTTCTGATCACCGACCAGGCCGACTTCGTCCGCGACGTCGCCGCCACACTCCCGCTCTATGTGATCTGCGAGCTGCTCGGCGCCCCGGTCGAGGACCGCGGCAAGATCTTCGAGTGGTCGAACAGACTGATCGGCGGTGACGACCCTGAGTTCCAGCAGACCAGGGAGGACGGACAAGAGGCCGCCGCGCAGCTCTACGCCTACGCCAACGAGCTCGCCGCGGCGCGCCGCGAAAATCCCCGCGACGACATCGTCACCAAGCTGCTCCAGCCCGACGATAAGGGCCATGAGCTGAGCACCGACGAGTTCGACCTGTTCGTGCTGCTCCTGTCGGTGGCCGGCAACGAGACGACCCGCAACGCGGCGTCGGGCGGGATGCTGGCGCTGCTGGAGCACCCGGGCGAGTGGCGGCGGCTTCGGGAGGGCACCGCCACGACCGCCACCGCGGTGGAGGAGATCGTGCGGTGGGTCACGCCGGTCAACCTGTTCCGGCGGACCGCCATGCGCGACATCGAACTGCGCGGGCAGCAGATCAAGGAAGGCGACAAGGTGGTCGTCTTCTACGGCTCCGCCAACCGCGACGAGAAGATCTTCGATACCGCCGAGGCCTTCGACGTGGGCCGCGACCCCAATCCGCACATCGGGTTCGGCGGAGGAGGCCCGCATTTCTGCCTCGGCGCCCATCTCGCCCGACTTGAGCTTCGTGTGCTCTTCGAAACACTTTTGGACTCGGCGCCCAATATCGAACTCTCCGGTAACGTACGGAGGCTAAGGTCTAACTTCATCAACGGGATCAAAGAGATGCCGGTGCGGTTTCGGACCGACGGCACCCCGTGACGGGGAGGGGTGGTACGTGAGCAGGGTCGATGACGGGTCATTGCGAGTGGCCCTGCTTTCGTACCGGAGCAAGCCGCACTGCGGCGGCCAGGGCGTCTATCTGAGGCACCTCAGCAGGGAACTGGCCGCGCTGGGCCACCATGTCGAGGTGCTGTCCGGCCAGCCCTACCCCGAGCTCGACGATGACCGCATCGCCTTGACGCGGCTCCCCAGCCTCGATCTCTACAACGACGACCACCCGTTCCGGACGCCGCGCCCCAAGGAGTACCGCGACTGGATCGACGGGCTCGAGGTCGCCACCATGTGGACGGGCGGCTTTCCCGAACCGCTCACCTTCAGCCTGCGCGTGCTGCGCGAGCTGAAGCGGCGCCGCGCCGACTTCGACGTCGTGCACGACAACCAGGTGCTCGGATTCGGCAACCTTCGCATCCCGGGCCTGGGGCTGCCGTTGGTGACGAGCATCCACCATCCGATCAGCGTGGACCGGCGGATCGAGATCGAGGCCGCCAAGGGCCTCAAGCAGAACTTCGGGAAGCGCCGGTGGTACGGCTTCGTCCGCATGCAGGCACGGGTCTCGCGGCGGGTCGGGCGGATCCTCACCGTCTCGGAGTCCTCGAAGACCGACATCGTCAAGGACTTCAAGGTCGCCCCCGAAGACATCCACATCCTGCCGCTGGGCGTGGACACCCGGGTCTTCCACCCGCGCGACACGCCACGGGTGCCGGCCCGCATCGTCGCCGTGGCGAGTGCCGACTCCCCGATGAAAGGCGTCGCCACGCTGCTCAGGGCGGTGGCCAAACTGGCCACCGAACGCGACGTGCACGTCGTGGTCGTGAGCAAGCCGACCAAGGACGGCCCGACCGACCGGCTGGTGCGGGAGCTGTCCCTCGGCGACCGCGTACGGTTCGTCAGCGGAATCAGCGACGACGAGCTCGGCGGGCTGCTCGCCGGCGCCGAGCTCGCCGTCGTCCCCTCGCTGTACGAGGGCTTCTCCCTGCCGGCCGTCGAGCACATGGCCTCGGGCACCCCCCTGGTCGCCAGCCGTACGGGCGCGCTGCCCGAGGTGGTCGGCGACGCGGCGGTGCTGGTCGAGCCCGGCGACGTCGAGGAGCTCGCGGCCGTGCTGCGCCGGCTGCACGACTCCGCGCCGGAGCGCGCCCGGATCGGCGAGGCCGGCCACCAGCGCGTCCAGGAGCGCTTCGCCTGGCCCGCGGTCGCGGCCGCCACGGTCGAGCACTACCGGGCCACGATCGCGACCGGGTCACGATGAACGTGGCCCGGCGAACGTCTGGAGGGACCGCCACGCGGCTCCCAGGCACGGAAGGAGCACCGCCCTGCTGACCGTGGATTTCCAGCGGTTTCCCCTCTCCCCCGGAGACCGCGTCCTCGACATGGGGTGCGGTGCCGGACGGCACGCCTTCGAGGTGTACCGCCGCGGCGCCAACGTCGTGGCCTTCGACATGGACCGCGAGGAGCTCGCGGAGGTGTCGAGGATGTTCGGCGCGATGGACCTCGCCGGCGAGGTCCCCGCGGGTGCCTCGGCCAAGACCGTGCAGGGCAACGCCCTGGGGCTGCCGTTCCCCGACGACTCCTTCGACAAGATCATCGCCGCGGAGGTCCTGGAGCACATCCCGGACGACATGTCGGCCATGACCGAGCTGCTGCGCGTGCTCAAGCCCGGCGGCCGGCTGGCCGTCACGGTGCCGAGCTGGCTGCCCGAGCGGATCTGCTGGGCGCTGTCGGAGGACTACCACACCGCTCCGGGCGGGCACGTGCGCATCTACACCCGCGCGGAGCTGGAGGCCAAGCTCAAGGCCACCGGTTTCCTGGTGGACGGGCACCACCACGCGCACGGGCTGCACGCCCCGTACTGGTGGATCAAGTGCGCGGTCGGTGTCAACAACGACGGCAACCCGCTCGCCAAGGCCTACCACCAGGTGCTGGTGTGGGACATCATGAAGCGGCCGCTCGCGACGCGGGTGGCCGAGCGCGTGCTCAACCCGGTCATCGGCAAGAGCGTCGTCGTGTACTTCACCAAGCCGGGCTCTCCCGGCCCTCTCGGCGACGTACCGTCCGGCGACGGGGGCAAGGAGAAGACGGATGCCGCGGTCTGACGCCGCGGCGCCCTCGGTCCCCGGAGTGCTGACCGCTGAGCAGGTGGCCGCCGCGGCCCGGAGCATCGCATCGCAGCAGGAGCCGTCCGGAGCCATTCCCTGGTTCGCGCCCATCGACGGGGTTCCCGGTCACG
>NZ_JABVEB010000310.1 GCF_014323665.1 Actinomadura sp. HBU206391 | reverse complement strand
GCCCACGACGCCCGAGGGCTGGGCCTCGGGCGTCGTGTCAGGCGCGTACGAGCCGCTGCGACCCGCTGGCGGTGCCGAAGGACATGAGCGGCGACGCGCCGCTGTCCGCACGAGTCCGGTCCGACAGCGCGTACCAGTCCATTCGCACCCGGGCCTGCTGCACGTCCAGGACCCCGTAACCGTGCGCGTCCAGCTCCACCTGCCGGACGTGCCGGTTGGTCGTCCGCAGCACTCCCTCGGCGATCGGCGACAGTGACCGTGGCGGCACCTTGAGGATGTCGTCGATGTTGTCGCTGGTCACCGACGGCACGACGAACTCGGTGGCGACCGACGGTGACAGCGGGTAGGTCGCGGCCGTGAGCGGGACGTCGTTCGCCCAGGAGGTGTGGATGTCGCCGGTGAGGAAGACGGTGTTCTCGATCCGGTGGTCGCGCAGGTGGCCGAGCACTTCCCGGCGGTCGGCGGTGTATCCGTCCCATTGATCCGCGTTGATCGCGAGGCCACCGGCCGGGATGCCGAGCAGCTTCGCGAGCGGCCCGAGCAGGTACGCGGGCAGCGCGCCGAGGGCGACCGGGCTGATCATCACCGAGTTGCCGACCAACCGCCAGCGGGTCTCACTCGCCGACAGGCCCGACTTCAGCCAGTCCATCTGGGCGTCGCCGGTGATGGTACGGGCGGGATCGTCGACGGCGGCGCCGCTCGTCTGCTGCGAGCGGTGGCTGCGCAGGTCGAGCAGGGTGAGCTCGGCCAGCCGGCCGAACCGCAGCCGCCGGTGGATGCCGCCGTCGGCCCGCAGCCGGACGGGCATCCACTCGTAGTACGCCTGGCGCGACGCCGCGAGCCGGCTCGCCCACGGGCCCTCGGTGACCGGGTCGTGGTTCTCCGCCCCACCCGACCAGGCGTCGTTGGCGACCTCGTGGTCGTCCCACACGATCATCCACGGAAAGCGGGCGTGCAGGGCCCGCAGATCCGGATCGGACTTGTAGAGCCCGTGCCGCATCCGGTAGTCGGCGAGCGTGAGGATCTCGTGGGCGGGCACGTTCGGGCGGATGATCCGGCCGCCGGCGGCGAAGTCACCGGAGCCGTACTCGTAGATGTAGTCGCCGAGATGGACGATCCCGAAGAGATCGTCGCGGGCGGCGAGATGGCGATAGGCGCTGAAGTACCCGGCCTCCCAGTTCGCGCACGAGACGACCCCGAACCGCAGGCCGGCGACGTCGGCGTCCGGTGCGGGCGCGGTACTGGTCCGCCCCACCGGCGAGCTCACGCCGTCCACGAGGAACCGGTAGTGATAGCCGGTCGCCGGGCTCAGCCCGCGCACGTCCACCTTGACGGTGTGGTCCCGGTCCGCCCCGGTCCGCACCGAACCCGAGGCGACGACCTGGGCGAAGCCCGAGTCGGCCGCCACCTGCCAGCCGACGTCGACGGCGGGGCCGACGCCCGAGCCGGGCAGGGCGTCCGCGCTGGGCGTCACCCGGGTCCACAGCAGCACGGAGTCCGGCAGCGGGTCCCCGGAGGCGACCCCGTGCTGGAAGAACGCGGGTTGCGCGGCGCCCGCACGGCCGGCGAGCAGTCCGGCGGCCGCGACACCCGCGGCCCCGGCCCCGGCGGCGCGGAGGAAGTCACGGCGCTCGAATCGGCTCACCGCTTGAGGATCACCTACGGACCACCGCTGTGGAAGACCCCGGAACAAGACGATGCGGTTACTTCATCGAGCCGCCATGTCATCGAAATAAGGGCGGCAGACGAGCCGGCGACCACCGCGCCCTGACCACCGCGCCCTGATCACCGCGCCTCCACCACCGCGCCTCCACCACCGCGCCTCCACCACCGTGCCGCGCGCACCGTGCCGCCAGCACTGCGCCCGGCCCCGTGCCCCACTGCTGCACCCGGTCGCCGTTACGAAGCCACGAGTGACTCAGTGCGGGCCGTGGCGCCGGAAACCTCCCTCCGTGTTGATGACCTGCCCGGTGATCCATTCGGCTTCGTCGGTCGCCAGCCAGGCGATGAGCCGGGCCGGGTCGTCGGCGTGTCCCCAACGGCGCTGCGGGAAGTGCTCCTCCGCCAGTCGCCGCACGACTTCAGGGGGTGCGTAACCGGTATCCACCGGGCCCGGATTGACGGTGTTCAGGGTGATCCGCTGGTCGGCCAGTTCGTCGGCGAGGGTGCGGCTTATCGAGGCGAGGGCGCCCTTGCTCGCGGCGTAGGCCACCTCGTCGCGCATCGGGCCGAGCTCCTGCCCCGACGTCATGAACATCACGCGGCCTCCGGGTCGCCCGTCGTGCTGGGCGGCGAAGGCCTTCGTCAGCAGGATCACGGAGCGGGTGTTCACCGCCCAATGCGCGTCGAGCGTCTCCGCGCTCTGAGCCTGCAATGGGCCGTCACCGCCACTGCGCGCGTGGTTGCAGACGAGGACGTCCACGTGCCCGAACGACTGTACGGCCGCGTCGAGCAGCCGCCGCGGAGCGTCCGGATCGGCGAGGTCGAGACTCACATGCTCGACCCGCGCCCCGTCGGTGAGCGCCTCCGCCACCCCGGCGACGACGGCATCGGGCCCACCGGGATCGGCACCCCAGGGCTGCTCCCGGTCATGCGGCGCGTAATGGTGCAGCATCAGGTCCGCACCGTACGCGGCCAGCCTGCGAGCGGTCGCGTATCCGATGCCCGCCCGGCGGCCGACGCCGGTCACCACCGCGACCCGGCCCCGCAGCGGAAGGGCGTCGCGTCGCAGATCTTGAACAAAACCGTCATTCAGTACCATGCCCGTAATTATGGCAAATCATAAAGATATAGCGCTAATCAATAAAAATAGGAGGACATGAAAGCGAGCCGTTAATTGGCCAAGGATATTGCCTTTCGAACTCCAGTTCGATAAATTAATGATGGCGAGCAGCTCATCACCGCTCCCGACCCGCTCCGCCCATCCCCATTCGCGTTGGAGGCCACCGTGTCGGATCCATTTCCCGCGCCTTCGCCGTCATGTGCGGCCGAGGCGTTGGCGATGGCCGAGGCGGCGTTCGATTTCTTGAATGCGGAGGATGTTCTCTCGTTGCCGGTGGCGGCGCTGGCGGAGCTGTTGAAGCACTGGGCGCGGGTCACGGCCAAGGGCACCGCCGCGCACGCTGAGTTGGTGGGTGCGTTTCACACCGGTTCCGGCCCGCAGGCCGACGGGCAGCGATCCGTCGGAGCGTGGCTGTCGTGGTTCACGCGGTGCACTCCGGCGGCGGGCCGGGGACAGGTCGCGGCGGCGTTCAAGGTCCGTCGTCGTCCGCATGTGCGGCAGGCCCTCGCCGATGGGTCGCTGACGGAGTCATATGGGCGGTGGATAGCCGAGGCGGTCGAGAGGTTCCCGGCCGAGGATCGGGAGGCGGTCGAGGGCATCCTGGTGGAGGCGGCCGTCTCGGGTGCCACGCTCGACGACCTGGTCACGATCGCCACCG
Source organism: Actinomadura sp. HBU206391 (assembly GCF_014323665.1). Classification (GTDB taxonomy): domain Bacteria; phylum Actinomycetota; class Actinomycetes; order Streptosporangiales; family Streptosporangiaceae; genus Actinomadura_C. The sequence continues at coordinate 2,414 of NZ_JABVEB010000310.1, read as the reverse complement.
TGGCATTGCGCAAGCTGCGGCCCTCCGGGCTGGAGGACGAGGCGGCGCGACGGCAAGCCGAGCGGAACCTGACGGTGTCGAAGACGCTGGGCGGGGTGGGACGGATCAACGGGGATCTGACCGCCGAGGCCACGGCGCTGACCGAGACGGTGATCGAGTCGCTGGCGGTCAAGGCCGGCCCGGAGGACACCCGTACCAAGGCGCAACGCCGCCATGACGCGTTGGTCGAGGCCTTTCGGCGGCTTACGTACTCGGGGCTGCTGCCTGAGCGGGGCGGGTCCAAACCGCAGGTGAAGGTCGACATGGACCTGGCGACCCTGCTGTCCCTGCCGGGGTCCGCGCAGGCCGGAGAAGAATGGATCGAGCACGCCGCCGCCCAGCTGACCCGCGACCGCCTCCAGCGCACCGGCACCGGCACCCGTGGGAACGCCGGGGACGACGACACCGTCCGCGCACTCCTGCTCGACCAGCCGCCCGGTGACCACAAGGCTGAGCACGCACCTGAGAACGGATCCCCGAGCGACCAGGCCAACGCCCCCGTGCTCGACCAAGCGAACCCGCCCGAAGCCGAACATCCACCCACCCTCCACCCGGCCAACACACCCGCACTCGACACCACGAGCGGGTCCGGAGCCGAAGACCCACCCGCTCCCCACCCCCCGAACACACCCACAACCACGCCCGACCCCGCGAACCCGCCCGAAGCCGAACATCCACCCACCCTCCACCCGGCCAACACACCCGCACTCGACACCACGAGCGGGTCCGGAGCCGAGCGTGGGAGCCGGATGGCGGACGGTTCACAGGAGCCTGCGCGCGATCCGAGGAACCGGTCGGAGAACGAAACAGTGACCGGAGCGCTGAACGGGCCGCTCCGCCGGCCGGGCCGCGACCCGTGGGATTCTTCGCTCAGCGGCTTGATGAACGGGCCACACGGGACGGTCCAACCGCCGTTGCCCGGGCTCGGCAGCGGCGCGAGCCTGCACGGTGTCGGGCCGATCGGGAATGGTCTCGCGGGCGCGCTCGCCTGTGATTCGGTCATCACGCCCGTCGTCACCGCCGCCATCGACCTCGACGCACTGGCGAAGATGACCGAGCTATGGCTGGCCCACCATTTACCCCGGCACCCGGCCGGTCCCGCGTCGGAGGAGCTTCGCACCGCGAGCGGCCACCTCGACCGTTACGGCGAGCACCCGACCGGCGATGCCGCACACCACGCCACCGGCGGATCAGGCGGTTCCCACGAGCGACCGCCCGGGACGGTGACCGATGTCCTCGGCGAGGAGGACCTCGCCCGGTTGCACCGAGCGATGCTCCGCTGGGCCGTCCAGGTGCTGTCGGGGCCGGGTGGACTCGCCTCCTACGTCCGCACCCGGCGGCTCACCGGCCCGCTGGCCACGCCCAGCATCGTCCTCGACGCCGGGACCGACGGCAGGACCGTCCCCGCCGCGCTTGAGCGACTCGTGCGCCGCAGGGACCGGCAGTGCCGGTTCCCCGGTTGCGATCAGCCGGCCGCACTGTCCCAGGTCCACCACATCACGCCGAGATCCCGCAACGGACCGACGGCTCTGTGGAACCTGCTCACCCTCTGCAGCTTCCATCACCTCATCGCCGTGCACACCTGGGGGTGGAACATCGCGCTCAACGCCGACGGCACCACTACCGCCACCGCACCGGACGGGCGCACTCTCAACGAACACCACCCACCCCACCGCGCCGCTTGATCGCCCCGATACACCGCGCACCGACCGGCCCGCATTCGGCCAGTTCCTCGGTGTAGATCGCTCCGCCGCGCTGTATGTGCGCCCCGCGAATGGCGGCCACCGCAGGATCGCGCGGCTGCCCGCGGGTCCGCCGAATCAGCCGTCCTTTTCGGGCGGCGGGTCCAGGAGCGATTCCGCACGGCCTCGGCTGTGTCCGCGGAACTCCGCTATGACGGCGTCGTCGCCGCTCCGGCGTACGGTCACGTCGTAGATTCCGCTGCGTCCGTATCGGGTGCGTTCGACGGCCTCGGCGACCAGTTCGTCGCCCAGCCGGGCCGGGGCCACGAACACGACCTCGGCGGACGCAGCGACCGTCACCTGGTCATAGGTGTTGCACGCGAAGGCGAAGGCGTCGTCAGCGAGCAGGAACACGTAGCCGCCATGGGCGAGGTCGTGGCCGTTGACCATCGAGGAGGTCACGCGCATCCGGGCCCGAGCCCGGCCGGGCGCCACGTCACTGATCTCGATGCCGAGGTGCCGCGACGCCTGATCACGCTCGTACATCGCCGCTGCACAGCGCCTCGCCAGCTCTTCCGCCTCTGTCACCTGATCACCGTAGGGCAGGATGCAGCCGCTCGCCCATGCCGCCCTCCGTCTTCCATCCCGGAGCGATCGGGCTCAGGCCCGGTCCTCCAGCGAGCCGGCGGCGCG
>NZ_JABVEB010000031.1 GCF_014323665.1 Actinomadura sp. HBU206391 | reverse complement strand
TCAAATAAAAGGCTTACTTACCAAGTCGTCGAGTCGCATTCTTGGCCACAAAGAGCCCGAATCGGGCATCTAGCCATTCTCTGCCTTGATGATTCACCCCGACGCCGACCTGGGCTGATGAAAGGCGCCGACGGTGATCGCGCACGGACCTGTCGGCCAGCCGATAGTGGTTGCCGCACCGGTCGGCTCACCCGGCCGCGCAAATCTCAGGGCCGGCCGAGCACATCCTCAGGGCTGGCCGAGGGCGGGAATCCCGTGCTTGTGAAGCGGCCGGAAAATGGATTGCCCGCCGCTCACGCCGGACCCTAACGTGACGGGCATGTCCGCCTCCATGTACGCGATCGTGATCGGGTCCGGCCCCTTCGCGGTCGCCAGGTGCGCCGGCAAATGGGCGCCCAACCAGGTGAGAAGGCCGCGGCGGGGCCGTACGGTCCTGGCCGTCCAGGACGCGTTCCGGAGTCTGATCCTTCTGCTCGACTCCGCCGTCACGGGGAACCTCACCGTGACGGGTGGCCGCCGTGCCTCAGGTGAGGCAGGCCGCCTTTTCACGCGTCTTTTTCGTACGCCCAGGGCCGCCGAGGAAGTCCCCATACCTCGGACAGGCCACCGGAGCGTCCATGAGCAAGCCTCATCGCACTGAGCTCATTCCATCTTCATTCTGGCCTGGTGGTGAAGGGGTGAGGATGGCTTGACGAAACCCGTAGACGCGAGTCGCGGTCAGATCGTGGGTCGAGCGAGGAGGGGCGCTGCCGCTCAGATCAGGAAAGCCGCACCTCGCAATAGCCCTGTGTGGACGGTCACGCATTCCGTGACCGTCCACACCCTGCGACTAGCAGGATCAGGATGAGTCACCGCAGTGTCCGCCGTCCTGATCTTGCTGACCGCAGGGTGATCGCTGTCTGAGGATTCTTGCCGTGCTCTCGTCGGCGGGCAGGAACGCTTCCAGGCGCAGTTCCGCGAGCGTGACGTCGACGGCGGTCGCGAACGACGTCAACGTGGTGATCAGGCGCAGTTCGCCTTCCGTCACTCGCAACCGCAGTGGCACGGCGAAGCCGAGATGCTCGGCCGGTGCGTGAACGGCGGGAAGGTAGCCCTCCAGCTCGGCAATGAACTCCTCCAGGCCGGGATCCCGACTCTGCCATGCCTGGGTGCGCAGGCTGCCGGTGACGTGGCGGCCCCACTCGGCCAGGTTCTCGACCCGTCGGGCCATTCCCTCCGGATGCAGAGCGAGGCGCAGCACGTTGATCGGCGGCTCCAGCAGGGCGGGCGCCGCGTCCTCGGTGAGGAGAGAGAACGCCGGGTTGGCGGCGACCAGCTCGCCGTGCGGCCTGACGACGACCGCCGGGTAGGGCCGGTGCCCGTCCAGGATGCGATCAAGCGCCTCGCGCACCGGGCCAAGTTCGGGGGCGTCGAGGCTGGATTCGGGATAGACCGGCGCATAGCCCGCCGACAGCAGGAGTTCGTTGCGTTCGCGCAGCGACATGCCCAGGGACTCGGCGAGCCGTACCACCATGGAACGGCCCGGTCGTGAGCGTCCCTGTTCGAGAAAGCTCAGGTGGCGCTGGGTCGTGTCGGCTGCGATGGCCAGTTCGAGCTGACTCCAGCGGCGGAGCGTCCGCCAGCGCCGCAGCTCGCGAGCGAACTGGCCGTGTTCGGCCGATACCGTCATGGCCCCATTCCTACCCGACCCCCGGCGCTGCGCGATTCCCTCCAGGGAATCGCAAAGGCGAAGGCCGGGAGCGCACACTACGGCGCATGAGCAACGAACTTGATGTGAAGAGGCTGGCCGACCGCTATATCGCCCAGTGGAACGAGCCCGATCCGGCAGCGCGCAGCACGCTCATCCGCGAACTGTGGGCGCAGGACGGAATCCAAGTTCTCCTCGACCCCCCCGAGGAGATTCGCCAGGCCGCCACGAGCCTTGCGTTTGCGGCGCCGCCGCTGGAAGTTCGTGGCCACGATGCCGTGGACGCCCGGGTGACCCGCGCCTACGAGATGTTCGTCGCGCCGGGCGAACACGTCTTCGAAGCCGACGGGGAGACGGTCGTCCTGCTGCCCAACGTGATCGGCGTCCGCTGGTCGATGGTGTCCTCGCGCAACGGCAAGGCCGTCGGCGGCGGCCTGGACATTCTGGCCCTGGACCAGGACGGCAAGATCAGTACCGACCACCAGTTCATCGGGGCGAACTGATGCGCTTCACCAGGATCGCCCGCACCGAGGACGGCGGATCGGCCTTCGAGGACGGCGAAATCGCCCTCGCCGAGCAGCACGTCGCCGACGGAGTGCCGCCCATGGTCGTGGGCGGCCTGCCGTCTGCGGGTGGCGTGGTGTTCCTGCGCAGCGATGAGTTCGGCAGCGCACCGCACCCTGCACCGCGCGAGCAGTGGGTGGTGATGCTGCGCGGGACGATTGAGGTGGAGGTCACCGACGGCAGCCGGCGCCGCTTCGGCCCAGGCGAAATGGTCCTCGCTACCGACACCGCGGGACGGGGCCATATCACCACCGGTGTCGGCGCCCCGCCGTTCGAGGCGCTCTTCATTCCAGTTTGACCAGCGGACAAACGCGGCCACCATCCAGTGCAGCGACTGGGGAGCACGGCCGGGCGTCCAGACCAGTCGCCCGGCCGTGCTCCTTCTCCATACTGGAGATGGTGCACACTCCATCCTCATCCGGCCTGGTAGTGCAGGGTGAGGATAGCCCGGACGATGACGGTCAAGCGGCTGGGTGAGCAGCGGGCTTCCGTAGCAGGTGCCAGCCCCCCGATCAGTGGATCGAGCTCTTCATGGCCCTCCACCGCAGGTGAGGTCCCATCCCCTAGAGGATCTCCAGGGGCTCGGCCTTATCGGGCGGCGGGAACGCAGTGGGCCCGCTCCCAGTGATCCAGGTGCGCCCCTCAGATCGTAAGAGCGCCGTGCGGGACGCTTGGGTCACCGGGAAGAGTCACGGTGACCGTGAGCCCGCCCTCGGGGCGGGGGTCGGCGCGGACTTCGCCGCCGTGCGCGCGGGCCACCGCCTGCACGATCGACAGGCCGAGGCCGGCGCCGGGCGCCCCGGCGCCGACCCGGTCGTCGCCGAGGCGGCGGAAGGGCTCGAAGAGCCTCGGTATCTCGTACCGGGGGACCACCGGCCCGGTGTTGGAAATCTCCAGCACCGCCTCGTCGCCTGGGCCGGTGCGGGTTCGCACGCTCACCCAGCCCTCCTCCGGCACGTTGTACCGGACCGCGTTCTCCACCAGGTTCTGGACCAGCCGCTCCAGCAGCACCGGGTTGCCGGCGGTAGGCGCCTCGCCGGCCTCGGTGCGGACCGTCACCGTGCCCGGCGGCAGCTGTGCCGCGACGTGCTGCACCACATCAGCCAGGTCGACATAGGAGCGTTCGACCAGCTCCCGCTCGGAGCGGGCGAGCAGTAGCAGCCCGTCGATCAGGCGTTCGTGCCGTCCGTTGATCTCCAGCAGGGTCTCGCCGAGCTGCCGGATCTCGACCGACGCGGCCCGGCGGTGCACGGCGACGTCCAGCAGCACCCGGTTGACGCTGAGCGGGGTGCGCAGCTCGTGCGAGGCGTTGGCGATGAACCGGCGCTGCCCGTCGAACGAATGATCGAGCCGCTCCAGCATGACGTCGAACGTGTCGGCCAGCTCCTTGATCTCGTCATGCGGCCCGTTCAGCGCGATCCGCTCGTGCAGGCCCCGGTCGGCCCCCGGCGCGTTCGCGATCCGCCGGGCGGTCTCGGTGACCCGCTGCAGCGGCTGGAGCAGCCGGCCGGCGATCAGCCAGCCGAGCGCGATGGCCACGGCGCTGATCACGGCCAGGGCGATGCCGCCCTGGGTGAGCAGCGTCCTCAGCGTGTCGTCGTGGAGGTCGCGCACGACGGCCTGCACCGGGCGCTGCAACGGCTGCGGCTCACTGCCCGCGACCGCCGCCGGCTTGTCGCGGTAGAACCGGCGGGAGACGAGCACGTATGTCACGCCGAGCAGCAGCACGCCAGTGAGCATCAGCAGCCCGCTGTACACCAGCGTCAGCCGGGCGCGAATGGTGAGCCTCTTCACGGGATCCGGTACCCCACTCCCGGCTCGGTCAGTACCACGGGTGGATCCCCCAGCTTGCGGCGCAGCTTCAGGATCGTCATCCGTACCGTGTGCGTGAACGGGTCGGCGTGCTCGTCCCATGCCTTCTCCAGCAGCTGCTCGGCGGAGACCGCGGCGCCGTCGGCGCGCAGCAGCTCGGTGAGCACCGCGAACTCCTTGGGGGACAGCGGCACGTAGCGGCCGTCCCGGTACACCTCGCGGCGGTGCGGGTCGAGCCGGATGCCGGCGCGCTTCAGCACCGGTGGCACGGCCGGCCGGGAGCGCCGTCCCAGCGCCTGCACCCGCGCGCCCAGTTCCTGCAACGCGAACGGCTTCGGCAGGTAGTCGTCGGCGCCGAGGACGAGCCCGGTGACCCGGTCGTCGATCTCGGCGGCGGCGGTGAGCATGAGCACCCGCGCAGCGCCGCCGCTGTTGACGATCTCCCGGCACACGCGGTCCCCATGGATCACCGGCAGGTCACGGTCGAGCACCACCACGTCGTAGTCATGCACGCCGATCCGCTCCAGGGCCGCGCCTCCGTCGTACACCACGTCGACCGCGTGCATGTCGCCGCGCAGCCAGTCGGCGACCGTGTCGGCGATCAGCGGCTCGTCCTCTACCACCAGGATCCGCATGCCTCCATGGTGACCGACCGTGACGTCACTTGGGCGTCAATGTCTCGCTGACAGCCGGGAAATGCCGTGCTTGCTCTCCTGGTGGGGCCGCCGGGCGCGCGCCCGGCCGTCCACCCACGAAGGGACGACCATGCGTATCAAAGCAGGACTCGCGTTGGGCCTGCTGCTCGCGCTGAGCCTCGCCGGCTGCGGGGGCAACGATGAGAACAATGGGGTCGCCGGCGCCGGCGGCACGCCCAAGGCTTCCGCCGGCGCCGGGTCCGGCGGGAAGGAAGCGGGCCTGAAGTACGCGCAGTGCATGCGCGAGAACGGCGTTCCGAACTTCCCGGACCCGGAGGTCGACGATAGCGGGCAGATCAGATTCAACGTACCCGACGATATAGCCGACTCGATCATCAACGCGGGGGAGGAGAAGTGCCGGGAGTACCGGCCGTTCGGCCGCGGGCAAGGGGGGCCGGATCCGCAGCGGATCGAGCAGCTGCGCAAGCACGCCCAGTGCATGCGCGCGAACGGGATACCGAACTTCCCCGATCCGCAGGACGACGGCAGCTCCCGGATCGACCCGAAAAAGCTCGGGTTGAGCGGTGAAGACGACCCCAAGCTGAAGGCCGCCGAGGACAAGTGCCGTCAGTTCCGGCCGACCGCCCCAACGGGGACGCAACGGGGGAACGGCTGATGAGCGGGGTCGGCGAGCGGCGCCGACTCGCCGGCCGGGTAATGGTGGTGTCGGCGGCCGTGGCCGCCGCCGGCGCAGCCGCCGTGGCCGCGAACGGCATCGGGTTCGGGGGAGGCGACTCGGCCGGCAAGGGCACCACCGGCCTTCCCCCGGCCACGGCGCAGGTCACCCGGCAGACGCTGGTGGACACCAAGAGCGCGAGCGGCGAGCTGGGGTACGGCAACACCACCAAGGTGCCCGGACGGCTCGCCGGCACCCTGACCGGGCTCCCGGCGACCGGCGCCACCGTGTCGCGCGGAAAGGCACTCTACCGGGTGGACAACGCGCCGGTGGTGCTGCTCTACGGCGGGCTGCCCGTGTACCGGGCGCTATCGCCGGGCACGGACGGCGCCGACGTCAAGCAGTTCGAGCAGAACCTCCGCGCCCTTGGATACGACGGGTTCACCGTGGACGACGAGTACACCTCGTCGACCGCCACGGCGGTCAAGCAGTGGCAGGAGGATCTGGGCCTCAAGGAGACCGGCACAGTGGAGCTGGGCCGGGTGTTCTACGCGCCCACAGCCGTGCGTGTGGACAGTCATCAGGTCGCGAAGGGCGACCCCATCGGCCCCGGGACCGCGGTGCTCACCTACACGAGATCGTCCAAGGTGGTGACCGTCGAGCTGACCTTCGACGACCGGCGGCTGGCGAAGAGCAAGGCCGCGGTGACCGTCGAGCTGCCGGACGGCAAGACGGTACCGGGCAAGATCGCCGGGACCGCCATCGTGATCAAACCGGCCGAAGGCTCGGAAGAGGAGGACACGACGATCATCGAGGTCACCGTCACCGTGAACGACCCCAAGACCCTCGCCGGGCTCGACCAAGCCGCGCTGGACGTGGCGTTCACCGCCTCCGAGCGCAAGGACGTGCTCACCGTACCGGTGGCCGCCCTGCTCGCGCTGTCGGAGGGCGGGTACGGCGTCGAGCTGGTCAAGGGCGACAGCACCAGCACCGTGGCGGTGAAGACCGGCTTGTTCGCGGGCGGCCGGGTCGAGGTGTCGGGCGAGGGCGTGACCGAGGGCGCGACGGTGGGGATGCCGGCATGAGCCCGGTCGTCCACCTCGAGGAGGTCACGAAGGAGTACCCCGGCGGGGTCGCCGCGTTGCGCGGCGCGAGTCTGCTGATCGGGTACGGCGAGCTGGTGGCCATCGTAGGCCCCTCCGGCTCCGGCAAGTCCACCATGCTGCACCTGATCGGCACTCTCGATCGGCCCTCGTCCGGGGCGGTGCGCATCGACGGGCACGACGTGGCCGCGCTTTCCGACCGGCAGCTGTCGGCGCTGCGGGCTTACCGCGTCGGGTTCGTGTTCCAGCAGTTCCACCTCGCGACTGGACAGTCCGCATTGGACAACGTCGCGGACGGGCTGCTCTACGCGGGCGTACCGGTGAAGGAGCGCCGGCGGCGCGGGGAGGCCGCGCTGGTGCGGGTGGGCCTGGGTGACCGGCTCGACCATTTGCCGCACGAGCTGTCCGGCGGCGAACGGCAGCGGGTGGCGATCGCCCGCGCGGTCATCGGCGAGCCCGCGCTGCTGCTCGCCGACGAGCCCACCGGCAACCTGGACTCGGCGGCAGGGGCGGGAGTGATGACCCTGCTGCGGGAGCTGCACGACGCCGGAACCACGGTGCTGATCATCACCCACGACCGGGAGATCGCTGCCGGGCTGCCCCGGCAGGTCGTCATGCGCGACGGGCAGGTGGTGTCATGACGACGCCGTTGTCACCGGCGCGGCTGCGCGCCGGAGACGTGATGCGGGTCGGCGGCACCGGACTGCGCACCCGGCCGCTGCGAGCGTTCCTGTCCGCGCTGGGCATCGCGATCGGCATCGCCGCGATGGTCGCGGTCGTGGGCATCTCGTCCTCCAGCCGAGCCGAGCTGGACCGTCGGCTCGCCGCGCTGGGCACCAATCTGCTGACCGTGGCACCCGGCAACACGATGGGGGGCGAAACCGCCGTACTACCCAAGGAGTCGCCGACGATGATCGCGCGGGTCGAGCCGGTCGAACGGGTCTCCGCGACCGGCAAGGTCTCCGAAGCCAAGGTGTACCGCAACGACCAGATCCCGGAGGCGGAAAGCGGCGGCATGACGGTCAAGGCGGCGGACCTGGACCTGCCCGGCACGGTGGCCGCCACGCTGGCCGACGGCGTCTGGCTCAACGAGGCGACCTCCCGATACCCGGCGGTGGTGCTCGGCTCGACAGCGGCCAAGCGGCTCGGCGTCGGCGCCGCCGGCGAGGACAAGCAGGTATATCTCGGCGGCGAGTGGTTCACCGTCATCGGCATCCTCGACGCGGTGACGCTCTCGCCGGAGCTGGACTCGGCGGCGCTGATCGGCTGGCCGGCGGCGGAGTCCTATCTGGACTTCGACGGGTACCCGACGACCATTTACACGCGATCGGCGGACGCCGCCGTCGATGACGTGCGGACGGTCCTGGCGGCGACCGCGAACCCGGAGGCGCCGGGCGAGGTCACGGTGTCCAAGCCGTCCGACGCGCTGGCCGCTCGGCAGGCGACCAACCAGGCGTTCACCGGGCTGCTGCTCGGGCTGGGCGCGGTGGCGCTGCTGGTCGGCGGCGTCGGGGTGGCCAACACGATGGTCATCTCCGTGCTGGAGCGCCGGGCCGAGATCGGGCTGCGCCGCTCTCTTGGCGCCACCCGGGGACAGATCCGGTTCCAGTTCCTCGCCGAGTCTCTGCTGCTGTCGGCGCTCGGCGGGGCGGGCGGGGCCGTGCTGGGCATCGCGGTGACGGGGGTGTACGCGTCCCTTCGGGACTGGTCCATCGTGGTGCCCGCCTGGGCGACCGCGGGCGGGGTCGGCGCCACTCTGATCATCGGCGCCCTCGCCGGCCTGTATCCCGCGGTCCGCGCCTCCCGTCTCGCCCCCACAGAGGCCCTCGCGGCAGCCTGAGCCTCTTGACTCGCCCGTTCGGGCTCAGGACGGCGCGCCGGTGCCCTCTGCCGCCGCGGTCCGTGAGGCGCCCGAGGGCGCGTCGCCGACGCCGAGACGCTGCCGTTCCTCGTCGATGATCTGGCGGGCCAGCGCCTGCTCGGAGATGTCGATCGCATCGGGGGTGGCGTCGGCCAGGTCGCTGCGGCGGGCATAGGCGTCGAAGAGCTGCGCCTTGCCGTGCAGGATGTTCAGCATGCGTTCGTCGACGCTGTCGGCCGCCAGCAGGCGATGCACCTGCACCTTGCGGACCTGTCCCATGCGGTGCGCCCGGGCGACGGCCTGGCTCTCCATCGTCGGCTTGACCTGCGGCTCACAGAGGATGACGACCGAGGCGGCCTGCAGGTTGAGGCCGACGCCTCCGGCCTGGATCTGGCCGAGCAGCACCGCGTGACCCTGCGCCGCGGTGAACTCGTCGACGACCTGCTGGCGGCGGATGGCGGTCAAGCCGCCCGCGATCGGCCCGTGGGCGTGTGGGCCGATGGCCTCGTGGACCGCGGCCAGCACGTCACGGAAGAAGGAGAACACCACGACCTTGAGATCGTTGTCGGCGGCCTCCTGGACCAGTTCGAGCAGCCGCTCCAGCTTCGCCGACCGGTCCGGCACGGCATAGGCGGCGCGGCGCATGGCCATGAAGTTCCCGTCGGCCACGGCTTTCCGGTAGACGGCTAGATCTGCCCGGCTCAGTTCCTCCCACTCGTCCACCTGTACGAGGTCGGGCAGTTCGGTGAGCACGTCCTGCTGATTGCGGCGCAGGTAGACCGGTGCGACGGCGCGGCGGAAGACCTGTGCGCCCGCCGCGGCGTCACTTCCGCGGATCTCGGGGAGCAGCCCGGGGCGAAGGTGGCCGACCAGGCTGCGGAACTCCTCGACGCGGTTCTCCATCGGGGTACCGGTCAGGAACAGCACCCGTTCCGTACGGTCGCACCACGCCGTGACCGCCTTGGATCGGCGGGCCTCCGGATTCTTGACGTAGTGCGCCTCGTCGACCACGAGCAGGTCGAGCGTGACGTCGCGCGGCACCTCCAGCCGGTGCAGGGTGTCGATCGTCGTGACCGCGACGCCGCCGTTGACGAGCCATTCCATCAGCGCGGCGGGACGGCCGGCGCGGTACAGAGGGAAGGCTTCGAGCGTGCTGCGGTTCTCGATCTCCCGGATCCAGTTGATCAGGACGCTGGCCGGGCAGGCCACGAGGAAGTGCCCACCGCCTCGCGCCTTCAGGTGCGCGATGGCGGCGATGGCCTGAATGGTCTTGCCCAGGCCCATCTCGTCACCGAGGATCACCCTGCGCTGCACGAGGGCGAAGCGGGCGCCGAACGACTGGTAGCCGCGCAGCGCGACCCTGAGGTGGGTGTCGTCGAGCTCCTGGGCCTTGACCTTCGCGGAGATGTCATCGGGCAGGAACCCCTCGGCCGAGACGCGCTCGGGTTCGAGCGCGGCGAACTCGGCGAGCAGGCTGTAGAACTCGGGCGCGCGGCGTTCGAAGTCTCTCCACGCCTCGGCGCCCGACACCTTCGGGCGGTGCAGATCCGCCGAGGCCCGGCGCAGCAGGAACTGGGTGCCGGACGACCGTTCCGTCGCCATGACGCCTCCGAGCCGCCCGACGGCCTCGCGTGCCCGGAGCCTGCCCTCGCGGCCCGCCACCAGCATCCGCAGCAGCCCGCCGGCTGGTCGTGCGGCGGGCAGCAGCGCGGCCAGTTCCTCCTCGACCGGCTTGGCGGCGTCGAGGGCACGCGGGTACTCCGGGCCGACGGTGAGCAGCCGGTGCAGCGCGACCAGCAGAGCCGTCGTGCCCGCGTCACGCTGGTCGACGTCGATCCGTACCGGGGCCATCTCCGCCGCCGCCAGCGCGATCTGCCCGGCGGCGGCGTGCACCTGTCCCGCCGTACGCGGCCCGATGCCGGGAACGAGTTGCAGGGCGTTCGGCGTGGTGTCGAGGACGTCGAGCACGGTCTTGTACCCGGCCTGTTCGAGCGCTCCCAGCCGGAGCCGCCCATCGGTGACGTCCTTGATCCGGGTGATCGGCACGGAGGCGAGGTCCGAGTGCGACGCATGCGCCCGTACGCCGGACAGGGCATGGTGGACGTCGGCACGAGCGTCTTGGTCGCCGGCGAGCAGGGCGCGTGCGTCGTCGAGGAGACGATCCGCTTCGCGGACGAGGGCCTTGGCCGCCTTCACCGTCGCGATCGCGCCGTCGCCGGTTGCCTCGTTCAATGCCTCCGCCCCTCCCGCCCGACCTCGGGTCGCAGGAGTCACCGTGGCCACATGCACGGCGATTGTCAACGGGACGCCAGGTCGGGGGACTCCCTTAACGGATCACGCTCGGGGATATATGAGGGTGCCGAATATCCGCGGGACGGGCCGACCGCCGTGGCCTTCGGAAAACAGATGTGGATCTTGTTAATTGGAACGGCGGCGCAGGCTAGGCCCTGAATTGGGGCCGAAATTGGGTCGGCTATGGGCCCAGGGACTCTGGGACGCGGCCCGGCCCTCTCCATACTATGCTCGCATGGCGAACCATCGGGACGCGTATCGAACGGAAGGCGTGCGAAGGCTCCATCGCGATAAGAGAGAGGGGCGCGACAGGGGAGACGGGCCGGTTTCGTATCTCGCCGTCGTCCTCTTGGTGGGCGGTGTCGTAGCCGCCTTGACGCCCGCGGTGGGCGGCACGGTGGTCTCTGGAATCGAGGCCTCGATATGCCGCGTCGCCAAGAGCGACTGCGTTCCCTCCGGCGCACCGCCGAGCGGCGCCTCTGCCGCCGATTCTCCCGCTCCCGCTACGCCTTCGCCTAGAACCGAGGCAAAAGCACCGAGAGTGCCGTTCGCACGCGGATTCACCGGAAACAGCCTGACGCTCAAACAGCAGTCGCCCCCGCAGGATCCGGTCGACGAGACCGCTTCGCTCTGCTCCCAGGGTTCGATCAAAGACCGGTACTGCGAGCAGCAGTTCGGGGAGACCGAAGCAATTCTCAGACAGACCGAAGTGGGCCGGAATGCCTTGAAGTTGCTCAAGGCGGACCATCGGAAGCCATACTATTTCGGGTCCGGCGGTGGAAGCCTGGCCCTCTCGGGGTTCGTCTCGCTCGATTTCAATGAGACTCCCGAGATGAATGCTTTCAACATCATCTCCAGTGTGGCCGACTGGACGCCATATTATCCCACGCTTGATCCCGACAAGATGAGTCGCCAAGAGTATGTCGACGCGCGTATGAATCGCGAGCTGGACAAGGCCGAGGCCAAGGTCCGCGCAGCCCTCATGCTGAAGGGGAATCCGGGTGGGCAGCCCGTCCATTACCTGATCGCTCCCGAGTACTACTACTACGCCGCTTATCGCGAAGCGATCGAGGCGGCGAAGGCGAGAATACCGCCACCTTCGCAGGCGGATATGGAGAGCGAAGCGCACAAAGCCGGCCGCGAGGCTCAGCGGAAATCTCTGGAGGAGACCGGTCGTGGGACCGAAAAGTTCGGAACGGACTGGGCCGCGTCGTGCAACTGGTGGGAGCGGCTGACCAGCAAGGACTGCTGAACGGCTGCACCTCCAGGCCATCGGTCATCGGCCACTCCACTGCTCGCTCTTGCTGCACTGCTCCGGTGCTTTGCTTCGGGGCTACGCCGGTCCGCTCGGCGTCACGGTCATCGGCGACAGTCCGTACGCCGATCACCACGGAGCATCATCATGGGCTCACGTGCTTTTCGCAACGGCGTTACGCCGGGAGCGCGGGCAGGCGGACGGTCACGATGAGACCGCCACCCGAGCGCGGTTTCGCGGTCACCGTGCCGCCGTGGGCGGTGGCGGTGGCACGGACGATGGACAGGCCGAGGCCGGACCCCCGGTCGGAGTGGACCCGGTCGGTCCCGAGCCGGCGGAACGGCTCGAAGATCGTCTCGATCTCGTAGGGCGGCACGACCGGTCCGGTGTTGGTGACGACGAGCTCGGCCCGGCCGTCGCGGCCGCGCGTGGCGACCGAGAGTTCGCCGCCCTCGCGGTTGTGCCGGATCGCGTTCTCGACCAGGTTCTGTACGAGGCGTTCGATCAGGACCGGGTCGCCCATGGCCGGCGCGCGGCCGAGATCGCGGTGGGCGGTGACGCCACGGGCGGTGGCCTCGGCGGCGGCCTGGCCGAGGACGTGCCCGGCCACGTCGGCGAGGTCGAGCGGGCTCGTGTCGACCACGGTGTTCTCGCTGCCCGCGAGTGTGAGCAGCCCGTCGATGAGCCGTTCGTGCCTGCCGTTGACGACGAGCAGCGACTCGCCCAGTCGCTTGACGTCGTCTGTCGCGTCGGGACGCCGCACGGCCACGTCGACGAGGGTCCGGTTGATGGCCAGCGGGGTGCGCAGTTCGTGCGAGGCGTTCGCGACGAACCGCCGTTGACCATCGAAGGCCCTGGCCAGCCGACCGAGCATGGTGTCGAAGGTGTCGGCCAGCTCCTTCACGTCGTCGCGCGGCCCCGCGTAGGCGATCCGCTCGGTGAGGTCGTGGCTGCGCGCCACCCGCCGGGCCGTCTCGGTGATCTTGTGTACGGGATGGAGCGCCCGGTCGGCGAGCAGCCAGCCGAGTGCCAGCGCGGCCGTCCCGACCACGCCCAGGGCGATGCCGCCCTGGGTCAGCAGCGACTTCAGCGTGTCCCGCTGGTAGTTCGCCTCGGCCTTGTCCAGCGCCCCCTGGAACTGCCCGATCGTGATGCTCGCCCCTGGCGGTGCCTGCTTGAGCAGAGAGGGTGGAGGGGCCTCCTTGCCTTCGATCCTGGTGGCGTGGACTCCGGGCTCGCCCGGCGGCCGGAGGTTGTTCTTGACCAGAAAGTAGGTCAGGGCGAGCAGGACGACCCCGGCGGCCAGGAACAGACCGCCGTAGAGCAGCGTGAGCCGGACCCGGATCGTGGGCCTCAGCCGGTCGGTGAGCGTCGTCATGGAATGCGGTACCCCACTCCCGGTACGGTCTCGATGACGGGCGGATCACCGAGCTTGCGGCGCAGCTTCATCAGCGTCACCCGGACGGTGTTGGTGAACGGGTCGGTGTGCTCGTCCCACACCTTCTCCAGCAGTCGCTCCGCCGACACGACCGTCCCGTCCGCGCGCATCAGTTCGGCCAGCAGCCCGAACTCCTTACGCGCCAACTGCACGAACCGTCCGTCCCGGTAGACCTCGCGGCGGTTCGGGTCGAGCCGGACACCGGCCCGCTCCAGCATCGGCGGGTCGGCCGGGCGGGCGCGGCGCCCCAGCGCATGGACCCGGGCCACCAGTTCCTCGAACGCGAACGGCTTGGTCAGGTAGTCGTCCGCGCCGAGCCGGAGTCCGTCGACCCGAGCCGGCACGGTGACGGCGGCGGTGAGCATGAGCACCCGGACGTGGGCCCCGGAGTCCACCACCGCACGGCACACGTCGTCACCGTGGACGACCGGCAGGTCCCGGTCGAGGATCAGCACGTCGTAGTCGTTCACGCCCAGATGCTCGAGCGCGGCGTCGCCGTCGTACACCACGTCCACGGCCAGTGCCTCCGCCCGAAGCCCCTCGGCGATCGAGTCGGCGAGCATCCGCTCGTCCTCGGCGATCAATACACGCACGTTCCCCGCCCTTTGGCTTCGTTACTGCCGCTGCCTGTCGCACAGCCTGCGCCAACGGGCGTAACGCGGGCATAACGAGAGGTGTTGCCATCGCCTGTCGACTGCTCATCTTCCCGGGACGGTCCAACGCACGGGCTCGGGTCGGCGTAACGCCGGCATAACCAGATCTGGTTACGGCGGGTTTAGCGGTCGAGGGCTGGACTGCTCGTCGACGGCCGGGAAACCCCTCCCGGCGCAGCCGACAAGGAGACTTACCGATGCGAGGACGAAGACTCGCGTTGCTGGCCCTGATCCCGATGTTGGTTCTCGGGTCGGCGGCCTGCGGCGCCGACGGCCCCTCGAGCGCCTCCACCCCCACGAGCAAGAAGACCGATGAGGCAAGTGCGATGCGCGCTTTCGCCAAGTGCATGCGCGAGAACGGCGTGAACATGTCCGACCCCGTACAAGACGGCGGCGGAATCCGGATCGAGGTGAAAGAGGGGCAGGGCGACGGCCCGGAGAAGCACAAAGCGGCCGAGGCGAAATGCCGCCATCTGCAGCCGAACGGTGGCGAGCCTCCCAAGATGAGCGCCGAGCAGGTGGCCAAGATGCGCGAGCATGCGAAGTGCATGCGCCAACACGGCATCGACATGCCCGACCCCGACGAGAACGGCAGGGTCACGATCAAGAGGACGAACAAGCCCGGCTCCAGCGGCGGGAGTAACAGCGTTAGCGTCGGCGGTGACCCGAGGAGCCAGAAGTTCAAGGACGCCGACAAGGCCTGCCGTCATCTCCGCCCCAAGCTCGGTCCCCCTGAGAAGGGGAACGGCAGTTGAACGGGAAGCGGGCCGCGCTCTTGAGCGTGGCCGGGGTGATCGCGATAGGCGGCGCCGGCCTCGCCACCGCGGGTCTGGGCGGGGGCGGCGAAGCGCCCCTCGCGCACAGCTCACTTCCGCCCGCGACGGCGCCGATCGAACGGACGACGCTGGTCGAGACCCAGACGGTGGGCGGCACGCTCGGCTACGGCACCACGAGTACCGCGACCAGCGGGGGCGGTGGCGGTGTGCTGACCTGGTTGCCGGGGCCGGGCGCCGTGATCACACGGGGGCGGGCCGCCTACCGGGTCGACAACGAGCCCGTGCCGCTGCTGTACGGGTCGCTCCCGCTCTACCGGACCCTATCCGCCGGCACCGAGGGCCCCGATGTGAAGCAGTTCGAGCGGAATCTGCGGGCCCTCGGCTACACCGGGTTCACGGTCGACGACACCTACAGCTCCGCCACCGCGGCCGCGGTGCGGCGCTGGCAGGACGACCTCGGGGTCGACGAGACCGGCAGGGTGGTTCCCGGGTCGGTGCTGATCGCCCCCCGCGCGATCCGGGTGGCCGAGCGGAAGGCGAACGTCGGCGACCGGGCCGGCGGACCGGTGTTCACCCACACCGGCACCACCCGGGTGGTGAGCGTGGACCTCGACGTGACGTACCAGAAGCTCGCCAAGAAGGGCGCTGAGGTGTCGATCGAGCTGACCGAGGACGAGACCACCAAGGGAAAGATCACCAAGATCGGCAAGGTCGCCAAGGAGGGCCAGGGGGAGGAGGACCCGACCACGATCGAGGTCACCATCGCGGTCCGCCGGCAGCGGGCGCTCGGCACGTACGACAAGGCGCCGGTGAACGTCAACCTCACCGCCAACCGGAAACCGGATGTCCTCGCCGTGCCGATCGGGGCGCTCGTCGCGCAGCCCGGCGGCGGCTACGGCGTCCAGGTCGTCTCGGGCGGAAGCGTCCGTACGGTGCGGGTCGAGACCGGCCTGTTCACCGAGGGCCAGGTCGAGATCTCCGGCTCGGGCCTGGCCGAAGGCCAGAGGGTGGGGGTCCCCGCATGACCCCGGTCGTGGAACTCCGCGAGGTCACCAAGACCTACCCGGGTGGCGTCACCGCACTGGACGGGGTGTCGGTGGCGATCGACGCCGGCGAACTGGTCGCCGTCGTCGGGCCCTCCGGTTCCGGCAAGTCGACGATGCTGCACCTGCTCGGCACGCTCGACCGGCCGAGCGGCGGCACCGTACTCGTCGGGGACCGGGACGTGTCCCGGCTCTCCGACCGGCGCCTCTCGGCACTGCGCGCCCGGCAGATCGGGTTCGTCTTCCAGCAGTTCCATCTCGCCGCCGGGGTGAGCGCGCTCGACAACGTCGCCGACGGCCTGCTGTACGGGGGCGTGCCGCCGGCGCAGCGGCGCCGCCGGGCCCGTACGGCCCTGGAGCGGGTCGGGCTCGGGCACCGGCTTGGCCACCGGCCGCATCAGCTGTCCGGCGGCGAGAAGCAGCGGGTGGCGATCGCCCGGGCGGTGGTCGGCGAGCCGGCGATGCTGCTCGCCGACGAGCCCACCGGCGCCCTCGACTCCGTCACCGGCGCCGGGGTGATCGATCTGCTTCGCGAGCTGGCCACGGCCGGCACCACGGTCATCCTGATCACCCACGACCGCGATATCGCCGAGCTTCTACCGCGGCAGGTCCAGATGCGTGACGGGCGGATCGTGCACGACGACGTTCGGGCGGGGGCGACGCGATGACCGGGCCGGCACTTCTGATGCGTGACGAGGACCTGCCGGCGAGGCTGGGGCCCAGGGATGTGCTCAAGGTGGGCGGAGCGGGCCTACGGGCCCGGCCGCTCCGGGTGTTCCTGTCCGCGCTGGGCATCGCGATCGGCATCGCCGCCATGATCGGCGTGGTCGGCATCTCGACCTCCAGCCGGGCGCAGCTCCAGGCCACCCTGGACCGGCTCGGTACCAACCTGCTGACCGTGGCGCCCGGCCAGGACTTCTTCGGTTCGGACGCCAAGCTGCCCAAGGACTCGGTCGGCATGATCGGCCGGATCCCCGACGTCACGGCCGCATCCGCCACCGGCAAGGTCCCCGACACGAAGGTCTACCGCAACGATCGCATCCCGGAGGGGGAGAGCGGCGGGATCAGCGTGCAGGCGGCCCGGCTCGACCTGCCCGGCACGATCGGCCTGTCCATGGCGACGGGTAGCTGGCTCAACGCCGGGACGGGCCGGTACCCGGCCGTGGTGCTCGGGTCGGCGGCGGCCGAGCGCCTGGGCGTCGCTCAGCCGAACCAGCAGGTCTGGCTCGGCTCGCAGTGGTTCACCGTGGTGGGCATCCTGAGTTCGAACCCTCTCGCGCCGGAACTGGACTCCGCCGCGCTGGTCGGCTGGGAGGCGGCGGCGTCCCGCCTGGGGTTCGACGGCCACCCCACGACCATCTACAGCCGGGCGGACAAGCACGCGATCGAGTCCGTACGGGCTCTGCTGGCCGAGACCGCCAACCCTCAGGCGCCCAACGAGATCAAGGTCAGCCAGCCGTCGGACGCGCTGGCCGCCGAGAACGCCGCCGACACCGCGTTCACCGGGCTGCTCCTCGGGCTCGGCGGGGTGGCGCTGCTGGTCGGCGGTGTCGGGGTCGCCAACACGATGGTCATCTCGGTCCTCGAGCGCCGCGCCGAGATCGGGCTGCGCCGCTCACTCGGCGCGACCCGGGGCCAGATCAGGCTGCAGTTCCTCACCGAGTCGCAGATGCTGGCGGCGCTCGGCGGCGTCGGCGGTGTGGGCCTCGGCATCGTCGTCACGGCGGTCTTCGCGGTGTCGCAGGGCTGGCCGACGGTGGTGCCCCCGTGGGCGATGGCCGGCGGTGTCGGCGCGACGCTCGTCATCGGCGCGATCGCCGGTCTCTATCCGGCGATCCGCGCCGCCCGCCTCGCACCGACCGAGGCTCTCGGCACCATCTGACCCGCCGCCGCCGGCTCCTGCCCATGGGGACGGGGGCCGGCCGCGCCGCGGCACCGACTCGGCCTCGGCCTCGCCCGCGCTCAGGACGCACACGATGGCAGTGGATCACCGCTACGGTCGAGCCATGGTTCGAGTGAACGGCGACGACGAGACCGGCACCGGACGGCTCACAACGCTCCACGGACGGCGATGTACGTGGGCACCGAAGGAGACCGCTCATGAACGACTTCGACTTCCTCACCGGTGACTGGGACGTCGCCAACCGGTGGCGGACGGATTTCCTCGATGAGACGAGCGAGTGGGAGGAGTTCCCGGCCGTCAGCATGGCCTCCCGGCATTTCGAGGGCGCGGCGAACTTCGACGAGATCGAGTTCCCGACGAAGGGCTTCGCCGGGCTCACCGTGCGTCTGTACGACCCCGTGCGCGAGGAGTGGTCCCTGTACTGGGCGAGCAGGCGTACCGGCACGCTGCGCCCGCCGGTCGTCGGCCGGTTCACCGGCGATCGGGGCGAGTTCTACGGGGACGACACCCACGCGGGCAAGGAGGTCCGGGCACGCTTCGTCTGGTCGGACATCACCGCTGAGTCCGCCCGATGGGAGCAGGCGTTCTCGGTGGACGGGGAGAAGACCTGGGTGACCAACTGGATCATGGAGTTCACCCGCCGTTGAGGATCGATGGCGTGCGGTCTCAGCGCTGGCCGGCGGTGAGAAGCAGGACGCCCGGCTCGATGCCGAGCCGGGCGTCCTGACGTCCCCCTCCCCAATGGGGGACCGGGTCAGCCGATGACCTTCACGAAGTCGTCGGCCTTGGAGTCGCCGAGACGGCCGCTGGTGAACCGCACGCTCCAGGTGCCGGACTGGTAGGCCCTGACCCGGGTGCTGAAGCTCCCGTTGGATCTGGTCTCGGTCGAGTCGATGTGCCGCCAACCGTGAGAGTTGTTCGGCCGGAAGTAGACGTGAACGCGCTGGTGGCCGAGCCCCTTCTCATGGCCGGAGCGGCTGCGCAGCGTGCCGCGAAGCTTGAGACGGCCGCCCTTGTGCACCCGGCTGGGATCGGCGTCGAAACCGACGATCTTCGTTCCCCTGTCGCGCTTCGGCCTGGCGGACCTGTCGTCCTTGGCCGACCGCGAGCGCGAATCGGTCAGGCCGGATACTTGACCGGTGGCGCCGTTCGTGAGCAGGCTTCTCGACGCGGTCCCGTGCCCCGAGGCCGCATCCGCGTACGCCGGCGTCGTCGCGAGCGCCAAGGCGCCGATGACGATGCCCCCGAGGGCGGTCGCGATTCGTCGATTCACCATGATGAAACTCCCCGTTTCTGCTGAACACCTGAATGGCGTTCATCGTGCTATGACGCGAATATTTTGAATCTGCTCATTGCGCGGTGGATCTCACCGCTCTGAGCAGCTGAGTGACCGTCCGGGCGGGTGCGTGATGACGCCGGTGAAGACCCCGAGCGTGCCGTCCGCGGCTCACCGCCCCGGACCGGTGGGCCGGCGTGTACCGGCGCCGAGTCGCCGCCGTTCGAGCTTGTTCCTGGAGGCCCGCCTGAGTGGCGTCGTGGGGGTGCCCCGGCCAGGTGAGCTTCTCCCAGGCCTCGCGGAAGGCCGTCGCGATCTCTTTGGAGACCGGACCGGTCGGCGGCGAAGGTGAGTCGACATGCAGCGGGTGCGCCATGTCTTGTCCTCCAAACTCGAACGAACAGAACTTCTGCTCAAAATATATGCTGTGCAGCAGAACATCTGTCAAGATGCTCATGTGTGACATAGGCCTCTGACCTGCACGGGAATCATCCGAGCTGCGCCGCGGTACGCCGTTGGGATTGGATCCGCGTACAGCGGAGCGAGGCGGCGGCTTCGGACGAGGCGGCGCAGAGCGCCTTTCGAGGCGCCGCCGAGGAGCGCCGGCAGGGGCGCAGGCAATGGCAGGGGGCACCGGCACGGGCGCCGGCCGGACGAGCTAGCGGCGCGCGGTGGAACGCCGTCCGCGACGGAGCCTCGGCGAAGCCGCGGTCGTTTCGGCGACCTCGATGTCGTCGACCACCTGACAGGGGTTGGCCTCTGGATCGAGCGTGTTGGCATGGGTCGCTAGGCTCCGCACCAGGTCGCGGAACGTGTCGCGCTTGGGTTCGTCCAGAGCGGCCAGTACATGATCTTCGGCCAGCCGCAGCCGTTGCTGCAGTTCCGCCAGGCGTGCGTGCCCCTTGTCGGTGGCGATGATGCGCCGGGCGCGCCGATCCGCGGGGTCGGGCTGACGCTCGACGAGGCCCGCGCTCTCGAGGTCGTCGAGCAGATACGTCATGACCGTACGGTCGACGCCGAGCTGCTGGGCGATCGCCAGCTGCGTCGCCGGGAGGGCTCGTGCGGCGATGGTGAGGAGCTGGTAGCCCCGGGGGCCACCGGGCAGGTCGGCCACCGCGTGGTTCGCGGCCTTGACGTAGGCCCGGAAGACCATGCCGAGCGCCCATCCCAGATCGGTATCGACCGCGCTCGCGCAGGAGTCCGCGTAGTCGCCGGTCGTGGGTGTGGAAACTTGCATGGCGCTCATCACCTGATCATAGCCTGTTGCAAAGATGTTCTGTGACACAGATTACTTCACGATCGGCCTGCTCGCATGGCCCCCACCGGTACCGGTCGTGCCCCGCCGGTGCACGCCGCTCATCGCCCCATGCGGTCATCGAGGGGGTCTCCGTCCGGAGTCGGCCATAAAGGAATGCTCGACAACTCGCTGATGCTCTCTGCCATCGGACAGAGCGCCGACCGGCACGACCGAGCCGACGGCACACCAGCGATGTGACCGCGAAGGTCACCGAGGAGACGCCCTGTGAACGTCACTGTGACGGCCCGTGCCGCCGCGCCGCCCGCCACCCGCCGTCCGTTTCCGCGTCGTCCGATCAAACGACCGGCGCCCGCGGGGCGTACCCGCCAACCGACCGGACGTGGCTTCGCAGGCGTCGCATGTTCAGTGACGGTCTTGGAGCGGCTCCCCGGCCAGGTCGGCGACGACCGCGGCATGGTCGGAGGGCCATACGCCGTCGACGGGGCCGTCGCCTACGCGCTGCACGGAGCGAACGCGCCCGATACCGCCGGGGCCGGGGGCCCCGACGTGGATGTAGTCGATCCGCACGCTCGGTTCGAAGGTCTGCGCGGCGAAAGGGTTCGCGGCATCCCAGGTGGCTGACGGCGTCGTCGGGTCCGCGTACTCCCAGGCGTCCACGAGAACCTGGCCGGGGACGGCGGGGGCCGTTTTGTAGCCGCCGAACAGCCGGACCTCATCCGAGTCCGGCCATGCGTTGTAGTCCCCGGTGGTCACCGGCGGGAAGGGGCCGTCGCGACGGTGGGCGGCGATGAACTCGGCGAAGGCCCTGACCTGTTCGCAGCGCACCGCCGACGCATGAGGGGCGGAGCTCAGTTGGGTGGTGAAGAACGGCAGTGGGTGCGCGGGCGCGTCCACCAGCGCATGCAGGGCCAGCCGGCCGTCGTCGTCGCCCTCCGCGGCCGGTAGCCGCACCACGTCGCGGTCCGCGATGGGCCACCGGCTGAGCACGGCGTTACCGATCTCGACGGCCGAGTCTCCGAGGCGTTCCTGCCACCTTTCGGGTGCGTCGGAGGCGGCCCAGGTCCAGTGCATGCCGAGTTCTTTCGCCAGCCAGGCCGCCAGGTTCTCCTCACCACGGGCCCACACCTCTTGCAAACCGACGACATCGGGCCGCGCCGTGCGCAGCACGGTGAGGATCGCTTTCCGCCGCTGCTCCCATGGGCCGAACCGCCACCACACATTCCACGTCATCACGCGCATCCGCAGCCCCTTTCCGTTTCCGCCCGTCCAGCGAACTTCGATCCGCCGCTCGCCGGGGTTCCCGCCGTGGTGATGGACACAGCAGGCCGAGTTGTGGATCGTCGGGCCCGTCCCGACCGTCTGTAAGGGGTAAGGGCCGTATCCGCCGCTCTCCAGAGGAGGCCAGGTGACCACCACGGCACCCCACAGGTCCGCCGCCCACACCGAGACCGGGGCGGCCCCGGGCACCTCGTCCCGGACGCGTCTCCGGCTACTGCGCAAGATCGTGGTCGCCGTCGTCGGGGTCGCCGTGATCCTCGTGGGCATCGTGATGATGGTGCTTCCGGGGCCCGGTGTGGTGGCGATCCTCGCCGGGCTGGGCCTGCTGGGCACCGAGTTCCCCGCGGCCCGTCGCGTCAGCGAGCGGCTACAAGCCCTCCTCCGCACCACCTGGCACAAGCTCCGACCACCCAAGAACAAAGAGCCGAAGCCCTGACCAGGGGCGCAGAAGGCGCGTGACCGGATCTCAGGCGTGCTTAGGGCTGCTATTGGTGAACAGCCAGTAGCCGTCCTTACCATCACTCGCGACGTCATGGTAGGCGAAACCGCGGGCGTAGAAACTAACATTCGCCTTGTTCTTCAGCTTGACATAGCAGGCGGAGTTTCCCCAATCCTGATTCATCTTGATCGCCGCGCGGACATCGCTGGTGATATCGCACTCGTGCTCTTTGGAGCGGCCGAGCGTGGGATAGATGTTAACCCCGATCTTTACTTTCGTCGGCGCCTTTCGAGTTTTGCGCAGTTCGACCTTCACAAGTACCCTCGCCGTGATGTAGCCGCCAGCGGACTCATAGACGCACGCCTGTGCGGTGTACCGTGGGTCGCCGCTGCTCGGTACGGGGACGGTCATCGAGCTCCGCTTACTGCAGAGCGTGTGGGCGTCGGCCGCCGGCGAGACCACCGCAAGGCCGCCCAACAGGCCGGCCGCCGCGATACCCATTACACCCGCTCGCCTCATGAGGTTCATGCGCACTCTTCCGTGGTAGGGGGTGCTCATTCTTACTTCTCACGTTGCCCGGCAAATAGGGTCTGTGGGCCTGTAACCAACGGGGCCCGGGGCTCACTGGTGACGTTCGAGGATGAGGGTGACCGGTGATCCGGTTCTTTGGGCTTATGAAGTGTGGGACTGGTCGACAATGCGATGGTCCTGGCAGAGGTCAGCGGAGATCGGCGAGCAAGTGCGGGATGAGACGTTCTTCCATGACGGCCTGGCCCGTCTCGGCGAGTAGCGGTGCGAGTGCCGGGTCCCACGAGCTGTCGGCCGGTGTACCGCGCAACGGTTCTGACGCGCCGGCTTCGAGAGCCGCGGCTGGTCGCGAGCAACACGCTCAGCACCCGGCGGTCCACGTCATAGAAGGCGTCGCCGCTGCGGTTGACGAACGACACCTAGTCGCCCGCGACCTTGACCAGCACGCTGATCTCGAGGAGGAGCTGGGCGACGGCGACCTGCGCGGCCGGCTGCTCCCGCTGCTTCGACCGGTCGCGCAGGTCGATGGTGCGCTGTAGCGAGCCCATGAAGGCGCTCGCAATCGCGGCCAGGCTGCCAGCCTGCCGATCAGTTCCAGCAGCAGGTTGTGGACGACCGCGGGATCGGGATGCGCGGGCTGGTCGGCTGCACGGAGTCCCCCACTCGGCCGACGACACGATCGAAGATCACCTTGCGGCTGACCACGTCTTCAGGAGGCTGTGTCGCCTTCAAAACCGCCTCTGAGGGCGCAGGCGCCCAGATAGTATTACTGAGCTGCACCGCTGAATTATGATTGTACGATGTCCGCCCTCGAACGCATGTCGATCAGCATGACACCGAGCGACAGAGCCCTCATCGAGGCCGCCGCCAAGACGGCCGGTGTCTCGGTTTCCGCGTGGATGGTGCACGCGGCCCGCGAGGAGGCCCGATGGGCCGTCGCGAATCAGATCGCTGACGAGATCGCCGCGGAGGTCGGGGTCACGGACACCGACCTTGCCTGGGCGGCCGAGGCGCTTGGTCTGGACGCGGATGTCTGACAAGGCGCTGCACCGTCAGTACATCCTCGACGCGGGTGCCCTGATAGCGTATGAGAAGCGCAGCAAGCGGGTCGCCGCGCTCGTCAAGCTTGCGGCTGCGAACCGCATCGAGCTGGTGCTTCCGTCGGCGGTGCTGGCACAGGTCTGGCGCGATGGATCCCGGCAGGCGCTGCTGGCTCGTGCGTTGCGCAATCCGGGTCTGGTCGAAGCCCCACTGCATCACGACGACGCTCGCCGGGTAGGCGACCTACTTCGGGAGTCCGGAACGGCCGACGTCGTCGACGCACACGTCGCCGTACTGTCGGACCATCTGCACGCTCCGGTCATCACGTCTGATCCCGGCGACCTCACGAAGCTCTCAGCGCACCTCGAGTTGATCACGGTGTGACGCAGGCTCGCCTTGCCTCCGCGCCGCGTGGGGTGGTGCGCCGCGTGTGTGCGTGTGCCGGAGGTGACAGCTTGGACCTTGATGTAGGAGCCGCCCGAGTCGCCTGCCATGACGGTGACGAAGGCGGCCGGGTCGCAGCTGCCCGACCCGGCCGCCGGCTCCTGGGTGAGATATCAGTCAGTAGGTATAGGCGTTCGTGAGTCCGACCCTGGTGACCATGCCGCTGGCCTGTTCCACGGCGAGCACGACTGCGGGGAGGAGGTCCCCGCCATAGGGCTCCACCCGGGCGAACCTGACCCCGCGCGGGTCGGCGTTGGAGATGGCGCCCAGCGCGTTGACCGGCACGGGGGAGCCGACCAGAAAGGGAGTCATCGATCTCTCAGGACGGATCACCCAGAACCGAACCTGCCCGTTCGGGATCAGGCCGTTCCCCCACGCCCACAGGTAGTTTCCAGCGTGGTACTCCTTGAGCTCCGTGGTCAGCCGAATGGTCGAGTCCGGGGCGTTCGCGGGTTCGAGCATCCGCAAGGGCGCGTAGTAGTTGTCGTTGTAGGCCTGGGTGCGGCTGTCGGGAGTGACACAGACCAGGTCGTTCGGCCGCACCAGACGCCAGACGAACCCGGCCTTGCAGGTGTTCGGCCCATAGGCCCCGCCACCCGGTTGCCGACGCGATGCGGCCAGCGCGTTCTCGGTCGCCGCCTGGTCACGGATCTGCGGCGTCACGCACACCTGGTCGTACGGCACCGCGTCGCGCCACACGAAGCCGTTCTTGCAGGTGTACGGCCCGTACGGCGCGGCGCCGGCCGGAGCCTGGACCGCCACCAAACCGGCGGCCAGTGCCAGCGTTGCGACCGAGCCACCCAACACCCGGCGCCACAAGCTCCCGGCGCCACCCTCTCCACGCTGCGCGGCCTTCTTCATCTGCACTCTCGTTGACCTTCCTCCCGTGAACCCGTCAGGCGATAAGACGCACCGGGCCGACGTGACGACCGGGTATCGAAGATCATGTCCACTTCCGGATCACAGACGATCAAAAGAACGGGAGCCGGCGTCTAAGGCGCTGTCCGCACGTGATCGTGAGCACGCCGGCCGGCGGGGACGGCGCGCCCACTCAGGTATCTCGGGCAGGGAAAGGGCGGACCCCGCAGCCCTCGGGCGTGCAGGTGCGGCCGCCCGCCCCGAACGGGGCCGATGAGCACTTGGTCGACCTAGGCGGGCTTGCTCACGTCCATGGCGCGTTCTCCGAAGTCGGCAGGCCACGGCGCACCCAGAGCGTCCCACCATGCGAGGTACGGCTCGCCGAGAGTCGACGGCCGTGCCCCGTCGAGGCTCCAGGTCGCGGAGACCTTGTCCAGTGGCGCCGGGTCGACCCCGAACAGTTCGGCGGCCGCCCGGCGTGCCTCTGGTGTGTCGTGGTCCGGCAGCGTGGATTCCTCGTTCTGCTCGTCGATCGACGCGACGTGAACGGACTCGCCGTCGGGACCGACCACCTCGTGAAGCACGCCGTACTCGTCGAAGTCGGCCGCGGTGATGGCGCGCCGGGCCCAGGCCGGGACGAGAGTGCTGATCGTCGCTGACAGGTGAGGCGTGAAATCGGCCAGAATGTAGACCCGGCCACCCTCGACCAGGGTGAGCAGGGGCCGGTCGCCCATCTCGAGGTTCTCGGACAACGCGGCGAGGAAGCCGCCGCTGTCCTGTCCGTCCTTAAGATCCACGCACGCCCAGCCGCTGAATGATGACATGCCGGAAACGGTAGCCAAGAACACCGACATGAGGGCCACGAACGCGACTCCGCTGACCGATCACCGACGCCTACGACGTGCCGGGTGATGCCTGGTCCAGCCGGTGCAGGACGGATCCGGCCTGTGCCCGCTGCCGGTCGCAGGCCTCCGGCTCGGTCGCCGCGAGCGCGTCGTACCGGGCGACCGCTTCTTCGGCGGCGCGGCGTCCCTCATCGAGGGCGTCCATCGCGGCAAGGCGAGCCTGGGCGAACACCATGAGCGCGTGCGCGCACTCGCGCTGTAGCGGCCCGGGTTCTGCTCGGCGAGCGGCCGATACATCCGTACCGCCTCGCTCGCGGCGGCCAGCGCCTCCTCATACCTCGCCATGTCGTCGAGGATGACCGACCGGTTGTTCAGCGCCGTCGCCAGTTGCGGCTCGCTCGCCGCCGCGTCGGCGTCAACGTGCCCGCGCTCGATCTCGACGGCCTCGGCGTTCGCCGCCAGGGCCTCGTCGAACCGGCCGACCTTACGCAGGCGGGAGCTCAGATTG
Source organism: Actinomadura sp. HBU206391 (assembly GCF_014323665.1). GTDB lineage: Bacteria > Actinomycetota > Actinomycetes > Streptosporangiales > Streptosporangiaceae > Actinomadura_C. The sequence continues at coordinate 26,486 of NZ_JABVEB010000031.1, read as the reverse complement.
ACCAACGCGATGCACAACCTCAGCTCGACCTTGCGGACCTCCGCCTGGGCTTTGTCTCGTTCGTACCGGCGGTAGGCGCGGTCCGGGTAGTCCAGGAGCTCGTCCGGCTCGTCGAACGAGAGCTCCATCGCCTGCTGATCCGCTCGTTCCCGCTCCACTACCTCGCGGTAGCGCGCCACCGCCTCCTCACCGGCGGCCAGCGCCTCACGATGCGAGCCCAGCGAGGCCAGGCGGTTGCCGTGGTTGTTCAGCGCGCCGGCGAGCGTGCCTCGAAGGCACTCATCGGTGTCCGCAGGCCCGCGGAGCACCTGCACGACGTCCGCGAAGGCCGCACGCGCCTCTTCATACCGCCCGACACAGGCGAGCCGCCGGCCCAGCGTCTCCAGGGCGCCGGCGTACTTGACCGGCTCGTCCTCGGCCTTCCTGCGCCAGAACCGCACGGCCTCGGCAGCGGCCGTCAGGGCGTCCTCGAAGCGGCCGACGCGATCGAGGCGCTCCGAGTAGTCGTCCAGCGCGTAGGCGAGGACGTACCCCTTCGGCGTGCCCGCGCGCTTAGCGGGCTGCTCCCGGATCTCATCGACCGCGGCGGCCGCGGACTCCACCGCCTCGTCGTACCGGCCGAGCTTGACCAGGATCTCGGTGAGCCAGTAGCGCGCGGTGTTCGCCAACTGCAGCGCGTACGTTTCGGTGCCGACCAGGCTCAGGCTCAGCCGCCGCTCCTCACGGGCGATCGGCAGCGCCTCTTCGTATCGCCCGAGTCCCATGAGATTGGAGCGAAGCGCGGTCAGGGTGCGGCGAAGACCTACGGCGTACGTTCCCGGCCAGGTGGCTTCCAGCCTCCGATACACCGCGAGCTCTTCGAGGTACGCGAGCCGTGCGAGGTCGTGCCAGGTCAGTTCCTCCAGTGCCTCAGCGACGTAGTTCAACGATCGGGGGAGATCGTCCGGGCTCGACCACGTCCCCGGCGGCCGGTCGCGCATCTCCTCGACCCGGTCCAGGTGTCCCCGCGCCATCCGCAGCGAACGGCCGGGACGATCCAAGCCGGGCGGCACGTCGCGCTGAAGCATCTGATGGTCGATCCGCTCGACGTTCACCTCGTTCACCGCTCGTGAATAGCACACCCGATGGCCATGGGCCATCAAAGGTCATCACGATTTCCAATTCTCGTGCTGTAGGAGCTGGCGGATTGCTTCCTCGGCCATGAACTCAGTACGCAGTTCGGCACGTAGCCGGCTCCCCTGTGCTCGGGAGGCCGCAATAGCTGTTATTCCTGCGGTAATGAAGGCGACGATGATGGGGACACCTACTGAAGCTATCCCTTGGGTCATGTAGATCACGTTAGACGGCCCGTACCGCGGCCGGACAGGGCCGTACAGGAAACGGCCTCAAGCGGCCGCAAGCCTTCCGACCACCTCAGCCAGCGGGCTCGGGCCTATGACCGGCTCAAATCCGCGAAGATCGCCGACCGGAATCCGGTCTTACGGCCCGGTCTCCATCGGAGTGCGCGGAATGTCTTGATCGCGCGCAAGAGGCCACGTTATCGTGCGGTTGCCGACGTCACATTTCAGCCATGAGGGGTGTGGAAAATGACCGACAGAATAACGTTCAGCTTGGACGAACGCAACATACCTTGGTTCAAAGCTGAGGACGAAAATTATGGGCCGATAGGCTCATTGCTGACCAGCGACGTCCAAAACGTGGAGCCCTGGTGCCTCAACCTGCTCGCCTGGATCGAGGATGTGCGGAACGGTACATCAAAACAGGAGTCATGGCAGGGAAACTCGTGGGGCGTGCTCATAAGGCCGGCAGAGTTCTCTCAGCAGGATATCTACTCGGACTGGAGCGGTTCGTATTCTCTCGATGACGCGCACGAAGTAATACTAGAATATTGGCGCTTCATGGCGCCCAGCCCGGCCGGTAGAAGTCATGCGATAGCCGAGTGGGAGACGGAGAACGGCCGTGCACACCCATGTCGGCCGCATCTGTGACCCCCGCCGAGCTTGTGGAATTCGCCCAGCGAGAACTCGCCTTCCTCGCGCAGGGCGGGATGGACGGGCTGGACGAGCGCGGCACGCAGACGGTACTCGCCTATGTCCGGCCGGAGATCACCCTGGAACTGGAATTGGACTGGCGGGAGGAGACGGCGTTCATGCTGGTCTGCCGGACGGTTGGCGGCCGCCCTCCGCCCGGCTACTACCGGCACGACGGTCGTCTGATGCGGATGCACCTTGCCGAGGCGTTGACCGGGGTGACGAGTCGGACAGGCGCGCGGCCGAGCGGCTGCGCGGGATCGCCGGCCCGTCCGGCGACAGCGCGATGAGACGACAGACCGCCGAATATGCGGCGGTCATCCGCGAAGGGGGGACCAGCGGCTCCGCCGCTTCGCACGACTGTTTCAGGAGGAAGATCCGAGCGGCTCCTGAGCAGGAGGTCTGCGCGCTCGCTGTTCAGGGCCAGGCCTCGTCATCGTTCCGGTCAAGTGCGGGCGGCTCGTAGCCGAGAAGAGGAAGTTTCACCAGGTAGTGAAGAGAAGGGTGAGGAGTTGGCCGTCTTCGCTCTTTGCCTCGAACCCCAGAGGCTCGCGCTCGCGGCACTGTCACGGCGTAGCAGCTCCGCCAGTCTCCCGACGGACGACCTCGATGAGGTCACCGACCTCTAAGTGCATGATCGCCGCAGAGGAACCCCTGCCGTGATCATGCAGTTGTTCGCGGTGGTGTCTCGTCGCCTGGCGTGCCGGGCGCTTTGTCGGCCAGGCTGCATCGAGGGATTCTGGATGAGCTGCGTGCCGGTGGGCGGGACTTGTCGCGGGGTGCGATCGGCTCGTCCACCACGCCACCGGCATCCGCGTGCGCGACCTGCCGATCACCCTCGACAAGCTCCTGAGCTGACCGGGCGCCACGGGCGAAGCGGACAGCCCCCGGCTTCCTACCGCACGCTTTTCCTACGGCACCTGCGGCGCACGGTCAGGCGCTTTCCGGTCGTACTCCTCGCGCGCCCTGTCCACCTCGGGCATGTGCGCCTCGGCCCACTCCTTGAGGTGGCGCATCGTGTCCAGCAGGGAAAGGCCCAGTGGCGTGAGCTCGTAGTCGACGCGGACGGGCACCGACGGGGTCACCGTGCGGGTCAGCAGCCCGTCTCGCTCGAGAGCCCGCAAGGTCTGGGTCAGCATCTTCTGGCTCACCCCGGCGATCCGGGCGGAGAGTTCGGAATAACGCATCCGACCCTCCAGGCCCAGTGCCACGATCGCGAGGCTCGCCCACTTGTTGCCGATCGTGTCGAGCAGCCGCCGGCTGGGGCAGGAGGCGGCGAACGCATCGAACCGCGCCGCCGGCGCGTCAGCAGTGGTCACGTCCATGGCTTACCTCCGGGTGCTTACACCACTTCAAAGTGCCTACTTCCCAAAAGAGAGTAAGTCACCGATGGTTGTGCCGTCCACCCATCGTAAGGAGAGCCATCATGACGCTCGCATTCGTGTCCAAGCCCGACGCCTCCGCGCTCACCTTCGAGGAGGTGACCCTGCCCCCGCTGGGGCCTGGCGACCTGCGGGTCCGTGTCACGGCGGCATCGGTCGATCCCGTCGACACCCTCTTCGCCGGCGGACCGGCCCGGACGATCTTCGGACTCACCGGCACGGTCGGCCTCGGCTGGTCCCTCACCGGCGTCGTCACCGAGACCGGTGCCGAGGTCACCGGCTTCTCGGTCGGCGACCCGGTCGCCGCCGTACACCGCGACTTCACGGCCCCGGTCCGCGCGCATGCCGAGGAGACCGTCGTGCCGGCGATGGCCGCCGCGCTGCTCCCGGGCGGCGTCGATCCGGTCGACGCGGCCTCCCTCCCGCTCAACGCCTCGACCGCAGCGCAGTTGGTGGACCGGCTCGGCCCTGCCGACGGGCGGACCCTGCTGGTCACCGGCGCCGCCGGCGCCGTGGGCGGGTACGCCGTCGCGCTGGCCGCCCACGCCGGCTGGACCGTCACCGGACTGGCGCGCGAATCCGACCGCGACTTCGTGCTGAGAGCCGGGGCTCGTGAGCTCGTCACGGAGCTGCCTGGCCCGTCGTTCGACGCCGTCGTCGACGGCGCGGTCCTGCACGCGGCGGCCCTCGTCGCGATCCGCGACGGCGGGACGTTCGTCGGCGTGACCTCGTCGTCTCCCGCGACGTCCGAGCGGGGCATCGAGATCGGCATCGTGAACGTCGAGCCCGACGGCGCGCGGCTCGCCGGCCTGCTCGCCCTCGCCGCCTCCGGCGTCCTGGAGCTGCGGGTGGCCGGCCGGGTGCCGCTGGCCGAGGCCGCGACTGCGTACGACAAGGTCGCCGGCGGTGGCCAGCGGGGCCGGTGGCTGCTGGTGCCGTAAGCGCGGCCGCGTTGACTTGCGGCGTGTCGTTGGTGTCGCCGAGCGCACACCAACGACACGCCGCAACTCAACGAAGGCGGTGACATCGCCAACGGATCGTCTCCGGTCAGGGAGTCGTGGCCTTGATGGCGTCCTGATCGGGAGCGAGACTCGTTGCGATGCCGATCGCATGGGGGACACATGACCCGCCTGGCCCTGTCGCCGAGGATCCTCGACCACCTTGACTTCGGAACTCCTTCAGCCGAACGGGACATAGGACGTGGCCTGGAGAAGTGTTTCGTCGAGTCCGCGGCCTATCAGCGCGTGCATTCCGGCGCGAAGACCATCGTCTTGGGGAATCGGGGAGCCGGCAAGAGCGCCATCTTTCAGGTGATCGCCAAAAGAGAGCGGATCGCGGGAAGCAACGTCATCGAGCTTTCTCCCGACGACTATTCGTACGAGCTGCTCAGCTCAGCATTGGCGGCCGAGCGCGCGGGCTCCTGGGCGAAACACGGAGCATATGCGGCGGCGTGGAAATATCTGATCTACGTGCTGGTCATGAAGGAGATCGCGAGAAAGGGAATGCGTCTTACCAAGAACGGTGGGGCCGATATTCACCGATACATCCGGGACAATCACGCCACCAGCCAGCTGGGCTCCATCTCTCTCCTGATCTCCTATCTGAAGAGGCTCGAGGGCATAAAGATCGGCCCACTGGAGGCGGGGGTGAGGACACGCGAGCTGGACAGGCTGTACAAACTGGAAGAGATCCACAATCTGCTCCCCTCGCTCAGGAACGTGCTGGAACGGCGGCGCGTCGTCGTCTTCGTCGACGAACTCGATCGCGGGTGGGACTCGTCGGAGGACGCCCAGGCCTTCGTCTCCGGGCTCTTCCAGGCCTGCGTGTCCATCAACGGCCTGCACCGGAATCTACGGGTCTACGTCTCGCTCCGGCAGGAGCTGTACGACGACATCCCGGCGCTGTACGAAGACGCACAGAAACATCGCGACCTCCTGGAGAGGATCCACTGGTCAGAGGAGTCGCTGCTCGAGCTCATCGCGAAGAGGATCCGCTATTCGGCCCAGGAGAGGGGGTACGACAGCGAGATGCTGCGGCGGATTCCTGACCGTGCCTGCTGGTCCGCCGTCTTCGCCGGGGATTCCGACCGGTTCGGGGAGAGCTCGTTCGGATACATGATGGAGAGAACGTTGTACCGGCCACGGGAGATCATCCAGTTCTGCACGGAGGTGCTGGAAACCGCCCGGGGCCGCGCCTCGGGTCTTCCGCTGCCCTTCGCCTCCATCACCAGGGCCGAACACGGTTACTCCGCCGAGCGGGCCAAGGACATCGCCGCTGAATACCGGTACCAATATCCCGGACTGATGAGCGTCTTCGACGTGTTCCGCGGGCGAAGTCATACCTTCGCCAGGGACGACCTCGAACTGCTCTGCCTCGCACTGGCGACCGGCGAGATCCCGACCCGCAACAGTCATTCATGGCTCACCTACTGCGAGCCGGACGCTCTCATCGAGATTCTGTGGCAGGTCGGATTCCTCACGGCGCAGCCCATCGGTGACGAGGTCGCCCACCGCACGGGCAACGGCGCGTTCTTCGGCGCGCATCAGGTCCAGCACCTCAATCTCGCCGCAGTCCAGCGCTTCCAGGTCCATCCGATGTTCCGCGCCTATCTCGGCCTCGAAGACCCGGCTTCCCGTATTCACTCGTAAGCACGGCCAGGTGGTGGACGGGGCCGATGCGGCGAAGCGGCCGGTCGGCCGGCGACCGGCTGTGCCGGGCTCTGGCGGGTGGTTATCGTGATGGCGCTGAGGCGATCACGATCGAACGCGGGTGAGCCGATGAGCAAGCGGCGGTGGCTTCGGAGGAGCCGCAGGCACGGCCATTCGTCGGAGGCGCCGGAGGCGTCGCCATCGCGGCGAGCGGAGGTGGCCCGAACCGACCGGCACGCGGTCGAGAGCCTGCTCGCCGGAACGCCCCGCCAGGCGGAGTCGGAGGTCACCGCCACCTGGGCCGTTGGCGACCGGGTCATGGGCTTGTACGAGGTGCTGGACGTCCATGAGCAGGGCGGCATGGGCGTGGTCTACCGAGTCCGCCACCTCGCCTGGAACACCGAGCTTGCGGTCAAGAGCCCGCGCCCTGAACTGTTCCGCGGTGACGCGGATCGGGAAAGGTTCGTCACCGAGGCCGAGACCTGGGTTTCGCTGGGCCTGCATCCGCACGTGTGCAGCTGTTACTACGTGCGCACCCTCGGCGGGATCCCGCGGGTGTTCGCCGAGTACATGGACGGCGGAAGCCTGCGCGACTGGATCGATGAGCGCCGTTTTCACCACCGCCGTGGGCAACAGGACCTGGCGCGCGTCCTCGACGTGGCGATTCAGATCGCCTGGGGCTTGCGGCATTCGCATGACCAGGGCCTGGTCCACCAGGACGTCAAGCCGGCCAACGTCCTGCTCGACGCGGCCGGCACCGCCAAGGTCACCGACTTCGGGCTCGCCCGGGCGCGCCCCATGTCCTCCGGCGCCGGCTCGGTGGCCGGAGCGAGCGTCCTGGTGAGCACCGGCGGGATGACACCGGCCTATGCCTCGCCGGAACAGATGGCGGGCGCGGATCTCGGTAGGGCCACCGACATCTGGAGCTTCGCCGTCACCGTGCTGGAGATGTTCACCGGCGAGGTGAGCTGGATGGCCGGGCCCGTGGCGGGCGCGGCCCTCGCCGACCTGCGCGAACGGGGCGAGCTCGCCCGGATGGGCATGCCGGCGGCCGTCGCCGCCCTGCTCGCCCGTTGTCTGCGCGATGACCCGGCCGAACGCCCTGGCTCGATGTCCGAGGTGGCCGCCGTACTGCGCCGGATCCATGCGGACGAGACCGGCCGGCCGTACCCCCGGCCGGAGCCCGTCGCGGCGCGGCTGCGGGCGGATGAGCTGAACAACCGTGCCCTGTCCCTGCTCGACCTCGGCCGGCGTGAGGAATCGGATGCGGCCTTCCAGGAGGCGCGGGCGGTCGACCCTCAGCATCCCGAAGCCACGTACAACGCCGGCATCCTGCACTGGCGCGCGGGCCGGATCACCGACGAAAGGCTCGTGCGCGACCTCGGAGCCGTGTACGCCAGCACGGGCGAGTCCGCCCGGGCCGGGCACCTGCTCGCGAACGTCCATTTGGAGCGCGGCGACCTCGCCACGGCCGCAGCCCTGCTGGAGGAGGCGGGTCGTCGGGAGCCCGGGAACGAGGAGATCCAGGCGGCCGTCGACCTCGCGCGTTCCGGCCGGATCAGCGGCGGCGGCCTCCTGCGCGCCGTGGAACATCCGTCCTGGGCGACGGCCTGTCTGAGCGCCGATGGTCATATCGCGGTCACCGGCGACGGCGACGGCACGGTGCGGCTCCTGGACCTTGTGGACGGCCGCGGCCTGGCCGCGTTCCAGGCGCACGGCGGCGGGGTGAAGGTGGTCAGCCTGAGCCTGGACGGGACGAAACTGCTGACCACGGGACAGGAGATCGTGGGGAACGGCTGGCACGACACCCTGCGGCTGTGGGACCTGCGGACCGGACATTGCCTCAGCGCCCACGTCCATGACGCCAGCGTCGAATCCGCGTGCCTGCGGGCCGACGGGGCCCTCGCCCTGTTCGGCAGCAACGACGGCACCGTACGGGAGTGGCGGCCGGGTGTCGGCGACCGCATCGTTGCCGGGCCTTCCGAGACCCGGTACGCGCGAAACGCGATCGTCAAGCACCCGGTGTGCCTGAGCGCCGACGGCCGCCTGGGGCTCTCCGGCAGCGGGGGCAGCGCTGAGCCACGCCTGTGGGACACCGAGACCGGCCGGTGCCTGCGCATCTTCGAGGGGCACACGGACAGCGTGTCCGCGGTCCATCTGACCCCCGACGGCCGCTGGGCCCTCTCCGGCGGACAAGACCGTACCGTCCGGCTGTGGAACGTCGAGACGGGCGAGTGCGAGCGGACCTTCGAGGGGCACACCGCCGAGGTGCTGGCCGTCTGGGTCACCGGCGACGGCCGCCGGGCGGTGTCGGCGGGCTGGGATCGGTTCGTACGGCTCTGGGACGTCGAGACCGGCCGCTGCCTGCGCTCCTTCGAAGGCCACACCAGCCACGTAGCCTCGGTGTGCATGACGGCCGACGGAGGGCTGGCGCTGTCGGGCGGGGGCGAAGGAAGCGTCCGGTTGTGGGAACTGCCCGATCCCGATCGGTACTGGTGTTCGCTCATGCCGTGCCGCCCGCGTCCCACCGCTGAACTCTCCGACCTCGACGCGCGGGTGGAGTCACTGGCCGACGAGGCCGAGCGGGCCGTCGCCGAGGGGCGTCCACGGGAGGCGCTCGACCTGCTGACGACGGCCAGGGAGCTCCCGGGGCATGAGCGGGCGCCCCGGGTGCTGCCGGTGTGGCGTACGCTCGCGCGGTCCTGCGTACGGGCGGGACTCAGGGCCGCCTGGGCGTCACGAACCCTTGACGGGCACGCCGAGTGGGTCAAGCACGTGAACGCGAGCGCCGACGGGACGCTCGCCATCAGCCAGAGCTGGGACGAGACCGCGCGGCTCTGGGAGGTCGAGACCGGTCGTTGCCTGCGCACGTTCGACGGGCACGACGGGGTCGACGCGGCCGCGCTGAGCGGCAGCGGCCGGTTCGCGCTCATCGGCCACTGCAACGGCGACCTCCGGTTCTGGGACGTCGCGGAAGGCCGTTGCCTGCGCACGTTCGAGGGCCCGCGCGGCCTCAGCGAGATCCGCCTGAGCCTCGACGGCCGGCTGGCGCTGACACAAGGCCGGATGGAGCACACCGTGCGGCTGTACGACACCCGGACCGGCCGCTGCGTGCGATCCGTCGAGGGGGCCAACGGCGTGCACTCCATCGCCCTGAGCGAAGACGGACGTCTGGCGCTCATCGCGAACGGGGAGTACAAGGTTCAGGTATGGGACCTGGCGGGCGATCGTCAGTTGCCCCCGCTGAGCGGACACACCAGGTTGCTCCGCGCGGTGTGCCTCAGTGCCGACGGACGGCTCGTCCTGTCCGGGGGAGCGGACCCCGAGATCCGGCTGTGGGACCTCGCCACCGGGCGATGCCTGCGGACCCTCACCGACGCCGTCGACAATGTGAAGGCGCTCAGCATGAGCGCTGACGGGCGCTTCGCGCTCTCCGGCGGCGACGATGCCGCCCTCCGGCTGTGGGACCTGGGCACCGGTGAATGCCTGCGCACCCTCACCGGTCACACCAACCGCATGACCAGCGTCGACCTCAGTGCCGACGGCCGCTTCGCCCTGTCGGCCGACATGGACGAGACCGTCCGTACCTGGGAGCTCGACTGGGAACTCCAGGTCCACGACCCGGCCGAGTGGGACGACGGCGCGCGGCCCTTCCTTGAGCAGTTCCTCGCCCGGCAGATGACCCTCGCCGTGTCCGGACGCGGCACGCCGTCCTGGTCGGAGGCGGACTTCGACGACCTGATCCGCCGGCTCGAGTACGCCGGTTACGGCTGGTTGTCCGCCGCTGGCGTACGGGCCGAGCTGGAACGCCTCGCGGAGGACTGGCAGGGGCCGCCGCCACCGACCACCGGATGATCCGGCGGTGCCGACCGCGTCCTACATGTTCTGGGAGACCGATTGGGAGATCGATTGGGTGCTCGTGCTCGAGACCTGATGAAGGCGGCCGTCACGCTCGAGGTGACCGAGGGGGCCTTGCGAGGCCGGAGGTTCGTCTTCGACGAACGCTCCACCTGCATCGTGGGGCGCGCGTCGGACTGCTCCCCGCGGGTTCCCGATGACGGTGACCACCGCACCATCTCGCGGCACCACTGCCTGCTGGACATCAACCCGCCGGACATCCGCGTACGCGACTTCGGCAGCCTCAACGGCACGTACGTCAACGGCGTCAAGATCGGGCAGCGGGAGGCAGGCCAGGCACCCGGGGAGGCGGACCACTCGAAGTTCCCCGAGCACGACCTCCGCGGCGGCGACGAGATCGCGCTCGGCCCGACCGTGCTGCGCGTGCACATCGACGCCCCCGAGCCGGAGGCCCCAGGCCCGGCGCACGCACCGTCCGACCCGGGCGAGGTCATGCGGCGCCTGGTCGACCGGGCCGCGGCCGGCGAGCCGGCCCTCGCGACGCTCGCCGACTACCGGCTGGAGCGCGAGCTCGGACGAGGCGGAACGGGCGCGGTCTTCCTGGCCCGGCACAGGGTCACCGGGACCCCCATCGCGGTCAAGTCCATGCTGCCCAAGGTGGCGGGGGACGACCGGGCGCGGGGGCGATTCCTGCGAGAGGCCGAGGTCGGCCGGAAGCTGCGGCACCCCCACATCGCCTCGCTGTACGACGTCGGCAGTGACGGCCGGACGTTCTTCTTCACCCTGGAATACTGCGCCGGTGGCAGCGTCCACGACCTCGTCACCGGGCGCGGCCGCATCCTCACCGTCCAGGAGGCGCTGCCCATCGCGTTCCAGGTGCTCGACGGTCTCGGTCACGCGCACCGGCAGGGCGTCGTGCACCGCGACCTGACGCCGCACAACGTCCTGCTGCACCCCGGACCGCCCGGCGAGGCACCCGTGGCGAAGGTCAGTGACTTCGGGCTCGCCAAGTCGTTCGACCAGGCCGGTCTCAGCGGGCTCACCCGCACGGGCAGCGCGATGGGCAAGCCGTACTTCATGCCGAGGCAGCAGGTCATCAACTTCAAGTACAGCAAGCCCGAGGTGGACGTGTGGGCCCTCGCCGCCTGCCTGTACTGGATGGTCACCGGGGCCTTCCCCCGCGACTTCCCCCCTGACAAGGACCCCTGGCAGGCCGTGTTGCAGGACGCACCGGTCCCCGCCCGGGAACGGAACCCGGCCGTCCCCCGGCGCCTCGCCGAGATCCTCGACCAGGCGCTACGGGACCGTCCGGCCATCGGGTTCACCACGGCCGCCGACCTCCGCCATGCACTCGAGCGAACCTGACGGGGGCGCCCCCTCTTTCCCCGTGACGACGCGGCAGGTCACGTCGTTCTTCAACAGCCTTATTAAAGTACCTCCGTCGAAAGTTTCGACTCGGCGCCAAGTCTAAGATCCCGCAGTTTCGTCGGAGTCGGTCGCGGGGAAGACGTAGTGGATCATGCGGCATAAAGTCAGGGACAGCGAGCCTTAACGGATTGCTCGTTATACGGCAAGGTATCGCCGCGCGGCGCAATTGTTTTATAGTAGAAATCCAATTCCGGTCCTTTTGTTCACATTTTTTGTCAAGGTGGTAAGCTCCATGGGATTTCGGAAGAGTGTGGCGATTGCCATGTCCTGCTCGGTTCTCGCTGGAGGTGCCGCTCTCGGCGTGGGCGCTCCTACCCCGGCCGGAGCCGCAGTGGCTACAGCTGAAAAGAGCGGCCGCGACTTAAATGTGAACCGTCATCGGGAACGGGTCGTCGTCGCCAATCGAATCAGAATCGGCGACTCCGACGAGAGCGACGGTGACGCGCCCGAACCCGATCCCGGCACCACCTTTTCTGCGGATGCCGCCGGTGGCGAGGGCGGTAGAGGTGGAGGTGAGGCGCCGCCGGGTGATCGGTCCGCTGCGGCGATGCTGTCGTACCTGCGGGATCTGGCCGCGAACAGGAAGTTCACCGGCGCGGTGCTGGTCGTACGGCGTGGGCAGGTGCTGGTGCGTTTCGCCGCCGGCGAGGCCGACGCGGAGAACCACATCCCCAACCGGCCGGACACGGTGTTCCGGGTCGCCTCGGTCACCAAGCAGTTCACCGCGATGCTCGTGCTGAAGCTGCGCGACCGTGGGTTGCTTCGCCTGGACGACCCGATCTGCCCGTATCTCATCCCGGTGTACATCAAGACCTGCCCGACGGCGTGGCGGCCCATCACGATCCGCGAGATCCTCACGCACACCTCCGGCATCCCCGATATCCAGGGGCTGCCCGGCTTCTTTTCCAAGCTCTCGCAACCGACCACGACCCAGGAACTCATCCAGCGGTTCGTGAACTTGCCACTGGACTTCAAGCCCGGCACCAGTTGGAAGTACAGCAGCTCCGGTTACATCCTGGCCGGAGCGATCATCCAGTCGGTCACGCACAAGCCGTACGGCACGGTACTGCACGAAGAGATCACCGGCCCGCTGAACCTCCGGCACACCGGCTACAGCAGGGGAAATCCGCCCCCGGGCTATGCGAAGGGCTACCTCACGCTCGGATCACCGGCCCCGCCCATCAACGGCTCCCAGGCATTCTCCGCGACCGGCATCTACTCCACCGTCGACGACCTCGTCCGCTGGGACCGGTCATTGGGCGCATACCTGGTCGCGCCACCCGCCACCGTCAAGGAGGCATGGACGCCACAGGCACCGTGCCCTCCCAACGGCTGTCTCAACCTGCCGTCGAGCGCGTACGCCTTCGGCTGGCTCGTCGACCGGCTCAACGGGCACCGACTCCGATACCACCCAGGTCTTCTCCAGGGCTACGCAGCGAGCAACATGTACCTGCCCGACGACGACATCGCGGTGGTCGTGCTCAGCAACGTCGAGGACACCGACACCAACGGCATCGCCCGCCACCTCGCTACGTTGGCCCTCGAGTCTTAGCGTGCGGGGGTGCTCAAACGCACATGGGCGCGTGCTCCTCGGCGGACCACCGAGGAGCACGCGTCGCCCAGTCGGCCACGGTCAGGGCAGCGGCCTCGGGCGAAGGCCGTCGAAGACGACGGCCCGAGCCCGGTCCCGCGCCACCGCCGACCGCGCCTACTGGCCACTGTCGGCCGAGGAGACAAGTCGAGCTTTCCGCGCTCTTGTGGTGTCCGATGGTATTCGTACTCTAAGTGATGGAGCATGTGCGTTCGGCAACATCGTGATCCCGCGCTGGAGGAGGTGATGCACACGTCGCACGCGGGAGCAGCGGAGTCCCCGATCTCCCCTGCACCTGTGACGAATCCGCGGAGGTGCCGCCCGACCGCTCGTTCGTCCAGGTGCTGAGCCGCCCCCCACACCGGAGGACGTTCCTCATGTCGACGACCGCACCGGCGCCCGGCGCCCCCGTTTCCCGGCGCTGGATCGCTCTGATCTTCATCGCCCTGGCCCAGCTGATGGTCATCCTCGATGCGACCATCGTCAACATCGCGATGCCCTCTGCCCAGAGGGCTCTGGACATCTCCGACGGCAACCGCCAGTGGATGATCACCGCCTACACCCTCGCCTTCGGTGGCCTGCTCCTGCTCGGCGGGAGGGTCGGCGACCTCATCGGACGCAAGCGGACCTTCCTCGTCGGCCTGGTCGGCTTCGCCGGGGCCTCGGCGCTCGGCGGTGCGGCGCAGACCGAGGGTGTGCTCTTCGCCGCCCGCGCTCTTCAAGGGGCGTTCGGGGCGTTGCTCGCCCCGGCCGCGCTCTCACTGCTCGCGGTGACGTTCACCACCCCGAAGGACCGCGCGAAGGCGTTCGGCATCTACGGCGCGATCGCGGGAAGCGGCAGCGCCGTCGGCCTGATCCTCGGCGGCGTGCTGACCGAGTACCTGAACTGGCGCTGGGCGCTGTACGTCAACGTGCCGATCGCCGTCATCGGCCTCGTCGGCGGCCTGGTGTTCATCAGAGAGCCCGCCTCCCGTAACCGCTCCCGCCTGGACGTCCCCGGCACCGTCCTGGTCACCGCGGGGCTGGTCTCCCTGGTCTACGGCTTCACCCGCGCCGAGTCCGAGGGCTGGGGCGAGCGCGGGGTGATGGGCCTGTTCGTGGCAGCGGGCGTCCTCCTCGTGGCCTTCGTCGCCGTCGAGAGTATGAGCAGGGCTCCACTGGTGCCTCCGCGAGTGGTCGTCGATCGCGTCCGCGGCGGTGCCTACCTGGCGGTCGGTCTCGCAGTGATCGGGATGTTCGGTCTCTTCCTGTTCATGACGTACTACCTGCAGACCATCAAGCTCTACTCGCCCGTTCGGACCGGCCTGGCCTTCCTGCCGATGACGGTCGCCCTGATTTTCGGTTCGACACAGATCTCCGCACGGCTCGTGAACCGCGTGCCGCCGCGGGCGCTCATGGCCCCCGGCCTGCTCGTGGCCGCCGGAGGTACGGCGCTGCTCACCCGGCTCGAGGTCGACAGCCCCTACACCCATCTGGTGCTGCCGGCGATGGTGCTGCTAGGCCTCGGGCTGGGCGTGATGTTCATGCCGGCGATGAACCTCGCCACCTCGGGTGTCGACCCGCGCGACGCGGGCGTGGCGTCGGCGATGGTGAACACCTCGCAGCAGGTCGGCGGCTCGATCGGCACCGCGCTGCTCAACACCATCGCCGCCACCGCGACCAGGACGTACGTCGTCGAGCACGGGAACGGCCTCCCATCGCCGCAGGTCGCGGCGGCCGGCCTCGTGCACGGCTTCACCGTGGCACTGTGGTGGGCCGCGGGCGTGCTGGTCCTGGCCGCACTCACCGTCATCGGACTGATCAATACCAGGCGGCGCGGCCGGATCGTCGCTTCGCCGGTCGTCGTTCCGCCGGACGTGGGCTCGCCGGTCACCGACTCGCCGGTCACCGACTCGCCGGTCGTCGGCTCGCCGGTCGCCATGGACTCGGAGGTGTCGACCGAGAGCGTGCCGGCCCGGCGGCTCGCCGGTGTCGGCGCCCGTATCGATCCGTACGAGAACCCTGAGAACGACGACCTGGACACCTGGGGATTTCCGCCGCCCCCCGGAGCGGCGATGGCGACGATCGGCGGCGACGGTGACGGCGGCTCGGGCACCCGGATCAGCGGATACGTACGAGGCGGCGAGAGCATCCCGATCGCCGGTGCCGCGCTCACTCTCATCGACCCGCACGGTCACCAGGTCGGCCGGGCCACCACCGCAGGGGACGGTTCCTATGCGCTGACCGCTCCCGGCGGTGGGACGTACATGCTGATCGCCGCGTCCGAAGGGCACGAGCCCCAGGTGGCCGCCGTCGTGGCCGGCGACGAGCCACTGTTCTACGACCTGACCTTGTCAGGCGGCTCCGGCGTCGAGGGCGTGGTCCGCAGCGCGGCGACCGGAGCCCCGGTCGCGAGCGCCATGGTGGTGGTGACCGATGTCCGCGGTGAGGTCGTCACCTCTGCCAGGACGGGTGAGGACGGCGGATTCTCGTTCAACGAACTCGTCCCAGGTTCCTTCGTCCTCGCGGTGAGCGCGCGCGGCCACCGGCCGGCGGCACTCCCGATCGAGGTCACCCGCCAGGGCACCACACGGCATGAGGTCGAGTTGCAGCCCGGTGCCCGGGTGCAGGGCGTCGTCCGCGCCGGACGGGCGAACCTGCCGCTGGCCGACGCCAGGGTCACCCTGGTGAACGCCACGGGCGACGTCGTCGCCACGGCCACCACCGGGCCCGACGGCCTGTACGCCTTCGTCGACCTCGACCCGGGCCACTACACCCTGGTCGCGAGCGGCTATCCGCCGGTCGCCACCGCGCTCACGCTCGACGGGACCGACGAGAGCGGGTTCGGCCTGTCGCTCGGCCATCCGGATGAAGCCTGAGGGGAGCGGGACCGGCTATGGACGAGCGGGGACTTCGCGTACGGGTCGTCACCAAGAACGGCTGGGCGATCCACCACGCGGTGATCACAGTGACCGACATGACCGGCGAGCAGATCGCCCGCGCGCCGGCGGACGCCGACGGCGTGGCGCGCACGCGGCCGCTGCCAGCAGGGGCCTACACGGCGATCGTCACGGCCGTGGGCCACATGCCTTCGGTCTCCACCGCGATGGTCGGGCAGGCCGGGGCAGCGGACCTCGGTACGGTCATGCTGGCCCACCAGGGCGGCGCCGAGCTGCCGCCTCCGGGACCGTGGACGATCGACCCGGCGCACTCCAGCGTCGTCGTGACCGCACGGCATCTGGGTCTGTCCAGCGTCCACGCGCGATTCACCGAGTTCGGCGGCAGCATCCAGGTCGCCGAGCACGTCGAGCACTCCCGCGTGGCGGCCGAGATCAAGGCCGCCACGGTCGACACCGCCGTCGCGATGCGCGATGACCACCTGCGCAGCGCGGACTTCCTGGACGTCGAGCGGTTCCCGCTCATCACCTACACCGGCACGCACGTCGCCTCGGCGGGCGCCGACCGCTGGACGGTCCACGGCGAGCTCTCCCTGAAGGACGTACGACGTCCGGTCGAGCTGGACCTGCACTACCTGGGCACAGGACCCGACCCCTGGGGCGGCACCCGGGCCGCGTTCCGCGCGACGACCGAGTTGCGGCGCTCGGACTTCTCGATCACCTACAACCAGATCCTGTCCGGCGGGATCGCGGCCATCGGCACCACGCTCCGCGTCGAGCTGGACATCCAGGCCGTACAGGGCGAGCGCCTGCCCCAGGGGTGATCCGTGATCGACGCGCTGAGATGGTTTGCCCCCTGTTCGAGAGCGGCCCAGCGACAAGCGCAGCCAGGGCGTACTCCAAGCGCTTGTCGCTTCGGAGAAGCGGCGACTCACTCCGATCGGGCCGTGCCGCCGGCCTGGAGCCAGCCGTTGATCGCCTTCTCTCGCAGCGCGTCGAAGGCCTTGACCGGGTCCGCCTCATAGGACCATGGCACGCTGCCGATGGCGGGCCCGAGCCGGGTGAACTGGTGATAGGCCTCCACGAGTCGCTCGGCCCTCGTCAGGGAGTAGGCGAGCAGATGCCGGGCGCGCGGCAACCGGGGATGCGCCGGGTCGACCGTCTCGAGCGCGGCCAGCACGCCGTCGATCGCCCAATGCGCGTAGTCACGCCGGTAGATCTCCCAGTCGTCGGTTCCGAATGCGTACTCGAACATCGCCGTCAGGCAGAGTGTGGCCAGCAGTGATCCGCGCGGTGCCGAGGCCGCGGCCCGCTTCGCGAACTCGAACATCAGCTCATGGGAGCCGTGCCATTTCGCGCACCAGTATTGAAGAGCGACCTCGTGCGCCGCCTCGTGGTGCGGTGCGCGTTCGACGAGCCGCCGCCAGGCGACGTGGAATCTCTCGTGCGGGTGCCCGAGCCCGAGGTGGACCTGAAGGACGCTGACGAGCGGGGTCGGATCGTTCGGAGCCATGTCGGCGGCACGGTCGCTCGCCCTTTCGGCCTCCCCGAGCACACGGGCGAAGCCCTCGAACTGCAGGCGTGTCACGTGCGAGGCCGGAAGCGAGGAGCGCACCCCCCAGGCCAGCTCGACCAGGCCGACCGCGTCGATCACGGCGGCATCCGCGTCGTACGGCCGCTTGGCGAGCCACTCACGGACGAAGCGGTCGTCCTCGGCCGCGACCTCCCCCAGCCGGCCCGTGCAGAGAGAGCGCAGCTCCCAGTGTCGGCCGATCCTGGCGAGCAGCTCGGCGGCGGGCTGCCATGCGCCCTGGGAGGCCGCTTCACACGCAGCGTTCACCACCTCGGGCAGTACGACGGAATTCTCGGTGGTGAGCCGGTCCGTCGGCACCATCCCGTACGCCGCGAAGTCGATGTTCTGACCGGACGGCCGGTTCAGGGTTTCTGCCATGTTCCCTTCCTAGGCGCCCAGCAGCGCGCGCATCGCACGGCTGTCGGGGGATTGGGCCAGTACGGCATCGAGCGCGTCATCGAGGCTGACCGGTGCGCCGGCGCGCAGTTCGAAGCGGTCGATTTCGGCCCAGTCGATGGCCCATCGGGCCGCGCCCCGCTCGGCCAGGTTCAGTTCGGTGAGCGGCCGGAGCATCCACGACAGCAGGGTCTTCTGATGCTCGGCGCGGACCCTGCCGGTGGTGTGCGCCACCTCCTCGGGCAGGGCGAGGCGGGCGGTCACCTCCGAGCGCCGTCCCTGATCGACGAGATCGAGCAGCGCGACGAGAGCGTCCGGGCGGCCGGTGGCCGCGGTGACGGCCTCGACGAGCGGCTGGGCCCCTTCGGCCGCCCGGGCCCTGCCCGCTTCGTGCATGAGCGTCGGCCAGTCGACGATCCGCTTCTGCGCCGCCTCGTCGGCCAGCGTCGACCGGGCGAGCACGGTGAAGGCCGCCTGAGGGTCGCGCAGCAGCATTGTCGCTCGTGCGTTCTTATCGTCGAGGGGGCGGCCGTCATCGGGGAGTGCCTCGATCATCGCGATCCTTTCCTGGATCGGCGGATGCGAGTCGAACGGATGGGCCTCCTGCTCCGGCGGCTCGGCCCGGATGGCATCGAGCTCGGCCTGCCGAGGGGGCGCGGTGAGCATCCGGGCGAACCCGACGAAGAACTCGTTCGGGGAGGGCAGCAGCCCCAGATCCCAGCCCGTGGTGACGTACCGGCTCATATAGAACTCGAAGGCGGCGTCCAGGGCCGGGATCTGGCGCAGCGCCGCGGCCGCGTTCGCGCGCCCGGCGATCCGCACGGCGTCCAGGTCGGCCGCGAGTTCCTGGCCGCGGCTGATCGCCTGTGTGGTCCGCAGGTACCGCTCCGCGTACGCCTTGTACAGGCGGAACATCACCGAGTCGGTGCCCCGTGCCCTGCCGTACAGCTCGACCGTCCGTAGCACGCCGCGACGGCCCCGGTAGATCAGCCCGGCCATCCGGGTGTCGTGGTTGGCGTAGTGGCCGAGCTCGTGCGCGATGACCGCGTCGAACTCGCTGCGGGTCAGGCCGATCAGCAGGGGCACGCCGATGTACATCCTGCGCTTGCCGGGGATGAGGCCCAGGAAGCGCGCGTTCTCCTGTACGGCGGCGTTGACGTCGGAGATGAGCCTGATCTCCGCGGGCGGACGGGTTCCGACGTGGTGGGCCAACTCCCGGATCCGCTGCCACAGGACCGGCTCATCCCCCTCCGTGATCGGTACGCCCGGCGGCTTGCGGTCCTCGGGGTCGCGCCGTGCGAGCATGCCGCGCACCGTTGGGAACACGAAGATCAGGCTGAGGACGACGAACTTGCCCTTGCCGGCATCGAACCAGGGGATGGCCAGGACGAGGGCATCGATCACGATCACTAGGCCGAGCAGCCCGAATCCGATCAGATAGAAGCCCATGAGCAGCGCGACCGCTGAGATCACGCGGGATCGGACCTTCAAGTGTCGTTCCACCTCGGCTGAGACATTCCTTCCGGCTGTGACGGACCAACCATCTGGCAGACCTCACTTGCCGGCCTCCGGGCCGGAGAAGGGCGAGATTACCGTATTTGTCCGGACATGTGCTCTGGTGTGAAGTCTGCGTAGCTTGTCGCCGATGGTCCAAGTCCTTGGGCAGACCGGCCCGGATGACGGTGACCTTGTGCAGGTCCCGGCCGGGTACTCCTCCCTTTTATGATCTCCAGTCGCAGGGATCGGTGTTCCGCGGCATGTGGCCGGTTCGATCTCGGCCATCGAAGGAGACATGTACCTGTGGAGACTGGATCGTGGTCACCCCCCATCCCCAGCGGGGCTGTCGCGGTGGACGCGTGGAAGCGACTCGACCGCCGGACCCGGCGGGACCTGCTGCGAAGCGCGGCCGCTCACCCCGACCCGAGCGTGGCCGCGGTCGCGGTCGGATACGCACGGACGAATCTGGGCGGGCGATGGTGGCTGCGTTCACTGCGGTCGGTGTGGTTCGCCCCCGTTACGTGCGGCGTCGCCACGTTGCTGGTGGTGTCGGGCTCCGTTCGGCGCTGGCCGCAGCTGTCCGCGCTCGTGTTCGCGAGTTGTGCGGTCGCCTTCCTCTGGGACGTGGTCAGGGTCACGAGGTTGCGGCTCGCGCTCATTCGGATGGAGAACGCCAACGCTCCGAGCCTGCTCGCCGGCGAGACCGTCACATCGACCATCGGCCGGGCGGACCCCGTACAGGCGGGAGTCGGCGAGAGCCTCATCGTCGGCTATGACGGCAAGACCCTGGTCCGTTGGTACGCCGGAGTGGCGGTGCCATGGGTCGCCGCGGTCGCGGTGTCGCTGGTCGGAAAAAGGCCGATCCTCTACGTCCCGGCGATCGTCGCCGCGATCCTGCTGACGCTCGTCTCGGCCTACTTCGTGATCCTCGCGGTCATGGGGATACGGCCGGGCCGCAGGGCCGCGGTGCTGGATCGGGAGGGGATCTCCAGCCCCTTCTTCGACGTGCATGTGGACTGGCGGGAGGTCGTCGAGGTACGCGTACTCCCACAACGCGCATCGGTGCGCGCGAAGACCCGCCACCGGGTGGTCGCCTTCGTCCTGGCCGACCCGGAGGGGGTGCTTGAGCGGATCGGGGGCGTGAAGGCGAAGGGGGCCCGGCTGGATCACCGCTACTACGGTTCTCCCCTCGCGATGGCCGATCAGATTCTGGATCACAGCGCCGATGAGATCGCCGCCGCCGTCCAGAACCTGACCCCGGTTCCGGTACGCCGCTTCGACGGATGACCGGCCCTGCCTGTCGACGGAGTCCGCGAGCTGTTCGAGAAGTACGGCAGGAACCTCAAGGGCTGACATGGCTCGGCAGGTGATCAGACGGTGATGGCGACTTTGCCGCGGGCGTGGCCGCGCTCGATGTGGCGGAGCGCCTCGGGGAGCTCGGCGAACGGGTAGGTCCGGTCGATGACGGGGGTGAGCTCTTCCTTGTCCATGAGCTCGGCCAGGAACCGCAGGTCCGTGGAGTTGGGCTTCCAGCTGACACTGGCGATGCGCTGGCTGACGAAGGGGGAGGTCAGGGCCCCGCGGATCATCTGCCCCGCCGGGCCGAGCAGGCCGCCGCGGGGCGAGGCGATGCCGCCCACGATCACGAGCGTCCCACGGGAGGTCAGGGGGCGCCGCAACTCCGCCAGCGACCGGTCGCCCACGATGTCCATGAGCAGGTCGTATCGCCGCTCCCGTTCGGTGAAGTCCTCGCGGGTGTAGTCCACGACGTCGTCCGCGCCCAGCGAGCGAACCAGCTCGACGTTGCGGGTGCTGCACACACCGGTGACCTCGGCTCCGAACGTCTTGGCGAGCTGGACGGCGAACGTGCCGATGCCGCCGGAGGCTCCGTTGACGAGGACCCGCTGCCCGGCGGAGATCCTCCCGACGTCCCGCAACCCTTGCAGTGCGGTGTGCGCGGCCATCGACACCGACGCCGCCTGTTCGAAGGTGAGGCGGCTGGGCTTGACGGCCAGCCTCTCCTGCGGGACGGCGACGGCCTCGGCGAATGAGCCCAGCTTGACCTCCCCGAAGACTTCGTCGCCGGGACGCAGCCCGGTCACGTCGTCGCCCACCCGTTCGACGACGCCGGCGAGGTCGGCGCCGAGGACCAGACCCGGTTTCGGCCGCCGCAGGCCGATGCTCAGCCGTACCAGCTTCGGGTGGGCCCGCAGGTGGCGCCAGTCGTAGGGGTTGACGGAGGCCGCCCGCACCCGCACCAGCACTTCGTCTCGGGCGATGTCGGGTTCGTCGACGTCCCTGAGGGCCAGCACGTCGGGCGAGCCGTAGCGGTCCCAGTTCCAGGCCTTCATGGCGTCTTCCTTTCGGTGGTGTTCACCTGGGTGACAGAGGGTCCCGGCGCC
This sequence comes from Actinomadura sp. HBU206391, assembly GCF_014323665.1. Classification (GTDB taxonomy): domain Bacteria; phylum Actinomycetota; class Actinomycetes; order Streptosporangiales; family Streptosporangiaceae; genus Actinomadura_C. The sequence goes on along the minus strand of NZ_JABVEB010000031.1, from coordinate 4,805 downwards.
GTCGTACGGCGTAAGGCTGTCATACGACGTAAGGTAATCGTACGGCGTAAGGGAGTCAAGAACCATCGCAGAAAGAGACTCGGTCGCTGACAAAGGGTGACGGCGCGTCCGGCGCGCTCAGTCGCCTTCGGAATGGGTCACGAACCGGCGGCGCGGCGCCGTTCCAGCCCTTCGAGGATCAGGTCGAGCGCGAACTCGAACTCGAACTGGTCGTCGCAGAAGCCCAGAGTGCCATCCGGATCGTCGTGGACGGCGTCCGCCAGCATTCGGGCGATGTTCGGGAACCGGTCGGCCATCTGCTCCATCATGGCGGCGGCCTCGGCATTCGCGGTCTGGGCGCCGCCCGGCTGGAACAATTCCTGAGTGAAGCCGACGGCGCGGCTGCCCAGGACGTGCAGCGCACGGTGGGCCAGATCGAACGAGAACCCGCCCGCCCGCAGGATGGCGATGACGTCGTCGTAGTAAGCGATGACGAACGGGCTCGTGTTGGTGCGGGTTTCCAGTACCTGCGGGGCCCAGCGGTGACGCAGCAAGACCTCTCGGGCGGCGAGGATCCGCGCGCGCAGTGCCGCCTGCCAGTCCTCTTCCGGGCGCGGAGCCTCGACCTTGTCCGCCGCCGCCATGATCTCCCCGAGGATCACCTCGACGACGCCGTCGAAGACGGCCTCTTTGTTGGCGACGTGGTGGTACAGCGACATCGCCTCGACCCCGACCTCCTGCGCGAGCCGGCGCATGGTGAGCGAGTCGAGGCCGTCGCGGTCGGCGAGCTCCACGGCGGCGCGTAGCACCCGCCTCCGGCTCAGCGGAATACGGGGCTGCTCGGTCAGGTCGTCGGCGTCGGCCCGTAGGGTCATGGATCTTCCTCCCGGCGCACTCTACCCGTACACGGTAAGTCTCCCCGATCCAAGCCAGGCGCCGGCCATCAGGATCCGGCTCCGCGATCCCGTGCCATGAGCCGGGAAACACGGGCTAGGGAGCCGGCGAGTCAGGTGGGCTCGATGGCGTCGATCTCGGCGAGGATGGCCTGCTTGCGGTCCGCGTCCAGGAACGAGGCGCGGACGCCGTTACGAGCCAGGTTGGCGAGGTCCTTCCGGCCAAGACCCAGGTCGCGCGCCGCCACGCGATACTCGTTCGTCAGCGTCGTGTCGAACATCGGCGGGTCGTCGCTGTTCAGCGTCACGTAAAGGCCCTCGGCGAGCATGCGGGGGAGCGGGTGCGCCGCGATGTCCGCCACCTGCTTGGTGCACACGTTGGAGGTCGGGCACACCTCGAGCGGAAGCTGCGTCTCCCGTAGGTACGCGACGAGCTCCGGGTCGTCCAGGCAGCTGATCCCGTGCCCGATCCGCTCCGCCTTCAGATTCCGGATCGCCTCCCAGATCGTCTCCGGGCCGGTCATCTCCCCGGCGTGCGGCACGCTGTGCAGGCCCGCCGCGACCGCGGCGCGGAACGCGTCCCGGATCGCCTCCTCGTGCCCGAGGCGGTCCTGTTCGATGCCGCCGATGCCGAAGCCGACGAGCTTCTCGGGCGGGTGGTTCAGCGCATGGTCGGCGGTGGCGCGGGCGGCCGCGGCCCCGAACTCGCCCGGGATGTCGAAGACGTACGCGACCTCGATCCGGTCGGCGACCTCCCGGGCGGCCCGGTCGAGCGCCTCCGTCACGGCCGGCATCGTCATGCCGACCGACACGTGTGAGAACGGAGTCACCGTCAGCTCGACGTACCGGACGTTCTGCGCGGCCAGATCGCGGGCGACGCCGGTGACCAGCGTCGCGACGTCCTCCGGCTCCCGTACGAGGCCGTTGACCGCGAAGTAGACATCGGCGAAGTGCGGGAAGTCGCGGAACTCGCAGAAATCCCGCAGGGCCGCCTCGTTGGTCGGTACGTGGTGGCCGGTGTGCCGCTGGGCGAGCTCCAGCACGGTGGGAACGGACGCGGAACCTACCAGATGAACGTGAAGTTCGACCTTGGGCAGCGCATTGATGAAGTCATCCGTGACGGTCATGGCCGGGAAGCTAACAGTCCTAAAACACCCCAAGCCAGAGATCGAGCCCGAATCTGACACAGATTGGTCAACTTCCGCCGCACAGGTCTTCTACCCCGGAAGATCATTCAGCAGCGGTACGAGCTGCTCCTCCTCATAGTCCAGGTGGGCCTCCAGCTCCTGGGTGAGTCGGTTCACCTCGCTCAGCAGGGTCTCAGGGGCGACATCGTCGACCGCCAGCAGCGTCTTGAGCTCGTCAAGCAGCCGCGCGATCACTTCGTGCTCGGCCCGCAGCCGTGCCATCACCGCGGCCAGTTCCGGATGGCGGCTCTCCAGGTCCGGGAACATGAACGCGTCCTCCTTCGAGTGGTGACCGTGCAGGCCCTGGCACATGGTCAGGCAGTTGACCCGCAGCTGCGCGACCACGCGGGGTCCCGACCGGGCCACCTCCGCGCGGATGAGGGCCAGCTCGCGGCGGAAGCCGTCGTGCATGGTGATCAGCGCGTCGCCGAAAGTGCCGGCGGGCGGCCGGAATTCGATCGGCATCAGCGCCACCACCGGCAGGACGCGGCCCGATTGTTCCTGGTACGTGCCCCAACCCGGGTCCGCCTCGACGGCGCGGGCGAACACGCGCTCGCGTTCCTCGCCCTCGAGCACGACCGCCTTGGCCTGGTACGTCCAGACGCCGTCCTCCACGGTGACTTGCGGGTTGGCGAGCAGGTTGTGATACCAGGCCGGAGGCCGGGGCGCGCCGCCGGCCGAGGCGATGATGAGCATGCGGTCGCCGTCGGGCAGGCAGCCGAGCGGCGTGGTGTGTTCGGCGCCGGTCCTGGCGCCCACGGTGGTCAGCAGGAGCAGCCGGGCTCCTTCGAAGGGGCCGCCGACCTGGCCCTTGTTGGCGCGGTATTCGTCGATGATCTGCTGGTTGAAGTCCATGGGCATGCTGAGTTCTGGCTCCTTGCGGCGGGTGTCGATGACATGGGAAACCCGCACGGGCATGCCGACGCAAGCGGGTTCTACGACACCGCAAGAGGCATGGGACGACGCGCGGGCGCGGTGTGCTCAGGCACGACCGGCAGTGTGAGTGGCCACGGTGTCATCCCCTTTGATTCGGCGCCTCCATGCCTCCGTCCGTCCTCCCGGCAGCGACACGCGACGCGGCAGCCATTACGCCCACATTCCGAAAGAAGTGTCAAGGCGTACGAACTCCGCAGCGGAACACCTTTCAGCGGAGACGCAGGCGAGAGTCGAACTCGCACGGACGGGCTTGCGCAGGCCTGCCTCCGCACCCGCGAACCGCGCCTAGCCGCCTCGGCCCCCAACCGCGGCGTTCAGGGCTCGTTGGCGGCCTGCGGTCGGGCTAGGGCGTGAGTGTGGCCGCCACGTCCAGGGCGGCGGTGTAGGCGGCGTTGGTCGCCTGGTTTTTGGGGATCGGGACGCGCTTGTCATTTCCTGCGTAGGTAACGGCGACCACGACGTGGCCGCGCTGGAAGCTCGCCAGAGCGAATTTGTTGTCCTTGTCGAATCCTGCGACCGCTTGGTCGCCCAGGCTCGCCAGGACGCGGAAGTCTGCGCCCGACTGGTCGCGCAGAACGTAGTGGTTGATGAGGAAGTTGCGTTGAGCGGCCGCGACGCTCGGGAAAGCGAAGGTCGTGACCTGGAGTTGGCGGCGGTACGTCGCGCCGGTGTCATCGGGTGGGGTGCTGGCTCTCCACTGGCAGGTCTGGCGCGGCGGTGGCGGATCGGACTCGTGGGTCCCAGGCGTGAGGGTCAGGGGTTCGGGCAGGGTGATTTTTTCGCCGCCGGCGCCCTTGGTGACCTTGGCCAGGGTCTGCTTGGACACCAGCGCGCACGGCGGGCGGACCGCGGGTGGAGCGGCCGTCTTGACGGCAGGTGCCAGTCGCGGCCGCGCCTGTGTCTTCATGGCCTTCGCGGTCTCCGCGGCGGCACGGAAGGCACCCTTGACCGCCACCTGCTGGGAGATCGGCGGTGCGTCCCCGTTGGGGCCACCATCATCTGAACCGCCGAAGCGGGCTTCGACCACCGCGTTGGAGACCCGGAAGCGGACCAGAGCCCCCTCATAGACAGCGCCCTTGTCATTGGGATAGACCAGGTTCGCTTCCTCGCCGAGCCCGGAGACGGGCTTGGGTGTGGGGACGGAGTCGCCGAGCGGACGCCCCGCGATGTGCTCCATGGCCTGGCTCATCGCCGAGCCGACCGGCGGCCGGTAGGCGAAGATGCGGACCTGGAGTACGCGCGAAAGGAGGCTGTCGCGGGAGTACCACTCGCACTCCATGTGAGCCGAGGAAGCAGGTTCCTTCTGCTGACCTTCCGCGTCGGCTTGGGGGGACAACGCGCGCACTGTGGCCCTGGAGACGCCACACTCGCGCGGAAGATCCTTATCGTCGATCAGCGGCCCAGTCGGAACCGCATCGGTACCGCCCCGCGGCACCGCGAGCGGGCCCGGCATGACGTCCGCGGCCGCCGGCTGGGCAGCCTCCTCGCGAAGGAAGACTGCGATTCCGATGGCCAGAAGCAGAGCGAGCGCTCCGGCAGTGGCCAGCATTCTTCGGCTCATGGTCGATTATGACCATAATGCCGGGCCGAGATCCGGACGATCCAAAAGCAACAGTCAAGCGGCCGGGGCCATCCGAGGCTGGGCGGATTCCAGGGATTTTCCCGCCACGGGTCATTCCACTGCGACGCCCAACTTAGCTTGATCTTTAAACTGCCTGTTCGAGGTGGGTGGTGAGGGTTTTCTCGCGTTTGATCGTTTTGCCGGCGTCATGGTGGGGTGCGGGCCGTTGGTTCTTGGATCCGGGCGGTC
>NZ_JABVEB010000309.1 GCF_014323665.1 Actinomadura sp. HBU206391 | reverse complement strand
CCGCCGCCCATGATCCACCCCCCGTCGGCGGCGTAGTTCGCTGCGGACTCAACGGAGTCGGGCACTCGGACCGCTGTGATCATGTCCGTCCCTTTCTCGCGACCGCGCACGGCGGCCGCCCTGGGGAGAGGCACATCGAATCAACTATCGATAATCGATTCAAAGTAGCCCTCTGGTGATCGCCGGACAAGCGTGGGGCGGATGATCGATAATCGATTTTGCCTCCTCGCGTTGGCTACGATGTCCGCATGACGTCCGACGAGCCGGTGAAACTGTCACGCCTGACGCTGTCTCAGCAGATCCGTGATTCGCTCGTGGGCCGGATCGTCTCCGGAGAGATCGCACCCGGCGAGCGGCTCGTCGAGACGCGGCTCGCCGCGACCTATGGCACCAGTCAGGCCCCGGTCCGCGAGGCGCTGCGCGAGCTCGAGGCCATGCGGATGGTCGAGACCCGTCCGCGTCGTGGCACGTTCGTCCGGCACTTCGTCCAGCAGACGCTGCGGGAGAGCTATGTCGTGCGCGCCGCGCTGGAGGAGACGGCCACCCGGCTCGCCCTCCTCGGCGGCACCATGCCCGTGGCGGCGCTGCGGTCGGAGGTGGCGGCGATGCGAGCGGCGGCCCACGGCGACGACTCCGAGGCGGCCGTGCGGGCCAGCGTGGCGTTCCACCGCCACATCGTCGACGCCGCACAGAACGAGCTGCTCAAGCTGTCCTGGGAAGCGCTGCAGATCGAGGCCCGGACCTCCGTGACGGTGGTCGCCGCGGGCGTCGACCTCGGCGACATCGCACGCGATCACGCCGAACTGCTCGCGTCGATCGAGGACGGGGAACTCGAGGCGGCCTGCAAGCACGCCAGAGACCACCAGTGGCACTACGCCGCCCTGCCGCACGACGCGCACGGGCGCAGCCGCCAGAGCGCCGGCTGACCGCTGACGGTCCACGCCGGATCCAACGGTCACGGTCACGGCGAGCGGCTGCCGAATGGCCGAAAGCGGCTAGGCGCCGTCTCGTCGGCCCCGGATAGCGTGATGGCGTGATTCGTGCCGAAGGAGGATCTGTGAGGGCCTGCATTCTGCTCGCGCGATGTGCGACCGCCGCGGTCGCGACTCTGACCATCGGCGTCGTCTCGGCGCCCGTCGCGCTCGCTCACGGAAGCGCGTCAGGAATCAGGATCAAGGAAGGCGGGCACGGCGTCAAAGCGATCGGGGACGGCTTCGTGCTGAAGCTCTCCAAGCGATCGATCGACGTGCGCATCGACGAGGAGGAATTCGGCGACCCGAGCTCCGGAAACCCGATCCAGCGGCAGACCATCGACCTCACCGGGCTCACTCTGCGGCCCTTCGAATGCGCGAACGGCACGTACACGATCAGAACGGGAACCTTCGCGCGGACCATTCGGGTCTCCCGGTTCGAGCGGCGGCCGCCGCCCTACACACCCGAGTTCGCCACCGGCAACCCCGGCATCTTCACGCCCTTCGTCGGTGTACTCGACGGAACCGTGACCGACGCGAACGGCGAGACCCTCCGGTTCTTCATCTCGGACCTGGTGCACGAGGAACTGACCGCGCACGGCTTCACCGCGACGGCGCCGATCCATGGCCTGTTCGTCGACCAGCGCGGTCGCGTACGGGATCGCATCTCGCTCATCGGCCGGTTCCGCTCCGGGCCGGGTGGTGAGAACGCCAGGTACGTCATCGAGGACCGTGGCACCTGCCGGCAGATCGCGGACCTCCCCTACGGCCCGGGCAGCGCCCGGTCCGTGGTGACCGGACCGCTGTTCGTGCTGCCGTTCAGCGCGCCCGTGAAGGTGCTCCCGCACCACGACTGAGCCGGACGAGCACTGAGCCGGGAGCACTGAGCCGGACGAGCACTGGGACGGCGAAGCGAGAGGCGGGCGTCCGCCGGCCACGGCGTCCGCCTCTCGCCCGTTCACCTGGACGGCTACCGCCGCCGCAGTGCCTTGTCCGTCAGCGCCGGCGGCACGTAGTAGCTGTCCGCCGCGTTGAGATCGGTGCCCGGCGGCACGATCTCGTCGATCCGGTCCAGCACGTCCTCGCTCAGCACCGTGTCGGTGCCGGTCAGCAGACCGTCGAGATGCTCCATGGTGCGCGGCCCGATGATGACCGACGTGACTGCCGGGTGTGCCAGGACGAATCCGAGCGCCAGGTGCGGCAGCGGCAGACCGGCCTCCTCCGCGAGCTTGGCCAGCTCGCCGACGGCCTGGAGCTTGCGCGCGTTCTCCGGCAGAGACGGATCGAACTTGTGCCGTTCCAAGGCCGCGCGGCCGGTGCCCGACAGGTCGATGTCGGCCGCCTGCGTGTACCGGCCGGACAGCCAGCCCGCCGACAGCGGGCCCCAGGTCAGCACGCCCATCCCGTATTTGAGCGTGGTCGGGAGCACCGCAGCCTCGACGCCGCGCGCCAGGATGGAGTACGGCGGCTGCTCGGTGCGGAAACGAACGTGACCGCGCCGCTCGGAGACCCACTGGGCCTCGACGATCTGCTCGGCCGGGAACGTGGAGCTGCCCACGGCCAGCACCTTGCCCGCCCGGACCAGGTCGGTGAGGGCGGAGAGGGTCTCGTCGATGTCCGTGGCCGTGTCGGGGCGGTGGATCTGGTAGAGGTCGATGTGGTCGGTGCCCAGACGGCGCAGGCTGCTCTCCACCTCGCGGACCAGCCAGCGCCGGGAGTTCCCGCCGTGGTTGGCGTCCGGGCCCATCGAACCGTGGGCCTTGGTCGCCAGGACGACGTCGTCACGGCGGCCCTTGAGCGCCTTGCCGACGATCTCCTCCGACTCTCCCGCGGAGTAGATGTCCGCGGTGTCGATGAAGTTGATCCCGGCGTCCAGGGCGCGGTGAATGATCCGCACGCCGTCGTCGTGGTCCTTGTTGCCCATGGCACCGAACATCATCGCGCCGAGCGCGAATTCGCTCACGGAGATGCCGGTGCCGCCGAGGATCCTGCGTTTCATCTGTCCTCCAGCCGCCTTCGTCGCGGCTCGTCTCGTGGGTGTGGCCTTCGCGGGCTTCGTGGATATGGACACAGCCTCCGCGCCGCGACGGGCATGGTGCCAGGCCTGGCTCAACCTGGGACTGCCAGAACCACCCATGGCAGCAACGCCGGATAATGGGGACATGGGGCATGTTGCGAACGAGATCACTCCGTTTCTGAAGGCACGGCGGGCCGCGCTCGACCCCGCCGCTCTGGGCCTGCGCGACGGGCTCGTCCGGCGGCGGGTACGGGGCCTGCGTCGCGAGGAGGTCGCACAGCTGGCCGGGGTCAGCGTCGACTAATACACGCGCATCGAGCAGGGCCGAGCGCCCGCCATCTCCGACGCGGTGCTCGACGCGGTGGCGCGGGCGTTGCGCCTGACGCCAGGCGAGCACGCGTACCTGCGCAACATCACGCTGCCGCGACGGCGAGCCGGCACGGGTGCGGCCGCCTGTGACGGCAGGGGTGCCAGGCCGCGGGTGCGGCCGCAGATCCGGGAGTTGCTGGACGCGATGGACGACGCGGTGCCCGCGATCGTCTACGGCCCGGGCATGGACATGTTGGCCTGGAACCGGATGGCCGGCCGGCTCTCGTTCGACTTCGACGCGCTCCCGGAGTCAGAGCTCAACGGAGCCCGGCTGCTCTTCCTGCATCCCGAGGCCAGGGTGTTCTATCCCGCCTGGGCCGAGGTGGCGGAAGAGATCGTGGCGAGCCTGCGCGCCGATATCGGCCGCCACCCCGACCAGCCCCGGGTGCACCGCGTCATCTGCGAGCTGCGCGAGTCGAGCGAGGAGTTCCGGCACTACTGGGAGGCGCAGAGCGTGCTGGACCGCAACCACGGCACCAAGCGCATTCTCAACCCCGAGGTCGGCGAACTGGTGCTGACCTATGAGGCGCTCTCGCTGCCCGCCGACGCCGGCCAGCGGCTCTGCACCTACACGGCACCGAAGGGTTCGGTGACCGAGAAGAGGCTGCGAGCGCTGACGGAGAAGGTCGGCGCGAGCCTGGCCTGAGGCACCGGGCCCGCTCCCGGAAGCGCTATGGGTTCGGGGCCTGGGCTGGGCCGCGTGCGCGTAAGACCGTCATCGACCTGCTCCCACCCGGGCCGTCTCGCCGGCTCTGCGTACCGGAGCGGCGGGTCTGGCGGTCCATCCGTACCGGGTGCGCAGTGCTCCCGCCCCACGGCACAGCAGATAGAGCGTGAAAGAGATCGTGGTGACGTAGGGGCTGATCGGAATGCTGCCGCCCAGAGCCAGCAGGATGCCGCCGAGCATCGAGATCGTCGCGAAGGCGACGCTGAGGACGGGGACGAGCGCCGGTGACGCGGTGACCCGCATGGCGGCCGCCGCGGGGGTGCACACCAGGGCCAAGACCAGCAGTGCCCCAACGACCTGGATCGAGGTGGCGACCGCCAGACCCAGCACGAGGGTGAAGATCGGTGACAGCGCCCGCACCGGGACGCCTCTGGCGGCCGCCACCTCGGGGTCCAGGCTGGCGAAGGCGAGCGGCCGCCACATCACGACGAGGCAGATGAGCACGATGGCGGCGGTGCCGATCAGCCAGGACATCTGGGGAGTGTCGATGGCGACGATCTGCCCGGTCAGGATGCCGAACTTGTTGGCTGCGCGGCCCTTGTAGAGGGACAGGAACAGCACACCGAGGCCGAGCCCGAAGGGCATGAGGACGCCGATGATGGAGTTGCGGTCGCGGGAGCCGATGCCGAGCGCACCGATGATGGCGGCTGCGAGGATCGCTCCGGTGATGGAGCCGCCGACGATGTCGATGCCCAGCAGGAGCGCGGCCGAGGCGCCGGCGAAGGACAGTTCGGCGATTCCGTGCACGGCGAAGGCGAGGTCGCGCATGATGACGAACGTGCCGATGAGGCCGCCCATGAGGCCGAGCACGGCGCCGGCGATGAGGGAGTTGCGGACCAGCCCCAGCAGCTCGCCGTAGTCGTCGAAGTCGAAGATCTGGTGCCAGACGCCCGGGTCGCCGGTGCCCGTGGCGAGGACCGCGTGCGTGATCATGGCCTCGGTTCCCTGTGGTCGTCGTGCTCGTGGTGGGCGGCCTGTTCGGGGGCTCCGACAATGACCAGGCGGCCGTGGGCGTGGATGACCTCGACCGGGGTCCCGTACAGGTCCGACAGCACCGGGGAGGTCATGACCTGCTGCGGCGTTCCGGTGCGGAAGCGGCCCCCGGCGAGGTACAGCACCCGGTCGACCAGCCCCAGGATGGGGTTGATCTCATGGGTGACGAACACGACGGCGGTGCCGTGTGAGCGGCGCCGCCGGTCGAGCAGGGCCGTGACGGCGCGCTGGTGGTTGAGGTCGAGGGTGAGCAGCGGTTCATCGCACAGCAGGATGCGCGGGTCGGTGGCCAGGGCCTGGGCGATGCGGACCCGCTGCTGTTCGCCGCCGGACAGCAGGCCGAGTGGCACATCGGCGTAGGCCTCCGCTCCGACGGACCGCAAGATGTCCTGCACGTGATGCCGTGTCCCGGCTTTCGGCGGGCGCCACCCCCAGCGGTGTCCATCGATCCCGAAGCGGACCAGGTCGCGGGCGCGCAGCGGTGTGTACGGAGCGATGCTCTTGTGCTGGGGGATGTAGCCGATCAGGTCGCTGCCGCGCCGGGGCGGTGTGCCGTTGATCGTCACGGTCCCGGCGGTCAGCGGCTGGAGGCCGAGCAGGACGCGCAGCAGGCTGGTCTTGCCCGATCCGTTCGGTCCCAGGACGGCGAGGAACTCGCCCGGCGCCACGTCGAGGTTCAGCCCGCGCCAGAGCACGCGGTCGCCGTACGACAACGCGGCGTCGCGGAGGCTGATCACAGAGGCGTCGCCGGAGCCGGCGCGGTCGGCACGGGCGTCGCCGGGCCCCGGCAGGGACCCGGCGACGCCCATCG
>NZ_JABVEB010000308.1 GCF_014323665.1 Actinomadura sp. HBU206391 | reverse complement strand
GATGTGGGTCAGTGCGGCCATTTCCATTCTGCGATCTCGGGGTCGTCTTGGCCGTGTTCGCGGGTGTGGGCGCGGGCTTGCAGTCTGGCGTCGGTCATTTGTTGGTGTACGTATGTGGCTCGTGGGCCGAGCCCGGGGAGTCGTTCGATGACGTCCATGACGAGGTGGTAGCGGTCGAGGTCGTTGAGCATGACCATGTCGAAGGGTGTGGTGGTGGTGCCTTCTTCTTTGTAGCCGCGGACGTGGATGTTGTGGTGGCCGTTGCGTCGGTAGGTGAGCCGGTGGATGAGGTAGGGGTAGCCGTGGAAGGCGAAGATGATGGGTTTGTCGGTGGTGAAGAGCATGTCGAACCGGCGGTCGCTGAGGCCGTGTGGATGTTCGGTGTCGGGTTGTAGTCGCATCAGGTCGACGACGTTGACGACTCTGACGCGCAGGTCGGGGAAGTGGCGGCGAAGGAGGTCGGCGGCGGCGAGCGTTTCCAGGGTGGGGATGTCGCCGGCGCAGGCCAGGACGACGTCGGGGTTTTCGCCGTCGTCGGTGCCGGCCCATTCCCAGATGCCGATGCCGCGGGCGCAGTGTGCCATGGCCTGGTCGATGGGCAGCCAGTTCAGTGCGGGCTGCTTGCCGGCGATGATGACGTTGACGTAGTCGCGTGATCGGAGGCAGTGGTCGGTCACTGAGAGCAGGGTGTTGGTGTCCGGTGGTAGGTAGACGCGGATGATCTCTGGCTTTTTGTTCATGACGACGTCGAGGAAGCCGGGGTCTTGGTGGGTGAAGCCGTTGTGGTCTTGCCGCCAGACGTGTGAGGAGAGCAGGTAGTTGAAGGAGGCCACGGGCCGTCGCCATGGGATTTTGCGGGTTGTCTCGAGCCATTTGGCGTGCTGGTTGAACATGGAGTCGATGATGTGGATGAACGCTTCGTAGCAGTTGAACAGGCCGTGCCGCCCGGTGAGGAGGTAGCCCTCGAGCCAGCCCTGGCACAGGTGTTCGCTGAGTACTTCCATCACGCGGCCGCGGGGGGCCAGGTGTTCGTCGGTGGGGAGCCGTTCGGCCTGCCAGACCCGGTCAGTGGTCTCGAAGACGGCCTGGAGCCGATTGGAGGCGGTCTCGTCCGGCCCCATGACGCGGAAGGTCCCGGGATTGGCGGTGATCACGTCACGCAGGAGCGTGCCGAGCACCCGGGTCGGCTCGGTGAACGTGGTGCCCGGCCGTTCGACCGGGACGGCGTGGCGGCGGAAGTCCGGCAGTGTCAGTTCCCGTAGCAGCAGGCCGCCGTTGGCGTGCGGGTTCGCGCTCATCCGCCGTTCCCCTCGCGGCGGCAGCTCCAGCAGGTCGGCGGTCGGCCGCCCGCCGGTGTCGAAGAGTTCCTCGGGGCGGTAGGAGCGCAGCCACGCCTGCAGTTGCGCGAGGTGCTCGGGGTTGTCCCGTACCCCGGGAAGGGGCACCTGATGAGCCCGCCAGGTCCCTTCGACCGGCAGCCCGTCCACCTGTTTCGGCCCGGTCCAGCCCTTCGGGGTGCGCAGCACGATCATGGGCCAGCGCGGTCGCTCGGTCACTCCTTCGCGACGGGCCCGGTACTGGATGGCGGCGATCTCGGCGGTCGCCTCGTCGAGCGCGGCGGCCATGGCGCGGTGTGTCGTGTACGGGTCGTCACCGGCGACCAAGATCGGGCGGTGACCGTACCCCTCCAGCAGGGACAGGAGCTCGGCCTCGGGGATGCGGGCCAGCACGGCGGGGTTGGCGATCTTGTAGCCGTTGAGGTGCAGGATCGGCAGCACCGCGCCGTCGCCGACCGGGTCGAGGAACTTGTTCGAGTGCCAGCTGGTGGCCAGTGGCCCGGTCTCGGCCTCGCCGTCGCCGACGATGCACGCCACGACGAGATCGGGGTTGTCGAACGCCGCGCCGTAGGCATGCGCGAGGGAGTACCCCAGCTCGCCGCCCTCGTGAATCGACCCGGGCGTCTCCGGCGCCACGTGGCTCGGGATCCCGCCCGGGTAGGAGAACTGCCGGAACAACCGCGCCATCCCGGCCGCGTCCCTGGTCACGTGCGGGTACACCTCGGTGTAGGTGCCCTCGAGCCAGGCGTTGGCGACGGCGGCCGGCCCACCATGACCCGGCCCCATGATGTAGATCATGTTCAGATCACGGGACTTGATGACCCGGTTGAGATGCACATAGCAGAAGTTCAGGCCGGGCGAGGTGCCCCAGTGCCCCAGCAGCCGCGGCTTGATGTGCTCAGGTCGCAACGGCTCATTCAGCAACGGGTTGTCCCGCAGATAGATCTGGCCGACGGAGAGATAGTTCGCCGCGCGCCAATACGCATCGGTGCGGCGGATCTCCTCGTCTTCGATGGTCATCGCATTGTCTCCCAAAAGTGGAGGGGCTGTTTGTGCAACAGATGGCGGTACGTGTGCATGGGATCATTGCCCCGATCTTGCAGATGACAACCGCGCGGACTTCCGCCAAGCCGTGAACGGAAAAGGACGTCGTGGCTCTTGCGCGTCATGGCGAATGCGCTCGTCACCTCTGTCCGGCGACTCCGAGTCACGTGATCATCTTTGCCGCTGCGGCCGCGGCTGAGGTCAGGATGCCGGTGGGACGACCGCCAGTGGGCAGTGGGCGTGGTGGAGAAGGGCGTGGCTGACCGAGCCGAGCAGGAGGGCGGGGAATCCACCACGTCCGCGCGTGCCGACCACGATCAGATCGGCTCGTGCCGAAGCGCCGGAGAGGATCTGCACTGCGTGGCCCTCTACCAGGTCGTGGATGACATGGACATCGGGGAATTTCTCCCGCCAGCCGATCAGCGACTCGGCCAGCAGACGTTCCTCCGCTTTCCTGGCCGTCGCCGACTCGTGGACGAGCGACCGCATGTCCTCGGGCTCCGCGGATGTGTGATGTGTCCAGGTGCGGACGGCGCGAAGCCGTGCCTTGCGCATTGCGGCCTCTTCGAAGGCGAAGCCGATCGCGTTGCATGAGGTGTCGGATCCGTCCACGCCAACGACGATCTCCCGGTGCACCGCGGGTTGCGGCCGCCGTACGATCACGGCCGGGACCGGCGAGTGTGAGACGACCTGGAAGGTGACCGAGCCGAGCAGCAGTCCGGCCACACTGTTCGCGCCGCGGCCGGCCAACACGATCATCTCGCAGTCTTCGGCCTGTCGCAGCAGGCTCTTGGCCGCCGGACCCGGCACGACCGTTCCATCGACCGCCACACCGGCATCCCTTTCGTGGGCGATCGCGGTCGCCTTCTCGAGGATCTCTTCACCGCCGGTGAGCAGCCATTCGCGCACGGCTCCTGCTCGCGGGTCGACGGGGGTGTCGTACAGCCAGGGAGCGACGGCGTACACCAGGCGCAAAGAACATCCGCGTCGTGCGGCCTCTTCGGTCGCCCATTCGACGGCGTGCAGACTGTGATCCGATCCGTCGACTCCCACCATGATCGTGTTGGTCATTGCACTCTCCTCTTTCCCCAGCGCGCGTGTCGATTGGACGGGTTGCTTCTGTTGGTTCTCCATGGCAACCCGATCGGCGCCGGGTGCACAGGGACGAACGTCCTGCGCGCCCAGCGGAACGTCTTCGGATCATCGGGTGTGTCGGGCAGTACTTTCGTTCAGGCGCGGGGCACGCGGTGTGCCGCCTCGGTGGTGTCGTCATCGACGTAGCCGAGTTCGTCGATGACGTCGACGACGCCCTCGGTAGCGGCGATCAGCCGTGTCACGATCGGTATCAGACTCCTCTGTTCAAGAGTTCCGCCGAGGGTGACGATGCCGTTGCTGACGTTGATCGAAACGGCTTCGGGGTCCGCCATCAGCAGGCGCGTGAGCACCTCCTGGATGATCTCCTCGCGGATCTCCTCATCCGGGCGGGCGAAGACGCGTAGCAGGTCGCGGCGGCTGACGATGCCGAGCAGGACATTCTGATCGTCGACGACGGGCAGGCGCTTGATCCGATGGCGATCGAGCAGTCGGGCCGCCTGCGCGATGGTCGTGTCGGGCCGTATGGTGATCGCCGGCGTGGTCATCAATTCCTCGGCGGTCACAGCGCGGGCCTTCGCTCGTGACAACCGGTCGTGGCGGCTTTCCAGCCATGGTCGCTTCTCGTCGTCCTTGTGCTGCTCTTTGGTGAGTAGATCAGCTTCGGAGACGACGCCGATCACCTTGCGGCCGTCACAGATCACCGGTAGCGCGGTGATACCGCGTTGAATCATTATCTGGGCGATGTTCTTGAATGATGTATGCTGGTACGCGGCCACCACGGCTCTTGTCATCACGTCTTGCACCGTTTTCCGCCTCATCTGCATCGCATCCCTCTTCTTTTCGGGAACCATTCACCTACGGCCGATCGATACGTGAATCAATAGGCCGACGCCCTGGTCTTCTTGGTGGACTTCGAAACCGGCGAGCGTCGCCTCTCATGCCCCGATCCTGCGCTGGCCGAACGTTCCTCATAAGAGCCCAACGTCCCCCGATCCGTCGGTCGGGGGAGCCTTGGTCGAGGACCTTCGTCCGTCCGGTGTCTTTCCCCGCACCGTCCGTCACGGTCCGCCGGTCGTGCGCAGAACCCAGCCGATACCGCGGGTGTGTTGCGGCACTCAGATAGCATCTGGCAGCGATAGGAAATGTGCCCGCACGTGAAGAGGAGTTCTCGAATGGTGGCATCGCCAGTCGGTGAGCAGGATCCGGGCGCGCGTCTCAGGAGTCTCGAGGCGATGCTCGATGCCATCGCCGACTACGGGATCACGAAGCTGGACGTGAACGGCGATGTCGTCAGCTGGAATCGCGGCGCTGAGACGCTCACCGGCCACCGTGCTGAGGAGGTCATCGGCAGGCCGGTGTCGATGCTCCATACCGAGGAGGATCGGGCCGCGGGACGGGCGGAGCAGGAGCTCGCGACTGCGCGGGACGCCGGACGACTGGAACTCGAGAGCTGGCGTGTCCGTAAGAGCGGGGAGCGGTTCTGGGCGAGTGTGCTCCTTGTTCCCATCCAAAGTGAGAACGGCACGCTCAGTGGCTTCGCCCAGGTCATCCGGGACATCAGCCGCAGTGCGCGTACCGAATCGACATTCCGGGACCTGCTCGAGTCCGCGCCCGACGCCATGGTGATCGTTGGATCCGACGGACGCATCATGCTCGTCAACCGGCAGACCGAGCAACTGTTCGGTTTCGAACGCGACGAGTTGGTCGGCCAGGAGGTCGAGGTTCTGGTGCCCCCGCGGTTCCGCCGGCACCATCCTGAACATCGCGAGGGCTTCTTCTCCGATCCCCGGGCGCGCCCTATGGGAAGGGGCCTTGAACTGCTCGGGTTGCGTCGGGACGGTAGTGAGTTCCCAGTCGAGATCAGCCTGAGTCCGCTGAAGACAGATCAGGGCGTGATCGTTTCAGCGGCGATCCGCGACGTCACCGAGCGTCGTGAGCAGGAACTCCGCCTCCAGCATCAGCGGGACGAGATCCTGGAATTGTCGACCCCGGTCATCCAGGTGTGGGACAAGGTACTGGCGCTTCCCATCATCGGCACTCTCGATTCCCTGCGTGCCAGCCGACTGACCGAGAACCTTCTGGAGAAGATCGCAGAGAATCAGGCCGAAGTGATCATCTTGGACATCAGCGGTGTGCCCACGATCGACACTCAGGTGGCCCAGCATCTGCTCAAGACGGTACAGGCGGCGACACTGATGGGGACGGTGAGCATTCTGAGCGGTGTGCGGCCGGAGACCGCCCAATCCATGGTGCATCTCGGCATCGACGTCGGCCGACTGCGCAGCCGCAATACACTGCGCGACGCGCTTCAACTGGCGTTGCGGCTGTTGGCCGACCGCGCGGGCGAAGCGAGGGCCGCGGGCGCGACGGTCACCGACGCGACAGGCCGACATGAGTGAGGTCGTCCCCATCATGCGAATCGGGG
>NZ_JABVEB010000307.1 GCF_014323665.1 Actinomadura sp. HBU206391 | reverse complement strand
AGGAAGAACACCTGCTGAACGCGAGGCGTGGTGCGAAGGTCACCGGCCCCGGGCGCCTGCGGTCTCGGCCCACGTCGCCGGGACAACGGTTCTCGATGCCTCGGTCGGCCGCTCGGCTTCGGCACGTCCCGCAGCCAACGCCACGATGACCATGAACGCGAAAAAGCAGGCCGCGGCGGTGATCGTGACCACGAGAGCGCGGCCTCCTTCGGTGATCCGGTGCAACGCGATCGGAGATGTCGTGACAACGTGGGAAGAGGGCGCGGGGTGGTCGAACAGGGCCGTCAGCGCCGGATCCTTCACTCGGAGATGCCGCTCGATGTCCTGTAGAACGCGCTGTTCCTGCTGTGACAGTCCCATCTCCGTGCCTCCCTGAGGGCGACGCATCCCGACACCCGCGGAACTCTTCGCACCGTGGGTTCAGAGGGCGATTACCCCGCATCGTCGAGTTGATCCGGCAATTCGCCACGTTCTCGTGTAACGCGGTGAGCAGGCCGACCGTCTCGTCCCCGCCCGGCGGGGGCCAGCCGTGTTCCCGCACGTACCGGCCGAGCCCGAGCGCGGCGTGGTGGCCGCCCAGCGCGTTGCGGGTGTACCAGACCATCTCGGGGTCGGCCACCAGCCGGTCCGTCAACGCCTCCACCACCCTGCGGAGTTCCCGGCGTGGCAGCCTGTGGCCGCGTGAGGGCCGACTTGATCCACCGGATGGCGGCCGCCGTGCCGATGCCGGCCAGTGCCCGTACGGCGGACGGACCCACGTCGGGATGGTCGAGCCATCGCACCGTCCGTGAGACCCGTGCGGTGCACGGAGCCCGGACGCCCATGACGACCGGCCGCTTTGCGATAGTGGTCGATCGTGGGATTTGCGGAGCCTCGCAAGCGTTCGGGTAGGACGCCGGCAATGGTGATGCGCTGGTCGCTCGGCCGGCATATCGCCGTCATGTTGCTGCTGGCCGCCGCCGCGGCGATCACGGTCTTGGGACTGTTGTGGCTGCTCCTCGGGATGCCGCGCGTGCGCGCCGCCGGTCCCCTGAAGCCGACCGACACCTACGACGCCATCAAGATCGCCCTGGCCGTCGTGGCAGGAGTGGGCGGCGTGGTGGCTCTGGTGGTGGCCTACCGTCGTCAGCACCTGGGTGAGGCGGCCGAGTCCCGGGAGCACGGGAGGGTCTTGACGGAGCGGTTCGGCGCCGCCGCCGAACAACTGGGCGCGGAGCAGCCGGCGGTGCGGATGGCCGGGGCGTACGCCATGGCGCGCGTCGCGGATGACTGGCTTCGCGAGCGGCAGACCTGCATCGACGTCCTGTGCGGTTACCTGAGGATGCCGCATCCACCCGAGCCGCCCGCCGACGAGGAGGCGCTCACGGCCTGGCGGCGCGAGCGGGAAGTGCGACAGACCGTCGTACGGCTCATCGCGGCCCACCTTCGAGACGACTCACCCGAATCCTGGCGGGGGTACGACCTGGACTTCACCGGTGCCGTTCTGGACGAGGCGGACTTCCGCCGCGCCCGCTTCACCGGCGGTGAGATCATCTTCCTGAAGGCGGTGTTCGTCGGCCAGGGCCATGACCAGGTCATTTTCGACGACGTCGAATTCGCCGAGGGCAGTAACGTCTATTTCCGCCTCGCCGAGTTCCGCAGCGGGAACGTCCGCTTCCACCGGGCCGCCTTCACCGGCGGTTGGGTCTCCTTCGACAGCGCACGGTTCTCCGGCGCCGAGGTGAGCTTCCGGGAAGCCGCCGTGACGGGCGGAGAGATTCGTTTCGAAGACGCCGAGTTCTCCGGCGGTCTGGTCGATTTCACCGGAGCGAGCTTGACCGGCGGCATTGTGAACTTCGCCGAGTATCATCTCGCGACCCGCTACCTCACGGTCGCGCCCGCGCGCTTCACCGGCGGCACCGTCGACTTCGCCGACGTCGCCGACTTCACGCGTCCGCCGCATTTCGGCCTCAGGACGGTTCCCCCGGGTCTCCGGCTGCCCGCCGGGGTCGACATCTCCGACCTGCCGTGATGACAGTCGTCAACTCGACCTCCAGACCCGGCACCGCCTTCTCCCGCCCCGGAATTGTTCCTGAGCCCGCGCACGGTCGGCTACCACCTGTGAAAGGTTTCCAACGGCTCGTGGATGGGCTCCCGCCCGGAGCTCATCCCGCCTCCATCGCAACCGACGAGGAAATCCCAACCGCGGAGAGCATTCTGCGAGAGGAGGAATTCGGGGAACCGGTGGTTCACGCACGGATTGACCACTCTGCGCGACCCGCGCATACGTGATTGACGTCGCGACGCCGATCACGTCGTCACGGCAATTTCGGATCGCCCGCAACCGGTCATAATAATGCACCATTATCGGAAAATCCATGCTGGTTCAGACATCCGTAATGTGTCAAGATGCGATTCGTTCCGTGGGGAGTGAAACAGGAGGCAAAAGTGATTGTCCGCATGCGGCGAGCGTGCAGGCGCGTGGCGCTACCAACGCTGGCCGGCGCGATGGCGCTCACCTTGGTACACGCGCCGGTCGCACAGGCCGAGCCACGTCCGATCGACAAACAACCCACCGCCACCGGCTACGGAGGCGCCGTCGCGTCGCTCGACCCGTACGCATCCCAGGCCGGCCTGGAGATCCTTCGCCGAGGTGGGAACGCGGTCGACGCGGCGATCGCCACCTCCGCCGCGCTCGGGGTGACCCGGCCCTATGACGGCAGCATCGGCGGCGGCGGCTTCCTGGTGATCTATTCGGCGAAGACCCGCAAGGTCACCACGATCGACACTCGTGAGGCCGCGCCGGCGGCCGCGACGCCCGACCTCTTCATCGACCCCGCGACCGGGCAGACCATCCCCTTCACCGAGCGGCGGGTGTCGGGCCTGTCCATCGGCGTTCCCGGCGTGGTGAGCGGCTGGGAGCGCGCGCTGTCCAAGTACGGAACGATGCCGCTGCGGCGCGTGCTGAAGCCCGCGACCGACCTCGCCGAGGACGGCTTCGTCGTCGACCAGGAATACCAGAACCGCACCCAGTCGAACCTCGCGATCCTGCGCGATTTCACCTCCAGCCGCGACACGTTCCTGACCGAGGACGGGCAGGCGCCACAGGCGGGCACCGTCTTCCGCAACAAGGAACTCGCGCGCACCTACAAGCTGTTGAGCGCCAAGGGCGCCTCGGCGTTCTACAAGGGCGAGATAGCTGACGCCATCGCCGACACGGTCGCCGAGCCGCCGGTGGTGCCGGGCAGCACCCGGAACGTGCGCAAGGGCTCGATGAATACCTCGGACCTCAGGAACTACCGGGCTCTCGAGAAGGCCCCGACCGAGGTGCGCTACCGCGGGGTCAAGGTGCACGGCATGTCCCCGCCCTCCAGCGGCGGCTCGACGGTCGGGGAGGCGCTCAACATCCTCGAGGGCTACGACCTGAAGAACATGCCGCGAGGCGAGGCGCTGCACCGGCTGATCGAGAGCTCCGCCCTGTCGTTCGCCGACCGGAACGCCTACATCGGTGACAACCGCTACGTCGACGTACCGCTCACGGGCCTGCTGTCACAAGGCTACGCGGACGAGCGGCGCAAGCTCATCGGATCGCAGTCCGCCGTCAAGCCGGTGCCCGCGGGCAACCCATGGCCGTACAACGGTGGCAACGGCAAGCCCCGCACCGGCGGTACCGGGGATGTGGACGGCTCGACGACCCATCTGACGACGGCCGACCGGTACGGCAACGTCGTGGCCTACACCTTCACCCTCGAGCAGATCAGCGGCAGCGGCATCGCGGTGCCCGGCTATGGCTTCCTGCTGAACAACGAGCTCACCGACTTCTCCGCCGACCCGAACGATCCGGCCAACGCCCCCGCCGGTGGCAAGCGGCCACGCAGCAGCATGACCCCCACGATCGTGACCAAGGACGGACGGCCGCTCCTCGCCACGGGTTCGCCGGGCAGCGCGGTGATCATCACCAGCGTGCTGCAGGTGCTGGTGAACCACCTCGACTTCGGCATGAGCCTGCCCGAGGCGATCGCCGCGCCGCGACTGTCCAACACCAACTCGGCGACGACGACCGCCGAGCAGGGACTGGTGCAGAGCCCGGAGGGTGACGCGCTCCGAGGGCTCGGCCATCAGTTCACCCAGACGGGGACGCTCGGCAACATGACCGGAGTGGCGTTCCTGAGGGACGGACGGTTGCAGGCGGCCGCGGAACCGGTCCGCCTCGGCGGCGGCAGCGCCGTCGTCGTGCACCCTGCCGGTCGCTGACTCTTCACCTCGCAGGCCCGGCCCTTTGTGGGCCGGGCCTGATCGGTCGGTACGGACGGACGCCGGCGCAGCTCATCGGTACGTCAATCCGCAACTAGGGACCACGCTGGGCCGGTTAGCGACCCGGATCGGCGGTGCGCAGGATCAGGTCCCGGCCCCAGCGGGCCTTGCCGCCGCCCGTGGAACCGGCAAGCCACACGCGCTCGGTGCCGTCGGCACGCGTGAGCGCGTTGACGCTCACGTGGTCGGTGCCGGACGGTACCGGCCCGTACGACTTCGTCCATCGCCGCCCCGCCGACCGCAGGATGAGCGGCCGGTCGGGGCGCTCCCGATCCGTCCCCGCGACCCAGACCCGCCCGCCGGACGCGGCGGTGACGGCACTCAGGTCGCCATGTTCCAGCGGTACGGCCAGGCGCTCCCACGCCCGGCCGTCCCAGTGCAGAAGGACCGGCCGGTTGACGCCGAACTCGCCCCCGACGGCCCAGACCTCGGTGGCCGAGGCCGCGTGGACGTCGGACAGGATCACGCCCCGGCCGGTCGGCGGCGGCAGCGCCTCCCAGACCCCGCCGTCCCAATGCGCCGCGTACGCTCGGCCGAGCCGATCGCCGACGACCCACGCGTCGTCCTCGCTCCGGGCCGTGATCGAGGAGATCCGGACATGCTCGCCGAGACTCTCCGCACGCCACCCCTTTCCGGTGTACGTCGCGACCACCGGCGACCCGGCGACGGCCATCCAGGTCCGCCCGCGCACCGCCGCGGGCAGGAGGTGGCCCACCTGCGGCAGCCCCGTCACCGGGACCGCGCCCCAGGACATGCCGTCATGGCGCAGCACGTACGGCCCGCGTTGCTCACCCGCCGTGGGACCGAGCCGTCCGGTGGCCCAGACCTCCGACCCCGACACCATGCTGATGCCGTTGAGCTCGCCGTACGGCAACGGCAGCGTCTGTGGCGCCACCCTCGTCCACCTGGCACCGTCCCAGTGCGTGAGGACGGGGACGCCATAGCTGAGAGGCTCCTCGGACACCGATTCCGCGCCGACCGCCCAGACGTCGGAGCCACCGACCGCGGCGATGTCGACGATCCTCGCCTGCGGTCTGTACCGGCCCGACGAGGAGATCGTCCACCCGCCGGCGGTCGCGGCACCGCGGGCCTCGCTCAGTGCGATGACGGTGACCGCGGCCGTACAGACGAGGGCGACGGCGACGGCGACGATGAGCACTGCCTCGTGGCGTGCTCGCGAGACCATGCCGCCCTTTCGCCCGAGCGATCTCAATGGAACGAATACAGCCTGCACCACGACCGCCGAGCGCGCCAGGCACCGCCTCGGGCGTTCTTGCCGCTGTTGATCGCCGAGCGTCATGCCCCTGGCCGGAAACTGACAGTCTGTCCTCTTCTCTGGCCACGCGTCCCGTACCGGTGGAACCTCGGAGCGTGATGAACAGCAAGCGCGAGACGGACCGGACGGAGGCGCCGGTGGCGGTCGACTTCGCCCCGGTGAAATTCACCTCCTCGTGGCGCGAGGAGTCGCTGGCCCGGATATGCGAGCTGCGCGCCCTCACCGGCTCGTTGCGGTTCCATGAGGGGTTGGACGCCGAGGCGTTGAAGCTCCTGGCCGACGCCGATGCCGAACTCGCGCACGCTGACCAAGCCGCGCGACGACGACGGATCGGTGGCGCGCTGA
>NZ_JABVEB010000306.1 GCF_014323665.1 Actinomadura sp. HBU206391 | reverse complement strand
TCAACTGCATGATCACGACGGGGGCCGCGCCCCTCGGGGCGGGGGGTCAGGCGCGGCGGAGCAGGACCTGCAGCGACCGGCTCGGCACCTTGACGCGGTCCCGGGCCTTCACCGGTTCGCGCTCGTCCACGTTCCGGGGATGGGCCGTGTCGAGGGCGAACTCCCAGCGCTCGCCGAACTCCGAGCCCGGAAGCGTGAAGGAGATGTCCTCCGAGTGCGCGTTGATCAGTAGCAGGAACGAGTCGTCGCGGACCCGCTGTCCCCGCGGACCCGGCTCCGTGATGGCGTCTCCGTTGAGGAAGACGCCGAGCGACTTGGCGTAGCCGGTGTTCCAGTCCTCGTCGGTCATGTCCTCGCCGGTCGGCGTCAGCCACGCGATGTCGCGGACCCCGTCACGCCCCGACTGCGGCCCCTGGAAGAACCGCCGCCGCCGGAACACCGGATGATCTCGCCGCAGCCGCGACAGCGTGCGCACGAACTCGAGCTCGGCGACGTCGCGCGCGTGCGACCCGTTCGAGGGCGGCGCGCCCTCAGGCTCCTCCTGGGGCTCGGCCCAGTGCACCCAGGAGATCTCGTTGTCCTGGCAGTAGGCGTTGTTGTTGCCCTGCTGGGTGCGGCCGGACTCGTCGCCGGCCAGCAGCATCGGCACGCCCTGTGACAGGAACAGCGTGGCCAGGAAGTTGCGCTTCTGCCTGGCGCGCAGGGTCATCACGGCCGGGTCGCCCGAGTCGCCCTCGGCGCCGGAGTTCCATGACCGGTTGTCGTCGGTGCCGTCGAGGTTGCCCTCGCGGTTGGCTTCGTTGTGCTTGTCGTCGTAGGAGACCAGGTCGGTGAGGGTGAACCCGTCATGGCAGGTGACGAAGTTGATGGAGGCGACCGGCCGCCGGCTGCTGTGCTCGTAGAGGTCCGACGAGCCGGTCAGCCGGGAGGCGAACTCGGGCAGCGTGGAGTACTCCCCGCGCCAGAAGTCGCGGACGGTGTCGCGGTACTGGCCGTTCCACTCCGTCCAGAGCGGCGGGAAGTTGCCGACCTGGTAGCCGCCCTCGCCGACGTCCCAGGGCTCGGCGATCAACTTGACCTGCGAGACCACGGGATCCTGCTGCACGAGGTCGAAGAAGGCCGCGAGCCGGTCCACGTCGTGCAGCTCCCGGGCCAGCGCCGAGGCGAGGTCGAACCGGAACCCGTCGACGTGCATCTCCAGCACCCAGTAGCGCAGCGAGTCCATGATCATCTGGAGTGAGTGCGGGTGCCGCGCGTTGAGGCTGTTGCCACAGCCGGTGTAGTCGACCAGGTAGCGCTTGTCGTCGTCGCGCAGCCGGTAGTACGAGGCGTTGTCGATCCCGCGGAACGACAGCGTCGGGCCCAGGTGGTCGCCCTCCGCCGTGTGGTTGTAGACCACGTCGAGGATGACCTCGATGCCCGCCTCGTGCAGGGCCCGCACCATCGCCTTGAACTCCAGCACCTGCTCACCGCGCTGGCCGGAGGCGCTGTAGGCGTTGTGCGGTGCCATGAAGCCGATGGTGTTGTAGCCCCAGTAGTTCGTGAGCCCCCGCTTGACGAGGGAGTGCTCGGGCACGAACTGGTGCACGGGCATCAGCTCGACGGCCGTCACCCCGAGATCCACCAGATGTTCGATCAGCGCCGGGTGGGCGAGCCCCGCGTAGGTGCCGCGCTGTTCCTCCGGGATGGCCGGGTGCAGTTTCGTGAGGCCTCGCACGTGCGCCTCGTAGATCAACGTCTCGTGGTACGGGGTGCGCGGCGGCCGGTCGTCGCCCCAGTCGAAGAACGGATTGATCACCACGTTCTTCGGCATGTACGGCGCGCTGTCGTCGGTGTTCACGGCCTGCGGATCGGAGGGATCCGGGTGATCGAACCGGTAGGAGAACAGCGCCTCGTGCCAGCGCACCTGCCCCTCGATGGCCTTGCCGTACGGGTCGAGCAGCAGCTTCGCGGGGTTGCAGCGGTCTCCCAGCGCCGGGTCGTAGGCGCCGTGCACGCGATAGCCGTACCGCTGGCCGGGGCCGATGCCCGGGAGGTATCCGTGCCAGACGAATCCGTCGGTCTCGGTGAGCTCGCAGCGGATCTCGTCGCCGTTGTCGAACAGGCAGAGCTCGACGCGCTCGGCGACCTCGGAGAAGAGCGCGAAATTGGTACCGGTGCCGTCCCAAGTCGCGCCAAGGGGGTACGGCTGCCCGGGCCAGACCTCGCGCATTGCCAACTCCCTGTCCGAATCCGCGGTGGTCACGGCCCCTTGTCACGTCCCGTACCCGCAGGCGTACGCGAACAGCACCAGAGTTTACCCAGGTCGCCAGTTGACTTCATCAGACTTCACCCGTATGGACGGGGAAAGTGATCACTCGGCGCCCGTCCACGGGCCGTGGCCCGCCGTCCCGCTCCGTGGCGCAGGCATGACGCATGGTGATGATCGTGAAAGCGGCTCGCCTCAGCCGCGCCAGACGACCTCGTCGCCGGCGTACTGGTCGGTGGGGTGCAGGCCGATGTGCCTGGCGACTCCGGCCGACGCGAGGTTGTCGGGGTGGATGTTGGCGACGAGACCGGCCACCGAGTGGTCCCGCAGCCAGCCGGCCAGGGCGGCGGCGGCCTCACAGGCGTAGCCACGGCCTTGGAACGGCACGCCGATCACCCATGCGACGCTCGCCTGGGGGCCCTGGGCGCCGGGCGTGACGGTCGCCTGCACGGTGCCGACCGCCTGGATGTCGTCGTTCCTGCGGACGACCCAGTTGAGCCAGCCCTCCTGGTGGAACGGCGCGGGCCCCGCGACGAGGCGCTGGTAGCGGGCGCGCAGCTCGGCGAGAGTGGCCGGTTCGCCGCCCATGAAGGCGTGCAACTCGGGGTCGCCGAGCACCTCCCTCATCTCGTCGGCGTGGCTCACCGTGAGCGGCTCCAGCGTGAGCCGCTCGGTCTCGATGGTCTCTGCGATCGGCCCGAACACCCTCTGACCCTATGCCGACATGCCGCCCCGCCCCGCCTCGGCCGTCAGCCCAGGCTGAGAACGGCCGGATCGCCTGCGAGTGAGCGCAGACGGCCGCCCGGGTCGGCGACCAGCCGGCGCTCGCGGAGATCGAGCAGGCCCGCGATGCCGGTGATCTCGGCGGCGAGCGTGCCGTCGAGTTTGCGCACCTCCTGCCGGATGCGGAACGTCTTGCCGGTACCCCAGATGAACTCGCAGCTCACGTCGGTCTCGTCCCCGCCGCGCAGCTCCCGCTGGAACCGGATCGTGCACTCCAGCTGCACCGGGCCGATCCCGGTCGAGAGCATCTTGTCGCCGGGAATGCCCGCGGCCCGCAGGCATTCCCAGCGGGCGTGCTCGGCGTACTGCAGGTAGACGGCCTGGTTCAGGTGTCCCTGGGTGTCGAGCTCGTAGCCGCGGACGGCGATCCGGACAGTGAACACGATGCTCCAATCGTGGCACGGGGCCACTGTGACGGCGTGCCGCGGGCTCCGCGGCGTCATCGCCGCTCTCGCGCCGGCCCCGCGGAACGGGCCGGATCATCCGATCTTGGGGGCGGCCCGTTCGATCAGCGTGCCGTGGTCCAGCCCCGGCGGGAGGGTGCCGTAGGCGCGGCCCCAGTCGCCGGCGAGCCGCGACGCGCAGAACGCGTCGGCGACCGCGGGATGGCCGTGCCTGACCAGCAGCGCGCCCTGCAGGGTCAGGGCCATGCGCTCGACGATCCGGCGGGCCCCTGACTCGATGTCGCCGGTGTCGCCCAGTGCGGTGCGCAGCGACCGTACGGCCTCGTCCAGCCGGCGGTCCGAGCCGGACGCGGCGTCGAGTTCGGCGAAGAAGGCCTCGACCGCCTGCGGCTCCCGGGTCATCGCGCGCAGCACGTCGAGCGCGGCGACGTTGCCCGAACCCTCCCAGATGGAGTTGAGCGGCGACTCGCGGAACAGCCGCGGCATGCCGGAGTCCTCGACGTAGCCGTTGCCGCCGAGACATTCAAGGGCCTCGGCCGCGTGCGACGGCGCGCGCTTGCAGACCCAGTACTTGCCGACCGCGAGCGCGAGCCGCTTGAACGCCGACTCGGTGTCGTCGCCGCGTACGGACCGGTCCGTTGCGCCCGCCAGCCGCGTCATGAGGACGGTCGCCGCCTCGGACTCCACCGCGAGGTCCGCGAGCACGTTGCGCATCAGCGGCTGTTCCACGAGGTAGCGGCCGAAGGCCCTGCGGTGCGAGGCGTGATGGACGGCCTCGACCACGCCGTGCCGCATCCCGCCCGCGGCGCCGATCACGCAGTCCAGCCGGGTCATGTTGACCATCTCGATGATCGTGCGGACGCCCCGCCCCTCGTCGCCGACCCGCCAGGCGACGGCGCCTTCGTACTCCACCTCGGCGGACGCGTTCGAGCGGTTGCCGAGTTTGTCCTTCAGCCGCATCAGCCGGAGCGGGTTCAGCGAGCCGTCCGGGAGCACTCGCGGCACCAGGAAGCAGGTGAGCCCGCCGGGGGCCTGCGCGAGGGTCAGGAAGACATCGCACATCGGCGCGGACGTGAACCACTTGTGGCCGGTGAGCCGATAGTCGCCGTCGGCTGAGGGCACGGCGCGGGTGGTGTTGGCGCGCACGTCCGAGCCGCCCTGCTTCTCGGTCATGGACATGCCGGCGAGCAGTCCCGACTTGGTGAGCGGCGCACGCAGCCCGAAGTCGTACGACCCGGCGGTGAGCAGCGGTTCGAACCGCTCGGCCAGCTCGGGGGCCTGGCGCAGGGCGGGAACGGCGGCGTAGGTCATCGAGATCGGGCAGCCGTGCCCGGCGTCGACCCGCCAGACGTAGAACTTCGCGGCCCGGGCGACGTGCGCGCCCTCACGGGTCTGCGCCCACGGCGCCGCGTGCAGTCCGTGCGTTACGGCCGTGCGCATGAGCTCGTGCCAGGCCGGGTGGAACTCGACCTCGTCGATCCGGTCGCCGTACCGGTCGTGGGTGCGCAGCACGGGCGGGTGCTCGTTCGCCAGCCGGCCCAGCTCCTGCGCCTGCCGGGTGCCGGCCAGCCGGCCCAGCTCATGGACCTCCTCGGCCGCCCAGCCCGCGCCCTCGCGGTCGAGCCCGTCGAGCAGGGCGGGGTCGTCGGCGGCGTCGTGGCCGACGAGCGGGGGGACCTGATTGATCACTTCATGTGTCATGGCCGGCTCCTACTGCGCGTTGGGCGAAGGCGATGAGTGCGGGGATGGTGTCCGGTCCGGCGGAGCCGGCGGCGAGCGGGCCGACGAGGGCCTCTCCGATCGCGCCGACCAGGGCGGCGGCGCTGACCTCGACGTCCTGGGGCGGCAGCTCGCCGTCGGCGACGCCGTCGGCGATCACCTGGGCGAACGTGGTGTGGTTCAGCCGGCGGAAGATCAGGCGTTCGGCGTCGACCGCCGGGTCGACGGGTTCGGCGAGCAGTGCGTAGGCCTGCCGCGGGGCGCGCAGCGCACGGCCCGCGAACGTCTCGATCATGGCCGCGATCCGCGCCGGGGCGCCATGCTCCTGTTCGGCGGCTCGGATGAGGGCGTCGGCCTCCCGCTGCGAGACCGTGCGGAACACCTCGGCGACGAGCGTGGCCTTGGCGGGGAAGTGGCGGTAGACGCTGCCGGTCGCGATGCCCGCCCGTTCGGCGACGGCGGCGACCGAGCAGCCCGCATAGCCGTGCTCGGCCAGGAGGGCCAGCGCGGCGGACAGGATCCGCTCACGGGACGCGCTCAGCCGGGCCTGCACCCGTGCGGTTCTTCGGTAGGCCACCTAAGAATTGAACCGCAGTTCATTCCTTTATGCCAGCCCGCACGTTCACACGGACCGGAAGGATCATCCTCTTGACGGATGGGCGCGATCATCCCGTTCCGATAGCGTGACCGGCATGACGTCGCCCGCCGAACCCGACGGCGTGATCCCGGAAAAGCCGTCCATCCGGGCCTCGGACGCCGAGCGCGAGGCCGTCGTCGA
>NZ_JABVEB010000305.1 GCF_014323665.1 Actinomadura sp. HBU206391 | reverse complement strand
TGGCTGACCTGATCGCGGCCGCGTCCTGGAACCGGGTGGCCGTGCGTACCACGGCCCGGCCGGACGCGATGACGGTGCTCGCGCATACCGGCGCTGCCGTGTCGGCCACCGGTCGGGACACCATTACCGTCTCCGGCCTGCCAGCGGATCGCATCGTGACGTTGCTCAACCAGAGCGCGGTCCCGTTCTCGGAGGTATCAGCGCACCGCGCCACGCTGGAGGAGGTCTACATGGAGCTCACCCGCGACGCGGTTCAGTTCCGCGCCGCGACGCGCACGGAGGTACCACGGTGACCCCTACCGTTACGCCTTACCCACACAGCCAACGGGTCGGGCGGGATGGCTTCCTCAGGTTGCTGCACGCGGAGTGGACCAAGTTCCGAACCGTCCGGGGCTGGTTGACTGGCATGCTGGTGGCGGCACTGATGGTGGTGCTGTTCGCCCTGCTCGCCGGGGTCAGTAGCAATCAGCAGGGCTCACCACCCGTTCCGATCGGACCGGGCGGTGAGCCGGTTACCGACAGCTTCTACTTCGTGCACCAGCCACTGACCGGAAACGGCAGCATCACTGTCTCCGTTTCCGCGCTCAGGAGCGGCATCCCCACGGGTCCCTCGGACCTGCAACCTGCCACCGTGCCGTGGGCGAAGGCCGGGCTCATCATCAAGCAGAGCACCCGCCAGGGATCACCCTACGCGGCGATCATGGTTACCGGCAGCCACGGCGTGCGGATGCAGGACAACTACGTCAACGACACGGCCGGCCTCCCCGGCCCTGTCTCCGCCGCGTCTGTTCGCTGGCTGCGGCTGGACCGCTCGGGCGACGCGATCACCGCTATGCCTCCGCCGACGGCACGCGCTGGACCAAGGTGGGCACCGTGCACGTGAGGGGGCTCGGACCGACCGCGCAAGGCGGGCTGTTCGTCGCATCTCCGCCTTCAGTGCATGGCATAGGCACGCGCGGCAGCGTGTCCACGGCCGTCTTCGGGGGTCTTCGTATCCAGGGGCGCTGGGCCGGTGGTAACTGGACAGGCGATCAGGTGGGACCCGAATCCCCCAGCTTCGCCGGCTACCCGCAGAACACGTCGGGTTCGTTCACGGAATCTGACGGCAGCTTCACGGTGGCCGGCGCCGGCGACATAGCGCCCGCCGTTCGCGAGACTCTGCCAACCGGCGGCACCCTCCAAGACATCCTCACCGGCACGTTCGCCGCGCTGATCCCGGTGATCGTCGTGGGGGTGCTGTTCATCACTACGGAATACCGGAAAAACCTGATCCACGTTACCCTCGCGGCCAGCCCGAGGCGGAGCCGGGTGCTGGTGGCCAAGGCGATCGTGCTGGGAGTCGTCACCTTCGTCGCCGGGCTGGCGGGAGCGGCCGTCGCGGTTCCGCTCGGCGAGCGGCTCGCCCGGGCCAACGGCGTGTACATCTTCCCGGTGGCGTCTTCAACCGAACTACGGGTTGGGCTCGGGACCGCGGCGCTGCTCGCGACCACCTCGATCCTGGCCCTCTCCGTCGGCACCATGTTCCGGCACAGCGCCGGCGCGGTCACCACCGTCATCGTGGCCATCGTGCTGCCCTACATCCTGATCGCCATCCCGTTCATGCCCGCGAGTGTGACGGACTGGCTGACCCTGGTGACGCCGGCCGCGGCCCTCGTCGTCCAGCAGACGCTTGTGCCGTATCACCAGGTCACGAGCATCTACACGCCGTACAACGGCTACTACCCGCTGACACCGTGGGCCGGGCTCGCCGTCCTGGCCGGCTACGCGGTGGTAAGCCTGGCCGTGCTGGTCATCAGCGGCGAGTACAGCTCGGGAGCATGATCCGCACCACACTCGCGGCGACGCCGTATCGGGCCACCGTCTTCGCGGCCAAGGCCATCACTCTCACCGGCGTCGTGGCCGCGGCCGGAACCATCGCGGTTCTCGGGTCGCTGCTGGCTGGGCGGCTCATCCTGCCCCGCCACGGCTTCACAGCCGCCCGCGGCCACCCGGCCCTATCCCTGGCCGACGGGCCTACGCTACGTGCGGCCGCCGGGTCGATCCTCTACCTGACCCTGATCGCCCTGCTCAGCCTCGGCATCGCTGCCATCGTGCGGGACTCCGCCACCAGCATCGGGGTCATTCTCGGCCTGCTCTACCTTCTCCCCGTCCTCTCCCAGGTGATCGGCAATCCGCACTGGCAGCGCCTGCTCCAGCAGATCGGGCCGATGAGCGCCGGGCTCGCCATCCAGGCCACCACCAATCTCCACAACCTGCCCCTCAGCCCCTGGGCCGGTATTGGCGTCACCGCCGGGTGGGCCGCTGCCGCGCTCGTGGCCGGCGGCCTACTGCTACGCATGCGCGACGCCTAGGCGAAGCTGGAGGCTTCGCAACAGGTGCGCGTCAGCCGCGGTCGGGGTGGGCGGTGGCGGGGTAGCCGTCGTGCCAGGCGGCTTTGGCACCGGAGTCGCCGATTCGGTAGACCTGTACGTTGGCGCCCACACCAATGGTGAGGGACGGCACCGCGGCGCCGATGCGCAGCGGCGTACCCACCGTTGATCCATATCGCCGGAATCCTGGTGTGCGCCATTCCTGGCCGTCGGGCAGGACCGCGAGTGCTTCGTAGCCGTCCAGTGTTTCTACCCAGTCCTGTGCGCCGTCGCCTCTGGCGAACGCTGCGGTGGCGTAGGTGTCGGTCAGCGTCAGGCGGGGCCCGACGAGGGTGAGGGAGGCGAACGCGGCGACGGGTGTACCGCTGTGCGGGTCGAAGATGTGAACGCCGCGTTCGGCAGTGCCCGAAGTGGCGACGGCCAGGTCGTGGCCGGTGGTGATGACGGTGGCCAGTTCGCCGGGGCGCAGCGGGTGGGCGATGCCGACGCGCCACGGAATGCCGGGGCCTGCCTGGCCGCGGAGCTGGAGGTCACCGCCGCCGTTGACGCAGGTGTGGTGCGCGCCTGCTTCGTGTAGGAGTTGGGATGCGGCTTCGGTGGCCCAGCCTTTGACGAGTCCCGAGGGGTCGAGGGTTCCTGTGGGGATGATGCTGAACCAGCCGTCGCTGTCATGGGTGGCCTGTGCGCAGAGGGACAGGACTTCGTGGACTTCGGGCGGGCAGTCCTCAAGGCGGATCTCGCCGCGGTCGAGGCGGCTGATGTGACTGTCGGGCCGGTAGGTGGAGAACACTGCGTCGACCCGATGGAGGTGTTGCACGGCCTCGGCGAGGGCGCGGTGGATGGCGGTGGTGGGCTTGTCGCGGATGTCGATGGAGAAGACGGTGCCCATGACGTGCTCGACGTGACGCAGTCCTCGTGCGGTGTCAGGCATGGGCCTGGTCCAGGGCGCTTTGGAGGGACTGGATGTAGCCCTGGCTGGTGTAACTGGCTCCGGAGACGGCGTCGATGTGCGCGCTCTGAGCCCCGATGGCCTCCTGGGTGAGGCGGGGCAGGGCGTAGGAGGCGATCTGCTGGTCGCGGCCGTTCTGGTCCGGGGCCTGGAGAACCTTGACTGCGGTGATCTTTCCCTGGGAGAGGATGGCGGCGACCTGCACCGTCCCGTACCGGGTATCGATGGGATCCCCGGTGAACGTGCCCGTCCCCGTGAACGCCTCCGCGGGGGTGTGCGGAGATGCGGAGGCTGTTGGGGGCCGGGGGGCCGCTCCTGCGAGGGTGGGGAGCTGGTGGGGTTTGAGTGCTAGCAGGGCGAAGACGAGGGCACTGATCCCAGTGGTGGTGAGGACGGCTCGGCGCATGGCGGTTCTCCTCAGAACGTGAACGACTCGTGGTGGATGCGCCGTGCCGGCACGCCGGCTTCGCGCAGGGCAGTGATCGCGGCCTGTGCCATGCCGGGCGGACCACAGAGGTAGACGTCGTGCGCGGCCAGATCCGGCACCAAAGCGCTCAGGGCCCGGGCGGTGAGGGGCGAGGAGTACCCGGCCGGTTCGTCGACGACGTAGTGCACGGTGGCCCGTCGGCGGGCGGCGATCGCGTCGAGCTCACCGCGCAGCGCAAGGTCGTCGGCGCGGCGGGCCCGGTAGATGAGGGTCACCTGGCCCGGCAGCGTCTCGAAGAGCACGCGCAAGGGGGTGATGCCGACACCGCCGGCCAGGAGCAGCACCTTGGCAGCGGTACGGCGGTCCGCGGTGAAGGCGCCGTAGGGTCCCTCGGCCCACACCCGGGTGCCCGGCGCCAGGCGGGCGAGCGCAGCACTGTGGCCGCCCGCGGTCTTGACCGTGATGCGCAGGTGGCCGGGGTGCGCCGGGGCGGAGAGGGAGTAGGGGTTGGCGGTCCACCACAGTCCGCGGGCCAGGAAGCGCCAGCGCAGGAACTGCCCCGGATCGCCCCCGAGTTCGTCCAGGCGTTCGCCGGTGAGGTGGACGGAGACCACGCCCGGCGCTTCGGGGTGGATCGCGGCCACGCGCAGGCGGTGGCGCAGTCCGCGCCGGACGGGGGCGGCGAACCGGTACCATGCGACCAGCGCCGCGACACCAAGGAACAGCGTATGCCACGCTGCCTGAGCGGCTCGGTTGCCGACGAAGTCGGCGCCGTTGGATAGCTGATGGCCGAAGACGAGGAAGATCGCCAGGTAGGTGGCGAAGTGCAGGTGGTGCCAGGTTTCGTAACTCATCCTGCGGCGGGCCGCGCGGGCCGAGAGGACTCCGGTGGTCAGGAACAGCAGGAATCCGGCCGTGCCCTTGAGGAGGTCGGGGTAACGCAGGACGAGCGTGGAGGTCTGGCTGACCACGTTCGTGTGGGATGTCAGTGAGTAGCCCCAGATGATCAGCAAGGTGTGGGCGAGGGCGAGAGAGACGGTGCAGCGGCCGCCCAGGGCGTGCCAGCGGGCGAGCCGGTCGGTGCCGATGGTGTGATCTAGAAGAGGGGCGCGGGCCATCAGCGCGAGAAGGACCGCGCAGGCGTACCCGGCCAGGAGCCCGGTGATGCGTCCTGCGCCGGTGAGCCAGCCTGCCGGGCCGACCACCGAGGTCGTGTGGCTCCACCACAGGGCCAGCACACCGGCGGCGCCGGCCCAGATCACCAGCGGCGCCAGGAACGGGACAATGCTGCGGCGCGGACGTCGGTGGCGCATCCCGCGGCTCGCATACGTGGTGGTGGTGAACGTGGTGGTCATGGGGCTCCTCCGGATAAGGCGCGCTCCGGCGATGGGCGGCCAGCCTCACAACCCAACCTCTGTGAACCTTCTGAAACAGCGCCGTCGGCCGCGCTCAGCGCCGATTCAGAGGAAACTCAGAGGCGGGGCTCGCACGGCCGTGGCCTGCGCCGGGGCATGCTGAAGGGACCATGGACGAGCTGCGTACGACATCGCTTCTGCACCGCCCCGACGGGCAACCCGTGCGGATCCTCGTCGTCGATGACGAACCCGACGTCACCGACGTCCTGGCCGGAGTGATGACCGGCGAGGGCTGGCAGGTCCGTACCGCCGCAGACGGCGCGACCGCGCTCATCACCGCTCGTGACTTCCGCCCTGATGCGGTGGTCCTGGACTGGATGCTTCCCGACCTGAACGGGCTGCAGGTCCTACGGGCCCTGCGACGCGAGGAACCGAGCATATGCGTGCTCTTCCTGACCGCCCGCGACGCGGTCGAGGATCGCATCGCCGGCATCACCGCGGGTGGCGACGACTACGTCACCAAGCCCTACAGCCTGGAGGAAGTTCTGGCCCGGCTGCGCGGGCTGCTCCGGAGGGCAGGAATGTCCGCCGATCCGGGAACGAACCGGCTCACCGTCGGTGACCTCACGATGGACGAGGAAGCCAGAGAAGTCAGACGCGGCGAGGCAACCATCGACCTGTCCCGCACCGAGTTCGAACTCCTGCGCTTCCTCATGCGCAACCCGCGCCGGGTGCTGTCCAAGGACCAGATCCTCGACCGCGTCTGGGCCTACGACTTCGGCGGACGCGCCCACATCGTCGAGCTCTACATCAGCTACCTGCGCAAGAAGATCGACTCCGGACGTACCCCGATGAT
>NZ_JABVEB010000304.1 GCF_014323665.1 Actinomadura sp. HBU206391 | reverse complement strand
ATGGTCCAGGCCCGCGGCACCACCGCCGCGGCCACGGCCGCGGACCTGGAGTTTCACCGTGCGCTGCTCGTGGCGAGCGGCAACGAGTTGCTCGCCCGGCTGGACGTCGTCATGGGCGCGGGCCTGGCCGGCCGGGACGAGTTGGTGCACGGGACTCCCGGCAGCACGGACCCGGTCCAGAGCCACCGGGCGGTGCTCGACGCGATCACGGCGAAGGACGAGGGAATCGCCGAGGCGGCCATGCGAGACCTGCTCGCGCAGGCCTGGCGTGATCTGGAGCGGGTACGGGCGGAGCGCGGGGAGAGCCGGTCATGAAGATCGTCGGGATGGAGACGTCGACGGCACGACGACGGCGCGCCGGCGGAGTGGTGACGCCGTAGAAGCATCGTC
This sequence comes from Actinomadura sp. HBU206391, assembly GCF_014323665.1. GTDB lineage: Bacteria > Actinomycetota > Actinomycetes > Streptosporangiales > Streptosporangiaceae > Actinomadura_C. Next base: position 5,567 of record NZ_JABVEB010000304.1, on the reverse strand, counting down.
GGTGTCGGCGAATGCACCACGGCGGTCTTGGGTTCTCGGTGGTGCGTAGGCCGATACTGAACGCTGCTCGGGCACGTTCAGAGCGCGGAGGGACCCTTCAGCGGCGTTTTCGCGTGGCCTTGCCGCAGATCCGCCGCCCCATCCGGAGCGCCGGTTCCCACTTCGTCGGCTTGCGGGCTCCGCGGCGCTGCCGTACCCACCACGCCACGGCTCCGGCCCCGGCGCCGGCCACCGCCACCGCGGTACCGCGACGCACTGCCGGCGTCGACGCGCGAGAGGCGGTCTTGCGGGCCTGACCGACGACGTTGCCCTTCAGCTGCGCCGCCTTGTCCTTGGCCCGGGCTTTGACGTCGGCCTTCTGGGCCAGCGCCTCGACGGTGGCGCCGAGTTCGTCGCGCGTGTGGGCGATGTCCTCACGCAGTTCCTCGGTCTCGGCCGGTGGTCTCCGGTTCCGCACGGCCCGGTGCGGGTTCCCCGCGTCGCGGGCATCGTTGGTGGTCATCGGTGTGCTCTTTCCCTGATCTCCCGGACGTCGTGCTTGGCGCTGTCGATCGCCCGCTCTGGCACCGGCGGCATCGCCTGGGTGACCTGCCGACGGCCCAGCAGCGCCAGCGCAGCGGCGATCACTAGCAGGACCGCGCCGACGATCAGCGCCGACGCCCACAACGGGAGCACGCGCGCCAATGCCACGATCGCGGCCGTCACCAGGGCCCCGACGCCGTATAAGGCGACCAGCGCGGCCCCACCGAACATCCCGGCCCCGACTCTCGCATGGCGGCCCTTGTCCTTCACCTCGGCGACCGCCAGCCGCAGTTCCGAGCGGACCAGCTCGGACAGCTGCTCGGTGGCCTGCTGCACCAGCGCACCTACCGACTTGTTCCGCTCAACGGTACGGGTCGCTCCGTCGCCCGAGGGCGAATGCACAGCGTTCATCGAGCCCTCACCCCTAGCTCTCCTAGCGGCTTTTAGAGGCCCATTCCCCCTGTTGCCGTTCTCAACAGGTTCTTCACCTGCGTTTTCCTCAGGCCCCGGCCGACTGGAAATGCCAAATGATCATTGTCGGTACGCCGGCATGGGCCGCCCGCGACGCCTCGGGCACCAGATCGGCCAGGCACCACGGCCAGAGCTCCCACGGTCCCACCGCACGGTCCGTCCTCTCCGTGGCCGGGGGCAGGGACGGCGACGCGGCGGGCGGGCGAGGCTCCTCGCAGCGTCGCAGCCGCAGTCCCACCGGCAAGGCCGCGCGCAGGTAGTCCCCGACCAGGTGACGATGGGTGGACACCCGGCCCGGGCGGCCGTCAGGACCGCGGACGGAGGGAATCGAGCCCCGCAGTACCCGCTCCGGATGGACATCGGAGATCACCAGATGCCCCCCCGGGCGCAGCACTCTGGCGAACTCCTCCAGCACCGGATCGAGCACGGGGACGTGCGTCAGCGCCAGTGCGCAGACGACCAGATCGGCTTCGCCGTCCGCCATCGGCAGCCGGTGCAGATCGCCGAGCAGGAACTCGCCCGTGGGAACGCGTTCGCGCGCCCGCCGGAGCATGTCCGGTGAGTTGTCCACGCCGATGACGCGATGGCCGCGTTCGGTCAGCATCGCGGTGTACCGCCCTGTGCCGCACGCGGCGTCGACCGCGACCCCCGTCGGCAGCGCGTCGACGATCTGGCCGACCACGGGTTCGTCGAGCTCGAACGCCCCATTGAAAGCGTCGTCGTAGGTTCGGGACCATACCCGGTATCCCTCGACCGTTTCCACGCGGTCGACCTCCACCGCCGCGCTCGCCAGTGACTCATCGTCGAGCAGACGACGGACCTCGGCGATCCGCGACTCCACGAAGTCGCGGTCGAATTCTCCGGTGAACGCTCGCAGCAGGGCCACGCCCTCGAGCCCGAGCAGGTAGGCCAGCGGATGCTCGTAGGTCACCGGCGTGGCGCTAACGACGCCCATCCGGACGGGCAACCGAATTGTCAGCGGGGGACAATACGCTCTCCCTGTTGGAGACCGGTCCGAGCACCCGATCTGGGTCCGCGGCTCAAGGAGGGTGGGTATGGAACCGTTCCCGGATACGTCTCGGAACGTCAGAATCCCGTGACCCCACCCTCCTTCCGGTCGCCTGAGCGAAGTCTCGCGCGTTCGCCGGGAGCCGTCAGCGGGCTCTGCGCTGCCGCGCCTGCTCGGCCTTGCCCGCCAGCTCGTCGAATCCCGCGTGGATCCCCTTGGCCAGGACCTCGAGGTCGGGCATGGCGTCGAAGTCGCCGGTGATGCCGAAGTTCAGCCGGCCGAGGTAGGAGAAGATCGCGGTCGCGACCCGCATGCCGCCGGTGATGGGGACGTACGGGTGCAGTTCCAGGGCCTTGCGGCCCAGCACGTACAGCGGGAACTGCGGGCCGGGGACGTTGGTGGTGATCGTCTGTACGACCGGATTGTGCAGCCGCATGGGCGTCCGGGTGGCCAGGGTGAGCAGGGCCGGCGCCACGGCGGCGTCGGTGAGCCGCGTGAGCGTGGTGCTGCCGACCTCTTGATGGCTGCGTTTGAGGTCGTCCATCTGCTTGCGGATCAGGTGCAGGCGGAGTAGAGGGTCCTCCTCCCCGCAGGGCAGATTGACGAACACCGGGGCGACCCGGTTGGTGAGCTCGCCCTTCTCGTCGCTCGTGCGAAGCGACACCGGTACCGCCGTGCGCACCACCGCCCCGGGGGTCAGCTCGCCGCGGCCGTCGAGTAGATCGCGGAACCCCCGGGTCACGGCGGCCAGCACGATGTCGTTGACGGTGCCGCCGACCGCGCGCCGGATCGTCTTGATCTCGTCCAGGTCGCCCTGCACCCAGTGCCAGCGCCGGTGCGGGCCGATGGGACCGTTCAGCGAGCTCGCCGACGGGCGGACGAACCTGGCCACGCTTCGGGTCAGCCCGCCGGCGAAGTCCCTGACCTGGCGGCCATCGCGCAGCGATCCCACCAGCCCGGGCAGCGCGGTCAGCCCGCGCACCGGCCCGGCCAGATTCTGCCGTACGCCGTCGAGCACCAGCGCGAGCTCGGAGGGCTCCGGCTCGGGCTCCCAGGACGCGGTTTCGATCTCCAGGGTCTCGGGGCTCAGGTCGAAGATCACCGTCATCAGATCCATCCCGGCGACGCCGTCCACCATGCAGTGGTGCACCTTGCCGATGAGCGCCCAGCGGCCGCCCTCGAGGCCTTCGACGAGCCAGATCTCCCAGAGCGGCTTGCTACGGTCCAAGCGCTGCGCGAGCACCCGGCCGGCCAGGTTGCGCAGCTGCTCCTCGGTGCCCGGAGCCGGCACCGCCGTGTGCCGTACGTGGTAGAGGATCTGGAAATGCGGATCGTCGGTCCACACGGGTCGGCCGAGGTGCAGGGGAAGCGCGCGCACGCGCTGCCGGTATCGGGGCACCTGCGGCAGCTTCGAGACGATCTTGCGGACCAGATCCCCGTACGAGGGAGGAGGGCCTTCGAACACGATGACCGATGCCACGTGGAGTGGCGTGTTGTCGTCCTCGACCAGGAAGAAACCGGCGTCCAGTCCGCTCATCCGCTGCACGGCACACTGTCTTTCCGCCGCCGCATCGGTGATCGCACGGATGTGCCTCGGGCGGCCCTCCCCACCCTATGTACGCCGGCGACCCGATGCCGCTCGGCCGCCCGCGCGAGTCAGCGCCCCCTCAGCGCCGGGATCGCTCCGCGCGGAGCCGGAGGGCCCGCCGAGGGCGAGCCCGAGCAACGCGCCGACGGCGCACAGCCCGGCGGTGATCAGGAAGATCTCGCGGTACTCGACGTGGAGGGCCTCGGCCAGCGCCCCGCGGTAGGCGGCGATCTGGCGGGCGTACTCGGCTTGCGGGACCCCGAAGGGCAGCGGCGCGACCAGGTCGGCGGTCAGCGACTGGAACCGGTGGAAGCCCCACGCCGACAGCGCGGCGACGCCGAGCAGCATGCCCATCATCCGTGAGACCACGAGCGCCGCCGAGGCGACGCCGTGCCGTGCCGGTGGCATGAGGCGCAGCACCGCCGAAGACGCCGGCGCGATGACGAGTCCGAGCCCGGCGCCGGCCACCGCGAGATCGACGTCCAGGCGGGGGAGCGGCCCATGGCGGGCGGCCAGTACGTCGACCGGCCAGCCGGCCACGAGCAGGTAGCCGACCGCGGCGATCGCCAGGCCGGCGACCACGGTCCACCGTTCGCCGATCCACCGGGCGAGCAGCCCGCCCGCGAGTGCGGCGACCGCGAGCGCGATGAGGAACCGGCTGAGCATCAGCGCCCCGCCGGTCGAGTCCTTGCCGAGCATCGTCTGCGCGATCAGCTGCACGTCCACGAGCGTCACCATCAGCGCCGCGCCGGACACGAAGCTGATCCCCAGCGTTGCCAGCAGAGGTCCGCGTCGTACGCCGGTGAGGTCGAGCAGCCGGGTGCGGGCCCGCGCCTCCCAGCAGCCGAACGCGACCACCAGCACCAGCGCCGCGAGCAGGACCGGCGGGCCCCACGCGGGCAGCGCCCCCTGGTCGGGCTCGGGGTTGTAGAGCCCCACGACGAGCAGCCCGAGCGCCGTCGCCAGCAGGAGGCCCCCGACCACGTCGATTCGCGGCCGGAGCGCCGGCCCGGCCCCGTCGTCCGGTGCGGTGCCCTCGGGCCGGGCGGCGAGCCCATGACCTGCGGCCGGCACGCAGACGTGCACGGCGACCATCGCGAGCAGGGCCAGCGGGATGTTGATCCAGAAGATTCCGCGCCAGCCGACCGCGGCGGCGACCCCGGCGCCGTACAGGGGTCCGAGCACGCTGCCGAGCTCCTGTGCCGCGCCGATCGCCCCGAGCACGATGGGGCGCCTGCGTTCCTCCCAGAGGTCGCCCGCGAGCGCCATGGTGATCGGCAGCAGCGCGCCCCCGGCGACTCCCTGCAGGGCCCGCCCGGCGACGAGCATCGGCAACTGGCCGGCGACCGCGGTCACGGCCGAGCCGATCGCGAAACCGGCCAGGCAGGCGTGCAGCAGCGGGCGGCGGCCGTACCGGTCGGAGAGCTGCCCGAGCAGGGGCATCGCCGCGATGTAGCCGAGCAGGAAGCCGGTGACTATGGGCGTCGCGCGCTCGAGCCGGTTGACCGGTACGCCGAGGTCCTGGGAGACGTCGACCAGGAGGGTGACGATGACGTAGGCGTCCAGCGCGGCCAGCAGGACGATCCCGCCGCCCACGCCGATCGCGACTCCGCGCGATCGCGAGGTCACTTCGGCGGGGCGATCTTGTAGTCGGCGTTGAACTCGTTCAGTGACACGGTGACGGAGCCCTTGCCGGCCCCGCTCGCGGCCGGCATCTCCATCTTGAGCCTGATCGGCCGATGGTCGGCCGTGGTGACCCAGACCTGTCCGGGCAGGTCCGCGGTGACGCCGGGGACCAGCGTGGCCGCGACGTCCTTGGGCAGGGTCGCCCTGACCCGGTAGGCGTCCTTTCCGCTGACCTTCTCACGTGCCTCGGTCTTCGGCCCGGTGGCCGTGGTGAGGAGCTTGGCCACCCCGCGCTCGGGGTCGAGCAGCGCCGAGGGGTCGTAGAGCTGGGCCACCATTGCCCGGGGCAGC
>NZ_JABVEB010000303.1 GCF_014323665.1 Actinomadura sp. HBU206391 | reverse complement strand
AGGTTCACGTCCGGATCTGTGAGGGCCGGGGGCTGAGATGCCCCCGGCTACTCGGCAGTATCTCGGCCAGCGACATGGACCCGCCGAGATGCCCGCCCTCCGGACCCGAGCACATCTCGACGATGTGCTCGCGTATCCGGTGGGTGTGCCGACGCAGCGCCGCCTCTTCAGGTCGCATGGTCAGCCTCTCGGCAGGTCGGTGAGCACGAAATGACCGGGTAGGTGAACGCCCAGCGCCTCGCGGATCTCGGCGGTCAGCACGAGGCCGGACGCGCCGGCCGCCGGCTCCAGCAGGATCGTGGAGCTGCGCTGGTCGAGCAGCGTCGCGGCCGCGGTGAAGTCACCGACGAGCGCAGAGCCCGCGGGGATCATCCGGGTACGGCTGATCTTGACGCCCTGGCCGGCGAGCCGGTCGAGCAGCGTTCCCTCGGTGAGCAGCGGCCACCAGTCGTTCGGATGCATCACGATCCCGTCGGCCGAGCCGCCGTACCACTCGCACAGTGCCGCAGTCGCGAGCAGCGTCTCCGCCCTGGATCCGGCCGCCTGGCGGCGACGGATCCCCGGGGTGCGGAGCAGCCCGCGGATCCCCTCGTCGCCCGCCCCGTTCAGCAGCGCGTCGTTCTCCGCGGTGCCCAGCCGGACGAGCAGCCGGAAGTCCACGAAGGCGGCGAGTGCGGCGGGATCCCGCAGAATCTCGGCCGGCACGGGAACCGAGGCCCGGATCGTCTGCACCCGCGCCGTGGTGGTGCCGGACCGAAAGTCCCATTCCGGTGCGGCGGTCGTCTCGTCGACCGCTTCGGCATGTTCCCTGAAGACGGTCACCTCGTCGGCGGTCACGACGGCCTTGCGGAGCAGATGGCGGACGGTGAGGCGCGGTCGGCGCTTGGCAGGAGGGAACAGATCGCTGATCGCGGCCCTCAGCTCGGTTCGCGCCGCGGATCCCGAACGCGCGTAGGCGAGGGCGAACTCCTCTCCCGGGCTGCGCCGGTTCAGCTCGGGGTCGTCCAGCAACATGCCGACCTCTGTCATCGACTCACACCCCCAGAGCCCGGCCGCCGTCGACGACCTGCACGGTGCCGGTGACGAAGCCGGCTCGTTCGCTCACCAGGAAGGCGGCCATGGCGGCGACCTCCTCGGGCCGCGCGACCCGGCCCAGCGGGATGCCCGCCGCGGCGGCGACCCGCCGCAGCGCGGTCTCGACGTCCCCGTCCAGCCCGTCCAGCAGGGGCGCCGTCGCCGTGTAGCCGGGGGCCAGTACGTTCACGGTGATGTCCGCGGCGCCGAGTTCGCGGACGAGCGTCTTCGCGTAGCCGACCAGGCCGGGCCGGACGATGTTGGACGGCGCGTAATCGGGGATCGGGGTGCGTACGGTCTCGCTCGCGACCATCAGCACCCGGCCCCACTTGGCGCGCCGGAGGTGCGGAAGCGCCGCCTGGACCAGGCCGATGTGCGCGACCAGGCTGAGCTCCACCGCGGCGCGGTAGTCGTCCAGGCCGAACGAGCCGGTGCTACCGGCGGGCGGGCCGCCGGCGTTCGTCATGACGATGTGGAGCGCGCCGCGCTCGGCCGCGGTGCGCTCGACCCAGTCACGGACGCCAGTGGCGTCCCGGATGTCCAGTACGGTAGCGGTGCAGGCGCGGGTCCCCGCTCCGCCGCGCGTGCCCGCGATGGCGTTGAGCTCGGACTCGGCCCGTGACAGCCGGCCGGCGTCCCGGCCGCAGATGGCGACGGTCGCACCTTCCCGTACCAGTTCCCGCGCGGTCGCAAGGCCGATTCCCGATGAGCCGCCGGCGACGAGCGCCTCTTTGCCGGTGAGTCCCAGATCCACGTCACATGTCCCTCAGGTAGCCGTACCGCTGTAGGAGGGGAAACGTCATCACGGTGGTCAGCATCCGCTTGTCGCGCGGCAGTCCGGAACGCCACCCGAGATCCTCGCGGATCACGGTGGGCCCTCGGGCGAACCGGTTCGGGTTGCCCGTCACGGTGTGGTTGTCGCCCAGTTCGACGGCACCGTCGGCGGCCACCGGGTTGACCGCGCCGGGGGAGCCGATCAGCTCCAGCACCCGGGCCACCGCGGCGCGCGGGTCATGAGTGAGATCCTCGTAGCGCATCCGCAGGTACGTCTCGGGGTGCGCTCTGCCGACGGCCTCGGCCGCGAGGTTGAAACCGATCCAGTGCCAGTTGCTGTTCAGCACGCCGCGCCGGCCCGTGTAGTCCTTCGGGCGCAGCCAGGACCAGGCGACTCCACGCGGGTCGCGGACGAGATGCACGTAGGCGGGCCGGACGCCGTCGAGGTGGGCGATCAGCGCGGCGTCCGAGGCGTACTTCGAACTGTCCACGACCACCCGGGCGCCCGTCGCCGCGGCGATCGCGTGGTAGGTGGCGGCCAGCGTCTCCGGCCACCGGCCGACCGCAGGCCGGTTCCGTACTCGCCAGGTATGTCGGGTACGGCACGTGGCCTGCCACGAGACCACGTCGGCGGCGTGTTCGGCGGGGGTACGGCCCGCCGGCCGGACCGCGTTCAGCACGTCCGACCAGAGCGGGCAGGCGGCGAGATCGGCGCCACAGCCGCAGCGCCCGTTGCTGCCGGTGCCGAGAACACCATTGAGCCAGAGAAAACGCAGTTCACCTGCGTGGAATACCCCCGGCGTCTCTGCGAGTACGTTGCCCAGCACCGTACTTCCGCTCCGACACCAGCCTGTGATGTACAACACCGTTAGAGACATGCCGCCCCCGAAGTGACCGGAATAGGTCTTGGTGTTTGTCCAAACACGATGAAAACACGATCTTGCGTTGAAAGCAGCCCCAAATTTGCCACGCTTGATACCGGTACAAGAGAGCTTCGTCCGCCTCCACGTCCACTCGCGAATTCACGGACCAAAGGAAGCGTCATGACGAACCCGCGGCATCCGCAGGACGAGTACCGGCGACACGGCTGGTGGCGGGACGAGACTTTCCTCGATGACCTGCGCAAGGCCGTTCGGGCTCAGCCGGGCAAACGCGCGGTCGTGGCGAGGAACGTCGGCCGGGACACCACTCGGGTGCTGGACTACGCGGAGCTGTCCCTGTTGACCGAACGCTGTGCCGGTGCGCTCATCGACCTGGGCGTGGCCCCGGGAGACGTCGTGGCGGTCCAGTTGCGCAACCGATGGGAGCTGGCGCCGTTGGTCCTCGGCTGCATGCGCGCGGGCGCGCGGCTGTGCCCGCTGGTGCCGGAGTATCGCAGGCGCGAGCTCGAGCACATGCTCCGGCTCACCGAGGCGCGGGTGTTCATCACGATGCGGGAGTGGGACTCGGTGCCGCTCGGCGAGATCGGTGTCAGCCTGACCGAGAGTCTGCCCGCTCTCGAGCACGTCCTCGTCGCGGACGTGGCGCCGGGCGACGAGCCGCCGACCGGCTCGCTCGAGTTCGAGCCGCACATCTTCGCGACGCCCTGGGAGGAGCGGCATCGCCCGGACGGCCGCGGGCTCGGCCCGGACGATCCGTGCCTGGTGCTCTTCACCTCGGGCACCACGGGCGAGCCGAAGGGGGCGGTGCACAGCCAGAACACGCTTTACGCGGCGATCCGCGGCGAGGCGGAGGTGTTCGGGCTCGGCGCCGACCTGGTCATGTCGGTGGCGTCGATCTACACCCATTACTCCGGGCTTGTTCAGGGCATGCTCATGCCGCTGATGCTCGGTGGGACGATGGCCTTTCTGGATGACCTGACCGGTCCCGACTACCTCGATCTGATCGAGCGGCACGGCGTCACGTTCCTCTACTCCACCCCGACCTACCTGCTCGACCTGCTCGACGCCCAGCGCACGCGCGCCCGCGCCGCCGGCGGCCTGCGCCACGTCGTGACGGGCTCGGCACCGGTCGCACCGCACCTCGTGGCCGAGATCAAGAAGGCGTTCGGCGTACGGGTGTTCGCGCTGTGGGGAATGACCGAGAACGGCCCGGTCACCATGACCAGACCGGATGAACCGGAGGACTGGGCGGCGAGTAGCGACGGGCGCCCGATCGACGGCATGGAAGTGCGGATCGACCCCCTCCCCGGGCGCTCGGACGGGGCTGGCCGGCTGTGGGTCCGGGGCGCCACCCAGTGCCTCGGCTACTACCAGCGGGACGAGCTCTACGCGGCGGTGCTGGACGAGGACGGCTGGTTCGACACCGGTGATCTCGCCCGCCCGGACGGGCGGGGCGGGATCCGGCTCGTCGGCCGGGCCAAGGACCTCGTCATGAGGCACGGCTTCCCGGTGCCGGTGACCGAGGTCGAGGCGGTCCTCGCCAGGCACCCGAAGGTCCGCGAGGTGGCGGTGATCGGCATTCCGGACGTCAACGCGGACGAAATGGTGTGCGCGGTAGTCACGCCGGCTACCGAGCCGCCGACACTGAGTGAGTTGCGCGGTTATCTCAATGAGGCCGAAATGATGGAATGGTTCTGGCCGGAACGGCTGGAAATGGTCGATGCCATGCCCAAGACCATCACCGGAAAGATACGCAAAGTCGAGCTCCAACAGCGCTACGCCGGAACGTGACCTTTCGGCGGCCGCTGGTCCTGTTCGTTCTCTGTACGGGCGTCTTTCTCGCCGCGATCGACTCGCACTTGGTCAACGTGGCGTTCCCCGCCATGTTGCGCGACTTTCCAGGCAGCGACCTGGCAGAGCTCTCGTGGGTCTTCAACGGCTACACGATCACGTTCACGGCGGCGCTGCTGCCCGCCGGGGGGCTGGCCGACAGGTTCGGGCACCGGCGCATCTACCTGGCGGGGCTGGCCGTGTTCGTGGCTGCCGGGACCGTGTGCGCCGTCGCACCGTCGCCGGGCGTCCTGATCGCGGCCCGGGTGGTCCAGGGCATCGGCGGCGGCACGATGACCCCGCTCGCGCTCGCGCTGATCATGCCGTGCTTCCCGGGGGAACGGCAGGGCACGGCCATCGGGCTGTGGAGCGCGAGCCAGTCGATCGCCATCGCGTCCGGCCCGGCGCTCGGCGGGGGGCTCGTGTCGGCATGGGGCTGGCGGACGATTTTCCTGCTGCACCTGCCCATAGGCCTGATCGTTCTGATCGGCACCTGGCGGGCAGTGCCGCGCGACCCGGCCACCGACCCGGCCACCGGGCCGACCAGGCGGCTGCCGGATCTGCTCGGTGCGGGACTGCTGGTCGCCGCGATCGGACTGCCCTCACTGGCCGTCGTGCAGAGCCACGACTGGGGGATCGTGAGTCCGCGGACCGCAGCGGCATTCGCCGCGGGTGTCATCGTGAGCGTGCTGTTCGTGCGCCGTACGAGGCGGCATGCCGCGCCCGTCGTCGACCTGCGGATACTCCGGACGCCCGGCACCCGCCGGGCCAACCTCGCCATGTTCCTGCTCGGCCTGGTCATGTTCACCTGGACGATCACCATTGCGATCTTCCTCGCCGAGGTCCAGGGACGCGACGCCGCCGCGACCGGGCTCGCGCTGACTCCCGGCCCGGTGATGCAGGCGGCGATCGCCATCGTGGCCGGCCGGCTGATGAGCCGGTTCGGGCACCGGACCCTGGCGCTCTCAGGGGTCCTGCTGCTGGCGGCGGCCGAACTTACACTGGCGTCGATGGCGGGTCCGCGGACCTCGTACGCCGGTGTCGTGCTGCCCGCCCTGCTGATGGCGGGCGCGGGGATCACGATGCTGATCAACGCGCTCAGCGCCGCAGCCGTCGCCGAGGTGCCGTCGGACCGGCTCGCGACCGGCACGGCGCTTTCGGTCACTTCCCGCGCCTGCGCCGCGGTGATCGGTCTCTCGGGCGTGGCGCTGATCCTCTCCGGCGAGCCGGTCGGCTCGGCCGGGGCCTACCGAGTCGTCTGGGGCACGATGGCCGGTCTGTGCGTCGTGCTCGGCCTGGTGGCCGCACGGTTGCGCGTACCCGGCGCTACGCCCTCACGGCAGGGCGCGTCGGCCGGGACTGAACAATCGGATCCGGCCGCGCCGGAGATCGCGCCGCCTCCCGGTTCTCGTGGC
>NZ_JABVEB010000302.1 GCF_014323665.1 Actinomadura sp. HBU206391 | reverse complement strand
GGTGTGCACGCTCTGGTAGGCCCCAACGGCGCAGGCAAGACCACCCTGTTCAACCTGCTCACCGGCTTCCTGAAGCCGACCGCGGGCAGCGTCCTGCTGGAGGACCGCGTTGAGCTGACCGGGCGCAGCCCCGAGGCGATCGCCCGGTTGGGCCTGGCGCGGTCGTTCCAGATCACCAGCCTGTTCGCCGAGCTGACCCCGCGCCGGCATGTGGAGCTGGCGCTGGCGAGCCGCACCGGCCTGGGGTGGCGGTTCTGGCGTTCGGACCGGACGCTGGACCGCTTCGCCGGCCGCGCGGGGGAGCTGCTCGACCAGGTCGGGCTCGGCGACCACGGTGACGTCCCGGCGGGCTCGCTGGCGTACGGGCGCAAGCGTGCGCTGGAGCTGGCGCTCGCGCTGGCACTGGACCCCAGGGTGCTTCTGCTCGACGAGCCGACCGCCGGGATGGGCGTGGAGGACGTGGACCGCACCATCGAGCTCATCCGCAAGATCCGGGCGGGCCGCACCGTGGTGCTGGTGGAGCACAACATGAACGTGGTCGCCAGCCTGGCCGACCGGGTGACCGTCCTTCAACACGGCAACGTGCTGGTCGAGGGTCCGTACGCCGAGATCCGCCATGACCCGCGGGTCATCACCGCCTACCTCGGAGATTCCCATGCTGCGTGTTGACGGGCTGTCCGCCTGGTACGGCGACGCGCAGGCCCTGCGCGAGGTGTCCATCCGCGTCGACGAGGGCGAGATCGTCACGCTGATCGGCCGCAACGGTGCGGGTAAGACCACTCTGCTGCGCTGCCTGATGGGACTGCATGACACGTACGGCAGGACCGCGGGCACGGTCTCGCTGTCCGGCGAGGAGATCACCGGCCTCGCCCCCCATCGCAGGGCCCGCAGCGGCCTGGGATTCGTTCCGGATGACCGGGGCGTCTACGCCACCCTGTCGGTGGAGGAGAACCTGATGCTTCCACCGATGCACAAGGCCGGAGGGACGGGCGGCCCGGAGCCGTGGTCGCTGGAACGGGTGTACGAGACGTTCCCGAAGCTGCGTGAGCGGCGCCGGTTCCCCGGGACGAAGCTGTCGGGCGGGGAGCAGCAGATGCTCGCGCTGGCCCGGGTGCTGCGGACGGGTGCCCGGCTGCTGCTCTGCGACGAGCCCACCGAGGGGCTGTCGCCGCTGATCGTCCAGCAGATCGGCGACATCCTCCGCGAGGTGAAGGCCGCCGGAGTCACCGTCCTGCTGATCGAGCAGAACGTGCACTTCGCCGCCACCGTCGCCGACCGCCACTACCTGCTCGCCGAGGGCCGGGTGGTGGAGTCGCTGGACAACGACCAGGTCCGCGAACGCGAGCACGAGCTGCTCGGCTACCTGGGCATCTGACCTCTCGGCCTATGACGACGACCGGGATTCGGGACACAGAGGAGGCCTGATGAGGCTCACACGATGGACCGGCGGCCTGGCCGCCGTGGGGTTGCTGGCCGGCTGCGCGGGCGGACCTGGCGGCGCCGGGGGGAAGATCAGTGACGGCGGGGTGGTGCTGGCGGTCATGAACGACCAGTCGGGCATCTACGCCGACACCTCCGGCCGCAAGACGGTCGAGGCCGTCAAGATGGCCGTGGCCGACTACAAGGCCAAGTACGGCGACAAGGCGGTGACCGACAAGATCGAGGTCCTCTCCACCGACCATCAGAACAAGCCGGAGATCGCCAACTCCAAGGCGCAGGAGCTCTACGACCGCAAGCACGCTGACGTGATCCTGGACGTGCCGACCTCATCGGCCGCGTTCGCCGTCGCCACCATCGCCAAGAACAAGAAGAAGGTGTTCATCGACGTCGGTGCCGCGAGCACCGAAATGGAAGGCAAGCAGTGCAACAAGTACACCTTCCACTACGGCTACAACAGCTACATGCTCGCCCACGGCACCGGCACAGAGGTGACGAAGGCCGGTGCCAAGAACTGGTACATCGTCTACCCGGACTACGCGTTCGGGCAGGACATGCAGAAAACATTCGCTACCGCCATCAAAGGTGCAGGCGGGGCGGTGGTGAAGAGCGACCCGACGCCGTTCCCCAACGACAACTTCTCCACCTTCTTGCTGAAGGCGCCCGGTCTCGATCCCAAGCCGCAGGTGCTCGGGACGATGCAGGCGGGCGGTGACCTGGTGAACCTGGTGAAGCAGTACAACGAGTACAAGCTGCGGGACAAGGGCGTCGGCCTCGCCGTCGGGCTCCTGGTGCTCAGCGACGTCCACTCGCTCGGCTCGGATGCGCTGGCCGGGACCCGCTACACCGACATGTGGTACTGGAACTCCGACGCGAAATCCCGCGCCTGGGCCGACAGGTTCCAGGCCAAGGTCGGTCAGCGTCCGACCGCCAACATGGCCGGCAACTACTCGGCCGCCCTGCAGTACCTGGAGGCCGTGCAGCGCGCCGGCACCGACAAGTCCGACGAGGTCGTCAGGCAGCTGGAGGGCTACAAGTTCGAGGACGCCTTCGCTCGCAACGCCACCATCCGTGCCCAGGACCATCTGCTGCTGCACGACGCCTATCTCGGAGAGGTGAAGCCGAAGAGCGAGGTCAAGGAGCCCTGGGACTACATCAAGATCCTCAAGACCATCCCGGCGGCGGAGGCGTTCCAGCCGCAGCCCGACCCCGCGTGCAAGCTCTGAGGCGGCCGGGGTGCTCCAGCAGGCCTTCAACGGGCTGGTGGGCGGGGCGTTCTACGCCCTGCTCGCCCTCGGCCTGTCCGTCATCTTCGGCATGCTGGGCGTGGTCAACCTCGCCCATGGCGCGTTCTACATGCTCGGCGCCTTCGGGGCGTTCGTCGCGCTCGACTCCTTCGGCCTGAGCTTCTGGCTGTCCCTGGTGCTGGTGCCGCTGCTGCTGGGGGTGGCGGGAATCATCCTGGAACGGCTGTTCATCCGGCGGCTGACGCCGCTGGATCCGCTCTACAACTTCCTGTTCACCTTCGGCCTGGCCCTGATCCTCCAGGACCTGATGAAGCGGAAGTACGGGGTCAACTCCCAGCCGTACCCGCGTCCGTCCCAGCTTTCGGGCACCATCAACCTGGGGTTGTTCACCTACCCGGCCTACCAGGTGTTCGTGCTGGGTACGTCGCTGCTGGTGTGCGGTGCCGTGTGGGTGGTCCTCACCCGCACCCGGGTCGGGATGATCGTGCGCGCGTCCACCGAGCGTCCCGAACTGACCCGCGCGCTGGGCATCGACGTCGGCCGCTGGGTGACGCCGGTGTTCGGTTTCGGAATCGCCCTGGCCGCGTTCGCCGGGGTGCTGGCCGCCCCGATGCGCGCCGTCAACCCGCTGATGGGCGCGGACCTGATCATCACGGTGTTCGCGGTGGTGGTGATCGGCGGCCTGGGGTCGGTGTTCGGGTCGGTCGCCGCCGGGTTCGTGGTGGGGCTGGTGTCGGCGCTGGGCAACTTCTACGTCCCGGCGCTGTCGCAGACGCTCGTGTTCATCCTGATGGCCGCCGTCCTGCTGTGGCGCCCGGCCGGCCTGTTCGGACGCGAGGAGGCGTTTCGATGATCCTTTCCCGTCTGGCCGGACGCCCGGTCCTGCTGGCGATCGGGCTCTTCGTCGCCCTCGCCCTGCCCTGGATGATCTATCCGCCGATCGCGCTGGACATCGCCTGCTGGGCGCTGTTCGCGGCGGCCGTCGACCTGCTGCTCGGCTTCACCGGCCTGCTGTCGTTCGGGCACGCCGCCTTCTGGGGCGGCTCGGCCTACGTCACCGGGCTCGTCGCACTGCATTCCGGCCTGCCGTTCCCGGTGGCGATCGTGGGCGGTACGGCGTTCGCGGCGCTGCTCGCACTCCCGATCGGCTTCCTGTCGGTCCGGCTGACCGGGATCTACTTCGCGATGGTCACGCTGGCCTTCGCCCAGATGGTGTACTTCGTCGCCAACCAGTGGCGGGACGTCACAGGCGGGGAGAACGGCCTGCAAGGCATCCCCCGCGAGCTCGGCGGAATCGACCTGTCCGAGCCGTTCTACTTCTACTACGCGGCGCTGCCGTTCTTGCTGGCGGGCCTGTTCGCCGCCTGGCGGATCGTGCGGTCGCCGTTCGGTCGGGTGCTGGTGGCCATTCGCGACAATCCGAACAGGGCGCGGGCCCTCGGCTATCCCGTCGACCGATACCGGCTCCTGGTATTCGTCCTGTCGGCCGCCCTCTCCGGGACGGCCGGAGGCGTGTTCGCCATCGGCCACGGCTTCGCCTCGCTCGAAGGGGTCTACTGGACCACCTCGGGCCAGGCCGTGATGATGGTCGTCCTCGGCGGCATCGGCACCCTGTGGGGCGGCGCCATCGGAGCGGCCCTCGTCGTCCAGGTCCAGGACCATCTCGCGACCGCCGGCTTCGAGGAGACCGGGATGATCACGGGCGCGATCTTCATCCTGGTCGTGCTGCTGTTCCGCCGCGGCATCTGGGGCACGGCCCGCCACCTGCGCGCCTCCCGCCGCCCGGCCGTCCCTTCCCAGGAGACGTCACCCGAGCCCACCAGGCCGGTCGACACCCCCGTCTGATCACCGTAGGGCACCGGCGCATCTGATGCTGATTACCGGGCCACGGTGATCACCAGGTCACCCGGTCGGGCACATTTACCCGGGTCAGATGGGTGGGTCGCGTGCGGCTCGACCCTGCGGGTGCCGAGAATGTCGTCCATGTAGGTGAGAGCCCAATCGACTGGCCTACCTGGCGGTAACGAACGCCTTCGCGGTCCTGTGCCTGCTTCCTGCGAGCGATCGGGACAAGGACACCGAGGTTCGTGTGCCACGAACGCTGATGGGGGTTGCGATGTAGAAGATCGTGATTTCTGGATGTGGTGCTGTGCTGGTGATGGAGGTAGGCCCTCCGGGATCGCCTTGCAGGGGGAGGTTCCAAACCACCGCAAGTTGCTGCGGTTAAGAGCCGTGGTGGTGAGCGTTGCGGAAAAGGCCCACTTTGATGGGTCAGGTGTGAGCCGAGAAGGCGAACGCGAGTGAACCACTGATGAGGTGTCGAAAGTGTTCAGGTGGCATCGAACCAGGGTCGGGATCTTGCTCTGGGATGAGTCTGGCGGGTGCCTGCTGACTGGCCAGATGGTGCCCGGCATGAAGGTGGCGCGAGTTCGGCTCAGGCGCTGGCATGGAACGTGGGAACCTGTCGCCCCGGCGGTGCCGGGCTGGTGTTGGACCGGCCGGCCGAAGGGAGTGCTTCAAGCAGCGGAAACTGTGAGGGGTCGAGTGCCGGTGCGGGGCACAGGGGCGGACCGGCTCGTAGTAGCGGTGATGCTCGGTAACGCGGGTGGAGCGAAGGGGCCGGGTTGTCCGGGTTCGCTTGGTGGTCAACCGGTGTGGCCGGGAGGAGCCGGGTGAGCGAACCGAAGCAGCAGGACAAGCCGTTTCAGATTGACAAGATCGTGGTCTGGGAGGCGTTTCAGAGGGTCAAGGGCAACAAGGGTGCGGCGGGCGTCGACGAGCAGTCGATTGAGGAGTTCGAGGCGGACCGGGACCGGAATCTGTACAAGATCTGGAACCGGCTGTCATCGGGGTCTTATTTCCCGCCGCCGGTGAAGGCGGTGGAGATCCCCAAAGCGGGAGGCAAAGGGGTGCGGGTGCTGGGCGTGCCGACCGTGGCCGACCGGATCGCTCAGACGGTGGTGCGGATGTATCTGGAGCCGAAGGTCGAACCGATCTTCCATCCGGACTCCTATGGCTACCGGCCGGGCAAGTCCGCGTTGGACGCGGTCGGGACATGTCGTCAGCGGTGCTGGCGCAGCGACTGGGTGATCGATTTGGACATCCGGGCGTTCTTCGACACCGTGCCCTGGGATCTCGTGCTCAAGGCGGTCGCTCACCACATCTCACCAGATCAGCGGTGGATCCTGCTGTATGTGGAGCGGTGGCTCAAAGCACCACTCCGGCAGCGGGATGGAACGCTGGTCGCCCGGGATCGCGGGACCCCGCAGGGCAATACCGCTTAGTTAAGGCTCTCGGTGTTTTGGTTTCCACATATCCACACC
>NZ_JABVEB010000301.1 GCF_014323665.1 Actinomadura sp. HBU206391 | reverse complement strand
CGGCGCGGTCAGCTCGTCCACCGGTGAGGCCGCGATGCCGTTCGGCGTGCGGACCGGGAAGCCCTCACGGACCCAGTACTCGAAGCCGCCGATCATCTCCTTGACGCGGTAGCCGAGGCGGGCGAACTCCAGCGCGGCCCGGGTCGCCCCGTTGCAGCCCGGACCCCAGCAGTAGGTCACGACCACCGCTCCCGCCGGGACGAGTTCACCGGCCCTTCCGGCGATCTCGGCCGTGGGCAGGTGCACGGCATGGGGCAGATGGCCCTGTCGCCATGACTCCACGCTGCGGGAGTCCACGACCACGATGCCGGACGCACCGGATTCGAGGTCGGCATGGACGTCGCTCACGTCGGTCTCGAAGGACAGACGCGCGGCGAAATGAGCGGCGGCGGCCGCCGCCGAGGCGGGATCGGTCGCGAGAACGTTCGACATGGAACAGATCCTCACGCGGCGATGCGCGGGGGGAAATCGGCGTGGATGACAGCCTTCGCTAAGATCCCGCCATGCGGATCGGCACGCGAGGCCCCACGGTGGCGGTGCTCGCCTACGAGGGCATGTCCGCCTTCGAGACCGGCATCGTCACGGAGGTCTTCGGCCTGCCACGGCCCGAACTCGGTGTCACGTGGTACGACCTGCGGGTGTGCGCGCCGTATCCGGTGCGGATCGTCGGGGGCGGTGTCCTGCATCCCGCGCACGGTCTGGACGGCTTCGTCGCGGCCGACACGGTCATCGTCCCGGGTGTCGCGGACGTGCACCGCGATCCCGACCCGGACGTGGTCGCCGCGCTGCGCACGGCGCACGATCGCGGCGCCCGCGTCGTCTCCATCTGCTCGGGCGCGTTCGCCCTGGCGGCCGCGGGGCTGCTGGACGGCCGCCGGGCCACCACCCACTGGCAGTACGCGGACCTGCTGCGCCGGCGGCATCCGCGCGTCGAGGTCGACCCCGACGTCCTCTACGTCGACGACGGCGACGTGCTCACCGGGGCCGGAAGCGCCGCCGGCCTCGACCTGTGCGTCCACATCGTCCGTACGGACTTCGGCGCGGGCGTCGCCAACGCGGTGGCCCGGCGCCTCGTCGTACAGCCGCATCGCGACGGCGGCCAGGCGCAGTTCATCGAGGCGCCGGTCACCGGAGACCTCAGCGACGACCGGATCGCGCGCAGCATGGACTGGGCGCTGGAGCACCTCACCGACTCGCTCACCGTCGAACGGCTGGCCCGCCAGGCGCGCATGTCACAGCGCACCTACCTGCGGCACTTCGCCCGCTGCACGGGTACGAGCCCCGTGCGCTGGGTGCTCGCCCAGCGGATCCAGGCCAGCCTGCCGCTCCTGGAGAACAGCGACGCCTCCATCGAGCAGATCGCCAAGACGGTCGGCTTCGACACCGCGGTCACCTATCGGCACCATTTCACCCGCGCCATGAGGACGTCACCGTCGGCCTACCGCCGCGCCTTCCGCGCTCGCGGCACGAAATGAACCGGTCGGCGTCGCCGTTCGAGTGAGGGCGTTCCGGTCGATCGAACGGTTCGGAACCGCCCATTTTCGCAGCACGTCTCCGACGCAGGACGGCGATTCGTGACCTAACTCGGCCATCCGCTTGATTCGCACGCACGGCTACGGAACGTTCTCTTCCCATACCTGCTGTAGTTCTCCGCAGCTGTTCTGCACATGCGGATGCCGCACGTTAACCCCCCGCGAGGTCACCTATGACCAGTCCTTTCGTACGGCGCCGGCGACTCGCCACGGAGCTGCGCACGCTCCGCGAGGAAAAGGGCATGACCGCCGGCCGACTTTCCCAGCTCCTGCACCAGTCGCGCATGAAGGTCAGCCGGCTCGAGAACGCCCATATCCGCCCGGACCTCGCCGAGATCATGAAGATCCTGGATCTCCTCGGCGTCACGGGCGACAAGTGGAACGAGGTCGTGCGGATCGCCCGCGACGCCGCCGAACGCGGCTGGTGGGACTCCTTCGGTGACGCCATGGGGCCTCGCCAGCGCCTCTACGCCGACCTCGAGTCCGGCGCTTCCCTCGTTCAGGAGTACAACCAGACCGCGATCCCCGGAGTCCTGCAGACACCGGAGTTCACCTGGGCCCTCGTGGAACTGGACAGACACGACGGGCCCATCAGATACGTCCCGGAGCGGATGGCCCAGGCACGGCTACAGCGGCAGCGAACGGTCTTCCACCCGGACGGGCCGCACTATGAGGTCGTCCTCGATGAGTGCGTGATGCGACGGCTGACCGTATGCCCGGCGGTGCTGCGCGCCCAGCTGCGCCATCTGGTCGACACGGTGTCCGCTGAGGCGCGCTTCACGGTGCGACTGCTGCCGATCGACGCGCGCATCACGGCAGGCCTCTTGCCGAGGTCGTCGTTCGCGCTCTACACGTTCCCCGATCCCGAGGACCCGAAGATGGCGGTCGTCGACACCGCCACCGCCGACCTGGTGCACACCGATCCCGGCGAGGTGGCGCGGTTCGAAGGCCATTACGACCGCCTCCTGCAGGCTTCGCTGTCACCGGCCGACAGCCTGAGTTCTCTCGGGAAGCTGGCCGACCGGCTCGCCGACGAGGAAGGAGCGGAGAGATGAGCGCGAGATACTCGGGCTGGCGCAAGTCACGTCGCAGCGCCCCGGACAGCTCGTGCGTCGAGGTGGCCGCCGCTCCTGACGGAGCCATCGGCGTACGCGACTCCAAGGCATGCGGGGACGGGCCCGTCCTGGAGTTCACCCGCGCCGAATGGACCGCCTTCACCGGCGCCGTCCGTGCCGGCGCGGAAGGCCGCCGCCGGAGCTGAACTCGGCCCATCGGCGACGCCGGCCGGAGATCGCGAGGTCGTGAGATGGCTCCGGGTGGAGCACTCCGTCGCGGATCTCCGGCCGCGTCCCGCGTCAGGAGTCGCCGGGGACCTGAAGGACCGCCTCGATCTCGAGGTAGATCTGGACCTTGTCTCCGAGGGCCATGCCGCCGCCGGGTATGGGTCCGTTGTAGGTGACGCCGAAGTCCATGCGGTCGATCTCTCCGGTGGCGGTGAACCCCGCACGAGCGCCGGCGAACGGGTCGGCGGCGAACGGGTCCGGGCCGAAGCCGTTGGCCTGGAGCCTGAGCGGGACCGGACGGGTCACCCCTTTGAGGGTGAGTTCGCCGTCGAGGACGAAGCCGTCGCCGTCCCGGCGGAGCCCGCTGGAGCGATAGGTCATGGTCGGGTATCTGTCGACCTCGAAGAAGTCGGCGGAACGGATGTGGTCGTCGCGCTGGGCGTTGGCGGTGTCGACCGAGGTCAGGTCGATCGTCGCGGTGACACTGGACAGCAGCGGATCCGCCGCGGTGACGATCTGGCCCGCGAACGCCGTGAAGCGTCCGCGGATCTTGCTGATCATGAGGTGCCGGACGGCGAAACCCACCTCAGAGTGGACCGGGTCGATGGCCCAGGCCCCTTCGACATAGCCGGGGATCTCGACAAGGTCGGCCGTCATGGTGTCTCCTTGAGTTCCGTAAAGTAAGTGAGTTCCCACAAGTGGTTCGGTTCCGAAGAGGAACTGCCTCCATCCTGGGGATACTCGCTGGATGTCCACAAGAAGGCACTTTTTACTGCCTCGGTCACCTGGAGAGAACCATGGGTTCCCCTCATCCCATCGCGAACCATCCCGTCGACTGCCGGGCCCGTGGGATCCTCGACCGCGTCGGGGACAAGTGGTCGCTCTACGTCATCGCCCACCTCGGTGAGGGCACCAGACGGTTCACCGAGCTCAAGCGAAACATCGACGGCATCAGCCAGCGCATGCTCACCGTCACGCTCCGCGGGCTGGAGCGCGACGGGATCGTCACCCGGACCATCTATCCGGTCGTGCCTCCCCGCGTGGAGTACTCGCTCACCGACATGGGCCGTACGCTGCTCGACACCGTCGGAACGCTGGTCGGCTGGGCCGAGAGCCATCTGGAGGAGATCGACGCGGCCCGTACCGCCTACGACGCCCGCACCCAGGAGACCGAAGCCCTGGGATGATCCGCAGCTCACGCTCTCGATCCCGCAGGACCGAATGGGACATTCAGGTCGATATGTCCTGTATAAGAACCTCAGGAAGGCCCGCAGGGAGCGCAGGACCCGTGGCCTGCGCAGGGCCGAGAACCGGTTCGTGCTCACCAGACTGCTCACCCCGCCGATCCGGCGCCGTACGGTCATCTGCACGCTCATCGCCGCCGGTTCGCTGATCTCCTTCTGGAGCGTCTCCACGTGGACGCCTCAGATCATCCGCGAACTGGCGACGGAGGACGGCCTCACCGGCGGCGCCATCGATCACCGCGTGTCGGTCGCCCTGATGCTGTTCAACGCCGGCGGGATCATGGGCTACGCCAGCTGGGGGTTCGTCGCCGACTGGGTCGGCCGCAGGAGCGCCTTCACGATCAGTTTCATGACCGGCGGCGTCAGCATCTTCTGCCTCTATCCCTTCGCTCACTCCTACGCGGTCTACCTGTGGGTCCTGCCGGTCGTGGGCTTCGGCCTGTTCGGTGCCCTCTCCGGCAATTTCGTCTATTTCCCCGAGGTCTTCGGCCCCAGCATGCGGGCCACCGGGATCGCGCTCGCCAACAGCGTGGGCCGTTATCTCACGGCAGTGGGCCCTCTGGCGGTGGGCGTGACCTCCACCGCGTGGTTCGCAGGCGACCTCGGCCTCGCGGCGACCGTCACCTCGTGTATCGGGTTGGTCGGCCTGATCGGCGTGGCCCTGACGCCGGAGACGCGCGGACGGGCACTGCCCTCGGAATAGCCCTGGCGGCGGACGGATCCGGCCGCGTTCCACCCCCAGCGCCACCTCGCTGTCGCGCCGTCCGGCCGCCGGAGGGCTCCCCGGTCGATGAGGGTGCCGAACACGGTCACTCCGAAGCGAACTCTGAAAGGTGGCTGATCCATGGTGACGACGGCGACCGGACTCATGGCGGGCTACCTGGTGGTCCGGGGCCATGGACGTTCATCGCCGTCACGGTCCCGGCTCTTCAGGTGCCGGCGGCGAGGTTCGCCCACACCACGGCGGGGGCGGCTCGGACCGCCGCCGACGATCAGTGCAGGAGGTCCAGTTCGAGATGGGCCGAGACGACCCAGTTGGGAACGTCGACGACCTCGGAGATCTTGAGGTCGGCGGCCACGCTGGCCAGCAGGTACGCGTCTGTCGGCGCCATGCCGGTACGGCTCGAGATCTCCTCGATCAGGGAGCGGGTGGCGTCCACGGCGGCGGCCATGAGATCGGGGCCGACACCGGTCGTCGCCAGCGCCGCACCCGTTCGCTGCGTGCGCGGGTGGGTCTCGACGATCGGGGTCTTGGGGGCGGCGCCGGTGCGCACGTCGACCCGGAGCCGTACGGTCGCCTCGGTCTCCACACCGGTGCCGGAGACCTCGCCGTCGCCCATCGCGGCGTGCGCGTCACCGAGCGACAGCAGCGCCCCCTCCACACCGACGGGAAGGATCAGCCGCGCTCCCGGACCGATGTGGCGGATGTCGAGGTTGCCGCCCCAGCGGCGGGGCGGCACCATCGAGTGCGGTCCGGCCTCGGGCGGGGCCACGCCGATCGTCCCGATCATCGGCACGACGGGCACCGACAGGCCCGGCAGGAGCTCCGCGCGGCCGCCCGCGATGGCGGAGATGCGCAGATGCGGGTCGGGGAAGTCGTCGGCGAGCAGGCCGAAGCCGGGAATGCAGGCGGTCCAGCCCCAGGTGCCGACGGCCACGTCGATGATGTCGATGACCAGCGCGTCGCCCGGGCGAGCGCCCTCGATCCGGAAGGGGCCGGTCACCGGGTTGACCCGGCCGAAGTCGAGGGCGGCGACGTCGGCCGCCACCGAGCCGGCGGTCAGCTGCCCGCCACTGGCCTCGGTGGTCTCGACCGTGAGCTCGTCCCCGCGGGCGAGAACCGTGATCGGCGCCAGCTCACGGTCCCACGCGGTGTGCGTCTCGGTGCGCTTGATGTGCATCAGTCCTCCAGGGAGAGAGATAGCCGATGATCATAGAGCCGAGCGCTGGTGCGATCAGGTGGAGGT
>NZ_JABVEB010000300.1 GCF_014323665.1 Actinomadura sp. HBU206391 | reverse complement strand
CGGAGAGCTCTCTGATCGCGTTCATGATCTCGTCGGTCACGGCGCGCAGGACGAGATGGTCCTCGGCCTTGCCGTAGTACTGCGAGAAGTCGAGCGGCTCGCCGAACCGCACGCCTGGGCGCACCCCCAGCCGTGGCCGAACGCGGCCGGAGGGCATCAGTTCGAAAGTGTTGATCATTGCCATGGGGATGACCGGCGCCCGGGACTCGAGCGCCAGCCGGGCGACCCCGGTCTTGCCTCGGTAGAGCCGGTTGTCCGGTGCCCTCGTCCCCTCGGGATAGATCCCGAGCAGCTTGCCCTCCCCGAGCACCCGCAGACCAGTCTGCAACGCCTCGTCGCTCGCCCCGCCACCGGTGCGGTCCAGGGGGATGACCCCGACTCCCCTGAAGAAGACCCGGCTGACCAGGCCCTTGATCCCCTTGCCGGTGAAGTACTCCCGCTTGCCGAGGAATACGATGGGACGTCGGAGCGGCAGCGGCCCGAAGAAGTGATCGGCGAACGACAGATGGTTGCTCGCCATGATGGCCGGCCCGGTGCGCGGAACGTTGTCCATGCCCTCGCGCCGAGGGCGCCAAACTACGGTGAGGATGGGCCCCAAGATGGCCTTGACCACCCACCAGAACATGTTGCCACCTTTCTTGGAACACGCCCTTCGGCAGCCCGCCGAACCGGAGATGATTGGACATCCTGCCATCTCTGGCGCGGGTCGCCCACACCCTTGGTGTACGAGCGCAGCGCATGGGACGATTCGGGCCGTAGGCTCATCTCAGAACTGCTTGCCGAGGGGAGCGAGGGCTGTCATGGCGCTGAAGCCGGGTCCATCGGGGGAGCCGAACCCGTGAACCGTCGTGACAACGGGCTGTCCGCGGACGCGTACGCACCGCTGGCCGATCTCGTGGCGGAGCTGGCGGACGCCATGCTCGCCACGCTCCGGGACGCGGGTGTGGCGGCTTACGCGGCCTCCCCCGTGACCGAGCCCTCGGAGGAGCCGTCCGCGGAAGAACCCCTGGACCGCCTTTACGTGGACACGTCCATGAAGTCCACGGCCGAGAGGGTGCTGCACTCGCATCTCGACCGGTTGCGCGAGGAGCTCACGCACGACCCGGGCCCCGGCGCGCGGGCGAGGGACGCCGGCGCGACATCCGAGTTCGAGACCGGTACGGGCACGGTCGAGCGTGACGACGACGCCGTCTGGGCTGAGATCGTGGCGTCCTTCGAGGAGTCTCCGAAGGACGGGGCGAGGCCCTGGCCGGACCAGGAGAACCTCGATGAGGATCTCGACGAGCCCTCCGTCGCCGAAGGCACCGACAGCACCGGGCGGCTGCCGACCGCGCGCGTGATCGACACCGGTGGTGTGACCGAGCCCCCGCCCGCGGACGACGAGGGCCACTACGTTCCTCCGCCTCCCCCGCCGCTGCCGAGCGGCGACTCGGTGACGCGCACCGCCTGGGCCGCCCTGGTCGGCGGCCCGCTGTATCTGCTGCTGACCGTACTGCTCGGCTGGGAGGTGCCCGGTTGGGCGGCGTTCCTCGCGGTCGCCGCGTTCATCGGTGGCTTCGTGACGCTCGTGCTCAGGATGGGCGACGAGCCGCGCGGTCCCGACGACGGCGCGGTCGTCTGACGGACCGGCGTTCCGAGAGCGCCGTCCGGCGGGCTTTGCCCACCGCGGTCAGCGGCGCAGGCAGAGCTCCGCGAACACCGGCCGGTGGTCGGTGGCCCGTGTGTAGTCGGCTGAGACCGCCGTGTCGGCGGGTACGCCGCAACCGACGACCTCGACGTCTGGATCAGCGAAGATCCCGTCGATGCGCCGGCGTGGGCGGCGCGCCGAGAACGTGTGTCCCATCCCGGCCGGGGCGACGGCGTAGGCGTCCTGGAAGCTGCCCGCGAGCAGATCCCAGGCCTGTCCCCCGGACTCCTCGTTGATGTCGCCCGTGAGCACGACCGGCGCGCGGTACGTGCGCCGGGCCCGTTCCAACAGGCCGAGCAACTGGCCGACGTGGGCCCGCCGGGGGACGTCGGCGAGGTCGAGGTGGGTGCTCGCGGCGATGAGCCGGACGCCCTGCACCTCGGCCACGGCGATCGCGAGCCCTCGCCGGTGCAGTCCCGTCACCCGGGTCAGCAGGTGGTACTCCCGGTGCAGCACCGTGGCGCGTGGCCCGGCCAGCACCGCCAGACCCGCCGCCCGCCGCCCGGCGGCGACGGTGAGCTCGCAACGCCGCGCGAATCTCCGGCGCTTGGTGCGCCACAGCAGGAACCGCGGGACCTCCTGCAGGCACACGAGGTCGGGCGCGCACCCGCGAACGACCCGCTCGAGCGCGGCGGTGTCGTCACGCAACGACCTGATGTTGTAGCTCAGCACCCGCACGGTAGGCACACCCACAACGTACCCGCCGAACCCAGGCGATCGATCACCTCGAACCCACCGGCCGTGCGACCTTCACCCGTACGATTCCCAGCCTTACCCGGCCAGTTCGATGTCGCTGCCCCGAACCGTCACGCCGGCTGATCAGAGCGACCGAGGAGCCCGCGAGCGGGCGCGCGGTGTCTGGACTGAGGAGCAGGCGAGCGCGAGGAACGAGTGCTCGCCTGCGACGAGGGAAGACGCCGCGTCAAACGCCCGCGAGCCGCCGCGCCGAAGGCGCGGCCATCAAACACAGCCCGCGAGCCGCCGCGCCGAAGGCGCGGTCAGATGCGTGCGAGGTCCGCCGCTCCCACGATGCCGGCCGCGGAGCCGAGTTCGGCGATCCGGATGTCGGCGAAGGCCCGGTGCCCCCGCCCGGTGAGCGCTCTCTCGAACGCCGCGCGGACGGGTGCGAGCAGGAGGTCGCCCGCGTCGGAGAGCCCGCCGCCGATGATGAAGACGCCCGGATCCAGGATGGCGGTCAGGTCGGCCAGGCCCTGTCCGGTCCATTTGGCGATGGTCTGGAAGCACTCCAGAGCGGCCGGGTCGCCTTCGCGGGCGGCCTGAGTGATCTCTGGACCGCTGATCCCGTTGGGCTTCCCGCCGCCGAGTTCGAGGAGCCGGCCGGCCAGCGCGGGTGAGACGCGCGCGAGGTCGCGGGCCTCGGCGACGAGTGCGCTGCCGCTGGCGTACTGCTCCCAGCAGCCGCGGTTGCCGCAGCCGCAGCGGCGGCCCTCGGGCACCACCCGGAAGTGGCCGATCTCTCCGCCGATGCCGAAGCGGCCGCGGTAGAGGTTGCCGTCGACGACGATGCCGCCGCCGATGCCGGTGCCGAGGGTGACGCAGACCAGGAAGTCCTCACCCCGGCCGGCTCCGAACCGAGCCTCGCCCCATGCCATCGCGTTGGCGTCGTTCTCGACCACGACGGGCAGTTCGACGCGTTCCTCGATCTTCTGCCTGATCGGCTCGTCGCGCCAGGCGAGGTTCGGGGCGAACTGCACGATGGCCCTGTCCTCGTCGACGAAGCCTGCCGCACCGACTCCCACCGCCTTGACGTCGTCGAACTTGCCCTTGAGCAGGTTGACGACCTCGGCGATGACCTCGGCGGTCTCCTTCGGATTGGTGGACGGCGTCGGCCGTCGCACCTGCTCCAGAATCCGGCCATGATGATCGACCACACCACCGGCCACCTTGGTGCCGCCGACGTCCACGCCGATGGTCAGCGCCATGTACCGCATCCTCCTGATTCAGTCCGGCGAGCGGCGCGCCGCCGGTGGGTTCCCACGCCGAGATCGACCGAGGTCAGCCGACGTCGATGGGATCTCCGTCGGCCCTAGGGCGAGCCGGCCGGGAACGATCGTAGGCCGCGACGGTCTCGCGCATGGCAGCGACCAGCGCCTGACCGGCGTCCATCACATGCCCGACGACGTCGGTGCCCGACGTGCGCGCCGCAGCGACGGTCCGGCAGATCGGGCAATACTGGCATTCGGGTGCGCCGGTCGCGAAATGGGATCCGCCCGCGCTCTCGTGCGTGGCCCGGCCCCACACGTCGTCGTCGGCGGGACCGCTGTCGCGCATCCGCCGGCGCAACGTCACAAAGAGCTTCACGGCCTCTTCGAGGACATAGCCTGACTGCTCGCTCATAGGACCATCATCCACCTTGTCATCGGCAAGAAACCGTACCGCCCCTGTGACGGCACATGGGTGTCCGTCACCGCTCGACGCGTCGTTTCAGGCCTTTGAGCGCCGATTCGATGATCATCTTTTCGCCCTTGCGCTTGACCATGCCGATCATGGGGATGCGGGAGTCGACGGCCAGCTCGTAGGTGACCTCGGTGCCGTCGTCCCGCTCGGTGAGCCGGTAGGAGCCGTGCAGTGACGTCACGACGTTGCCCTTCTCGACCAGGGTCCAGCGCACGCCCTCGTCGCCGTCCCACTCGTACGCCAGGGCGATCGTGTCCTTGATGGGGCCCGCGTCGATGGTCATGCGGACCCGGGCCGGCCGGCCGTCCGGCCTGGCCTCGAGGACCTCGACGCCGTGGATGCCCCCGGCCCACTCGGGGTAGCCCTCAAGGTCGGCGATGACCGCGGTGATCTCGGGTCGTCCCCCTTTGATCACGATAGTGGAACTCGTCCGATCCGCCATCGGCGTCCGCCCTTCACCTCGAATGTCACCGCCGTGCGCCCCTGGTAGGCCACGTGGAGCGTACCCCCAGAGAGAGCGCCACCTAAACCGTCAGGACGTACGGCGTTCCGCTGGCCCGGAAGTGCCCGACATTGACACATTCCGTACGGCCGACGCGCATCCGCCGCGCGAGCGGCTGATGGACGTGGCCGAACAGCACGTACCGTGGCTGCGTCTCGTGGATCAGGTCGAGCACCGCCTCACTGCCCCGCTCGAACCGGCGCGCGACCGTGTCGTACAGCAGGTCGGGCACCGCGGGCGGGATATGACAGCAGAGCACGTCGACCGCTCCCACCGCGGCCACCTTGGCGGCGTAGACCTCGTCGTCCACCTCGTTGGGCGTGCGGTATTCGGTGCGCAACCCGCCGCCGACGAAGCCGAACCGCAGCCCGCCGAGTTCGACGACCTCTCCGTCGAGCACGTGATGCCCGTCCCGCAGGTAGTCGCCCCACATGCGCGGGAGGTCGACATTGCCGTAGGTGAGATAGGCGGGGGCCGGCATCGCCTGGAACAGCTCGGCGTACTGACGCCGTACGGCACGCTCGATGTGCGGCCGGGCTCCGCCGTCCAGCGAACCCCACATCTCCTCGGAGAACAGGCGCGCCTCCTCGAAGCGCTTCTGGGTGCGGAGCGCGATGAAATGATCAGCGTTCCGGTGCCCGAAGAGCTCGGCGAAGATGCCCTGAGCATGGTCGGCGTAGTCGATGAACAGGATGAGGTCGCCGAGGCACACCAGCGCGTCCGCGCCGTCGGCCGCCCGGGCGAGGGCGTCCACGCGGCCGTGAACGTCGCTCACCACATGGATCCGCATGGGTCAACAGTAAGCGGTGCGGGTCAGTGGTGATTGTCGCGTGAACCGCTCGTCCGGCCACCACCCGACCCGGAACCGGCCCCGAACTTAACATTCCCCATTAAAACAATATAAATCGGACTTTTCGGTCGCTAAGTTGGCCAGCCGTACGTAATTCATAAAAAGCTTAGTATTTCCGACTTAGCAAAAGGGTCAAGTCCGGATATCTAGCGGTTTGTCGCGCTTCCCGTCGGGGATGGCGTTAGTGGAACAGACGAGATGGAGTCAGGAGGTGAGTCCGCCGGCCCGGCACATGCTCCAGAGAACGACCGGGCAGCCTCGGGCGAACCACTCCATTTTCAGAGAGTTCTGCTTTGGCCTTTCCGGCTTCGAATCCTCCAAGGAGGAGTTTTCATGAGAATTCCCATGCGCATCGCAGCGGTCATCGCCGTTCTGTCCTTCGCGGGCGCGGGTGCGGCCCTGACAGCGGCGTCCGCGCAGGCCGCCCCGGTCTCGGCGGGCACTACGGCCGCGAGCGCGCCCACGTGGGGCGGCGGCAGCTTCATCGTGGAGGACGACGACTTCTTCCTCTACGAAGACGACGATGACTGCGGCGACTGGTGATCCGACCGAGAAGAGGGCTCCCGCGCCTCGGGCGCGGGA
>NZ_JABVEB010000030.1 GCF_014323665.1 Actinomadura sp. HBU206391 | reverse complement strand
ACCACGGTGCCGCCGCCCGCGCCGCCGTCATCGGCGCGGCAGGGCCGGCGGCCGACCTCCCTGCCGCCATCGCACCCGGACGGCCGGCCTCGGCATGCTCCGAAGGGCCGATGACGGCGCGTGCGCGGGTGTCGCGGCTTCCCGTCGGACCGGCGATTCCCGGCGTGGCGGACTTGCGATGACGAGCCCCCTCTTCATTACTGTTGGCGAGCGACTGTTCACACACAGTGGATCAGGGGGTCAGACCGTGTCGCCGCCACCGCACCGCGCACGCCGGACCATCCGCCGCACAGCCCTCTCCGTGAGCATGGCGATCGCCCTCACGACCGGCACCGGCACCGCCGCGGCCGAGCCGGGGCCCAGCGACCGTGAGGTGACCGAGAGCAAGAAGGCCGTACGCGAACGCGCCGCGGCCGTCGGCCGGGTCAAGGCCAGGCTCGCGCAGGCCACCGGTGAGCTGGAGCGGATCTCCGCTGCGGCCGCGCTCGCCATGGAGCGCTACAACGGCGAGCTGGTGAAGCTCGAGCACGCCCGCCAGGCCTACGAGAACTCCCAGCGCCGGCTGGGTGAGGCCGAGCAGCGCTACCGGCAGATCCGGGACGAGGCGGCGGTCTTCGCCGCCGCCGCCTACCGCGCCGGCACCGGCGTCAACCAGTGGGCCGCCACGGTCGCCGGGCGCACCGGGCCGCAGAACTTCATGGACCGCGCCGCGCTCATGGAGGTGCTGGGGCACCGGCAGGCGGGCATGGTCGAACGCGTCCGAGCCGCCAGGATCATCGCCGACATGTTCCGCCGCCAGACGCGCACCGCGCTGCAGGACCGCCAGGTCGCCACCGAGCGGGCCGAGTCGGCCAAGAGCGCCGCCGAGCGGCTCCTCGCCGCACAGCGCGAGGAGTTGAAGCGGATCAAGGCCCGAAAGACCATCCTCGTCGCCCGGCTCGGCAGGGCCCGGGCCCATGCCGCCGAGGTGCAGCAGGCGCGGGAGCAGGCACGGTCGGCCGGCTTCCACGGGGGCGTCGGCCGCGGGTCGATCGTCGTGCGGGCCGCGTTGAAATGGCTCGGGACGCCCTACTCATGGGGCGGCGGCACCGTCACCGGCCCGAGCTACGGCGTCGCCCACGGGGCGAACATACGTGGGTTCGACTGCTCGGGGCTCGCGTTGCACGCCTGGAACAAGGCCGGCGTCAGGCTCGATCACTGGACCGGCACGCAGTGGACCTCGGGACCGCACGTGCCCACGGGACGGCTGCGTCCGGGCGACCTGGTGTTCTTCGCCAACGACGCGAGCGATCCCAGCACGATCCACCATGTGGGCATCTACATCGGCCGCGGGCTCATGGTCGAGGCGCCCTACACCGGGGGGCGGGTGCGGGTCTCCAGCATCTGGCGGGCCGGCCTGATCGGCGCCACCCGTCCCGCCGGATGATCGATGAAGCACGCTGTTGACGGGCCGCGCCTGCGGCGCGGCGGCGCGCGGGCGCTTTGACGCCCGCGCTGCGAGATGCCCGGTCATCCGGCGGGAGGCCGCATAGAGGCCGGTGCACTCCGCGCCCCGTCGCATCGCCGACCGCTCTTAATGGCCCTGCTCGGACAGCCTCTTGCGGGACTGCTCGATCTCGATCTCGGCCTCGGTGCGGCCGACCCAACTGGCGCCCTCGACCGACTTGCCCGGCTCGAGGTCCTTGTAGACCTCGAAGAAGTGCTGGATCTCCAGCCGGTCGAACTCCGGAACGTGGTGAATGTCGCGTAGGTGCTCGCTGCGCGGGTCGGTGGACGGTACGCACAGGACCTTGTCGTCGCCGCCCGCCTCATCCTGCATGCGGAACATGCCCACGGCGCGGCAGCGGATCAGACAACCGGGGAACGTCGGTTCCTGGAGCAGCACCAAGGCGTCCAAGGGGTCGCCGTCCTCGCCGAGCGTGCCCTCGATGAACCCGTAGTCGGCCGGATACTGAGTGGAGGTGAACAACATCCGGTCCAGCCGGATGCGGCCGGTTTCATGATCCATCTCATACTTGTTGCGCTGGCCCTTGGGGATCTCGATGGTGACGTCGAATTCCACCTTGTTCCTTTCCATAGTGATCCTCCGCTCCCCCGCGCGGTAGATACGTGTCTAATGAGGTCTTGCCGTATATAAGGATGTCGCACGTCGCTGAGTGCCAGGTGAGCGGAGGGGTGGTCACGTGCTGAGGCGGGATCGCATCGTGGCCATGGTCACACTGTCGCTGCTCAACGTCTTCACTCTGGGCGCGGGCGTCGCGGTGGTGAAGCTCACGCCCCAGAGCAGCCTGCAACTGGAGCCGCCGAGCGTCGCGACGCGCGCCATCGTACGGGCCTCCGGGTCGTCGGTGATCCCCTCGGACGCGTCGGCACCGATGCCGGGCAGCGGTCTGGGCATCGAACTGCTCGGCCTGCTGGGCGGACAGGCGGGGGCCATCAACGCGGTCGTCGTCGACGCCACGACCCGGCGCACGCTGTTCGACCAGCGGGCCAAGGTCGCGGCGGTGCCCGCCTCGACCACCAAGGTCGTGACGTCGGCCGCCGCCCTCGCCGTGCTCGGCTCCGAGTATCGCCTGACCACCAAGGTGGTGAAGGGAGCGGGCGGCGGCATCGTGCTCGTCGGCGGCGGCGACCCCACGTTGACCGCCGGACCGCCACGGGGTTATCCGACGTACGCCTCGCTGCCCGACCTGGCCAAGCGCACGGCGGCGGCGCTCAAGGCGGCGGGCACCACCCGGGTGCGCGTGGACTATGACGCCTCGCTCTACCAGGGCTCCCGCACTGCGCCCGGCTGGAAGCCCAACTACATGCCCGACGGCGAGGTCGCCCCGGTCACCGCGCTCATGGTCGATGAGGGCCGGGTGGCGCCGGGGAACAGGAGCCGGGTCGCCGATCCGCCGGGCGCGGCCACGCAGGCCTTCGCCGGACTGCTCCGGCAGAACGGGATCAGCGCCAGGGCCGGCACCCGTACGCAGGCCGCGCCGAAGGCCGCGCAGCTCGCCGCGGTGCAGTCGCCGCCGGTGTCGGTGCTGGTCGAGCGCCTCATGACCGACAGCGACAACGATCTGGCCGAGGCCATGATCCGGCAGGTGGCGATCAAGCGGAAGCGTCCGCCCACCTTCGCGGGAGGGGCGCAGGCCGTCCAGGAGACGCTGGCCCAGCTCGGCGTCGGCGAAGGCGTCCGGCTCGCCGACGGCAGCGGCCTGTCGACCAGCAACCGGATCACGCCGATGGCGCTGGCCCGGATCATCTCGCTCGCCGCCTCCGGCAAGCGGCCCGAGCTCCGCGCGATGATCACCGGTCTGCCCGTCGCCGGATTCTCCGGCACCCTCGCGGACCGCTACACGACCGTGGCCCTCCCGGGCGCGGGTGTCGTACGGGCCAAGACCGGGACGCTCGCGAACGTCAGCACGCTCGCGGGGATCACCAGCGACGCGGACGGGCGGCTGCTGGCGTTCGCGTTCATGGCCGGCAGCACCAACAGCGAGGTGCTCGACCAGCTCGCGTCGATCGTCGCGATGTGCGGATGCCGTTGACATGACCAGGGAAGATGACCATCGCGACCCGGGTTCGGCGAACGGGAGGCGAGGTAATGGTGCTACGGCACCGGGAGGGAACGTACGGTGGAGTAATAACGCGAGTTGCCGCGGCAGGTCGTGAGCCGGAGGCGCGCTAACGCGGGCCGGTATGAGCGGAGCGAGCATTGAGCACAATGATCGACTGGAATGTCGCTGTTCAGACGG
The DNA here is from genome assembly GCF_014323665.1 of Actinomadura sp. HBU206391. Taxonomy (GTDB): domain Bacteria; phylum Actinomycetota; class Actinomycetes; order Streptosporangiales; family Streptosporangiaceae; genus Actinomadura_C. The sequence goes on along the minus strand of NZ_JABVEB010000030.1, from coordinate 49,072 downwards.
GAACCCGCCTTGTCCGCCCGGGCCCTCAGGTGAGCCAGGCCGAGGCGCGTGAGGTCGTCGAGGAACTCCGCGTCCTCTCCCGGACCGCACAGGGGCATGTCCGGAAATTCACCGGTATAGATGGTGAGCAGAACCCCGCTCCCGCCACGGTCGTGGACCGGCCGGGCTGGATCCGTGCCAACGTCGACGGATTCCGGGTCGTGCTCGAACCGCTCATGGAGCGGCTCGCCGAGAACCGCGGCTCGGGCGGGCTGAGCGGCGGCCCGGCGGGCGCGGTCTTCCAGGCCGTCGGCTCCCGCGTCACCGGCATGCAGGTCGGAGCGATCCTCGCCTACATGGCGAGCCGGGTCCTCGGCCAGTACGAGCTCTTCCTGCCGCCCGATCCCTCCGGCCGAGCCCCGACCGGTCGGCTCACGCTCGTCGCGCCCAACATCGTGCACGTCGAGAACGAGCTCGGCGTCGACTCCCATGACTTCCGGCTCTGGGTGTGCCTGCACGAGGAGACCCACCGGACCCAGTTCACCGGGGTGGACTGGCTGCGCCCCTATGTGCAGGAGCAGATGACGGAGTTCCTGCTCGCCTCCGACCTCGACCCCGCCGCCATGCTGAACCGTCTGCGCGAAGCCGCCGACGCGGTGGTCGATGCGGTGCGGGGCGGCGACTCCAGCCTCATCGACGCCATCCAGTCGCCCGAGCAGCGCAAGATCCTCGACCGGCTCACCGCGGTGATGACCCTCGTGGAGGGGCACGGCGACTACGTCATGGACGCCGTCGGCCCGCAGGTCGTTCCGTCGGTCGCCGAGATCCGCTCGCGTTTCCAGGGCCGCCGCGAGGGCGGTTCCCGGATGGACAAGACCATCCGCCGCCTGCTCGGCATCGACATGAAGATGAAGCAGTACGCCGAAGGGTCGCGGTTCGTGCGGCGGGTCGTCGCCGAGGTCGGCATGGACGGCTTCAACCAGGTGTGGACCTCGCCCGAGACCCTGCCGAGCCACGATGAGCTCAAGGAGCCGGCGAGCTGGATCGCCCGGGTGGCCGGCACGCCGGCCATCACGGCTCCCGGCGCGGCGCCGAGCACGAACGGCACCGGCCCGAAACCCGACGCCGCCGATGACACCGACCGCTCCGCCTGACGACGAGCCGCCACGCGAGGGGCGCGGCGGTGGCTGGACTGAGGAGCGAGCGAGTGCGAGGAACGAGCGCTCGGGAGCGACGAGGGAAGCCGCCGCCTCAAGGCGCCCCGAGCCGCGCGAGCGGAGCGAGCGCAATTCAGCACGGCCACGGCTGGAGCCCGCGGTCGCGGCGGTGCGCCTGGCCGTCCGCGTGGCCCTGCGCGATCTCGAGCCGGCGCGGCCGGTCCTCGCGGCGTGCAGCGGCGGCGCCGACTCGCTGGCGCTGGCCGGCGCGCTGGCCTTCGAGGCGCCCAAGGCCGGGCGGCGGGCGGGCGCCGTCACCGTCGATCACGGGCTGCAGGACGGATCGGCCGGTCGTGCGATCGAGGTGGCCGGCGTGCTGCGCGGTCTCGGCCTCGATCCGGTCGAGCCGGTAAAGGTCTCCGTGGGCGGTGACGGCGGCCCCGAGGCGGCGGCTCGCACCGCCCGCTACGAGGTGCTCGACGACACCGCCCGGCGGCTCGGCGCAGTGGTCCTGCTCGGCCACACCCGCAACGATCAGGCCGAGACGGTGCTGCTGGGGCTGGCGCGGGGGTCCGGGGCCCGGTCGCTGGCCGGCATGCCACCCGTCTTCGACCGTGGTGAGATCCGTTACGTCCGGCCGCTGCTGGAGCTGGATCGCGCCACCACTCGGACGGCCTGTCTCGCCATGGGTCTCGACCCGTGGGACGACCCGCACAACGAGGACCCCGCCTTCACCCGCGTCCGGGTCCGCCACGACGCGCTGCCCGTGCTGGAGAAGGCCCTCGGGCCCGGCGTGACCGAGGCGCTGGCGCGTACCGCCCGGCTGCTCCGCGAAGACGCCGAGGCCCTGGACACCTGGGCCGAGCGCGCGCTGGCCGATGCCCGGCGGGCCGGCCCGGCCGGTGTGGACACCGCCGGTGCGGAGACCGACCGTCTGGACACCGGTGGCCTGGACACCGGTGGCCTGGACACCGGCCCGGACACGGGGGGGCTGGACGTGGCGGCGCTGGAGAGGCTTCCGCGGGCCGTACGGACCAGGGTGCTGCGGCAGGCCGCGATCGCGGCGGGCAGCCCGCCCGGCACTCTCGCGGCGGTGCACGTCGACGCACTCGACCTGCTGGTCACCGGCTGGCGCGGTCAAAGGCACGTTGACCTGCCCGGGGGCGTACGTGGCTTTCGCCGGTATGGGAGGCTGCTATTCGGCCGATCCGAATCCGGTTGATCACGACAAACCGTCTGGTCCTCTCCAGATCGGCGGAGTCGAACGGGCCGGCGGCCGTTGATCGTGGCTCGAGTGTGGAAGGTGTGTCGGGGTGGACGAGAAGGATCTGGGCGCGGATCTCGCGAATGTGCTGATCTCCGAGGACCGGCTGCAGGCCAAGATCCAGGAGCTGGCGGGGAAGATCGACGCCGACTACGCCGAGCGGGATCTGCTTCTCGTGGGCGTGCTCAAGGGCGCGGTCATGGTGATGGCCGATCTCGCGCGGGCCCTGCACTCGCCGCTGGCGATGGACTGGATGGCGGTGTCGTCGTACGGCTCGGGGACCAAGTCCTCGGGGGTCGTGCGGATCCTCAAGGACCTAGACGCCGACATCATGGGCCGGCACGTGCTGATCGTCGAGGACATCGTCGACTCCGGCCTCACCTTGTCGTGGCTGGTCAGCAACCTTCGCTCACGGGGACCCGCGTCCCTGGAGATCTGCGCCCTGCTGCGCAAGCCCGACGCGGTCAAGACCGAGGTCGACGTGAAGTACATCGGTTTCGACATCCCCAACGAGTTCGTCATCGGCTACGGGCTCGACTACTCGGAGCAGTACCGGAACCTTCCGTTCGTCGGCACCCTGGCACCGCATGTATACGGTGGAGCCACTGAGCCCACGCCTGGGGAACAAGAAGACCAGGGGCATCGTTAACACTCTGGAAGTGGGTACGTGGTGATCACCGGCTGCAGCCCCGCTGTCATCGGTGTACCTTCAGTATCCCGGCGGCAAACCGGGTAACCACTGGGGGAGACCGTCTCGGCGGGCCGGCATGGTCCGGTGAGTTCGCAGATGTTGGTCAGGAGGGACGGGCCCCTTACGGGGTTGCCGAATTCATGGACGTGAAGCGCTACTTTCGCGGGCCGCTGCTGTGGGTCCTGTTGTTCGGTCTTCTGGTGGCCCTTGTCATGTGGGGGGTCAACCCCAGCGGCTCCTACGAGAAGGCCGACACCGCCAGGGTGATACAGGAGATCCAACAGGGCAAGGTCCAGTCAGCCAAGATCGTTGACAAGGATCAGCGCATCGAGGTCACCCTGGTCGACAAGACCAAGAAGCAGCAGCAGGCCTCCTGGGTCGACGGCCAGGGCGTGAAGCTGCAGGAACTGCTCCAGCAGAAGTACGACGCTGGGCAGCTCAAGGGCGGCTACAACGTCGAGGTGCCCAAGCAGAGCTTCATCGTGAGCCTGCTGTTCAGCCTGCTGCCGATCGTCGTGGTCGTGTTGATCTTCCTGTTCATCATGAACCAGATGCAGGGCGGCGGCTCTCGCGTGATGAACTTCGGCAAGTCCAAGGCCAAGCTCATCACCAAGGACACGCCCAAGACCACGTTCTCCGACGTGGCCGGTGCGGACGAGGCGATCGAGGAACTGCAGGAGATCAAGGACTTCCTGCAGAACCCCGCCAAGTTCCAGGCCATCGGGGCCAAGATCCCCAAGGGTGTGCTGCTGTACGGCCCGCCCGGTACCGGTAAGACGCTGCTCGCCCGGGCCGTCGCCGGTGAGGCCGGGGTGCCGTTCTACTCGATCTCGGGTTCCGACTTCGTGGAGATGTTCGTCGGTGTCGGCGCCTCCCGGGTCCGCGACCTGTTCGAGCAGGCCAAGACCAACGCCCCCGCGATCATCTTCATCGACGAGATCGACGCGGTCGGCCGGCACCGTGGTGCCGGGCTCGGCGGCGGTCACGACGAGCGCGAGCAGACCCTCAACCAGCTGCTGGTCGAGATGGACGGCTTCGACGTGAAGGGCGGCGTCATCCTGATCGCCGCGACCAACCGTCCCGACATCCTCGACCCGGCGCTGCTGCGTCCCGGCCGCTTCGACCGGCAGGTCGTCATCGACCGTCCCGACCTCGAGGGCCGCAAGGGCATCCTCCGCGTGCACGGCCGGGGCAAGCCGTTCACCGATGACGTGGAGCTGGACGTCATCGCGCGGCGTACGCCCGGTTTCACCGGTGCCGACCTGGCCAACGTCATCAACGAGGCGGCGCTGCTCACCGCGCGCTTCGACCGTAAGCAGATCGACATGGCCACGCTCGAAGAGGCGATCGACCGCGTGATGGCCGGTCCGGAGCGCAAGACCCGGGTCATGTCCGAGTCCGAGAAGAAGATCATCGCCTATCACGAGGGCGGTCACGCTCTGGTGGCGCACGCGCTGCCGAACGCCGACCCCGTGCACAAGGTCACGATCCTGCCGCGCGGCCGGGCCCTGGGTTACACCATGACCCTGCCGATGGAGGACAAGTTCCTCACCACGCGCTCGGAGATGACCGACCAGCTGGCCATGCTGCTGGGCGGCCGTACCGCCGAGGAGCTCGTGTTCCACGAGCCCACGACCGGTGCGTCCAACGACATCGAGAAGGCCACCTCGATCGCCCGCAACATGGTGACCGAGTACGGCATGAGCGAGCGTCTCGGCGCCCGCCGGTTCGGCACCGGCGCCGGTGAGGTCTTCCTCGGCCGTGACGTGGGCCACGAGCGCGACTACTCCGAGGACATCGCCTCGGCGATCGACGACGAGGTGCGGCGCTACATCGAGTCTGCGCACGACGTCGCCTGGGAGATCCTGGTCGAGTACCGCGACGTGCTCGACGACCTGGTGCTGAGGCTCATGGACAAGGAGACCCTGTCCAAGAACGAGGTCCTCGACGTCTTCTCGCCGGTGAACAAGCGGCCGTTCCAGAAGTCCTACACGGGTTACGGCAAGCGGGTGCCGTCCGACCGGCCGCCGGTGCTGACGCCCAAGGAGCTCGCTCTCATGGGCCCCAAGGACGTACAGGATCTGACGTCGGGCAACGGGCAGGCCGGCGGGATCGGTGAGCCCGCAGTGGGCGATCAGGAGAAGAGCTGAGCCTGCGTTGGCGCGACCTGAAGACGAGTTCCCCGGCGGGGATCTGACCCCGCCGCTACCCGAGTTCGACCACGCGCGCATCGAGCGGGCGGTGCGAGAGATCCTCATCGCGATCGGGGAGGACCCCGATCGCGATGGGCTCCTCGACACGCCCGCTCGGGTCGCGCGGGCGTACGCCGAGCAGTTCGCGGGGTTGCGTCAGCGCCCCGAGGACGTCATGAGCGCCATGTTCGACGCCGATCATGACGAGATGGTCCTGGTCAAGGACATCGAGGTCTACTCCATCTGTGAGCACCACCTCGTGCCCTTCCACGGCGTCGCTCATGTCGGCTACACGCCCAACGAGAAGGGGCACATCACCGGGCTGTCCAAACTGGCCCGATTGGTCGACATCTATGCCCGTAGGCCCCAGGTGCAAGAGCGGATGACCAGTCAGATCGCCGACGCGCTGATGAAGGTGCTGGAGCCGCGTGGCGCTATCGTAGTGATCGAGGCCGAGCATCTCTGCATGACGATGCGCGGCGTCCGTAAGCCTGGCGCGAAGACCGTGACCTCGGCCGTACGAGGAGACTTCCGGGACTCCGAGAAGACCCGTGCGGAGGCCATGAGCCTCATCCTCCGCCGCTTCTGAGTCGCGTCGTCTCCGAGTCGCGTCGTTTCTCAGCTGGGGCTGCGGGTATTTGGGCCAGGCAGGCAGTCGGCATCTACGCTGACCGAATGTCTCGCTTTCGGCGGTAATGGATGCCAAGCTTTGGGGCCGTAACAGTGGAGACAGAGCGTGAGAAGTCCGCTCTCCAGAGTAAGGGCGAGAGCGCGGTCCACCGATCTCCGGACCGGCGGCGGCAGCGCCGCTGGGTGCCGGTCACGGCGGGCTGGCTGTGCTTCCTCATCGGCGTCCACGATGTGATCGGCGCGGTGGCCCCCGACTGGGACCCGCGCATCATCCGGATGACCGACATCGTTCCCGGCGTGCTCACCAACGTGGCCCGGGCGGCGACCGTCATCACCGGCCTGCTGCTCCTGCTGCTCTCCCACGCGCTCCGCCGGCGGAAGAGACGGGCGTGGCAGGCCGTCGTGGTCCTGCTGGCGGTCAGCATCATCTTCCGGGTGGCCCGTGACTTCGGCCCCGGGGAGCTGCTGATCCCGGCCCTGATGCTCGGCGCGCTGACGCACTACCGCAACGAGTTCTACGCCATCGGCGACTCCCGGACCCGCTGGCGGGCCATGTACGTCGGGCTGGGGCTGGTCGCCGGCAGTGTGCTCATCGGCATGCTGTTCATGTCGCTCAACGCCCGGCTGCTCGTCGGCGACAACTCCTACGCCGAGCGGCTCGAACACGTCCTGGTCGGCCTGATCGGCCTCAACGGCCCGGTCGACTTCATCCCGGGCCGCCGTGGCGAGTTGCTCCAGTACATCCTGTCCGGGCTCGGCCTGTTCACCGGTGTGGTGACCGTCTACCTGTTCCTGCGCCCCGCCGAGCCGTCACCTTCGCTGTCGGCCGACGACGAGGATCGCATCCGCGAGCTGCTGACCAGGCAAGGGGCCCGGGACTCCCTCGGTTACTTCTCCCTGCGCCGTGACAAGAGCGTCATCTGGTCGCCCACCGGCAAGGCGTGCATCACCTACCGGGTCGTCTCCGGCGTGATGCTGGCCGGAGGCGATCCGCTCGGTGATCCCGAGGCCTGGCCCGGGGCGATCAGGGCGTTCATGGACGAGGCCGACCAGCACGCCTGGGTGCCCGCGGTGATGGGCTGCAGTGAGGTGGGCGCCGAGGTCTGGTGCCGCGAAGGGCAGCTCGACGCCCTGGAGATCGGTGACGAGGCGTTCATCAACATCGACGAGTTCGGCCTGGACGGCCGCTCCATGCGCAATGTGCGGCAGATGGTGAACCGGGTGGCCCGGCAGGGCTACAAAGCGGAGATCCGCCGGGAGCGGGAGTTCTCCGCCGAGGAGCTCGAATCCCTGTGGGCCCAGGCCGACGCGTGGCGGGGTACCGACACCGAGCGAGGCTTCTCCATGGCGCTCGGCCGCGTCGGCGAGGAGGGCGACGGCGAGTGCGCGATCGCCACCGCGATCAAGGACGGGGAGCTGCACGCCTTCCTGCACTTCGTGCCGTGGGGCATCGACGGGCTGTCCCTCGACCTCATGCGGCGTGACCGCAGCACCCAGCCGGGTCTCAACGACTACCTCATCGTCGAGGCGATCAAGGCCGCGCCCGAGCTCGGCATCAAGCGGCTGTCGCTGAACTTCGCGGTCTTCCGGTCAGTGCTCGCGCGGGGCGAGCGCATCGGCGCCGGGCCGGTGCTCCGCGCCTGGCGGGGTCTGCTGGTGTTCCTGTCCCGTTGGTTCCAGATCGAGTCGCTGTACAAGTTCAACGCCAAGTTCGATCCGGTCTGGCAGCCGCGCTTCTTCGTCTACCCCAGCCTCAACGACGCCCCTCGCATCGCGCTGGCCGCCCTGGAGGCCGAGGCCTTCATCGTCTGGCCGCGGCTGCGGATTCCGGGCCTGCTCAAACGCCCGCCGAAGTCCGCGCGGCGCTGATCCGGTAGGTTCCGGCGCAGGCAGCGCCAGGTGTTCTGAGCAAGGAATAGGCTGATCAGTATGACCACGAACCACGCCGTGCCGGGCTTGCCGGATCCGGGGCATTGTCTGGTGATGGGCGTGGTGAACGTCACGCCCGACTCCTTCTCCGACGGCGGCGCGTGGTTCGACCACGACGCCGCCATCGCGCACGGCCTGCGGTTGGTCGCCGAAGGCGCCGACATCGTGGACGTGGGCGGAGAGTCCACCAGGCCGGGCGCCCAGCGGGTGTCGAGCACCGAAGAACTGCGCCGGGTCGTCCCGGTCGTGGCCGCGCTCAGCGCCGAGGGCGTGCACGTGAGCGTCGACACCATGCGGGCCGAGGTGGCCGAGGCGGCCATCACGGCCGGCGCTCGGCTGGTCAACGACGTGAGCGGCGGCCTCGCCGACCCCGCGATGCCACGGGTCGTCGGCAAGGCCGGCGTCCCCTATGTCGTCATGCACTGGCGCGGGCACAGCCATGACATGCAGACCCGCTCGGTCTATGACGACGTGGTCAGGGAGGTCGGCGACGAGCTGCGGCGGCGGGCCGACGCGGTCATCAGGGAGGGCGTCGATCCGTCCCTGATCATCCTTGATCCCGGACTGGGCTTCGCCAAACGGCCCGAGCACAACTGGGCGCTGCTCGCCCACCTGGACGAGCTGCTCCGCTTCGGCCCGCCCGTCCTCGTCGGCGCGTCGCGCAAGCGTTTCCTCGGCAGGCTGCTCGCGACGCCCGACGGCGCTCCCCGCCCCTTCCTCGACTGCGACGACGCCACGCTGGCGGTCACGGCGCTGGTCGCGGCCGCCGGGGCGTGGTGCGTGCGCGTGCACGAGGTACGGCCCAACGCGGACGCCGTACGGGTCGTGGCCGCCGTGGCACAGGGCGGGGCCGTGGACTCGATGCGATGAGCCTCATCACGGTCGACGCGGCCAACGCCGAGTTCTACGCCGCGTTCGAGGCGGTGGACCTGGACCGCATGTCGGCGGTCTGGGCCGACGGGCCGTACGCCGAGAGCGTGTCCTGCGTGCACCCGGGGTGGCCCTTGCTGCGCGGGCGCGGCGAGGTACTGCGGTCATGGGCCCTGATCATGGCGAACACGCCGTTCATCCAGTTCGTGCTCACCGACCTGCGGACCGAGATCCGCGATGAGTACGCCGTCGTCACCTGCTCGGAGAACATCCTGACCGCCGACGACGACACCGACGTGGGCTTCGCCGCCGGCGGCAGCGTGGTGACCACCAACATGTTCGTACGGACCGAAGGGCAGTGGCGGCTCTGGCTGCACCACGGCTCCCCGGTGCTCAATCGGATCGGGGACGGCGAAGAGTGAGCGCGAGGAGCGCGGCGCTGTCCGGACTGAGGAGCGCAGGGAGCGCGGCAGAACGGGCCGCCGAATGGGGCGAGGCAGAATGAGCCGCCCGAGCCGAGCGAGCAGAATGAGAGCGAAATGAGCAAAGATCGCATCGAGCTGCGCGGGCTGCGGGCCAGAGGGCGCCACGGGTGCCTACCTGCGGAGCGGGAGCTCGGGCAGGAGTTCATCGTCGACGTGTCCCTCGGCCTGGACGTCCACCCGGCCGCAGTAGACGACGATCTGTCCCGTACGGTCGACTATGGCACGCTGGCAGGTCGGTTGGTCGACGTCGTCGGAGGAGAGCCGGTGAACCTCCTCGAGACACTTGCCGAACGCCTGGCCGCCGTGTGCCTGGACGACGAGAGGGTCGAGGAGGTGGAGGTCACGGTGCACAAGCCCAGTGCCCCCGTGCCCCATCCCTTCGACGACGTGTCCGTGAAGATCTTCCGAACCGCGCGACGATGAACGGGAGCCGCCCATGACCGTGCCCAATCCGGCGCCTGATCGCACTCACACCGGTAGTCACATGCTGGTCCAGCACCGTACGGTGCTGTCGCTCGGCAGCAACCTCGGTGATCGGCTGGAGAACCTGCAGGACGCTGTCGACACGCTGTTCGACGCGCCGGGCCTGACCTTCGTCGCGCTGTCCCCGGTCTACGAGACCGCGCCCTTCGCCGCCCCGGGCGAGTCGATTCCCGAGCAGGGCGACTTCCTCAACATCGTGTTGGTCGCCGACACGCGGCTGACGCCCGAGACGCTGCTGGAGCGGTTGCTCAACATCGAGAACTCCATGGAGCGAATCCGCGAGCTCCGCTGGGGACCCCGCACCCTGGACATCGACATCGTCGTGTTCGGTGACGTCTCCTCGTCCGATCCGGGCCTGACACTGCCGCACCCGCGGGCGCACGAGCGCGCGTTCGTACTGGTGCCGTGGGCCGACGTCGAGCCGGACACGCTGCTGCCCGGACACGGCCGAGTGGGCGATCTCGCCGCCGCGATCGGTACGTCGGGGGTCATCCGCCGCGACGATCTGACCTTGCAGCCACCGGCGTGAGGGCGACCCGCCCGGCGCTCCTCGTCGGTCTCGTCGCCGGCATCGCCGTGATCACATGGGTGGTGCTCCGCTTCACGTACGTGACACTGCCGCCGCTGCCGTGGACGGCCGTGCCGACGCTGCTGCTGCTGGGCCTGGGCGAGGCCTTCACCGGCGTCAATGTCCGGGCGAGGATCAACCACAAGCCGGACACCAGGCCGGTGGAGCCACTCGTCGTCGCCCGGATGGCCGCGCTGGCGAAGGCGAGTTCCCACGCGGCCGCGGTGCTCGCCGGCGTCTTCGGCGGATTCCTGCTCTATCTGTCGGCGTCCTTGGACAAGGCGACGCCCCGGCACGACTTCTTCGTCAGCGGCGGTACGTTCCTCGCCGCCATCGTGCTGGTCGGCGCCGCGCTGTTCATGGAGTACGCCTGCCGGGTGCCGAGAGATCCGGACAACGAACGCGAGGGCGGCGCCTCGCGCTCCTGACCCCAAGGACCACCCGCGTTCCCACGCGCCTTCGCGCCGTCGGGGGTGGAGGTCGCTCTCCGTCGCGGGCGGTCACTTGTCGACGTCGCCGACGACGAAGAACATGGAGCCGAGGATGGCGATCATGTCGGCGACCAGGTTGCCCGGCAGCAACTCCGAGAGCACCTGGAGATTGTTGTACGACGCCGAGCGCAGCTTCAGCCGCCACGGGGTCTTCTCGCCCCTGGACACCAGGTAGTACCCGTTGATGCCGAGAGGGTTCTCGGTCCAGGCGTACGTGTGGCCCTCCGGCACCTTCAGCACCTTCGGCAACCGGACGTTGATGGGGCCGGGCGGCAGGTCGGCCAGCCGGTCCAGGCAGGCGTCCGCGAGGTCGAGTGAGGCGTAGACCTGATGCAGCAGGCATTCGAACCGGGCCAGGCAGTCGCCCTCGGTCCGGGTGACGACCGGTACGTCCAGGTCCTTGTAGGCCAGATAGGGCTCGTCGCGGCGCAGGTCGAAGTCGACCCCGGCGGCCCGCGCGATGGGGCCGGACACGCCGTACTGCAGGATCTGCTCGCGGGTCAGCACCCCCACGCCACGGGTGCGGGCACGGAAGATCTCGTTACCGGCGATGAGGTCGGCGATGTCGGCGGTGCCGCTGCGGACCTCGGCGATCGCGGTGCGCGCCCGGCCGAGCCAGCCGGCCGGCAGATCCTCCTTCAGCCCGCCGACCCGGTTGAACATGTAGTGCATCCGGCCGCCGGAGATCTCCTCCATGACCCGCTGCAGCTGTTCGCGCTCGCGGAACGCGTAGAAGATCGGGGTGATCGCGCCGACCTCCAGGGGATAGCTCCCGAGGAACATCAGATGGTTGAGCACCCGGTTGAGCTCGGCCAACAGGGTGCGGGCCCAGACGGCACGCTCTGGCACCTCCATGCCGAGCATCCGTTCGGCTGCGAGCACCACGCCGAGCTCGTTGGCGAACGCCGACAGCCAGTCGTGCCGGTTGGCCAGAACGATGATCTGGCGGAAGTCACGCACCTCGAACAGCTTCTCCGCGCCCCGGTGCATATAGCCGATGATCGGCTCGGCGGCGGAGATGCGCTCGCCGTCCAGGGTGATCCGCAGCCGGAGCACACCATGCGTCGACGGGTGCTGGGGGCCGATGTTCAGCACCATGTCCTCGGTGGCGAGTTCCTTGGCCCCCGCCCCGATCCCCACAGTGCGTTCGGTGCCGTGTCGGCCGGCCTCGCTCCGACCGGCGGCTCGGGGCGCTTCGAGGCGCTGGCTTCCCTCGTCGTATGCGGTCACGCTTCATCGTTGCATGACGGGATCTCGCGCGTCTCGGGCGCTTCCGGTTGACTAGGGCCGGTGAACGCGAGCCAAGGGGATCAGCCGCATCCGCCTGCCTTTGGACCGCCGGCTCAGGGCCGGCCGTCCGCGGCAGGTCCGCCAGGGCACGCCCAGACCCCGCGCGGCGGCCCGGGAGGGGCGCCCCTGCCGCCGCCCGGCAGGCCCGGCGTCCCCGGCGCTCCTAGTGCTCATGGAATGCCGGGAGGGCCGCTCGCCGAGCCGCCGAGGGGAAAGCCGGTGGAGCGTGCGTTCGCGCCCCCGGGCGGCCTGCCCTGGGCGCGCGTGTCGCCCCGCTTCACCTGGCACCGGCGGATCACCGTCCTGCTGACGGCCGTGCCGGTAGCGGCCGTCGGGGGCCTGATGGTCGCCACGATCGCCGGCACCATGGGTGCGCTGCTCTGGGTGCTGGCGGTGCTCATCTGGTGTGCCCTCGGCTGGATCGTCGCCGAGCTGGCCTACCGGTCGTGGGGTTTCGCTGAGCGCGCCGACGACCTTCTCGTCGTCCATGGCGTGTTCGTCAAACGGCTGGTCGTGGTGCCGTACGGGCGTATGCAGTTCGTCGACGTGACGGCGGGGCTGCTGGAGCAGTGGATGGGCATCGCCACCGTACGGCTGAACACCGCTGCGGCGGCCACTGACGCGCGCATCCCGGCCCTGCCCGCCGCCGACGCCGCCCTTCTGCGCGACCGGCTCGCCCAGAAGGGCGAGGCCAGGACGATGGGGCTGTGATGGGGTATGGCGCTCCCGGCGGTGGCGGCCATGGCGCACCCGGTGGGTACGGCCGGCCGAGGGGACCTGAACCGGGCGGCCTCGGCCATGTGCATCCCGGGCACCCTCCGTACCCGCCACCGGGGTTCGGAACGGGCTACGGCCCGCCCGCGCAGCCTCCGCCGGTGCACTTCTCCCATGGAGTGCACCGCCTGCACTGGGCGACCGCGCTGATCCGCGCGATGACGGTGTTCGTCATCTACCTCGTGATGGCGGGCCCGGTGGTGGTCAGCCCGGGCTCGGGCGTCAGTCCAAGTGAGCTCGGACTGCTCCTCATGGTGAGTGCGCCGTTCCTCCTGATCGCGATCATCGTGGGCGTCTGGGTCTGGTTGTCGCTGCGGTTCTGGATCGGCGGGGACGATCTGGTCGTCGAGACCGGCGTCCTGCGCAAGCGCAAGCGGCGCATCTCGCTCTCGCGCGTGCAGGCCGTCGACGTCGTACGGCCGCTCGTGACCCGGGCCCTGCGCCTGGCCGAGGTGCGGGTGGAGCTGGCGGGCGGTGACCAGGGCGAGATCTCGCTGCGATTCCTCGGCCGGGCCGCCGCACAGCAGCTGCGCGCGGAACTGCTCGCGCGTGCGGCCGGCCTGCCCGGGCACACCCCGGAGGCGCCCGAACGGCTGATCTGGCGGGTGCGGTTCGGCGCCCTGCTGGCCTCGCTCGTCCTCAAGGTGCCGGTCTTCGGCACCTTCGCGCTGTTCGTGGCGCTGCTGTCGGCGGGGTTCTTGTACTCCGAGCTCGGGGTGCTCGGGGGTGCCGTGCCGGCGCTGCTCGGCCTGCTGCGGGCCGTGGTCGCACCACTGGTGATCTACACCAACTTCACCGTGGCGATGTCGCCGGACGGGCTGCGGCTGCGGTACGGCCTGCTCGAGACGCGGATGCAGACGGTGCCGCCGGGACGCGTGCAGGCGATCCGGATCGTGGAGCCGTCGATCTGGCGATCCAGCGGCTGGGCCCGTGTCGACGTCACGGTGGCGGGTTACTCGGGGGAGCGGCAGGTGTTCTCGTCGGTGCTGGTGCCGGTGGCGCCGCGGGACGTCGCCTACCATCTCGTGGCCGAGGTGTTCCCGGGCACCGACATCAACGCCCTGCGGCTGATGCCCGCGTCCGGCCGGTCCTGGTCGCTGGACCGGCACGCCGCGGCGGGCGCCGACGACGTGGTGTTCGTGTCCCGCCGGGGGCTGTTCTGCCGTAGCACGGACGTGATCGCACATGCGCGGGCGCAGAGCGTGCGGCTGAGCGCCGGACCGCTGCAGCGGCTGCTGGGCCTCGGTACCGTCCATATCGACGCTCCGGCCGGCCCGGTGCAGGTGGCCGCGGTCAATCGCGACCTCGAGGAGGCGCGGATCATCATCGAGTCGACGGCGGAACGGGCGCGCGTCGCTCGCGCCCGAGGCGCCGACCGTACCCGCTGGGCGCGCTGACCCTCACGTCGGGGTTCGGCCGTCGCGGCCCGGTGGTCGCGTGTCGTGCTCGGGTGGCCGCTCGCGTGGGTTCTCCTAGATCACGGGTGAGGTTCGTGCGTGCGGGCACCGGGCCGACTGGCCTAGCGTGGCGGGGTGACAGATGTGGCTTATGACCCTTGGTCGCCCGATTTCGTGGCGGATCCCTATCCGGTGTACTCGGCACTCCGGGAGGAGGCTCCGGTCTTCTTCCACGAACCCACCCGGCAGTGGGTGATCAGCCGGTACGAGGACGTCAGCGCGCTGCTGCGCAGTCGCAGCGTCGGCCGCTCCTACCTGCACACGGCGTCGCACGAGGAGTTCGGGCAGCTCGCCGAGCCGGAGTTCCTGCGGCCGTTCTGGGACCTGATCCGGGCCGGCATGCTCGATGTGGAGCCCCCGACCCATACCCGCCTGCGGCGACTGGTCGCCAAGGCGTTCACCCCGCGGATGGTCGAGGGGCTGCGCCCGATGGTCCGGCGGCTGGCCGAGGAGCTCGCCGGCGGGCTCGTCGAGAGGGGCGGCGGCGATCTGCTCGCCGAGGTCGCCGAGCCGCTGCCGGTGACCGTGATCGCGGAGATGCTCGGCGTGCCGGCGGCCGACCGCCGTCTGCTGCGGCCGTGGTCGGCCGACATCTGCGGCATGTACGAGCTGAACCCGTCGCAGGACACGCAGCAGACGGCGGTGCGCGCGGCCACGGAGTTCTCCGAGTACTTGCGCGGGCTGGCCAGAGAGCGCAGCCGGGCCCCGCGCGAGGACCTGATCAGCGCCCTCGCCCAGGTGGTCGACGAGGGCGACCGGCTCACCGAGGACGAGCTCATCGGCACGTGCGTGCTGCTGCTCAACGCGGGCCACGAGGCCACGGTCAACTCCACCGGCAACGGCTGGTGGTCGCTGCTGCGCAATCCGGCCGAGCTCGACCGGCTGAGCGCCGACCACTCGCTGATCCCGAGCGCGGTGGAGGAGATCCTCCGCTACGACACGGCCGCCCCGATGTTCGAGCGATGGGTACTGGAGGACATCTCGGTCGCGGGCGTGGACATCCCGCGGGGCGCCGAGGTGGCGCTGCAGTTCGCCTCGGCCAACCGCGATCCGTCGGTGTTCGCCGAGCCGGACCGGCTCGACCTGGCCCGTGAGCCCAACCCGCACATCTCCTTCGGACTGGGGATCCACTTCTGCCTCGGTGCGCCGCTGGCGCGCATCGAACTCACCGAGTCGTTCGGCGCGCTGCTCCGCCTCGCCCCGGGTCTGGAGCTCACGGCCGAGCCGAAGTGGAAGCCGGGGTTCGTCCTGCGGGGGCTGACGGCGCTTCACGTGGCCGTCCCGTCGTCGTGAGGAGACCGGTTCAGGGGCTGGGCCCGTCTCTGGGACGGGCCCGCCTCAGGGCCGGTCCGTGTCGATCCGGGGCCTGTCTCAGGCCTCGGCGGGGTGCGCGCCGGTCAACGACTCCGGCAGCGCGGTGCCCACCGCCTGCGCCAGCCACCCGAATCCACCGAGGCCCAGCGGGTCGATCAGCTCGGCCTCCTCTCCGGCGGCGCACAGCGCGGCGACGTAGGCCTGCGGGTCCTGGTGGGCGAGTTCGATCGGCGGCTTGGCGCCGGTCACCCCGAGAGCACGCAGCGCGGACCGTTGCGTGGTCAGCAGCGTCGCGTCGGCGCCGGCCTTCACGCCGTGCGCGGCGCAGGCGTCCAGCGCCACGTGCGCGGTGATGTCACAGGAGCCGTCCGGCACCGGCGGCACCACATGACCGTCCCGGTAGCCGGTGAGGGTCCCGGTCGCAGGCCGTGACCCGCGCGAGTGGGCGTAGTCGACGGCCACCGCCACGCCGCGGCGCATGCGCCCGACCACCGAGCCCCAGGCGAGGCAACGCGGCAGTCCCACCTCGGCGCGGTCTCCGGGCTCGCGCAGCGGCCACCAGCGGTCCAGCCACTCGCGGTCGTCGTCGGCGGGCCGCTGGCCCGGCCGTTCGGCGCCGGTGGCGGGATCGACGAGCATGACCCGCGGCCCGCGCGGTGTCAGCTCCACCACGTCGAGCGGCACGTTGTCCAGCCACTCGTTCGCCACCACCATGCCGGTGATCTCGGCCGGCGGCTCCGCCCGCCAGGCGACCCCCGCGGGCAGCTCGTCCGGCCGGGGGGCGACCTCGACCGCCGTCGGGACGATCCGGGCGGCCAGGCCGGGGGTCACCGCGGCCATGATCTGCAGGGGCAGCCGGCCACAGCCGGCGCCCACGTCGACGAGGTCGACCCGCGGCGGGTGGCCGAGCGACGCGTCGATCTCGGTCAGCAGCCGGGCCAGGGCGCCGGCGAAGCGCGTCGAGGCGTGCACCGAGGTGCGGAAATGCGCCGTGGGACGCTCTCCGCGCCGGTAGAACCCCTCCTCGCCGTACAGGGCGCCCTGCATGCCCGCACGCCACGTGACCCATCCCACAGCGTGACGGTATCGCGGACGGGGCGTTCGCCATTCTGTGGTCGTACGGAGGTCCGACCGCAGGGGGATGTCGGCTGACCATGCCGAACGTACGCTGAAGCCGTGATCGCGCGTGCTTGGGCCTGGTGGCGCCGTAGGACGGTGCTCGTGGACTTCGCCATAATGCTGCCCGTTCTGGCGTGGTCGGCGTTGGTGTTCGGCGCTGCGCCCCCCGTCGGCCGAGACTACGGCGAGGCCTGGTACGTCGTGCTGACGCTCGCGCTGTGCCTGCCGCTGATCTGGCGGCGCCGGTGGCCGCGCGCGGTGTTCGTCATCGTGGCCGCGGTCTGCGGTGTGCAGTGGCTCGCGCACATCGCAGCACTGCCGGCCAACATCGCCATCCTCATCGTGCTCTACACCGTCGCCGCGTGGTGCCCGTTCCGCTGGGGCGTGGCCGCCGCGGTCGTTGCCGAGATCGGCGCGTTCATGGAGGTCACCCAGCAGTGGACCGGCCCCTGGCGCGAGATGCGGGGCCCGCTGCTGTTCCTCAGCGTCGTGGTGGGCGGGGTGTGGATCCTCGGGGTGTACATGAACACCCGCCGGGCCTACCTGCGCTCGCTCGAGGAGCGGGCGGCCCGGCTGGAGCGGGAGCGCGACACCCGGGTCCAGGTCGCGATGGCCGCCGAGCGGGCGCGGATCGCCAGGGAACTGCACGACGTCGTGGCGCACAACGTGAGCGTGATCGTCGTACAGGCGGACGGCGCGGGCTTCGCCATCGAGACCGACAGGGATCGGGCGAAGCAGGCGCTCGAGGCGATCTCGGCGACCGGGCGCACGGCGCTCGCTGAGATGCGACGGCTGCTCGGGGTGCTGCGAGAGAGCGACGACGCGGGCTCCTACGTTCCTCAGCCGGGCGTGGAGCAGTTGACCGACCTGGTCGACCAGATCCGCGCCTCGGGCCTGCCCCTTCGGTTCGAGATCGACGGGGTGCCGCGAGAACTGTCGCAGGGCCTGCAGCTGACCGTCTTCCGGATCGTCCAGGAGGCTCTGACGAACACGCTCAAGCACGCCGGGACGGGAGCGACCGCGGAAGTGAACCTGCACTACGGTGACGAGGCCGTCGAGGTACGGATCTGCGACGACGGGCGTGGCGCCGCCGCGCTCGACGACGGCCAGGGGCACGGGCTGGTCGGGATGCGTGAACGCGTGGCGATGTACGGGGGCGCCGCACAGGCGCGGCCGAGACCGGGCGGCGGCTGGGAAGTGGTGGCCCGGCTGCCCGTGCGAGATGGGGCGAGAACATGAGCGAGCACCTGACCGACGATGAGTACCTGGAGCGACGCCCGCCCATCCGGGTCGCGCTGGTGGACGACCAGGAGCTGGTGCGGGCGGGATTCCGCATGGTCCTGGACGCGCAGCCGGACATCGACGTGGTCGGCGAGGCGGGCGACGGGGCGCGCGCCGTGGAGCTGGTGCGGTCGACCGTCGCCGACGTCGTTCTCATGGACGTCCGGATGCCGCGCATGGACGGGATCCAGGCGACCAGGCTGATCAGTGCCGGCGGTCCCAAGATCATCATCCTCACCACGTTCGATCTCGACGAGTACGCGTTCGCGGCGATCAAGGCGGGGGCGAGCGGCTTCATGCTCAAGGACGCGGGCCCGGCGCAGCTCATCGAGGCGATCAAGGCGGTGCACTCGGGCGACGCCGTGGTGGCGCCGAGTACGACCCGCAGGCTCCTGGACCGGTTCGCGGTGCACCTGCCGGACGGGGAGCCGGTCGTGAGCGACGGCGCGCTCGGCACGCTGACGACCCGCGAGACCGAGGTGCTGCATCTGGTCGCCCGGGGCCTGTCCAACGCCGAGATCGCCGAGCGGCTGTTCGTCTCCGACGCGACCGTGAAGACGCATATGGGACGCATCCTGACGAAGCTCGACCTGCGGGACCGCGTGCAGGCGGTCGTCTACGCGTACGAGACAGGCTTGGTCAAGCAGGGTCATAACAGTCACGGTGAGTAACACATCCATTACCTTTTGATGACTGTTCGCGTTCTTCCTTGGGTGTTTCCGCAACCTACCGCTGAGTAGCCGAATAACTACCTTACGTAGCGCTTGCCCTGACGGCAGGCGCGGCTCAGCACGCATGAGCCGACAGGGACGTGAATGTCAGAACGGGCCGGGTCGTACCGGCCCAGACGCACGGGAGGATTCACATGCTCAGCAAGCTCGCCGCCACCGGCGTAGTGGCGGTCGCGGCCGCCGGCGCGATGATGATCGCCACGCCAGCGCAGGCCGACAACTTCACCCGGGGCGACCACTCCATCCTCGGGGGCAACCAGATCTTCGTTCCCATCTCGATCCCGATCAACGTGTGCGGCAACTCGGTCGCCGTCATCGGCTTCGCGGGCTCGGGATGCAAGGGCGGCGCGAAGGTGAAGGGGCACCACGGCTACTGACGGGCACAGCGCGCCTCGTGCGCGCTCCAGCACCGGAGCACCGGGCCGCACGGCGGCCCGGTGCTCCGTTTCTCGGTGCTCCGGTGTCTCGGCGACTCGGGTCTCGGGAGCTCTTCGGTGTTCCACGGCGGTCCCCGTGCGGGCTCGCGGCGGGTCGGAGCATGGGACGACCCGAGCGTCAGCCTCAGGTCGTACGCGCGGCTTCGCGGGTAACCGAAGATCGCACGAGAACGCCAGACGAGCGGGCGATGGCAGGAGCCCGGCGGATTCCTAGTGTTGGCCGCGTTGCTCGAATCCAGCGAGGAGTCCCACGTGACCGGCACTTTCACCAACGCGCCCGCAGAGGGGTTCACCCCGGGAGGGCCCGCGCGGCCCGATTCGCGCCCCGCCGTCTCGGCCTCGGGGGTGAGCAAGATCTACGGGGCGGGCGACGCCGCGGTGCACGCCCTGAGAGGGGTCACCGTGGGCTTCGCCCGCGGCGCGTTCACCGCGATCATGGGGCCGTCGGGTTCGGGGAAGTCGACGCTCATGCACTGCCTGGCCGGGCTGGACGTCGTCAGCAAGGGTTCGGTCGTCCTCGGGGACATCGAGATCACCGGGCTCGACGACCGCCGGCTGACCCTGCTGCGCCGCGAGCGGGTCGGCTTCGTCTTCCAGGCGTTCAACCTGCTCCCGACGCTCACCGCCGAGCAGAACATCCTGCTCGCCGTCGAACTCGCCGGCGGCAAGGTCGACCGCTCCTGGTTCGACCATGTCATCGAGGTCCTGGGGCTGCGCGACCGGCTGAAGCACCGCCCGTCGGAGCTGTCCGGAGGGCAGCAGCAGCGGGTCGCCTGCGCCCGCGCGCTGGTCTCCCGGCCGGAGGTCATCTTCGCCGACGAGCCCACCGGCAACCTTGACTCCCGGTCCGGCGCGGAGGTGCTCGGATTCCTGCGCGCCTCGGTGCGGGAGATGGGGCAGACGATCATCATGGTCACCCACGATCCGGTGGCCGCGTCGTACGCCGACCGCGTGGTCTTCCTGCGCGACGGGGAGGTCGTGTCCGAGCTGGCCGGACCCACCCCCGACCGCGTGCTCGACGAGCTCAAGCGGCTGGGGGCGTGATGCTGAAGACCTCGCTCGCGGGGCTTCGGGCCCGCAGGCTCCGGATGCTGCTCACCGCGCTCGCCATCGCACTCGGAGTCGCGTTCATCACCGGGACGTTCGTGCTCACCGACACCATGCAGGCCGGCTACGACCAGAAGTTCGGCTCCTCGGCCGGGAAGGTCGCGGTGGCGGTGCTTCCCGAGGGGTCGGGCGACCAGGCGCTGCCCGAGGGACTTCTGCGGAAGGTCCGGGCGGTCCCCGGGGTCACCGACGTCCACGCGACGGTGCGCGGCGACGCCCCGCTGCTCGGCAAGGACGGCCGTGCGTACGGCGACATGCCCACCATGGGGTTCTCGCTGCCGTCCACCGGCCCGCTCCAGCGGCACGAGGTCGTGACCGGCAGGGCTCCGGCCGCGGCTGACGAGGCGGTGCTCGACAAGGCCACCGCCGAGGCCACGGGCTACCGCACGGGCGACTCCATCAAGGTCCTCGACCCCCGGGGCGGCCCGCGGACCTTCCGGCTGGTCGGCACGGTCGAGCTCGCCCTCGACCGGGCCTACCGGGGCGCGGTCGGCTTCACCCCGGCCACCGCCACCGCGATGACCGGCGCCAAGGGCTACGCCGAGATCGACGTCGCCGGCCCGGTCTCCACGCAGGCCGTGGCCGCGGCCGTCGGCGGCCCGTACGAGGTGATCACCGGGCGGCAGCTCGGCGACCGGCTCGCCACGGCGAACGGCGCCGACACCAAGGTGCTGCGCATCGGCCTGCTGCTGTTCGGGCTGGTCTCCCTGCTGGTGTCGGCCATCGTCATCTACAACACCTTCGCCATCCTCATCGCCCAGCGCATGCGCGAACTCGCGCTGCTGCGCTGCGTCGGCGCCACCCGCAGGCAGGTCTTCGGCGGCGTCCTCGTCGAGGCGGCGGCGGTCGGCCTGGTCGGTTCGCTGCTCGGCCTCGCCATCGGAGCCGCGCTGGGGGCGGGGGCCATCGCGGCGATCGGCTTCTTCGGCGCGGACCTGCCCGCCGGGGCCTTCGCGCTCGGCCTCCGCACGGTGGCGGTCGGGCTGGTCGCGGGAGTCGTCGTCACGGTGCTCTCCGCCCTGCTCCCGGCCAGGGCGGCCACCAGGGTGGCGCCCGTGGCCGCGCTGCGCTCGGAGGCCGAGCCCGGCACCGGCAGGCTGCGGTTCGGCCCGTTCCGGATCGTGGTCACCGTGCTGCTCTGCGGTCTCGGATTGGGCCTGGCCGCATTCGGCGCCTTGGTCATGCCCGTGGGCGAGAGCGCGCTCGCGGTGACGGCACTCGCCGGAGGGCTCACGTTCCTCGGGGCGATCGCGCTGATGCCCGCCCTGGTACGGCCGCTCGCCCGGGTGATCGGCGCGATCCCGGCGCGGGTCGGATTGCCCGGCCGGCTGGCGATGGAGAACTCGCGGCGCGCGCCCAAGCGCACCGCGACCACGACCATCGCGTTGACCATCGGCGTCGGCCTGGTCACCCTCTTCGCGGTGCTCGGCGCGAGCGTGAAGGCGACGGCGTCGGACCGGCTCGAGCAGCAGTTCCCCGTCGACTACGCCCTGCGGTCCCAGCTCGGCAGCGACCGGACCATTCCCCGAGCGCTGGCCGAGACGCTGCGGGCCGCACCGGAGATCGGCTCGGTGACGGAGGTGCGGTGGGCCGACGGCGGGCTCGACGGTGACGATCGCAGCATCGGCACGGTCAGCGGGCCGGCCATCGGCAAGGTGGTCAAGCCGGAGATCGAGAGCGGGTCGTTCGCCGACCTGCGGACGGGCACCGTCGCCCTGCACCACAACGCCGCCGGCGGCCGCTCGGCCGGTCAGACCGTCGGGGTGACGACCCGGCAGGGCCCCAGGACCCTGAGGATCGCGGTGGTGTTCTCCGGAGACGTCCCGATGCCGGAGATCCTCGTGCCGGAGCGGGACTTCGACGCCTACTTCGGCGCCCTCGGCGACACCGCGATCTACCTCAAGGTCAAGGACGGCGTCGA
Source organism: Actinomadura sp. HBU206391 (assembly GCF_014323665.1). Taxonomy (GTDB): domain Bacteria; phylum Actinomycetota; class Actinomycetes; order Streptosporangiales; family Streptosporangiaceae; genus Actinomadura_C. Next base: position 26,902 of record NZ_JABVEB010000030.1, on the reverse strand, counting down.
CGCGGCCGCGGCGCGGACGGCCGTCGACGCGGCCACGAAGGACCACCCGGCGGTCAATGTGGCCTCGGCGACCTCGATCAAGGACCAGTTCAGCAGGGCGATCGACACGATGCTCATGGTCTTCGGCGGGATGCTCGGCCTTTCCATCCTGATCGCGCTGTTCGGCATCGCCAACACGCTGACGCTGTCGGTGGTGGAGCGGACCAGGGAGTCGGCGCTGCTCAGAGCCCTCGGTCTGACCCGCCGCCAGCTTCGCCGGATGTTGTCGGTGGAATCCATGATCATGGCGTTGATCGGGGCCCTCACGGGTGTGGTGCTCGGCACACTGTTCGGCTGGGCCGCGACCCGGGCGATCTTGGAGGGGGCGCTCTTCCGGCTGCCGTACGCGCAGATCGTCGCCTTCGTGGCCATCGCCGCGCTGGCCGGCCTGATCGCCGCGGTCCTCCCCTCCCGCCGAGCCGCGAGGGCCTCCATTGTGGAGTCCCTGTCGTCGGAGTGAGCACGCACCGGGCATCGATCAAGGATCAGGGCACCTCCACCCGCCCTGATCCTTGATTGACACCGGGCGGCCGAGTGGCCGCGCCCGGGAGGAAGTAATCTGGTTCGCGCACGTCCGGTACCCCGGCAGAGGACTGGAACGCAGTGAACGCATTCGATGTGCCCTCGCCCCTACCCGCGGGCGGGGAACGACCCGAGGACCGGCCCGGCAGGCTCGCCGTCGGTGTGATCGGCGCGGGCCGGGTCGGCACGGCGCTGGGGGCGGCCCTCTCGCTCGCCGGCCACCATGTGGTGGCCGCGTCGGCGGTGTCGGAGGAGTCCCGGCACCGGGCCGCCGAGCGGTTGCCAGGCGTGGCCCTGACCGATCCCCAGGGCGTGGTCGCGGCCGCCGATCTGGTGCTGCTCACGGTGCCAGACGAGGCGCTGCCGCCGCTCGTGGCCGGGCTGATCGCCACGGACGTCCCGGTCGCCGGCAAGCTGCTCGTCCACACCAGCGGGCGGTACGGCGTCGGTGTGCTCGAGGCGGCCACGCGGGCCGGCGGGCTGCCGCTGGCCGTCCATCCGGCAATGACGTTCACCGGCCGCTCCGAGGACGTGAACCGGCTGGCCGGTATCGCCTTCGGCGTGACGGCGCCCGAGCCATTGCGGCCGGTGGCCGAGGCGCTGGTCGTGGAGATGGGCGGTGAGCCGGTGTGGATTCCCGAGGATCGCCGATCTCTCTACCACGCGGCGCTGGCCGGCGGCGCCAACCATCTGGTCACCCTCGTGGCCGAGCAGATGGACCTGCTGCGCAGGGCGGGGGTCGAGGACCCGGCGCGGATGCTGGGCCCGCTGCTCGGGGCCGCCCTGGACAACGCGCTGCGGCTCGGCATGAACGGGCTCACCGGCCCGGTGGCCCGCGGCGACGCGGGGACCGTGGCCGACCACATCGCCGAGCTGGCCAAGGTCTCTCCTGAGGGGCGACGGGCCTATGTCGCCCTCGCCCGGCTGACCGCCGATCGGGCGCTGGCCGCCGGGCTGCTCAAGCCTGCGGACGCCGAGCGCCTCCTCGAGGCGCTGGCGGATTGATGAGCGCAAGTGAAGGGACGCAGTGGAAGGGACGCAGATGGTGAAACCCCTTGTCGCCGAGACCCGTGAGGAGCTCGCCGCAGCGCGAGCGGGCATCCGGGACTGGCCCCTCGCGCTGGTGCCGACCATGGGAGCACTGCACGAGGGGCACCGGTCGCTGATCCGCCGGGCCCGTGAGATCGCCGACGTGGTCGCGGTCAGCATCTTCGTCAACCCGCTGCAGTTCGGCCCGGGCGAGGACCTCGATCGTTATCCCCGCACGTTGGCCGCCGACCTGCGGGCCTGCGCGGACGAGGGGGTCGACCTGGTGTTCGCTCCCAAGCCCGGGGTGATGTACCCGTCCGAGCCCGAGGTGCGGATCAGTTCCGGGCGGATGGGCGAGATCGTCGAGGGGATCCACCGGCCGGGTCACTTCGACGGCGTGCTGACCGTCGTCACCAAGCTGTTCAACCTGGTGCGCCCGACGCACGCGGTCTTCGGCGACAAGGACGCGCAGCAGCTCGCCATGATCCGCAGGATGGTCCGCGACCTCGATCTGCCGGTGGCGATCGTCGGCTGCCCGACCGTGCGTGAGCCGGACGGCCTGGCGCTGTCCAGCCGCAACCGCTACCTGTCCGAGGCCGAGCGGCGCACCGCGCTGTCCCTGTCGGCCGCGCTCGGCGCCGGCGCCGAGGCGGTCGCCGAAGGCCCCGAGGCGGTCGTACGGGCGGCGCAGGCGGTGCTGGACACGGCCGCCAAGGCCGATCCGCCGCTGTCGCTGGACTATCTCTCGCTCGTCGACCCGGCCACGTTCACCGACGTCGACGCCCTCCATGCCGGCCCGGCCGTGCTCGTCGTCGCGGGCCGGGTCGGAGCCACCCACCTGATCGACAACATGCCCCTGAGCCTCCCGGCGGCGGTGACCGACGCGGCCGGCGCGGCGCGGGGTGCCGTCTTCTCCACGAAGGACTCCTGATGTTCCGCACGATGTTCAAGTCGAAGATCCACCGGGCCACCGTTACCCAGGCCGACCTGCACTACGTGGGCTCGGTGACCATCGACCGGGACCTCATGGACGCCGCCGACCTCCTGCCGGGCGAGCAGGTGCACATCGTCGACATCGACAACGGCGCCCGGCTGGAGACCTACGTCATCGCGGGCGAGCGGGGCACCGGCGTGATCGGCATCAACGGCGCCGCCGCCAGGCTGGTCCAGCCGGGCGACCTCGTGATCATCATCAGCTACGCGTCGATGAGCGACGCGGACGCCCGCGCCTTCGAGCCGCGAGTGGTCCACGTCGACCGTACGAACAAGATCATTCAGCTCGGGTCCGACCCGGCCGAGCCGGTGCCGGGCACGGACCTGATCCGCGGCGACGCCGTCCCGCATGGGGCCCGTGGGGTTGGGACGGGTGTGCCGGACGGGTCGCCGGTCGGTGGCTGACCCCGGGCTCGGGTCCCGTGGCCCTCGTGGGTTAATGTCATAGTGACGAAAAAGGTCACCCCCCGAGGAGGGTCAATGATCCCGCGTCGGCTGAGCGCTCCCGACCCAGGCTGGACCGTCGACGCCGATGTCGTGGTGATCGGCTCGGGCATCGCCGGGCTCATCGTCGCGTTGCGGGCTCGTGCGCACGGCAGAGTGCTGCTCGTCACCAAGGCGCTGCTCGACGAGGGCTCGACCCGCTGGGCGCAGGGCGGTATCGCCGCAGCGCTCGCCCCCGACGACAGCCCGGGAGAGCATCTGCGCGACACGCTCACCGCCGGGGTGGGCCTGTGCGATCCCGAGGCCGTGCGCACGCTGGTGACCGAGGGGCCCGAGGCCGTACGGCGGCTCATCGAACTCGGAACCGACTTCGACCGTACGGGCGACGGCGCCATCGCACTGACCCGGGAGGGCGGGCACCACCGGCGGCGCATCGCGCACGCCGGCGGCGACGCCACCGGGGCGGAGATCAGCCGGGCCCTGCTCGCCGCCTGCAAAGCGGCCGGCGGCATCGACGTGATCGAGCACGCGCTCGTGCTGGACCTCATGGTGTCGGAGGGGCGCGCCGCCGGGGTCACGCTGCACGTGATGGGCGAGGGCCAGTGCGACGGCGTCGGCGCCGTACGGGCGCGGGCGGTCGTGCTCGCCACCGGCGGTCTCGGGCAGGTCTTCTCGGCCACCACGAACCCCGAGGTGTCCACCGGGGACGGGGTCGCCCTGGCGCTCAGGGCGGGCGCCGACGCCGCCGATCTGGAGTTCGTCCAGTTCCATCCGACCGTGCTGTGGCTCGGTGACCACGCCCGGGGCCAGCAGCCGTTGATCTCCGAGGCGGTGCGGGGCGAGGGCGCCCATCTCGTCGACGCCGCCGGGGAGCGCTTCATGGTGGGGCGGCACGAGCTCGCCGAGCTCGCCCCGAGGGACGTCGTCGCCAAGGGGATCATGAACCGCATGCGTGAGACCGGCGCGTCGCACGTGTTCCTCGACGGCCGCCATCTCGGCGAGCGGGTGTGGGAGCGCAGGTTCCCCACGATCCTGGCCAGCTGCCGTCACCACGGCGTCGACCCGGTCACCGAGCCGATCCCGGTGGTGCCCGCCGCGCACTACGCCAGCGGAGGGGTGCGCACGGACCTGTGGGGCCGTACGTCGGTGCCCGGGCTGTACGCCTGCGGTGAGGTGGCCTGTACGGGGGTGCACGGCGCGAACCGGCTGGCGTCCAACTCGCTGCTCGAAGGACTGGTCTTCGCCGAGCGGATCGGCACGGCCCTCGGCTGCGAACCCGCGGATCCGGCGTCGGCGTCTCGCGCCACCGAGGGATCACCGCGGGCGGAGGGCGGCACCGCCGCCCGGCGGGTCCCGGTGGCGGGACCGACCGCGAGATCACCGCTGGCGGATGGGGGCCTGCTGGAGCCGGGCGTCCGCGCGGAGGTACAGCGCGTCATGACCGATCACTCCGGCGTGCTGCGCAGCGCCGAGGGACTGCGGACGGCGGAGCGCGAGCTGACGGCCCTGGCGGGGCGCCGCTGCGACGAGCCGGGGGTGGCGGCGTGGGAGGCCACGAACCTGCACACCGTCGCGACCGCGATCGTACGGGCCGCCCTCAGGCGCGAGGAGACCCGCGGCAGCCACTGGCGCGAGGACTTTCCCGGCCTCGACGACGCCGCCTGGCAGGGCAACCTCGTGACCCGCCTCGACGGTGCCGGTCTGACCACCGCGTACGAACCCCGGGCGGTCCATGGATCGCCCGGGGGGACGGCCGCTGACCGGCCGCGGGCAGGAGAACGGGCCCGGGCACGGGCCGGGAGGACGGCCGCCGGCGACGAGCGCGGCGGCGATCGGCTGGAGGAGACGAGATGACACCCGAGCTCGCCGGGCGCCTGCGGGACGCCGGCCTGGATCCGCAGGCGGTGCGCGACCTGATCTCCATCGCGCTGGCCGAGGACGGTGCGGTCGACGTCACCAGTGAGCCGATCTTCACCTCGGAGGAGATCTCCACTGGCGACTTCACGGCGCGCGAGCACGGTGTCGTCGCCGGGCTGCCGGTCGCCGAAGCGGTCTTCGCGGTCCTCGCGGAGCGGGCCGGCACCGGCGAGGTCGGCTCCGGCCACGGCGAGGTCGGTTCCGGCAGCGGCGAGGTCGGTTCCGGCAGCGGCGCTGGGGAGGCCGGCTCCGGCCGCGGCGCGGCGCCGTTCCGCATCGAGGCCCGGGTCGCCGACGGCGACCGGGTCGCGCCCGGCGACGTGCTGCTCACCGTCACCGGGCCCACCCGAGCGCTGCTGCGCGCGGAACGTACGGTGCTGAACCTGCTCACCCACCTGTCCGGGATCGCCTCGGCCACCCGGCGCTGGGTGGACGCGGTCGAGGGCACGAAGGCCCGGATCCGCGATACGCGCAAGACCCTGCCCGGGCTCCGGTCGCTGCAGAAGTACGCCGTCAGGTGCGGCGGGGGCGTCAATCACCGGATGGGCCTGCAGGACGCCGCCCTGGTCAAGGACAACCACGTCGCCGCGGCCGGCTCGGTGACGAAGGCCTACGAGGCCATCCGGGCCCGCTTCCCCGATCTGCTGGTCCAGGTCGAGTGCGACACGCTCGAACAGGTCGAAGAGGCCCTGGGGGCCGGCGCTACAGCGATCTTGCTCGACAATATGACCGACGAGCAGATGACGGAGGCGGTGGGCATGGCCGGCAACCGCGCGGAGCTCGAGGCCAGCGGCGGGCTCACCGTCGACAGGGCCCGAGACGTGGCCGTGACCGGCGTGGACTACCTTGCCGTGGGCGCGTTGACGCATTCGGCGTCCGCTCTCGACATCGGCCTCGACTTCGTCCCTCGGAGCGGGAGCTGACGGGGGAGCGGGCGGTCGGCGGCGCGCACGGGCACGCGACCGGTCGCCGCGCGGGGATTCGGTCGGCCGCCCGGACGAGACCACGGAGCAACGCAGGGCGCAGGACGCGACCATGAACACGGCGGGGATCTGATGCTGCTCACGATCGACGTTGGCAATACCCACACCGTCCTCGGGCTGTTCGAGGGCGAGGAGGTGATCGAACACTGGAGGATCAACACCGACGAGCGGCGTACCGCCGATGAGATCGCGGTGGTCCTCCAAGGGCTCGTGCAGCAGAGCCCGCTCCTCGCCGGCACCGACATCAGCGGTATCGCGCTGTGCTCGACCGTGCCGTCCGTACTCCACGAGATGCGGGAGATGTGCCGCCGCTACTACGGCGACGTGCCCGCGGTCATCGTGGAGCCGGGGGTGAAGACCGGGGTCCCGGTCCGCATGGACAACCCCAAGGAGGTCGGGTCCGACCGCATCGTCAACGCACTCGCCTCGATCCACCTGTACGGCGGCCCGGTGATCGTCGTGGACTTCGGCACGGCGACGACGTTCGACGCCGTCTCGGCCAAGGGGGAGTACGTCGGCGGGGCGATCGCGCCAGGCATCGAGATCTCGGTCGACGCGCTGTCGGCCCGAGGCGCCCAGCTGCACAAGGTCGAGCTGATCCGGCCGCGCAGCGTGATCGCCAAGAACACGGTCGAGGCGCTGCAGTCGGGGATCATCTACGGCTTCGCCGGGCAGGTCGACGGAGTGGTGGAGCGGATGTCGGAGGAGCTCTCAGACAACCCCGACGACGTGACCGTCGTCGCCACCGGAGGCCTCGCCCCACTGGTCCTGCGCGAGGCCCGCAGCATCGACGTCTTCGAGCCCTGGCTCACCCTCATCGGCCTGCGCCTCGTCTACGAGCGGAACGTGACCGGGTCCTGACCCGCCGTGTCGTGGGCGAGTCGTGGAGAAAGCGATTCGCCCGCCGTGCGACGGGCTCGATAGCCTCTTGCCGTGAGCGAAGAGACCTACGACGACCTGCCGGACCAGATGCGGGTCCGCAGGGACAAGCTGGCCCGCCTCAGGGAAAGAGGCGTCGACCCCTACCCTGTCGGCTTCCCGCGTACGACGACGATCGCGGAGGTCCGCGACAAGCACGCAGGCCTGGAGCCGGACGTCGCGACCGGTGAGAAGGTCGGCGTCGCCGGGCGCGTGATCCTCGCGCGCAACACCGGGAAACTGTGCTTCGCCACCATCCGCGACGGCAGCGGCGACATCCAGATCATGCTGTCGCTGGCGAGCGTCGGCACCGAGGTGCTCGAGGCGTGGAAGCGGGACGTCGACCTCGGCGACCACGTGGGCGTCGAGGGCGAGGTCATCACCTCACGGCGCGGCGAACTGTCGATCATGGCGGACGGCTTCGCGATCACCTCCAAGTGCCTGCGGCCGCTGCCGGAGAAGCACGCCGGGCTGACCGACCCCGAGGCCCGGGTCCGGTTTCGCTACGTCGACCTCATCGTCAACGACGAGGCGCGCCGGCTGGCCCGGGTGCGCAGCGACACGGTGCGGGCGGTACGCGACTTCTGGCACGACGAGGGCTATCTCGAGGTCGAGACGCCGATGCTCCAGCCGATCCACGGCGGCGCGACGGCCCGGCCGTTCAAGACCCACATCAACGCCTACGACATGGATCTGTACCTGCGGATCGCGATCGAGCTGTATCTCAAGCGGCTCGTCGTGGGCGGCATCGACAAGGTCTTCGAGATCAGCCGTACCTTTCGCAACGAGGGCGCGGACTCGACGCACAACCCCGAGTTCACGATGGTCGAGGCCTACGGCACCTACCTCGACTACAACGACATGGCCGACCTCACCCAGCGGATGTACCAGAAGGCGGTCGTCGCGGCGCTGGGCACGACGGTGGTCGAGCACGACGCCCCGGTGGGGCCCGGCCGCGGGGGCGAGACCGAGCGGCACGAGATCGATCTGGGTCTGAAGGCATGGCCGCGGATCACCCTGTACGGATCGGTCTCCGAGGCGCTGGGCGAGGAGGTCGACCCCGGCACGCCGCTGGAGAAGGTCCGCCGGTACGCCGACGCCCGGTCGATCAAGTGGGACCCCAAGTGGGGTCAGGGCCGCCTCGTACAGGAGATCTTCGAGGAGCTCGTCGAGCACACGCTCGTGCAGCCGACGTTCGTCATGGACTATCCGCTGGAGACCTCTCCGCTCACGCGCCAGCACCGCGACGATCCGCGGCTCACGGAGAAGTGGGACCTCATCGGTTTCGGCACCGAGCTGGGCACGGCCTATTCCGAGCTGATCGATCCCATTGAGCAGCGGCGCCGGCTCACCGAGCAGTCCCTTCTCGCGGCCGGCGGTGACCTCGAAGCGATGCAGCTCGACGAGGACTTCCTGCGGGCGCTGGAATACGCGATGCCCCCGACCGGCGGAATGGGGGCCGGTGTCGACCGGATGATTATGGCCTTCACCGGTAAGAACATCCGCGAGACGATCCTCTTCCCGCTCGTCAAGCCCGAGTAGCGCGCTGTTTGCGGTAATACGGACTGGCATCAGTAATACGGACGCCGAGGACATTCAACCGGAATTACGGATAATTAGCTCGGGCGTCAGAACGACGTGGCGATGCCGGTGGTCGACGCCCTCGCGCGCCTCCGCCAGCGCCAGCCTGGCCCCGGCCCGACCGAGTTCATGCCGGGGCTGCCGCACCGTCGTCAGCGGCACCGCCGCCGTCGCGGCGAGTTCGATGTCGTCGTAGCCGATCACGGCGATCTCCTCGGGGACCTTGACGCCGTATCGCAGCAGCTCGTTGATCACCCCGATCGCGAGCAGGTCGTTGGCGCAGAACACGGCGGAGGGCGCGGGCGCCATGTCGAGCAGCCGGCGCGCGGCCTGCTGGCCCGCGGTGGCGGTCATCGTGGCCTCCACCACCGAGACCAGTTCCCTTCCCCCGGCCCGGGCCAGCGCCCGTACGGCGCCGTCCCGCCGTTCCCTGGCCGGATCGGAGTCGGGTCCGCCGGTGACGAAGGCGATGCGGTCGTGGCCGAGCCTGAGCAGATGGTCGACGGCGATCTCGCCGCCCGCGACATGATCGACCCGGGCCGAGCAGACGTCGGCGGGGTGCTGATGGCGATCCAGGACGACGACGGCCATGCCCTGGGCGTGCAGCCGGGCGAGCCGGTCGTCACCGAGGCCGATCGGCGTGATGAGCACCCCGGCCACCCGCTGCTCGACGAGGAGTTCCAGGGCGCGGTGCTCCTTGTCCGCGGAGCCGTTGCTCGTGCACCAGATCACGTCGACGCCCTCAGCGTTCAACGCCGACTCCGCGCCCTGGGCGACGTCGGTGTAGTACGGGTTGGCGACGTCCTCGATCAGGACGCCGAACGCGCGGCTCCGCGCCGGCGGCCCCTGCCGGAGCCTGCGGGCCGACTCATTCCGTACGAAACCGAGCTCATCGATCGCTGAAAGGACTCGAACACGGGTCTCTTCGGCCACGAGATCTGGCCGGTTTAGGACATTCGAAACTGTCCCAACTGAAACTCCGGCACGCTTCGCGACCTCGCGGATGCTGGCTTGCGGCAACGCACTCCTCGCCGAATCTCGATGAGTTTTCGCAGGTTAGCCGGGTGCCGGGGACAAACCCGGCGGTGCTATGTAACTGTACAGAGTCTTATGCCCGCACATTGTTATCTTTGAGCGCTTGACGGTCCGGATCTGGCCGCCTAGCGTTCCGGTCCGAAGCGTAGCTTGAAACGATTCACGGTCTCGGTCTGGGCGGCGGACGTGAGGGGACGGGTGGAAAAGGCTGCAACTACGACCCACCCCGGAGATCACGTCCTCGCCACCGGCGTGACCGGGGCGTCTCCTCGTGCACCCGAGGTCGCGCCTCTGCTCGCCGGGCCAACGCCTGAGCCGTTAACCAGAGTTCCCCCACGACGCCTCGCGACCGGTCGAACGGCCGACTCCGGCCACCTACGCAACCCAATGACCGGCCTGGGGCCAGCCGACTCTGGGCTCGCCGAAAAACTGCGCATCGATCAAGGCCTACCCGTGCCTATGCAGCGACGTGCTGCATCCCCGCGGTCAACACAGCGGACGAGGGAGGACGGAGTGGAACAGGCCACACTCACACGCCGTGGCACAGATGACACACATCTGAACGAGGAGGAGCTCAGATTGCTCGCGCAGATCGCCAGTGGGGTCACGGCGGATGTGGCGGCACGCAAGCTCGAGTTGAGCGCGAGGACTCTGCGGCGACGGCTGCGGACGATCTGTGACCGTCTCGAGGTCAACACCCCTATCGAGGCCGTTGTGTGGGCGGCGCGAAGACAACTGATCTAGCGGTGGGACCGCTGCGGTGGTCCTGCTGAACGACCTGCACCTGCTGAACGGTCTGATTTCGGGGCTGAACGGCTTGCATTGCGGGCATTCGCTTCCGGGGGAAGCGGAGCCCGACCGGCGTGCGGTGGGGCCGGTCTCTGGGGAGACCGGCCCCACCGGGGCTTCGCCGACGTTCTGCGTGCGCGCTTCGGCGCGCCTGCGCGTGCGTTCGTCCGCCGATGAGCGGCTCAGGCCACCCGGACGCCGCCGGCGAAGGGCCGGCCGCCCATGGGGCTGATCTTCACCACATCACCGGTCTGGGGTGCGTGGAGCATGTTGCCGCCGCCCACGTACATGCCCACGTGGTGCAGGTCGGCGTAGAAGAACACCAGGTCGCCCGGCTGGAGCTCGTCCCGCCCGATGCGGGTGCCGGCGGTCCACTGGCTGCCGGTGTAGTGCGGCAGGTTGATGCCCACCTGCTGGTAGGCCCACATGATCAGGCCTGAGCAGTCGAACGTGCTCGGCCCGGCGGCGCCCCAGACGTACGGCCTGCCGATCTTGCTCATGGCGAGCCGCAGTGCCTGGGCGGCCTTGCCGTTGCCGGTGACCGGGAGGCTGGCGAGCTGCCCGGGCGCCCGGTCGATCAGCTTGCCGCGGACCTTGTCGTAGAGCGCCTCGACCTTCTTCTTCTTTTTCTCGATCTCGGACTTGAGGCTCTGCGCCTGGTTGGCACGGTCCTGAGCGGCCTTACGAGCCCGCTGGGTGGCCTGCATGGCCTGGGCGAGGGTCTGGACCTCAGTGCCGTCCTGGGCGGCGAAGAAGTGCAGTGTGGCGGCCTGGTCGAGCATCGCCTGCGGGTCCTGCGCGGTGGCGAAGGCGACGGTGTCGTCCACGCCGCCCTTCATGTAGCTGTCGGCCGCGAGGCGTCCCACCTTCTGCTGTACGGCCTGCAGCGCCACTTCCTGGCGACGCGCGTTCTCCGCGGCGACCTGGGCGGCGCGTTGCGCCTGCTGGAAACGGACCTTGAGCCCGTTGAACTGCTCGGAGAGCTGTTCGAGCTGGTTGGCCAGCTTGGTGGCCTGGGCCTTGAGCTCCTTGACCGTCGGCTCGGGCTCGGCATGTCCGACGCCGCTGGGGAGGACGAGGGTGAACGCAAAAAAAGCGCCGGCGATCGCGACCATCCGGTTCCGGAACGGCCCAGGCCGGGTACGGCCAAGGGCAGCAGCTTCCGACCGGGATGCGCGCTGACCGACGTGCACGCGTTTGGGGCGCGCTGGCTCCACTAAAACTCCTCTCCTCAGCCGCCTACCGGGTTAGCTGACGGGTTCGGGCCGGAGCAGCCCTACCAGTGGCACGCGTGTGGGCATGCATGGATTCACCCCAGGGGAGGTGGGTCCCCGGCTCCCGGAGCGCTGGATGCGCTCCGTGGACTCGGCGGGTCTGCAGCCACTCGTGTGGCTGCTGATGACAGCGCTGGAGATTAACGGAGTCTGGAGCGAATGCCAACCGGAACATGCGAAATCGCAGGTGGTAGCGGAGTGGTGACTGAACTCTCTGGCCTTTGTCGCTCATCTGTGATGTGAGGTTCATCACCTATGTGAAACTGAACCGCGTTGCCTGCACCTGTTTGTACCAGGGTCACTTCGATCGATCGCCGCACGTAATTAGTTGCCGACGGGCGGTAAAAGAGCGTTGACGAGCGACGACGGGCGGTGACCGGCGACGTCGCCCGGGTGCGGCCCGTCGGACGGCCGCCGTCCCGCGGCATCGCCCGCGCCGTGGGTGCGGGACGGTTCGTGTCCGGCCGATCGCTCCGGGGCACTAACCTCACCTGCTTGTGGAAGTCACGATCCGGCGGGCGCGCACCTCTGACGTCCCGGCCATCGGCCGGCTCGTCGATCTTTATGCCGGTTCGGGACGGCGGATGCTGAGAAAGAGCGTCGTGACGCTCTTCGAGGACGTCCAGGAGTTCTGGGTCGCCGACGACGCGGAGCGCGGTGTGGTCGGCTGCGGCGCCCTCCACGTCATGTGGAAAGACCTTGCCGAGGTCCGTTCGGTGGCGGTGGATCCGGATTGTGGCGGTCGGGGGATCGGGCACCGTATCGTGAACCGTCTCCTCGAGACCGCTCGTGAACTAGGCGTGCGCCGGGTGTTCTGCCTGACGTTCCAGGTGGGGTTCTTCGTGCGACACGGTTTCCAGCCGATCCACGGGACCCCGGTTTCCCCTGAGGTCTACGAGGAGCTTCTCCGTTCTTATGACGAAGGTGTGGCGGAGTTTCTCGACCTTGACCGGGTGAAGCCTAATACGTTGGGGAATACCCGGATGTTGCTCCGCTTGGAGGATGAAGATGAGTGAACCCCCTTATGGCGGGCGCCCGCACTCGCCCCAGCGGTCGGGACGGCCGCCTTACGGAGCCTCGATGTACGGTCAGCCTCCCTCGCACGGTGAGCCCCAGCGGCAGCATCACTACGGGCACGAAGCGTCGTACGACTCGTACGGTTCATATCCCGCTGAGCCCTCCCCCGCGGGGGATCTACCGCTGGCGCCCATTCACCGCCGCGCCGGCGCGCGGGTCATGGACAACGCACTCGTCGCTGTTTTCGGATTCGCGCTCATTCTCCCGATTGCGATCGGCGCCCTGGGCCTGGACAGTGCGGGCAGCAAGGCCAAGGACGAGGGCGGTGTCTGGACCTGGCCGATCATCTTCGTCCTGTTCACGGTCCTGTCTGTTCTGCCCTTCCTGTATGAGGCGGTCCAGCTCGCCGTGTGGGGACAGACCCTCGGCAAACGGTGGTTCGGTCTGCGTGTCGTAAAGGTGGACCCGGCGGGTGATCCGCTGGACGTCTTCACCGCCGTCTGGCGGCCGGCGATCAACCACGTCGGCTACCAATTGGGATTTTTCTTCTTCCTCATCCTGACGGTGAAGGTCTTCGACTTCGCGGCCTACGGGCTGCTGCTGGTGTCGCTCGGAACCCTGGTGGCGTATCTGTGGGCGATCTGGGACCGGCCGCTGCACCAATCGGTGCACGACCGTTTCGCCGGGACCGTTGTGATCGACGATCGAGTCGAGTGGGAGTAGCCGGACCGGCCGCCGGAAGCCCTGTCCCAGGGGTCGGCGAGATGGCCGACCCGGGGCAGCGCCTCCTCGCCCGGATCGTCGACACGCTCGTCGTCGGCCTGCCGGTGGTACTGATCGCGCGGGCCACGTTGCCGCAGGTCACCGCTGAGATCGTGGCCTCGGTAGGACTGGCCGGGCTCTTACTCGTCTACGAATCCGTGCAGCTCGCACGGTGGGGCCGGACGCTCGGCAAACGGCTGGCCGGCGTGGCCGTGGTCCCCGCCGGCCCCGAGGGGCCCGAGGAGGGCCGGCTGGGCGTCGGGCGCGCCGTCCTCAGATCGGCCGTCTACGCGCTGCCCATCGCCGCGCGCCCGGTGCCGGTCCTCGGCGTGATGGCCGGGCTCTTCTGGGTCGGCAACGCGGCCCTGCTGTTCGAGCGGCCCCGGCGACAGGCGCTGCACGACCGGGTCGCCCGTACGTTCGTCGTACGGGTGAGGACTGGCCGCTAAGCCTTGCCGCGTAGGGCTTAATAGGGATCGAGCGGACATGTTGGGCACCGGTTAAGGGGACGTTGGAACCGGTATTTTCTGCGCCTGCGGTGCCCGAGAATCACTGCGTCGGTGGCCCGCGCCCGTCCGGTGACGCTCCTGCGCAGGCGGTGGAAATCGCTTGCTTCGGAGTGATCTCACAGGGCATCGCGGCGCTTGTGCGGAGGCACAGGACAATTGCCTACGAGGCACCCACCGCGTACCACCTCTTCTGCACCTTGGTCTTCTGGCGGCGTTCTGACGGCTACGGGCGAGTTCAGCGGCAACACGTATCACCCGTCCCATGGTGAGAACGGGTCTCCTGGAGAGTAAGACGGGATTCGTTGGTCTGATTACGTTGCGTTACCGCGCACTCGGATGGAAACTCCGTACGGGACCCTGAATTGTCATCCGCAAGCACAACGGTATATCTTTGAGATGCGAATGCAGTTTGCTCCGGCGGAAAGGTCTGTCCCCATGGCACAGAAGGTTCAGGTGCTTCTCGTCGACGACCTCGACGGTGGCGAGGCGGACGAGACCGTGTCGTTCTCGCTCGATGGCGCCACCTATGAGATCGATCTCAGTGGTTCCAACGCAAAGAGGCTGCGGGATTCACTGCAGCCGTTCGTGGACCATGCGCGGAAGGCTGGCGCCGCCCGGCGTCGCCGTACCCGCGGTGCGTCCAGTCGTGAGCGCAGCGCGGATATACGCGCATGGGCGAAGTCGCGTGGCATCAAGGTCAACGAGCGTGGTCGTATCCCGGCATCCGTCGTGGAACAGTACGAGGCCGCTCACTGAGAGCTTGACAGCCGCGAACGGCCCGCCACCTCGTTCAGGTAGGCGGGCCGTTCGGTCGTGGTGAGGAGTGTCAGGGATGGCCGGTCTCTCGCCGGCGCCGCGTGGGGCGTCCCCCGGGCGCGTCCCCAAGCCGGAACCGACGTTCGCTTGGGGCGTAGCGGGAACATGACGCACCGATGCGGTAGTTGGATGAGGATGAACAGAGCTTAGCTGGGGAACGTCTCTCGGTGAGAGTGCACCGGGCGGACCTCCTCGGGGCGGGCTAGCATGCGGAAGGACAAGGCCGGACATCCCGGACCCGGTCCGACCGCTCTGTGAGGAGCGACGACATGTTCGAAAGGTTCACCGACCGCGCGCGGCGGGTTGTCGTCCTGGCTCAGGAAGAAGCCAGGATGCTCAACCACAACTACATTGGCACCGAGCACATCCTCCTGGGCCTGATCCATGAGGGTGAGGGTGTTGCTGCCAAGGCCCTGGAGAGCCTGGGGATCAGTCTTGAGGCCGTGCGTCAGCAGGTCGAAGAGATCATTGGTCAGGGGCAGCAGGCGCCGTCGGGGCACATCCCCTTCACGCCACGCGCCAAGAAGGTTCTTGAGCTGTCGTTGCGCGAGGCGTTGCAGCTTGGTCATAACTACATCGGCACTGAGCACATCCTCTTGGGTCTGATCCGAGAGGGTGAGGGCGTTGCCGCCCAAGTGCTGGTGAAGCTCGGCGCGGACCTCAACCGGGTGCGCCAGCAGGTGATCCAGTTGCTGCACGGGTACCAGGGCAAGGAGCCCGCTGCCTCTGGCGGCCCGTCCGAGTCCGCTCCCTCGACCTCCTTGGTTCTCGACCAGTTCGGCCGCAACCTCACTCAGGCGGCCCGTGAGGGCAAGCTCGACCCGGTCATCGGCCGGGACAAGGAGATCGAGCGGGTCATGCAGGTCCTCAGCCGCCGCACCAAGAACAACCCGGTGCTGGTCGGCGAGCCCGGCGTGGGCAAGACCGCCGTCGTTGAAGGCCTTGCCCAGAAGATCGTCAAGGGCGAGGTGCCCGAGACGCTCAAGGACAAGCAGCTCTACACCCTCGACCTGGGCGCTCTGGTGGCCGGTTCGCGCTACCGGGGTGACTTCGAGGAGCGGCTGAAAAAGGTCCTCAAGGAGATCCGCACCCGCGGCGACATCATCCTGTTCATCGACGAGCTCCACACCCTGGTGGGTGCGGGCGCCGCCGAGGGCGCGATCGACGCCGCCAGCATCCTCAAGCCGATGCTGGCCCGTGGCGAGCTGCAGACGATCGGTGCGACGACGCTCGACGAGTACCGCAAGCACCTGGAGAAGGACGCCGCCCTCGAGCGGCGCTTCCAGCCGATCCAGGTTGCCGAGCCGTCGCTGTCGCACACGATCGAGATCCTCAAGGGTCTGCGGGACCGCTACGAGGCCCACCACCGCGTCTCGATCACCGATGGCGCGCTGGTCGCGGCCGCGCAGCTCGCCGACCGCTACATCAGCGACCGGTTCCTGCCGGACAAGGCGATCGACCTCATCGACGAGGCCGGTTCGCGGATGCGCATCCGCCGGATGACCGCGCCGCCGGACCTGCGTGAGTACGACGAGAAGATCGCCGACGTTCGCCGGGAGAAGGAATCGGCGATCGACGCCCAGGACTTCGAGAAGGCGGCCGCGCTCCGGGACAAGGAGAAGCAGCTGCTGGGTCAGAAGGCGCAGCGGGAGAAGGAGTGGAAGGCCGGCGACATGGACATCGTCGCCGAGGTGGGTGAGGAGCTGATCGCCGAGGTTCTGGCGACGGCCACCGGCATCCCCGTCTTCAAGCTCACCGAGGAGGAGTCCGCCCGGCTGCTGCGGATGGAGGAGGAGCTGCACAAGCGCGTCATCGGCCAGAACGATGCGATCAAGGCGCTGTCGCAGTCGATCCGCCGTACCCGCGCCGGCCTGAAGGACCCCAAGCGTCCGGGTGGCTCGTTCATCTTCGCCGGTCCGTCCGGTGTCGGTAAGACCGAGCTGTCCAAGACGCTGGCCGAGTTCCTGTTCGGTGACGAGGACGCCCTCATCCAGCTCGACATGTCCGAGTTCATGGAGAAGCACACCGTCTCGCGGCTGTTCGGCTCCCCGCCCGGCTACGTCGGGTACGAAGAGGGCGGCCAGCTCACCGAGAAGGTGCGGCGCAAGCCGTTCTCGGTCGTGCTGTTCGACGAGATCGAGAAGGCCCACCCGGACATCTTCAACTCGCTGCTGCAGATCCTCGAGGACGGTCGGCTGACCGACGCTCAGGGCCGGGTCGTGGACTTCAAGAACACCGTCATCATCATGACGACGAACCTGGGCACCCGGGACATCTCCAAGGGCCAGTCCATGGGGTTCGCGCGGCAGAACGATGAGCAGGGCGACTACGACCGGATGAAGTCCAAGGTCGAAGAGGAGCTCAAGCAGCACTTCCGGCCCGAGTTCCTCAACCGCGTCGACGACACGGTCGTGTTCCACCAGCTGACGCCGAAGGAGATCATCCAGATCGTGGATCTGATGATCGCCAAGGTCGACGAGCGGCTCAAGGACCGCGACATGGGTCTCGAGCTGCAGCAGGACGCCAAGGACCTGCTCGCCGAGCGGGGTTACGACCCGGTGCTCGGCGCCCGGCCGCTGCGTCGCACGATCCAGCGGGAGATCGAGGACAACCTGTCCGAGAAGATCCTCTACAGCGAGCTCAAGGCCGGCCAGATCGTGATCGTCGGTGTCGAGGGCACCGGTGAGACGGCCAAGTTCACCTTCCGGGGTGAGCCCAAGCCGACCGGCGTCCCGGACGCGCTGCCCACCGTGGGCGCGTCGGTCGACGACACGATCAACTTCAACAAGGACTGAGCCCGCAGCACGACGAGCTCAAGAGCACGACGGCGAGGCCCCGCACGAGAGTGCGGGGCCTCGTTGCTCTTGCCGCCCTACGGCGGCGCTAATCGAACTACGCTGGGTGTGCGCGAACAGGCGAGGGAGGACACGCTGTGTCGCTATCGTTGACGGAACGTCACGGTCCGTGGACCGTTGACGACCTCCGCAGGCTCCCGGAAGACGAGTTCCACCGGTATGAGATCGACGATGGGGTTCTGATCGTGAGCCCCCGCCCTTCATCCGCGCATCAGGTCGCCTCGCGTCGGATCGCCAACCTGCTGGAGGAGGCGATCGAGAAGGTCGGCCTCGATCTCGGCGTTGTCCAGGAGGTGGACACCGCCACCGGCCGCCGGGCCGACTGGCTCAAGGTTCCCGATGTCGTCGTGGTGACCGGAGACGCGTTCGACGCCCAGCCACAGGAGTACGACGCGGCCGACGTCGTCCTGGCCGTGGAGATCAGCGGCAGCAGGCAGAGTTGCAACCGGGACTTCGGGGAGAAGCTCGAGGCGTACGCCGAAGTAGGGATCGAGGACTACTGGGTTCTCGAACTCCTCCCCGCTCCGAAACTGACCGCGTTCCGGCTTGAGGACGGCGCGTACGCCCAGATCGGCGTCTCGCACAGCACGATCCACCTCACGCGACCGTTCCCCGTCGACATCGACCCGTCCGGGCTGCTCGGCCGACGCCGCACCTGAGCGCGGGGCGGGTGAACCGGCCGCCGATTCGCCGGTTCAGAACATGCCATTTGGCGTCTCGGCCGGATCCGGTACGGGCTGCAGAACGTCCCAGTGCTCCGTGATGAGCCCGTCCCGCATCCGCCAGATGTCGACCACCGCGGTGCCGAGCGTCTCGCCAGGCTTGATCATGTTGTAGTGCATCACGACGTGATCGTCGTCGGCGATGACCCGCTTCAGCTCCAGCCGGGCGCCGGTCACCGGGCCGTTCTTCATGAACTCGGTGAAGGCGTCGCGGCCGGAAGGGTTTCCTGGGCTGTGCTCGATGAAGTCCTCGTGCAGCGCCGTCCGCAGGATGTCCACGTTGCCCTTCGCGAACTCCGCGAAGGCGTGCAGCGCGAGCCGCCTGTTCCGCTCGGCCCGCCCGGCCTCGGGCCGCTCCTGGCTCATATCGTTCGTCGTATCGCTTGTCATGGCGGCAACGTTCGCAGGCACGGGTCATGGCGTCGATTACCTGGGATGTAATGGCGGCGCCGCGCGGCGGGCGGCTAGCGTCTCGGGGGAGTTGATCGTCTCGGTGCGGTGATCGTCGCGGGATGATCGTCTGTGGCGGGAGGGCGGATGACCGAGAACATGTCGCCTCCCGTCGGCGAGCTGTTCCGTGACTGGCGTCGCCGGCGGCGGCTGAGCCAGCTCGATCTCGCAAACGAGGCGGGGGTCTCGTCGCGGCACGTGAGCTTCGTGGAGACCGGCCGGACCGTCCCCAGCCGCCGTATGGTGCTGCACCTGGCCGAGCACCTGGGAGTGCCCTTGAGGGAGCGCAACCGGCTGCTGGTGGCCGCCGGCTACGCCCCCGTCTACCAGGAGCGCCCCTTCGACGGCCCCGACATGGCGGCGGCCCGGCAGGCCGTGGAACGGATCGTACGGGGCCACGAGCCCTATCCGGCGCTCGCGGTGGACCGCCACTGGAATCTCGTGCTCGCCAACTCGGCGGCCGAGGTCTTCCTGCACGGTGTCGATCCCGGGCTGCTGGAGCCTCCGGTCAACATGATGCGGCTCGGTCTGCATCCGCGCGGCTTCGCGTCCCGCGTGATCAACCTGCCCGAGGTGCGCGCCTTCCTGCTCACCCGGCTGGCCCGACAGGTGCAGATGACGGGAGACGCCCGGATGGCCGCGCTGCTCGACGAACTCCTGTCGTACGGCCCCGGGGCGGCGTCGCCCGAGCAGGTACTGCCAGAAGAGCAGGTGCCGCCCGGCGAGCACGAGGTGGCCCTGCCGATCCGGATCCGTGACGGCGGCCGGGAGCTGAGCTTCTTCAGCGCGATCACCACGTTCGGCACCGCGCTGGACATCACCCTCGCCGAGATCGCGATCGAGGCGTACTTCCCCGCCGATTCCGCCACCGCGGACCTCCTCCGGTCGAGAGAGGATTCGCGGGACCAGAAGTCGGCGACGAAGCCGCCGGTGCCGTAGTGCAGGCACCGTGGAGCCCCCCTGAACATGTTCACCGACCTGCCGCAGCGCGTCGCCGGGCGACGTCATCACCGAGGAGAGCACGGAGCCGCGGTGGAGAAGGCGATGCGGTAGTGGCCGCTCTCCGCACCCACCTCCGCCGTGATCATGCACTTAAGTCGCGCTGGCCCGCCCGCCCGGGGGTGCTGCGGCAGCGACTAACTGCATGATCACGGGGGACACCACGCAACCGCGGGTGGTAGGTCCGCGGTCTTCCTCTGCCGTCCTTCGTCGCTCTCTGCGCCTTCCTAAGCCGTGATCATGCAGTTGAGTCGCGCTCGCCAACCCGTCCGGGGGTGGTGTGGTGGTGAATAAGTGCATGATCACGGGGGACGCCGCGCAAGCGCGGGAGGATTGCCGCGACCGCTACCGCGACCGTGACCGTGACCGTGCGAGCGTCCTTGTGTTGCCAACAACGCATCATAAGATGTGTCATTGGCATCATGAGTCGGTGGTGACATCCACACGGCACGAGCCGGGGAGTGATCTGCTTGCGACAGCACGCGCCGGCGGTCTTTCCGCTCTTCCGGTCCAGGCTCACCGCGGCGGTCCTGGTCCGGGTCTATGTCGGCGGCGGGGAACAGTCGGTCGTCGACCTGGCGGCCGCCGTGGGGGTGAACCGCGGGAACATGGCCCGCGAGGTCAGCAGGCTGGAGCGGGCCGCCGTGCTCGCCAGCCGCAGGGTCGGGCGCACCAAGCTAGTCCGGGCCAACGAGAACGCGCCCTTCTACGCCCCCTTGCGGGATCTGGTGACCATCACGCTGGGCCCGGCGGCCGTGCTGGCCGAAGAGCTGGCCTCCGTCGAAGGGATCGGTCAGGCCGACGTCTTCGGCTCGTGGGCGGCGCGCGCACTCGGCGAGCCAGGGCCGTCGCCGGTGGACATCGACCTTCTCGTCGTCGGCCGGCCCGACCGCGACGATCTGCACGACGCGGTGCAGCGAGCCAGAGAGCGCCTCGGCCGAGAGATCAACATTGTCGTAGTCTCCCCTGAGCGATGGCGTGGCGACGATGATGCGTTCCTGGTGGAACTGCGGAATCGGCCGCGGGTTCCGGTGATCGAAGCAGCAGAGTAGGGGACAGGGCGAGGGCGTAGTGGTGGGGAGCTGGGAGAGAGGCCGCGAGGAGATCCTCGGCATGCTCGACCGGCGCGAGCTCACGCAGGTCGTGGCGGACGCGGAACTGGCGGAACGCCTGCTCGCCACCGCACGGCAGCACCTCCGCAGCGTGAAGCTCCTGGCCGCCGACGACCCCTATCTCGCCTATGCCGCGCTCCATGACGCTGTGCGCAAGGCGCTCGCGGCACTGCTGCAGACACAGGGGCTGCGGGCGACGACCACGGGCGGGCATCTCGCCGTACAGCGTGCGGTGAAGGCTCAGTTCGGCGCCACGATGGGGGCCATACTCCGGCCCGTGGACCGGATCCGGACGGCTCGGCACGACGCCGAGTACCCGACCGAAGGCACCTGGTTCGACGAGGACACGGTCATGGACGACCTGCCTAAGGCGCAGGCGGTGGTCGAGGCGGCGGCCAAGTCGCTGCCGATCCTGTCGCCCTTTGTCATCTGATCGGGGGTCATCTGAGTCGGGGTCATCTGAGTCGTGGTCATCCGATCGAGGGCCATCTGATCGGGGTGATCTGATCGGGCGGCCTCTGATCGCCGGTCGCCGACATGACTGATTCCTACAAGCCCTGGCCGGGACCGGTCCACCATCATTGGCGGCATGGAGAGTTATCTGGCCGTCGCGTCGGCCTTCATGGCCACCAACGCACGACTCCTCGACCGTCGCCGGTTCGACCTCAAGCTGGACCGGTGCCGGCCCGAAGACGTGCTGTCGGCGCTGGCCGCCTACCGCAACGCCGACGGCGGTTACGGATGGGGACTGGAACCTGATCTACGCGCTCGGGGCAGCCAGCCCGGTGCGGCGCTGCACGCGTTCGAGGTGCTGGAGGAGGTCGGGCCGGCCGGCGCCGACGACGCGAGGCGGCTGTTCGATTGGCTCGGCTCGATCACCCTGGCCGACGGCGGCCTGCCGTTCGCCCTTCCGATCCCCGAGGACGAGGTCGTCGGCACCGCCCCCTGGTGGCTCGGGGCCGATCCGCTGGAATCGTCGCTGCACGCGACGGCCATGCTGGCCGCCACCGCCCACAGCATGGCCCGGCACGACGAGGAACTCCGCCGTCACCTGTGGCTGGTGGGTGCGAGCGACTACTGCCTGCGAAAGATCGTCGAACTGGACGCACCGCGCCATGCCATCGAGTTCGTCTTCGTACTGCGGTTCCTCGACGCGGTGCACGAGCTGCTGCCCGGCGCCGCCGCCGAACTCGCGCGGCTCGGCCGGTTCCTGCCCGCCGCCGGGGTGCTGCCGGTCGAAGGCGGCGCGGAGGGCGAGGCGACCCGCCCGCTGGACTTCTCGCCGCACCCCGTCGGGCCGCTGCGTGACCTGTTCGCGCCCGAGGTGATCGCCGCCGAGCTCGCCCGGCTCGCGTCCGAGCAGCAGAGCGACGGCGGCTGGATCGTGGACTGGATCTCCCAGTCCCCGGCAGGGGCCCTCGACTGGCGGGGGTGGGCCACCGTACGCGCGGTAGCGATCCTCCGCGCCAACCACGGCACCCGTTGAGTTGCGGCGTGTCGTTGGTGGACGGGCGCGCCGACCAACGACGCGCCGCAAGTCAACGAAGGGGCGGCGCCGGTCGGCCGCGTCTGCGGGCGACCGGTCGCATGCGATCGGGCTCGGTGGGATACCGCGGGCGGGAGTTCTCCGTGAGCGACGTCGGCAGGGCGCTCAGGACGCGAACACCACATCCTCGGCGGTCGCGGGGCGTCCCACACTGGGTTCGCGTTCCGCGACGTCCATCGCGGTTCGGACGAAGAGCGCGATCGCCGGTGCGCTCGCGCCTTCCGGCCACGCGATCGCGATGGTGTACGGGCTGGCGTCGATGACCGGCCGGTAGGCGATGTCGGGGCGCGGGTTGTCCGTGGCCAGGAACCGGGGGATCAGGGCGACCGCTTGCCCGAGGCTGACCACTTCGAGCAACTGGGCGCTGTCGAGGACGACGGGGCCGGCCGGGACGTCGTCCGGTCCGGCGACCGTGCCGAGCACGACGCGGGCGTCCCGGCCAGTGGCGTGCAGGCGTTCGGCCAGGCTCGCCTCCGGCCACTGCGGCATGGGCAGGCCGGTGAGGTCACGGCAGTGCAGCTCGGGGCGTAGAGCTAGTTCATGGTCTCTCGGCAGTGCGGCCACCCTCGGTTCGAGGGTCAGTGGTTCGGCATCGAGCCCGCGCCGGTCGAAGGGCACGCTCAGCAGTGCCACGTCGGCGCGCCCGTCGCGCACCATCTCGGCCTGCTGCCGGTAGGCGCTGACGATGATCTCGACCTGGGCCGCGCCGGGCAGCGCGGTGTAGGCGTCCACGATCCGCCGCAGCATCCCGGCCGCCATTCCCGGCTTGGCCGTCGCGACGAGGGTCTGCCTGGGAAGTGCGGCCCGGCGAGTCCGGCGGGACAGGCCGGCCATGACATCGAGTGCGTGCCGCGCCTCTCCGAGCAAGGTCGCTCCGGTGGAGGTGAGGGCGACTCGGCGGGTGTCACGCTCGAAGAGGTCGGCCCCGAGCCGCCGCTCCATCTGGCGGATCGCCCTGGACAGTGGTGGCTGCGCCATCCCCAGGCGTTCGGCGGCGCGCGAGAAGTTGAGCTCCTCTGCCACGGCGACGAAATAGCGCAGTTCGCGCACTTCGAAATCGTCCATACCTTGACGGTATAAGAGGCCACCCATTCTGTCTTTCCCCGCTCATGGGTCCGGCTGCTCGGATGGAGCCGACACCGAAACGACGAGCAGAGGTGAGGCATGGTGAACGCACACGCCGGCGAGATCGCCCTCGTGACCGGAGCCAACAAGGGAATCGGACGGGAGATCGTCCGCCGGCTCGCCGCAGAGGGCATGGTCGTCTATCTGGGGGCGAGGGATGAGAACCGCGGGCGGGACGCCGCGCGGGAGCTGTCCCGAGACGGTGGCGACGTCCGGTACCTGCGGCTGGACGTCACCGATCAGGCGCAGATCGAGGTCGCCGTTGAGCGCGTCGCCGACGAGTTCGGCCGGCTGGACGCTCTCGTCAACAACGCGGGGATCGCGGTCGAGTGGGGGGACGCGGTGCCGGACGTGACCGCGGCGCAGGTCCGCCGGACGTACGAGGTCAACGTGTTCGGCGTGGTGGCGATGACGCACGCCTTCGTCCCGTTGCTCCGGAGGTCGCCCGCCGCGCGGGTGGTCAACATGTCCAGCCCCCTCGGCTCGCTGCGGCTACTGAGCGATTTCTCGTCCATGATCGCCGATCACGCCCTGCTCGCGTACAGCTCGTCCAAGAGCGCGCTGAATGCGCTGACCTTGGTCTATGCGAAAGCGCTGGCCGATGACGGGATCCTGGTCAACGCGGTGAATCCGGGCTATGTCGCCACCGATCTGAACGACCACAGGGGTGCGCTGACCGTCGAGCAGGGCGCCGACGTTCCGGTCAGGCTGGCGCTGCTGGGGTCTGACGGCCCGACCGGTTCCTTCGCCGGTGCCGAGTACGTCCACGACGGCCATGTCGCCGAGGCGATCGTGCCGTGGTGACCTGACGCGCGGCGAGCAAACCGCCGAGCCCGCCACGGCACGTTGAGTTGCGGCGTGTCGTTGGTGGACGGGGTGCGCCGACCAACGACACGCCGCAAGTCAACGAAGGGTCAGCGGCGGACGGCCGCGTCCGCGGGCACGGCGTTCGGCGGTGGGCGATGTCGGACCCGGCTGAGATGCTCCCTCGCGAGAGAGCCATGACAGCGGAAGGGCAGGCGGCCCATGCCGATCCACATCGCCGGTCGACGCCGGTCGAGAGTCTCGATCGAGGCGGCTCATCCGGGGGCGGTGATCCTTGATGTCACCTCGCGCGCCGAGCCCCCGTGGGTGCGTCTCAGCCCCTTCTATCCGCACGGTGACATCCCGGTGCCGTTCTCGCCCGGCGTGACCGGGCAGTCGGTCGAAGGCATCTGGCAGGCGCTCAAGGTCTTCGCGACGGCCGACGTCGACGAGGCCAAGCTGAAGATCACGTCGATGAAGGGGTTGAAGCGCACCGTGCGTAAGTACGGCGGCGTGCTCGGCCACCGCGCCGGCCTGCGCGGGGAGACGCTCTTGTCGTACGAGGAGGCGCGGCGGCGGATCTATCTGCCGACGTACCGGTGGATGCTGGAGAACCGGACCGCCGACCTCGTCGCCGACCTGAAGGAGCTGAGCCACAGCGGCGACGTCGTGCTGCTCGACTACACGACCAACGGGGACGTCGCCGACCCCTCCAGTCCGCTCTCCCATGCGGCCCTCGTCGGCCTCTATGTGGAGGACCGATGGCCGGCGGATCGAGGCGGAACCTGAACCCTGGGCGCGGCGCCGCTCACCCGGCCGGGCATGCTGAGCGGCATGGACCAGCCCGTTCGACTGCGCCAGGCCCGGCCGGCCGACTATGACCGCATCGCCCCGGTCGTGGACGACTGGTGGGGACGGCCGATCAACGCCGCCCTGCCGCGGTTGTTCCTCGATCACTTCTTCCGGACCAGCCTCGTCGCCGAACAGGGAGACGAACTGGCCGGGTTCCTGGTCGGCATCCTGTCGCCGTCGTCGGACACGGGCGCCTACATCCACTTCGTGGGCATCGCCCCCCGGTTCCGGGGCGGCGGGTTGGCGCGCAGGCTCTACACCCGGTTCTTCGAGCTGGCCAGGGCCGATGGACGATCCGTCGTCCGGGCGATCACCTCGCCGAGCAACCACGGTTCGGTAGCGTTCCACGAGGCCATGGGGTTCACCGTCACCGGACCGATCGCCGGCTACGACGGCCCGTCGGCTGACCGGATGCTGTTCCACCGTCGTCTCGACGGGGACGCCTCCGATTCCCGGTGACGGTGGTCGGGCCTGGTGGCCGACGGACGGCCTGTGTCAGTGCTCCACGGACTCTGAGCCGGAACCGGGTTCCGGTCGTTTCCGCGAGGGTGGTGATGAGTCCATGCTCGCCGCCAGCTCGCGCAGCCGTTCGCGGCCGGCCCGCCAGCCGACCAGGTCGTAGTAACCGTCGTAGTGGGCCCTGATGACGGGCACTCCGGGGGCATGCGCGCGCATCGCCGCCCGTAGCCGGGACGGCCGACGCCACCAGCCCCGGGCCTCGGTGTGAAAGCTGACCGCGGCCTCCAGATCGAACCGGCGGAGCTCGTTCAGTTCGGCGCGCTGGCGGCCGGATAGGTCAGACCGGTCCAGGGTCAGGGCGAGGTCACTGAGGTAACGCTCCGGGGAGTCGGGGGCGCTGGGGTGCAGGCGTACTCCCACGCATCTGACCGTGCCCCGGATGAACTCACCGCGCCGAGCGAACAGGACGAGCGCACTCACCTCATCCCATGAGAACCACCTCGGCGACTCGCGGGCCTGCGCGCCGAAGTAGATCCCGTCGGCATCGACTGCCAGTGCGACCCAGTCGCTGGTCAGTCCGCGGATCAGCCGAGTGGCGCCGATCCCGATGGTGACCGGGGCGACGACGAGCGTGAACAGGCCCAGCGCGACCGCACGGTGGCCGTGGAACAGGCCGGCCTGGGCGAGAGTCCAGCAGCCGGCGACCAGACCGAACCCGGCGGCGATCTGCAGAACGGCGGCGGTGCGCTGGAAGCGAGCGACGTACGCCGATCGCTGCGACGTCTTAACGGCTGCCTCCGCGCGGTCGCCTTTGGCGAGTCCTCATGATCCCGCTGAATCGCGGATCCGTCCAGGGGGAGCCACCGGCCGACGATGAGCGAAGCGGGCCAGCGAGGGCCATGGTCGCAAAATACATCGGATGAGTTTTTCTCTGGCCCTCAGTGGACGTATCGTCCTCGGAGCAGACGATGACGAGGAGGTTGCGGATTCGGTCGACGGTCCCTCGTGAGGCTGGTCGGTGCGACAGGGATTTCGAACGTCGGACGGCGCCCGGCGCTCTTGCGTGGAACGACATATCATCCGATGTCTGGCCTGCGCGGTGAGCTACGACGCCAACTGGTACTCCACCACCAACCGTGGATACGGCGACTACAACGACGACACCCACCACACGACGACCAACGGCGCGGTCGCCCAGTACACGTTCACCGGCAGGCGCAGCAGGTGGTCTACCGCAGGACCGGGCTGGCCGCCGGCACCCACACCACCAGGATCGTGAGCAGGACGACGTCGGTCGCGATCGTCGACGCGCTCAAGATCCTGAACTGAACGGCTTCGCAAGGCGGCCCC
>NZ_JABVEB010000003.1 GCF_014323665.1 Actinomadura sp. HBU206391 | reverse complement strand
GCAGCGCCTCGGCGAGTGCGAGCATGGTCTCCTCCAACGTGGTCAGCCGCTTGAGCACATCCTCGTGGACGGCCGTCATGCGCTTGCTGACGTCCTCGTGCACCGAGTCGACCTTTCTGCCGACCTGGTCCTGCACACCGTCGAGCCGTCTGCCGACCTCGTCCTGCACCGACTCGCTCCGCTTGGCGAATTCTTCGTGGACGCCTTCGACCCGCTTGGTGACGTCCTCGTGAATTCCGTCGACCTGCTTGGTGACGTTCTCGTGGATCCCGTAGATACGTTTGGTGACGTCGTCGTGGATGCCGCCCACCTGCTTGGCGATCTCGTTGTGCACGGACTCGACCTGCTTGGTGACGTCGGTGTGCACCGACTCGACCCGCCGAGACACGATGTCGACCTGTGTGGTGAACTCCTCGAGCGCCGTGTCGACCTTCCTGGTCACCTCGTCGTGGATGCCCTCGACCCGCTTGCGCGCGTCCTCGTGCACGCTCTCGAAGCGGCGGGAGAACTCGTCCAGGCGCCTGGTGACGTCGCCGTAGGCGGACTCCGCGATCTTGGACATCATGTCCTTGACCTCGTCCCGATCGGGACGGGCCCGCAGCTCGTCGATGAGCGGGTCGACGGCCTCGGTGAGCCGCTTCTCCAGCGCGTCGAAGCGGTCGCCGTGGTCGGTGTAGGGCCGCTTGACCAGCTCGGTGAGCTTGCGGTGCAGCTCGCCGATCTCGAGTGCGGCGGGGAGCTGGCCGATGCGCTGGCTGACCGAGTCGACCCGGCCCGTGACGCCTTCCAGCTTGCCGTCCAGCCCGTCGAACCGGCCCGACAACCCCTCTAGCCGGCCGTCGATCCCGTCCAGGCTGCCGTCGACTCCGTCGAGCCGGCCGCTCACGCCCTCGACCCGGCCGCTGACGGCGTCCAGACCCTGCTCGATCCGTTCGCCCATCTCGCTCAGCGACTGGTCGACCCTGGTGCCGACCCCGGTGATGGAGTGCTCGAGCTTCTCCGTCCGATGCCCCAGTTCGGCCAGGGACTTGTCCAGGCGGTTGAAGCGGACGGATGCCGCCTCCATGCTGCCCTGCAGCTTGTCCAGCCGCTTGCCCATGTCCTCCATGTGCTGCGTCGCCTGCTGCGTGGCGTCGACGAGGTGCTGCGCGGAGTCGATGACGGACTGCAGCCGGGACAGCCCTTCGTCGACGTTCTCTGCGACGACCCCGACGTCGGCCCACAGGGCGGGCAGCTCGGCCACGGGTTTGACCCGCTCCCCGACGGCCTCGATGTGCTCGGCGAGACCCTCCGCCCACTCCGGCGGCTTGGCGGAGAGCTCGTCGACCTGACCCCGTACGCTGTCCAGCTGGCCGGTCAGACCGCTGAGCTCGCGCTCCCGGACCTCGCGGAGCAGCCACTCCATGCCTTCAAGCCGCTGGCGTATCTCGTCCAGCACCTGACCCTGTGAGCGCTGTTCGTACACGTTGTCCTGCGCCGCACGGGCGAGCAACTCCCGCATCCGGTCAGAGACCGGCTGACCCCCCGTCTGCAGGAAGTTGTGATTCGTTTCCACCCGACGCTCCTTCGTGTGCCGACCGCGAAAAATGCGGCGGCATTGAATCGTGAAAAGCTCACTGTAGTGCGTGAACAGAGTGCGCATAAGCGGGAGGGGAAAACGCGGTAAGTTCCGCGCGGAATAGGAACGTTATCCCAGTGGCGCGATATGCCGGTCGCTGTCCAGGTGGAGGGTAATTTGTCAGTTCCCCCTCAGTGCTCAGGGGCTCCGGTTCAGCCACGTCGGTGCCGACCTTCGTAGGTCTGCCTGTGGTAGCCGTTGAACGCCGGTCCTCCCGGCGCGGCGGGCGCCGCGTGCACTGCGTGCCCGGCACCGCCGACGTCGATGAGGCGGGCGAGTCCGGCCTCGGTGAGGAACACGCCCCTGCAGGTGGCGCACTGCTCGACCATGATGCCGCTCTGCTGGAAGCTCGCCATTCCAGCGTGGCACTTGGGGCAGTGCAAGGCCACCTCCGCCATCGTTGATCCCCATTCATCTGCACGTCTTGGACACCTATCCGTCTCGCGCGCCTCGGATGCGACGTTGCCGCCGTTCGGTGATCCTAGTGAGAGTGCCGCCGGTAAAGGCGCAGGATTTGCTCGGTCATGGTGCGTTGCCCGTCATGACTTGGCGTTTGTCGGGCCACCGAGATCATTGTCGAACAATCGACCGCGCCATATACAATAAGATCTTGCGGCACGGGATCCTCTTTATATGTGCCGAGCCCAAATGATCAATGGTTCCCACCTCCCGCCGTAGAGCCGAGACCGTGGACATGGGCGCCGCGAGCGGGCGCGCGGTGGCTGGACTGAGGAGCGCAGGGAGCTTGCGACCGGAGCGACGAGGGAAGCCGCCGCGTCAAGGCGCCCGCTCGCCGGCGAGCGGAGCGAGCCCATGAACGGAGCGAGGCCAGGAAACACGGCGGCCATAGGCACCATGTTGACGAGGTCCGGAGCACGGCATACTGTTCGTGATTGGCACTCTCATCATGAGAGTGCCAACACAGCGACCAGGCCGGGCTGGCACCCGCGACGACAGGCCGGACCAGGGTCGCCTCTTTACAAACGTGCGGCTGGTCCATCCGGCCAGCCGAGGATCGCAATCGAAGGGGAGGTCAGATCGTGACGACCGCCACCAAGGTTGTTCTCAAGCCGCTCGAGGACCGCATCGTGGTCCAGCCGCTTGAGGCCGAGCAGACCACCGCGTCGGGCCTGGTCATTCCAGACACGGCCAAGGAGAAGCCCCAGGAGGGGACTGTCCTTGCCGTAGGCCCGGGCCGGTGGGACGACGAGGGCAAGAAGCGGATTCCGCTCGATGTCGCCGTGGGCGACATCGTGCTCTACAGCAAGTACGGCGGGACCGAGGTGAAGTACAACAACGAGGAGTACCTCGTTCTCTCGGCTCGCGACGTACTCGCGGTCATCGAGAAGTAATCACGCCTGACGTGATGCATCCGCCCCGGTCATCCCTTGAGGGGTGGCCGGGGCGGACGTGTTGTGAGCGGACGCGCGGTAGTGCGTCCGGTAGATCGAGAGGACTTTCATGACGAAGATCCTGGAGTTCGAAGAGGA
Organism: Actinomadura sp. HBU206391; assembly: GCF_014323665.1. Taxonomy (GTDB): domain Bacteria; phylum Actinomycetota; class Actinomycetes; order Streptosporangiales; family Streptosporangiaceae; genus Actinomadura_C. The sequence goes on along the minus strand of NZ_JABVEB010000003.1, from coordinate 150,743 downwards.
CGCGCGCCGCGCTCTGGAGCGCGGCGTCAACGCCCTTGCGGACGCCGTGAAGGTGACGATCGGCCCGCGTGGCCGCAACGTCGTCATCGACAAGAAGTTCGGCGCGCCCACCATCACCAACGACGGTGTGACGATCGCCCGCGAGGTCGAGCTCGAGGACCCGTACGAGAACCTGGGTGCTCAGCTGGCCAAGGAGGTCGCCACCAAGACCAACGACATCGCGGGCGACGGCACCACCACGGCCACCGTGCTGGCGCAGGCGCTCGTGCGCGAGGGTCTGCGCAACGTCGCCGCCGGCGCGTCGCCGCTCTCGCTCAAGCGCGGCATCGACGCGGCCGCGTCGTATGTCTCCGACCAGCTGCTGAAGGTCGCGCGCGATGTCGAGGAGAAGGGCGAGATCGCGCATGTCGCGACCATCTCGGCCCAGGACGGCCAGATCGGCGAGCTGATCGCCGAGGCGTTCGAGAAGGTCGGCAAGGACGGTGTCATCACCGTCGAGGAGGCCCACACCATGGGCCTGGAGCTGGAGTTCACCGAGGGCCTCCAGTTCGACAAGGGTTACCTGTCCCCGCACATGGTGACCGACGCCGAGCGCATGGAGGCGGTCCTCGAGGACTCCTACGTGCTGATCGTCGAAGGCAAGATCTCCAACGTCACGGAGTTCCTCCCGCTGGCCGAGAAGGTCGCCCAGAGCAAGAAGCCGCTGCTCATCGTGGCCGAGGACGTCGAGGGCGAGGCGCTGGCCCTGCTGGTCGCCAACAAGATCCGCGGCACCTTCCTCAGCGTCGCGGTCAAGGCCCCCGGCTTCGGCGACCGCCGCAAGGCGATGCTCGGCGACATGGCGGCCCTCACCGGCGGCCAGGTCGTCAGCGAGTCGATCGGCCTCAAGCTCGACAGCGTCGGCCTCGACGTGCTGGGCAGCGCCCGGCGGATCACCGTCACCAAGGACACGACCACCATCGTGGACGGCGCCGGTGACTCGGCCGACATCGCCGGCCGCATCGCGCAGATCAAGGTCGAGATCGAGCACAGCGACTCCGACTGGGACCGCGAGAAGCTCCAGGAGCGGCTGGCCAAGCTATCCGGCGGCGTGTGCGTGCTGCGCGTCGGCGCCGCGACCGAGGTGGAGCTCAAGGAGAAGAAGCACCGCCTCGAGGACGCCATCTCGGCGACCCGCGCGGCCATCGAAGAGGGCATCGTCGCCGGCGGCGGCAGCGCTCTGGTGCATGTCGCCAAGGAGGGCTTCGACGCGCTCGGGCTGTCCGGCGACGAGTCCACCGGTGCCGAGGCGCTCCGCCGCGCGCTGGGCGAGCCGGCCCGCTGGATCGCCGAGAACGCCGGCCAGGAGGGCTACGTCGTCGTCGCCAAGGTCCGCGACCTGCCGACCGGGCACGGCTACAACGCCGCCACCGGCGAGTACGGCGACCTGGTCGCCCAGGGCGTCATCGACCCGGTGAAGGTCACCCGCTCCGCGGTGACCAACGCCGCCTCGATCGCCGGCATGCTCCTCACCACCGAGGTGCTCGTGGTGGAGAAGCCCGCCGATGACGAGCCGGCCGCAGGCGGTGGCCACGGCCATGGCCACGGTCACTGATCGGACACCGGTTCAATACTGATCCGCCACTGATCAATCACTGATCGGATAGTGATCGTCCAGTTGACCGGACACTGTGAGGCCCCCGCCGTCGCGGGGGCCTCGCTGTTTGACCGCCGTTCCGCCGTAGGACCTCGTGTCCGGAGACGAACGAAGTGCCGCACATTCTGCGATGAGTCGACTACGAAAAGTGATTTTCCGGCGTTAGGTGGAGCACTGTGACCATTCCGTTGTAAGGAACAGTGGCGACACGCCCGAAATCGCTGTGCATCATGCTCTACGTGACCGAGGGAGCGATCGCTGGGCCCGCGACACCGCGCGCTGTCGAGAGAGCGCGAGCGGTGCGCACGGCGAGATCCGACGAAAGCGACCTGAAGGAATTGACGACCCTCGCCGTACAGGGGGATCCGGGCGCGATCGAGGTCTTGATCGGTGAGGTCCGCCCGATGATCGTCCGGTACTGCCGTGCCCGGCTCGGCCGGGTGTCCGGGCACTACCACATCGCCGATGACGTGGCCCAGGAGGTCTGCATCGCGGTGCTGTCCGCGCTGCCCCGCTATCGGGACATGGGGCGCCCGTTCGCGTCGTTCGTGTTCGGCATCGCGTCGCACAAGATCGCCGATGCGCTGCGCAGCGCCATCCGGGCGGCGGTGCCCACCGAGGACCTGCCCGACGGGCCGGACGAACGGCCGGGCCCGGAAGAGACCGTGGTGCGCTACACCGAGGCCGAGCGGGCCAAGAACCTGCTGTACCGCCTGCCCGATCACCAGCGCGAACTCGTGATGCTCAGGGTCGTGGCCGGACTGTCGGCCGAGGAGACCGGTAACGTTCTCGGCATGTCGGCAGGCGCGGTCCGCGTGGCGCAGCACAGGGCTCTCACCCGGCTCCGGGCGATGGCGAGCGAGGAGTCGATCCCTTGACCGGGAGGCGCGACGGCAGGCCGGTCAACGTTCCGCAGAGCGGTCTCGCGGCCCCGCTGACCATCAGCGCGATCTGCCGTACCGACGCCGTCGTCGACGCCCTTTCGGAACGCAGGTTCGCCGTCGCGCCCGGCCCACGTACGGCGGGGCCCGCGGACGGCGACGATCCGGCCGTCCGGCTGCTCCAGTCGCTCATCGTCGACGTCGACCAGGGGGCGCCAGAGGTGTCCGCCGAGCGCTCACCGGAACCGTCGGCCGCTCCTGCGCCCGCACCGGCGCCGCAAGGGCGACCGCGCCGGCGCGGAGCGCGCACCTTCATGGCACTCGGCATCTCCACCGCGGTGCTCGGCACGACGGGTGTGGCCGCCGCGAGCGGTGAACTGGGCAAGACCTTCGAGAGGTCGATCGGCGTGCACCAGCCGTCCGCCCAGCCGCACGCGGGCTCCCGGGCGCAGGTCAGGGGTACGGGCCGGTCCGTGGTGGAGGGCCCGGTGGGCCCTATGGTCCCGGCGCCGACCGCGTCCGGCACCTGGCGACCCGGGACCGACGGCGCTTCCAGGGGTGCGGCGGGCGACCAGGAGACCGACCGGCCGCGCCCGCGCCCCGGCGCCGCCCCGGATCGCGACCAGGACCAGGAGCGCGAGCAGGACACGGTGCGGGACGCCCCGACCCTCGATGAGCCGACTCGTGATCAAGAACCGGGCCGGACGCCTCGGGCCGTCACGCCGACGGGCCCGGACGGGCCGGTCACACCCCGCAAGGACGAACAGGGCGGGCAGGACGGGCAGGACGAACCCGGAGCCACCGACCCGTGCCCAGCCGAGCGGCGATCGGCGAAGACGCGCGGGCCGATGGGGTCGCCCGGGCCCTGCTGAGCGGCTAGGAGCCGCGGCCCTCCTCGCTGTCGATCACACCGTCGACATAGCCGCGTGCGTAGTCCCAGCTGACATAGTCGACCGGATCCGGGGACAGCGCCGGCTCGTGCACCCGGGGCAGCCCCTGGTCGAGCAGGTGGCGGAGATTGCCGTGCAGCAGCTCCCAGTCGATGTAGTGGGTCTTGCCGCAGTCGTCGCAGTCGACGGTGAGCCCGCGTACGCCCAGGGGTTCGAGCAGCGCCCGGAAGACCTCGAGATCGGCGAGATCCGCCAGCACGTCCTCGCGCTCCGCCACGCTCAGTGGAGTGATCTCGTCACCGGGGTCACCGAGGCCGGCCGCAGGATCATCAGGGTCACCGGCGAACGGATCGGGCGGGGCTTCGTCGTGCACACCCCCACGCTACTGCGCTCGGCCCGGCGCAGGGCAACACCGACCGGCCTCGGTCACCCTCGGAGCAGCCGTGCTCGACGGCGCCCTCGGCCGGTGCCGGACGCCGCAGGCCCAGTGGTCGGGGCGTCACACCGGGGCGGTGCCGGACCGCCTACGATGAATGAGAGCGCCGTGACCTGGCCGGACGCCTGCCATCAGCCGAGGAAGGTTGCAAATGAACCCCGCCGCAGATCCCGCGAAGTTCGCCCCGCCGGGCCTGACCTTTGACGATGTGCTGTTGCTGCCCGCCTACTCCGACCTGGAGCCCGGTGACGCCGACACCTCGACCCGCCTCACGCGTGGCCTATCGCTCCGCATCCCCCTCGTGTCGTCGGCCATGGACACGGTGACGGAGGCCCGGATGGCCATCGCGATGGCCCGTCAGGGGGGCGTCGGGGTCCTGCACCGCAACCTCGCCATCGACGACCAGGTGCAGCAGGCCGACATGGTCAAGCGCTCCGAGGCCGGCATGATCACCAATCCGGTGACCTGTTCGCCGTTCGCCACCCTCGCCGACGTCGAGGACCTGTGCCGCCGCTATCGCATCTCCGGCGTGCCCGTCGTGGACGAACACGGGATCCTCCTCGGCATCGTCACCAACCGCGACACCCGGTTCGAGACCGACCAGGCCCGGCCGGTACAAGAGGTCATGACCGCGATGCCGCTGGTCACCGCGCCGGTCGATGTGACCCGTGACGAGGCGTTCCGGCTGCTGGCCAACAACAAGATCGAAAAACTGCCCCTGATCGACGCCCAGGGCCGGCTGCGCGGGCTGATCACCGTCAAGGACTTCACCAAGAGCGAGCAGTACCCCGACTCCACGAAGGACGCGGACGGCCGGCTGGTCGTCGGTGCCGCGGTAGGCGTGGGCGAGGACGCCGTCAGGCGGGCGCAGGCCCTCATCGAGACCGGTGTGGACGTCATCGTCGTCGACACCGCGCACGGCCACTCCAAGGGGGTCGCCGACACGATCGGCAAGATCAAGGCCAACTCGCGCGTAGAGGTCGTCGGCGGCAACGTCGCGACGTACGCCGGCGCCAAGGCACTGATCGACGCGGGCGCGGACGCGATCAAGGTGGGTGTCGGACCGGGCTCCATCTGCACGACCCGTGTCGTGTCCGGCGTCGGCGTGCCCCAGGTCACCGCGATCTACGAGGCCGCCAGGGCGGGCCGCGCGGCCGGCGTCCCGGTGATCGGCGACGGCGGGCTGCAGTACTCCGGCGACATCGCCAAGGCCATCGCGGCCGGCGCGGACACGGTGATGCTCGGCAGCCTGCTCGCCGGTGTGGAGGAGAGCCCCGGTGAACTGATCTTCGTACACGGCAAGCAGTACAAGTCGTACCGGGGCATGGGCTCGCTCGGCGCCATGCGCAACCGCGAGCGCGGCCAGTCCTACTCCAAGGACCGTTACTCCCAGGCCGACGTGGACGCCGAGGAGAAGCTCATTCCCGAGGGCATCGAGGGCCAGGTGCCCTACCGGGGTCCGCTGTCCAACGTCGCCCATCAGCTCGTCGGGGGCCTCCGGCAGGCGATGTGGTACGCCGGGACCCGTACGATCGCGGAGTTGCAGCAGAGCGGCACGCTCATGCAGATCACGATGGCCGGGCTGAAGGAGAGCCATCCGCACGACGTACAGATGGTCATCGAAGCCCCCAATTATCAGGGTAGATAGGAACCGGCAGAGTGGCTGAGGTTGAGATCGGGCGGGGTAAGAGCGGGCGGCGGGCGTATGCCTTCGATGAGATCGGCATCGTGCCGTCGCGTCGTACGCGCGACCCCGAGGAGGTCAGCGTCGCGTGGCAGATCGACGCCTATCGCTTCGAGATGCCGCTGGTGGTCGCGCCGATGGACAGCGTGGTCAGCCCGGCCACGGCGATCGCCGTGGGCAAACTGGGCGGGCTCGCCGTGCTCGACCTGGAGGGACTCTGGACGCGCTATGAGAACCCCGAGTCGCTGCTCGCCGAGATCGCCTCGCTCGACGAGGTGCGGGCGACCCGGCGGCTGCAGGAGGTCTACGGCGAGCCGATCAAGGAAGAGCTGATCGGCCGCAGGATTCAGGAGGTCCGCGACGCCGGCGTGACGGTCGCCGCGCGGCTGTCGCCGCAGCGCACCGCTCAGTACCACAAGACCGTCATCGACGCGGGCGTGGACCTCTTCGTGATCCGCGGCACGACGGTGAGCGCCGAGCACGTTTCGGGCCGGGCCGAGCCGCTCAACCTCAAGCAGTTCATCTACGACCTAGACGTGCCGGTCATCGTGGGCGGCTGCGCCACCTACACCGCCGCGCTGCATCTCATGCGCACCGGAGCGGCGGGCGTGCTCGTCGGCTTCGGCGGCGGTTCGGGGCACACCACCCGTACGGTCCTCGGCGTCGCGGTGCCGATGGCGTCGGCGGTCGCCGACGTGGCGGCGGCCCGCCGGGACTACCTCGACGAGTCCGGTGGCCGCTACGTCCACGTCATCGCCGACGGCGGGATGACCAACAGCGGCGACATCGCCAAGGCGTTCGCCTGCGGTTCCGACGCCGTCATGGTCGGCTCGCCGTTCGCCCGTTCCACCGAGGCACCCGGCCGGGGTTATCACTGGGGCAGTGAGGCGCATCACGGCGAGGTGCCGCGTGGCGCCAGGGTGAACCTCGGCAGCATCGGCAGCATGGAGCAGATCCTCTACGGGCCCTCGCACGTCGCCGACGGTTCGATGAACCTCATCGGCGCGCTGCGCCGGGCGATGGCCACCGCCGGCTACTCCGATCTGAAGGAGTTCCAGCGGGTTCAGGTCGTGGTCGCGCCACATTAAGGGGTTTCTGTCAGCGTCATCCCGGGGTGCGGTGGGAGTCTCGTGAATCCACGTCCTACCGTTGGGTAGGTACGCACGGTGCCACAGTCGGAGGGAAACACGATGACATCTGGGGGATCGGCCGTCATGGGACCGGGCGGCTCGCGTCTCGGTCCCGCCGAGCGTGAGGTCGCGTTGGAGCGGATGGCGGCCGAGGAGTTCGACGTCGTCGTGGTGGGCGGCGGGGTCGTGGGAGCGGGCGTCGCGCTCGATGCCGCGACCCGTGGCCTGTCGGTCGCGGTGGTCGAGGCGCGCGACTTCGCCTCGGGCACCTCGTCGCGCTCCTCCAAGCTCATCCACGGTGGACTGCGCTATCTGGAGCAGTACAACTTCGATCTGGTCCGCGAGGCGCTGACCGAGCGCGGCCTGCTCCTCCAGCGGATCGCACCGCACCTGGTGCGCCCGGTGCCGTTCCTGTTCCCGCTGACCCACCGGATGTGGGAACGGGGCTATGTCGGCGCCGGGATCGCGCTCTATGACGCGCTGTCGTTCTCCATGGGCAGCACCCGGGGCGTACCGCGGCATCGCCATCTGCTGCGCAGGCAGGCGCTGCGGCTGGCTCCGTCGCTCCGCAAGGACTCCTTCGTCGGGGCCGTGCAGTACTGGGACGCGCAGATGGACGACGCGCGCTATGTGATGACCCTGCTGCGGACGGCCGCCGCCTACGGCGCGCAGATCGCCTCCCGCACCCAGTGCACCGGCTTCCTCCGCGAGGGCGAGCGGGTCACCGGCGTACAGATCCGTGACCTCGAGTCGGGCACGGATTCGAAGGTCAGGGGCAAGCAGGTCGTCAACGCGACCGGGATCTGGACCGACGACATCCAGGAACTGGTCGGAGGCCGCGGGCAGATCCACGTCAAGGCGTCCAAGGGCATTCACCTGGTCGTTCCCCGCGACCGTATCCACTCCTCGACCGGAATCATCCTGCGCACCGAGAAGTCGGTGCTGTTCGTGATCCCATGGGGCCGGCACTGGATCGTCGGGACCACCGACACCGAGTGGGACCTGGACAAGGCGCATCCCGCAGCGTCCAAGGTGGACATCGACTACGTTCTCGAACACGTCAACGCCGTCCTGAACACGCCGCTGACCCACGACGACGTCGAAGGCGTCTACGCGGGCCTTCGGCCGCTGCTGTCCGGCGAGTCGGAGGAGACCTCCAGGCTGTCCCGCGAGCACGTGGTCGCGCACCCCGTGCCGGGGCTGGTCATCATCGCCGGCGGCAAGTTCACGACCTACCGGGTGATGGCGAAGGACGCCGTCGACGCGGTGGCGCACGGACTCGACGGGCGGGTCGCCGAGTCGTGCACCGACCGCATCACGCTGGTCGGCGGTGAGGGCTACCAGGCGCTCTGGAACTTCAGGTACCGGCTGGCCCAGAAGTCCGGCGTGCACGTCGCCCGGATCGAGCACCTGCTCCACCGGTACGGCACCATGACCGAGGACCTGCTCGATCTCATCCGCGAACAGCCCGATCTCGGCAAGCCGCTCGCCGGGGCCGACGACTACCTGCGCGCAGAGATCGTCTATGCGGCGACGCACGAGGGCGCGCGGCACCTCAACGACGTCCTCGCGCGGCGTACCCGCATCTCCATCGAGACGTGGGACCGCGGCGTCGGGGTGGCCGAGGAGGCGGCGGAGCTGCTCGCGCCGGTGCTCGGCTGGACCAAGGACCAGAAGGACCGCGAGATCGAGTACTACCACAAGCGGGTCGAGGCCGAACGCGACTCGCAGGCGCAGGACGGCGACCAAGAGGCCGACGCCCGCCGCCGCGGCGCCCCGGACATCGTCCCGACCCCCTGAGTCCGCTGTCCCTGAGTCCGCTGTCTTGAGTCCGTGAGCCCTTCGGACGGGGGTCAGCCGACCGGGGCGGGAACGCGCTCTGACGGGGGCGCGGCGGTGGTCCTGGGCGGCAGCCAGGATCCGGCCGCCCGCCGCTGTGGCCGGACCGGCGGGGCGTCGGCCGGGCCGGGCGGTTCAACGCCGGCGGGCGCGGGCGGTTCAACGCCGGCCGGTACGGGCCGCCTGACGGCGACATCGGGGGCGGCGAGCAGATCGCCGAGTGCCGCCGGGGTCTCCGCCTCGATCAGCCGGTCGGCGGCCAAGGCCCACCAGTGCCCGGTGTACGGGCCGAACCATATGGGTGTCGTCGGAAACCGGGCCATCACCTGTCGCGGCTCCGCCGGGTCGACGGTGGATGGCGCGGGCGTGGGCGTGCTCATCGTCCCCCTCCGGTCGCTGTGTTCGGTGAGCCGCGCCGCGCAGGGGCGGCGCGACCCGTTTCTCTGACTCGGTCGGCGTTCCCCGCGTTCCCCGTCCGACACATCCGGCGGGCGAACCGGCTTGAGTCTCAAGTGACCTGAGACCTCATAGTGGCACTGTCGTCCACGCTACCGAGGAGTTCCGTTGAACGCGCCCTCCCTTCCCTCATCCCGGTCCGACCGCCTGGTCAGGTCGGCCGGCATCGACCTCGCCGTTCGCGACTACGGCGGCGACGGGGCCGACGTCCTCCTGCTGCACGGCGGCGGGAGGAGTTCCGAGGACTGGCGGCTGGTCGCGCCGCTGCTGACCGAGGCCGGGCTGCGCGTGGTCGCCGTCGATCTGCGCGGGTACGGACGGTCCGGACCGGGGCTGTGGTCCTGGCCCGCCGCGGTCGACGACGTGGCCGCGGTCGTCTCCCAGCTGGAGCTCGACCGGCCGGCCCTGGTCGGCCATTCGCTGGGCGGCCTGCTGGCGGCGGTCTGGGCGACTCACCACGAGGAGTGTCCGCTCGCGGTCAACCTGGACGGGCACACCAACCCCACCGGTCCGTTCGCCGGGCTCGACGAGCAGGAGGAGCGCGCGGCGCGTTCGACCATGCAGGGCTTCCTGGACACGTCACTGGCAGAGGCGGGGGACCCGGCGCTGAGCCGGCTCGTCGCCGAACTGGGCGCGCTCGACCTGTTCGCCGCCTACCGGGCCACGCGCTGCCCGCTGGTGGTGGTCTCGTCGAGCGGCGCCGATATCCAGGAGCTGCTCCCACCGGAGGTCGCCAGGGCGTTCGGCGCCTACCTGCGCGGGTTCGCCCGCGAGCTGGCGGAGGCCGCCGCCGCGACACCGCTGTTGTCCCTGATCGACCTGCCCAGCGGTCACGACCTGCATCTCGAAGCGCCCGGTGAGGTGGCCGATATAGTGCTGGCCCGGCTGACCGGCGGGACAGAACGGTGATCAATGGTCGACCGAACCGCCTTCAGTGTCGGTGAACGAACCACCGCCGACCGACCCGGTGGTGCGTTCGCCGACACCGAGTGACGTCGGCCGGGGGGATGGATGAGCCCGGACGGTACATATGACGATGCCGCGCTCTTCACGATCGGGCAGGCGGCCAGGCTCACCGGGCTGCCGGTCGCGACGATCCGGTACTACTCGGACGCCGGACTGGTGGCTCCGGCGGCCCGGACCCCTGGCGGTTACCGCCTCTATGACCGGGACGGCCTCGGCCGGCTGGAACTGGTCCGCACCTGCAGAGAACTCGGCATCGATCTCAGCACGGTCGCGCGGGTGCTCACCGGGGCGCGGACCCTCACCGAGGTCACGCACGCCGAGGCGGAGGCCCTGGAGACACAGATTCGCACGCTGCGGCTGCGGCAGGCGGTGCTGCGCCACGTCGCGGCGCGTGGGGCCGACTCAGGCGAGATGGCGCTCGCCCACCGGCTCGCCCGCCTCTCGGCGACGGACCGGCGGCGGATGGTCGCCGATCTCATCGACGAGGCGACCCGAGGGCTGGAGATGGACCCCGAGTTCGCCGCGCACCTGCGCCTGAACCTGCCGGATCTGCCGGATGACCCGACCGTCGCCCAGCTCGAAGCCTGGATCGAACTGGCCGACCTCATCGGCGAGCCGGGCTTTCGCACCGGCGTGCGGCGGGCGTTCGCACGGCACGCCGACGATCGCGCGTCCGGCGCCGACAGGGGCGATCCCGAGAAATGGCGGCGGGCCGAACGCGCCGCCGTCGAACTCGCCGGCGAGGCGCTCGCCGCCGGGGTGCCACCGGACTCGGCGCGGGCACGGCCGGTCGTGGCAGCGCTCGTCGCCGTCTTCGCCGACTCGCACGGCCGCGAGAACGACGACGCCTTCCGCACCTGGCTGCTCGAGCGCATCCGCCTCGGCGCCGACCCGCAGGTGGAGCGCTATCAGGCTCTGCTCGCCACCGTAGGCGGACGCGCGGCCAAGACGGACGTGCTGCCGGCCGCCCGGTGGTTCCTCACCGCACTCGAGGCCGCGATGAAGCACGGCTGACCGGCTTACCGGCCGGCGAGGAGCCGGGGATCGAGAGCGTGTTCGTGCCCATGCCGACGCGGCGGATCGATGCGTATTCATTAGGTCTTTATTAGGCCCCTTGGGTCCTTTGGCCCATCCCTTGGGCCCCAGGGCCCATTGAACGGTTCGACGGCCCCGTAGGTCCACTATGGCCCTCGTTAGGTCCTCGGACCCTTTTTGTTCGGTTAACTTCCACTTAACGTATGTGAAATACACGCGTAAGGGGGCCTCATATGCGACGCCGGGGGAAGCTCATGCGGCGTGACGCAGGTGAGGGGCCGGTCAGTTACCTTCTTGTTCTGCTGATCATCGCGCTCATCATCGGCCTGCTCGCCGCAGCGGGTAATGCGGGCATCGGCGGCACCGTCACCGACAATATCGAGGCGGCGATCTGCCGTGTCTACAGCGGAGAGAGCTGCAAGCCCAAGCCGCCACCGCCGAAGGTCGACCCTTACGAGCCCAAGCAGGACTGCTGGACCGACATCACCGACCGGACCGGTGAACTCGCGGTGACGGTCGACATCAGGTACTTCGCGGTGCGAGGTGGACACCGCGTGACCATGACGACCCGCCGGGTTCTGGAGCCCGACGGGAAGGTGCGATACGACGTCATCGTTTCGCCCAACGTCGAGTTGGGCGTCGCGACCCCCGTGTTTCCCGGCAATGTCGATCCACTGGTCTGGGCCGTGCTGCAGGGGACCGCTGGCCGGATCTACAGCTTCCCGGCGTCGCAATTCGGTGGGGACGAGAACAAGACCAAGGACGCGGCGCTGAAGTTCGCGGACAAGCTCTGGATCGACCAGGCCCAGAACGACGCGCTGGCGGTCGCGCAGGCCGCGCCCCTCGTCGGCCCCATGTTGCAGATCCCAGGTGCGAAGAACCTGCTGAAGGGCGGCGGCAACTGGTTCGTCGAGAAGACGTCACCGCTCACGAAGCACCTGCCCTTCATCGGCGACAACATCGAGCGCGCGACGCAGGCACCCGACCGGGACGTGAACGACCCTGATCAGTCGTTCTACGAGGGCGGCCCCTCCGTCGGATTCAACCTGGACGTCGCCGTCGTACCCGGCAAACTGAGCCTCTGGGCGGCCGGGCGAGGGTTCTTGAACGTCGGAAACCGTATCAACCACAAAAACGAGAAGTATCACAACAACTACTATCTGAAACTCAACGGTGAGGGTGACGCGGCGTTCAACCTGAGTTTGGATGCGTTTCTTCCGAAGCGGAAGAATCCGGGAGGTCCGGACGACAAGGGTGGTGGCGACCGGAAGAACGTCGGTGGCACGGACAAGGAACAGATCGGTACTTTCGAGGACTGGGTCAACCGCGTCGAGAAGATCCTGTCCGAGAAAACCGGCCAACCTGTCACCCTTCCCACTTCGACCAAGAGCAAGCTGCAAGCCATCTGGCCGATGGTGGGACTCGATATCAAGGGCAAAGCGGCCCGGATGCAGATCCTCTCAACCGACACGAAGGGCCGCCCCACGCAATTGCGGACCATCACGGAATGGCAGTGGATCTTCTCGTGGCGAGCTCTCGCCGGCGTCGACGAGCTCCTCACCGGTAAGCATCGCAAGGGGGGAATTCCCGGCCAGCCGGACCACAACATCGGAGTGGGATTCGTGCAGGGCACGATCGCCGGCCGCAAGTACCTCACCCAGAGCATTCTTGATCTGGACGGTCCCGAGCACGCCGAGAACCTGAGCAGGACCGCCGACTACTTCCAGGAAATGGCGGCGAGCGCCCTGCTGCAGGGCAACGTCGCGGGAGCGCTGGACTTCACCAACCTGACGCCGGAGGCGAAGGCCTTCAACGACTACATCTCAAAGAACGGTCAGACCTACCGGCAGATCTATGACAGCGATGCCACGACCTTCGTCGGGTTCGGCAAGACCATTCGCGGCTCGAAGTTCGTGCGCATTCTGCCGGTGTTCGAGCCCGAGACGAACAAGCTCATCGGTGCAGAGTACCTGAACCCACAGGAGGGCTGGAAGCCTTGGACGCACTGCACGCGATGACACCTCGCCATAAAGGGATGAGCCAGATGCCATCACGTACCGACCGCAACCCCTATGTGCCGGTCGCCCGGCGGTGGCGCGCGGTCACGAGCACCGCCGCGCTCGCGGCGTGCGTCCTGCTCGCCGGCATGGTGCTGAGCGCGATGGCGGTCACCGTGGTCGCGAAGATCGGCCCCGGCTTCGCCCGGTCGACGGCGGGCGACGTCACGATCGTCGTGATGACCCTGACGATGAACAGCGCCGCGGCGCTGTTCGCCGCGTGGAACGCCGCCCGGCGGCTCAAGCCCCGCGTCGCCCGCACCGGGCGTGAACTGTTGCTCATGGCGGGCGCCGGGCCCATGGCTCTGATCGCGCTCATCAGCGCGCTGGCACTGGCCACGTCGGGCCTGCCCTGGTGGCGGCCTCTCGTGGACCTCCTCCTCGTGGCGGCCTGCTGCGCGATCGGTACCGTGCTGCGTGCCGGCGGCGCGGACCGGCGCCTGGCCGGGCGCCTGGCCCGCCTGGCCCGGGCGCTCAGACGGGTTTGATCGGCCGGACAGGTGTGATCGGCCCGACAGGTGTGATCGGCAGGTGCAGGGCGGCCGGCGCCGTCGTGGGGACCACCGGGTGGGCGGGCGGCACCGGCGCGAGCCGCCGGTAGTCGGAGCCGAGCGGCGGGCGCGGATCGGCCTCGCCGCGGTTGGGCCACAGCGACATCGCCCGTTCGGCCTGCGCCGTGATGGTGAGCGACGGGTTCACTCCGAGGTTCGCCGACACCGTCGAGCCGTCCACGATGTGCAGGCCGTCATGTCCGTAGACCCGGTGGTAGGGGTCGATGACCCCGTCCTCCGCCGATGCCCCGATCGCGCAGCCGCCGATGAAGTGGGCGGTCATCGGGATGTCGAACAGGTCCAGCCACGTGCCGCCGGCGATCCCGCCGGTCTCCTCGGCGAGCAACCGGGTCGCCTCGTGCGCCTCCGGGATCCAGACCGGGTTGGGCTCGCCGTGGCCGCGGCCGGCCCGCATGCTCCAGCCGAACAGACCTCGGCGCGGTCTGGTCGTGATCGAGTTGTCCCGCACCTGCATGACCAGCGCGATGACCGTACGCTCCGACCAGCCCCGGACGTTGACCAGCCGGGCCAGGTCCCAGGGGTGGGTCACCGCGTGACCGAGGAATCTGGCCCAGCGGGGCACCGGCCTGCCGCCGCCGGGGGCGGGCCCGTCGATCAACAGCGACCGGAGCAGCCCCATGGCGTTCGACCCGCGGCCGTACCGCACCGGTTCGACATGGGTGTCCTCGGTGGGGTGGAACGACGAGGTGATCGCCAGCCCGCGCGAGTGGTCGTCGCCCCGCCGGCCCCGTCGCTCCGCCCCGAGCAGGGCCTCGGAGTTGGTCCGGGTCAGCACGCCGAGCCGGTCCGACAGGTGCGGCAGCCGGCCCTGGGCCTTCATCGTGTGCAGCAGCTTCTGCGTGCCGTACGTGCCGGCGGCGAACACGACCTGCTCGGCGGTCAGCGTCCGGCGGTGGCGTCGCGGCGACGCCGTACGGGCCACCCGCACCTCGTAGCCGCCCGTCTCCAGCGGCCGCACCGAGGTGACGCGGGTCAGCGGAAGCACCTCGGCGCCGGCCTTCTCGGCGAGGTAGAGGTAGTTCTCGGTCAGCATGTTCTTGGCGCCGTGCCGGCAGCCGGTCATGCACGCGCCGCATTCCACGCAGCCGCGCCGCCGCGGGCCGGCCCCGCCGAAGTACGGGTCCGGCGTCTCCTCGCCCGGGCGCTCGCCGAAGTGCACGCCCACCTGGGTGCGATGGAAGGTCTCGCCCCGGCCCATCCGGTTCGCGACCCGCTGGATCGCCTCGTCGGCGGGGGTCATCGTCGGATTCCATACGACTCCGAGCATTCGCTTGGCCTGGTCGTAGTACGGGGCCAGCTCGGCGCGCCAGTCGGTGATGTGCTTCCACTGGGGATCGTCGAAGAACGGCTGCAGCGGCTCGTACAGCGTGTTGGCGTAGACCAGCGACCCGCCGCCGACGCCCGCGCCGGCCAGCACCATGACCCGGCTGCCCTTGTCACCGCGCACCAGGTGCAGCCGCTGGATGCCGGTCATGCCCAGCCCGGGCGCCCACACGTAGCGGAACATCCGCCAGGACGTCTTGGGCAGGTCCCGGTGGCGCTCGGCGGGGCCGCCGCCCGGGGTGTCGAACCGGCGGCCGGCCTCGAACACCCCGACCCGGTAGCCCTTCTCGGCCAGCCGCAGCGCGGAGACGCTTCCGCCGAAGCCGGATCCGATGATGAGCACGTCGTAGTCGGCCGTCACCGGGTTCTCCTCACCGCAGGCGGAAGCGCTTCGCGGCCTTGACCCAGCCGGCCACCAGCGCGGAGTAGCGCTCGAACGACATGCCGCCGGGCGGCTCGAGGCCCATGATGTGCTGGCTGGCGATCGTCTGCGGCTCGGTGTACTTCAGCATCCCCTCGGCGCCGTGCCTGCGGCCGATTCCGGACTGCTTCATCCCGCCCATCGGGGCGTCGTGCGAGCCGTACGCCGCACCGTAGCCCTCGTTGATGTTCACCGTGCCGGCCTCGATCCGGGCGGCGATCCGGCGGCCGCGGGCCATGTCACGGGTCCAGATCGACGCGTTCAGCCCGTACGACGTGTCGTTGGCGCACGCCACCGCCTCGTCGTCGCCGGTGAACGGATAGACGCTCACCACCGGGCCGAACGTCTCGCCGCCGCACAGTTCCATGTCGGCGGAGACGCCGGTGAGCACGGTGGGCTCGTAGAACAGCGGCCCGAGGTCGGGGCGGGCCTTGCCGCCGGTCAGGACGGTCGCGCCCTTCTCCCTGGCCTGCTCGACGTGCCGGGTGACCGTCTCGAGCTGGCGCTGGTGGGTCAGCGAGCCCATGTCGGCGTCGAAGGTGAGGTCGGCGCCGAGCTTCATCGTGCCGACCCGGTCGACGAACCTGCGGACGAACTCGTCGTGCACGTTCGCGTGGACGTAGAGCCGCTCGATGGAGATGCACAGCTGCCCGGCGTTGGTGAAGCACGCCCGGACCGCTCCGTCGGCGGCCTTGTCGAGGTCGGCGTCCTCGAGCACCAGCATCGGGTTCTTGCCGCCGAGCTCGAGCGAGCAGCCGATGAGCCGGCTCGCCGCCTTCTCGGCGATCGCTCTGCCGCCCCGGGTCGAGCCGGTGAAGGCCATGTAGTCGGCCCCGTCGATGATGGCGTCGCCGATCTCGGCGGGGTCGCCCACGACGACCTGCCAGAGGTCCTCGGGGAGGCCGAGTTCCTGGAGCAGGTCCACCGCCCACAGGGTGGACAGGCAGGTCTGGGTGTCGGGCTTGTGCACCACCGCGTTGCCAGCGATGAGCGCCGGCACGATGTCGGTGACGCCCAGGCTGAGCGGGTAGTTCCAGGGCGAGATCAGGCCGACGACGCCCTTCGGCCGGCGCAGCTCATAGGCCCGGGTGAGCCCGGGGGTGATCCCCTGGCGGCGGCGCGGCTTCAGCAGCTTCGACGCCCGCCGCGCGTAGTAGAGAGAGCACAGCGAGACGTCGAGCACCTCTTCGAAGGCGTGCTTGCGCGCCTTGCCGGTCTCGAGCTGGACGATGTCGAGAATCTCCGCACGCCGGTCGACGGCCGCGTCGACCAGCCGCAGGAACGGCTTGGCCCGCTCCCGCGGCGGGAGCGCCGCCCAGGCCGCCTGGGCCACGCGAGCCCGCTCGTAGGCGCGGTGGACATCGGAGGCGGCCGTCGTCTGGACTTCGGCCAGGGGCTCGCCGGTGAACGGTGCGGTGATCGTGGTCGTCCCGCCGGCGCTCGAGGCGATGCGGGACGTGAGCCGCGCGATCCGGTCGGTCGCCGGCGCTTGCTCTTGGACCCTCGGTGTTGCCATGGAGGGAGCGTACGGCGGTCAGTCATGATCCGCTACCCGTAAGTAACAACACGTGCGGCGACGTGCGGCTCACTCGGGGGGGCGATGCGCGGCTCGGCCGCCGGATGTTCGCCGCCCAGTCCGCGTGCGCGCCGGATCAGGCCCACTCCGCGTTCGGATCGTTCCACTGCTTGTCTTGTTGGGCAACCGGCGGAATGACCATGCATTACGGGTGTATTCCGGAATGCGGAGGAGTCACGGGGAGGGATATTCGATGATCGAGTCAGAACCGGACCCGCCCGGCGAGATCGACCCCACCGCGCCCCGCAGCCGGCCGGAGCGTGGTGGGGAGGAGCGCGGTGGAGGGGAACGTGGTGGGCCGGCGCGAGGTAGGCGGGAGCGAGGTAGGCGGGAGCGTCGGCGGAAGACGCGGGCCGCCCTGCTGGACGCCGCGGGGCGGATGTGGGCCGAGCGGGGGATCCATGGCGCCGCGCTGGACGATGTCGCCGCCGCGGCCGGACTGACCAAGGGCGCGGTCTATTCGAACTTCAGCGGCAAGACCGATCTGCTGCTGGCGCTCGTCGAGCGTCACCTCGACAACGACACCGATGGTGATGCCGACACCAGCACCGACACCGACGGCGACGGTGACACCGGCGGCGATGCCGGGCGCGATCACGCGGAGCGGCTCGGTACCGACGACGCCAGGTTGCTGGAACTCCTGACGGTGGAACTCTGGCTGTACGGCATGCGGGACGACGTGGTGGGCCGGCGCATCGCCGACGCCTACCACGAGCGCCGCACCCGCCTGGCCGAGGGGCTGGCCGAGGTCGGCGGGGCCTCCCCGGCCGATCGGGCGGCGCTCGCCATGGCGGTGGACCTCGGGCTGGCGTTCCAGCACCTGCTCGATCCGGACCGGGTGCCCGCCGTGCTCTACGCGTCCGGCCTGCGGCTGGTGCTCGGACCCGCCCTCCGCTGAGGGTCGGCGCGCCGGGATCAGGAGCGGTAGACGGCCCAGATCTTGCGCATACGGTCGCCCTGACCGGCCGAGAACTGGTTCATGCAGCTGTCGCGGGAGTAGTCCATGTAGTTGTGGATCGGGTCCGCGCCGACCGACGGGCAGGTGTCCCTGCCCGTCGGGGGGCAGCCGTCCGACGGCTCACGCTCGTCCGGCGTGTCCGCCACCGTGTCGCCCGGGCTCTGGCAGCCGTTCTGGAAGGTGTGGTAGAGACCGAGCCAGTGCCCGACCTCGTGCGTCGCGGTGTAGCCCTTGTCGAAGTTCACGCTCGCCCCGCCGGGCATGCTGGCGTAGTGCACCACGACCCCGTCCATGACCGGATTCGCGGCGTACTGCCAGGGAAAGGTCGCCCAGCCGAGAAGCTGGTCGCCGAGGTTGGCAGTGTAGAGATTGAGCGTGCCGTTGCCGCCCTGGCGCAGTTTGGTCTTGATCGCCTTCTCGTGCTCCTCGGGCTTGCCGTACCAGGACTGATCGTTGGTTCGGGTGACGCCCTTGAGGGAGAAGCCGAAACCGGTGTCGGCGCCGCCGACCTTTCCGGCGTAGGTGGCGTTGAGCACCGCTATCTGCTCGTTGATCTTCGTGTCCGGCAGATTCCCCTTCGGGCCGGCGTGCAGGATGTGCACGTAGACCGGGATCGCGTTGGTCGCCGCGTGGGCCCTCGTCTTGACCTGCTTGCGCGCCAGGAGGCTGCCGAAATGCCGCTCGACCTGCGCGACCTGTGCCGGTGTGAGTTCGGCGCGGTCGCGCGATCCGTGGGTGTCGCCCGAACCGCCGGGGGCGCGGGCGTCGTGCGCGTCGCTCCGCGGGCTCTGCCCGCACCGGTCCTCTCGGCCCGAGGCCGCCGGTGCGGTGCCGGTGACGGCGGTGGGCACGGCCGCCGGGACGGCCGAAAGGACACCTGCCACGGCGAGCAGACCTGCGCGTTTCAAATGAGACTCCAAAAGGAGTGGGGGCCTCCAGAGGTACCAGATCATTACACAGAGCGACCGGGTCGTCACGAATTTGGAAAGGGCGGCGCGATCCACGCGAGATTCATTCGGGGCTCGGCCCCGGGCGTGACGGCGACGTGGCGGGGGCTGGGACATAAGCGCAGGCAGAGCATCTAGACTGGACGATCGCCCCGTATCTTCGAAAGGCGTCCTCGTTGACCGAGCAGTCCTTTGACACCGTCCTTGTCGTCGACTTCGGTGCGCAGTACGCACAGTTGATCGCACGGCGGGTGCGAGAGTGCAGTGTGTTCAGCGAGATCGTGCCATCGACCATGCCGGTCGAGGAGATGCTCGCCAAGCGGCCGAAGGCGATCATCCTCTCCGGCGGCCCGTCCTCGGTCTACGAGCCCGGTGCCCCGGCCGCGCCCGCCGGATTGTTCACCACCGGGGTGGCCACCATGGGCATCTGCTACGGCTTCCAGGTCATGGCCCAGGCGCTCGGCGGCCTGGTGGAGAACTCCGATGTCGCCGAGTACGGAGGCACCGTCCTGCGGTTCTCCGGCGAGGGCGCGCTCCTGGCCGGGCTGCCCGCCGAGCAGTCGGTGTGGATGTCCCACCGGGACTCCTGCTCGGCCGCCCCCGACGGGTTCACCGTCACCGCCAGCACCGACGTGACGCCCGTCGCGGCGATGGAGGACCGCGACCGCGGGCTGTACGGCGTGCAGTTCCACCCCGAGGTGATGCACACCGACCACGGCATGGAGGTGCTGCGGCGGTTCCTCTACGAGGAGGCCGGCTGCCGGCCCAACTGGACCATGGTCAACATCGCCGA
Organism: Actinomadura sp. HBU206391; assembly: GCF_014323665.1. Lineage (GTDB taxonomy): Bacteria > Actinomycetota > Actinomycetes > Streptosporangiales > Streptosporangiaceae > Actinomadura_C. Next base: position 131,143 of record NZ_JABVEB010000003.1, on the reverse strand, counting down.
GGAGACGATCGACGCCGTACGGGTCCAGGTCGGCGACCGGCGAGTGATCTGCGCGCTCTCGGGCGGGGTCGACTCGGCGGTGGCCGGCGCGCTCGTCCAGCGCGCCGTCGGCGACCAGCTGACCTGCGTGTTCGTGGACCATGGGCTGCTGCGGAAGGGTGAGGCCGAGCAGGTCGAAAAGGACTTCGTCGCCGCCACCGGTGTCAACCTGCACGTCGTGGACGCCGCCGAGCGCTTCCTGTCCGCACTGGAGAACGTCACCGACCCCGAGGACAAGCGAAAGATCATCGGGCGGGAGTTCATCCGGGTGTTCGAGGCGGCGGCCCGCGAGATCGTGGGCGAGTCGGCCGAGCCCGTGGAGTTCCTCGTGCAGGGCACCCTCTATCCGGACGTCGTCGAGTCCGGCGGCGGCACCGGCGCGGCCAACATCAAGTCGCACCACAACGTCGGCGGGCTCCCCGACGACCTCCGTTTCCAGCTGGTCGAGCCACTGCGGACGCTGTTCAAGGACGAGGTGCGGGCGCTGGGCGAGCAGCTCGGCCTGCCGGCCGAGATCGTCTGGCGGCACCCGTTCCCGGGTCCGGGCCTGGCCATCCGCATCATCGGCGCGGTCAGCAGGGACCGGCTGGACATCCTGCGTGACGCCGACGCGATCGCCCGTGAGGAGCTGTCGAAGGCCGGACTCGACCGCGACGTCTGGCAGTTCCCGATCGTGCTGCTGGCCGATGTCCGGTCGGTGGGCGTCCAGGGTGACGGGCGCACGTACGGTCATCCGGTCGTGTTGCGTCCGGTCACCAGCGAGGACGCGATGACGGCGGACTGGGCGAGACTGCCCTATGAGGTCCTGCAGCGGATCTCCACCCGCATCACCAATGAGGTCCCTGACATCACCCGCGTCGTGGTGGACATCACCAGCAAGCCGCCCGGCACCATCGAATGGGAGTAGTTCCCCGGGCCGCACGAACGGATCAGCGCTCTGGCGGCTCGGCGGCCATGGCCATAAGGTCGTGGCAAGGAGCCAATCGGGAGGCATCAGTCATGGAACTCGATCACGAGTTCACCATTCCCGTGCCGGTGGATCGGGCTTGGCCGATGCTGCTGGACGTGGAGCGCGTGGCACCGTGCGTGCCGGGGGCCACACTGGACTCGATCGACGGCGACGAGCTGAGCGGCCGGCTCAAGGTGAAGCTGGGCGCGATGACCATCACCTACAGAGGCACCGCGCGCATCGTCAAGGCCGACGAGTCGGCTCGTGTCGTCACGATGGAGGGCACCGGTAAGGAGGCGCGCGGATCGGGCACCGCCTCGGTCACCGTGCGGGCCGAGCTGAGCCCGGTGACCGGAGACGAGGCGGCGGCCGAGTCGACCCGCGTGAGCGTTCACACCAAGCTCAAAGTGACCGGCCGCCCGGCCCAGTTCGGCCGCAACATCCTGTCGGAGGTCGGCGGCAAGCTGGTCGCCCGATTCGCCAAGGCCCTCTCGGAGGAGCTCACGGCGGGTACGCCCCCGGCCGCAGCCGGCAAGGCGGCGGTTCCCGCGGCGCCCGAGGTCCCTGCGGCGCCCGCCGTCTCCGCGTCCGAGCCTCCCGCGCCGGAGGTCCCCGCGGCCGAGGCGCCTGTGTCCGAGGCGCCTGTGTCCGAGCCGGCCGGGTCCGAGGCGCCCACACCTGAAGCGCCTGTCACCGAGCCCGGCACCGGCGAGGCCGTTGTTTCGGCGTCCGCGAAGCCCGGACCGGCGCCCGAGCCGGTTCGGCCGGCACGCGCGCCCGAGGCGGCCGCCGCTCCCGCGGGGAAGGCGGCGGACGAGCCAGCGGCCGAGGGCAGGGACGCGCCCCCCGTGTCGGCCGTGCCCGCCGGGGCCGGCGCTCCGCTGGAGAGACGCTCCGAGGACGCCATCGACCTGCTCGAGGTGGCCGGCCCCTCGGTGGCCAAGCGCGTCGCACCGGTCGCCGCCGGTGTCATCGCCGTGTTCACCGTCTGGCGGGTGTTCCGCCGGCGGCGTGGTCGCCACCACCGCTGACCGGCCCGGGCCCTTGTCGGCGGCGAGCGGCCGAATCTTTACCGCGTGATCACCACGGGCACGGTGAGTCCGTGCCCGGTGGCGGGCAGACCTGTGATGCGGGGCATGGCGGCGATCTTGGGAGCGATCTGACGCCGCCCCGCGCTCGTCGCCTAGACCGGTGGGTCCACGTGGGCCAGGGACCAATGGAGATCGGCATGTCCCAGGCACTCGACCCGCGCCCGCCGGTCGTCACCGCGTCCGCCGATGCCGGCCGCCCGTCCCGGCGCAATCTCACTCTGCTCGCGGTGGTCGCGGCCGGCTACGCGGCGGCGCAGTTGGCGCTGGGAATGCACCGCGTGTTCCTCGGCTGGGACGAGATCCTGTACGTCACCCAGTTCTCCCGCGAGGTGCCGCCGGGCTTCATGGACGCGCCGCGCGCCTGGGGGGTCCCGCTGATCGTGGCGCCGGTCGCCGCCTTGGACGCATCGACCGAAGTGATCCGCGGCTACGTGATCGCGCTGTCGAGCATTGGAGTCTTCTACGCGTTCCGGCCCTGGCTGAGGCTGCGCGACACCAGTGCCGTCCCGCTCGCGGCACTCCTGCTGTGCACGCTGTGGGTGTCGGTCTTCTACGGCAACGCGGCCATGCCGAACATGTTCACGGCCCTGTGCACGGTCGCCGCGGTGGCGCTGTTCGTCCGGGCCGGCCTGGTCGCCGGGGCGCCGGAGGCGGGCCCCGCGATCGCCGGGCTGGTGGCGGCGTTCGGGGTCATGTCCGTCGTGCGACCCGTCGACACCGTCTGGATCGCCCTGCCGCTGGTCGTCACGGCATTTCTGAGCCGCCGCCGGCGACTCCAGAGGCTCGGCGCCATCCTGGCCGGCAGCGCCATCGGCTGGGTTCCGTGGATCATCGAAGCCCATCTTCGGTTCGGGGGGTTGCTGCCGAGGGTCGCGCAGATCGCCCGGTGGAACGGCGACGGCCTGCACGTCCAGGTGCTCCGTCATCTGCAGAGCTTCGGTTCCGGCACCCTTCTGTGCACGTCCGCCGACAGCACCTGCGGCCGGGTCACCGTCGGCGCCGGGCTGGTCTGGTTCATGCTGACGGTTCTCGCGGTGACCGGCCTGCTGGCGCTGCGCGGCAGCGCGGGCCGGCGCCCCGCGCTGATCGCCGTCATGGTGGCGGCGGCCAATGCCGTCCCCTACTTCTTCTTCAGCCAGCTCGCCAACCCGCGCTTTCTGCTGCCCACCTACGCGCTCCTCGCGCTGCCGGCGGGCGAGGGCCTGCGCCTGCTGTCGCGGCATCTGCGCCCGGTGGGACCGGCCGTGGCGGCGGGAATCGTGGTGCTCCTGGTCGCCGCCCAGCTCACGATGGCCCATGGGATGGCCCGCGAGATGCGGGAGGCGCGTCGGGAGGGGATCCAGCAGGCCCACGCGATCAGTCGCCTGCCGGTCCGGCCGCCGTGCGTCATCTACGGCACCAATGCCGCGCAGATCGCCTACCTGACGCAGTGCCGTTACTGGCGGCGCTACGTCCACGGGGTACCTCGGCGCGCCCCGGCCCGGGAGATCGAGCCGATCTTCGACCGGATGCGGGCGCGTGGACTGCAGGTCGTCGTGGTCACCCGGAGCAAGAGAAGCCGCGACTTCCCGGCCGGCTGGCGGCACATGCGCCTGCGACCCGACCGCGGCTGGCACGCTCACCTCCCGCCACCGTGACGACGTACCGCAATCCGCTGACCGGATCCCGGCGGTGTCCACGAGCATGGCGACCTCTGACCGCGTACGGTTACGGAGTGTCACATTCAGTGGTCATCGGGGAGGGGCGGCGACGTGGACGCGATCGAGATCGAGCACGCCGTCGAGCGTGAGGACCGGCACTGGTGGCACCGTGAGCGCCGCTCGATCATCGCGCGTGAGCTGCGACGGACCGGTGGATCGGGCCGGGCGATCGACGTCGGCGCGGCCGGAGGCGGGAACACCCGCGTCCTGCTCCAGCATGGCTGGCAGGCGGTGGCGGTGGACTGGTCCGAGGGGGCCGTCGAGATCGCCCGGCGGCGGGGCGTCGAGGCGTATCGCGCCGATCCCCGATTCCTGCCCGTGCCCTCGGCGGAGTACGACTTCGCCCTCGCGCTGAACGTCCTGGAGCACGTCGAGGACGATCGGGCGGTGGCCGCCGAGATCGCCCGGGTGCTCCGCCCGGACGGCCGGGCGCTCATCGCGGTCCCGGCCGACCCGACCCTGTGGTCGACCCACGACCTCTCACTCGGCCGGGTCCGCCGTTACACGCGTGAGGCGCTGGCGGACGTGATCCGTGGCGCCGACCTGCTGGTCGAACGGATGTGGAGCTGGAACGTGCTGCTCCGCCCGGTGGTGAGCCGGCGGCGGCGGCACTTGGTCGGCTGCGACCTCGGCACGCCGCCTCCCGTGCTCAACGGGCTTCTGAGCGCCGTCATCAGACTCGAGCGCCACCTGCCCGTCACGTCACTTCCAGGCGTCTCTCTGATGGCCGGTGTCCGCCATCGAGTCGCGGGGCCGGCCGATGGCCCGGCAGCCGGGCTCGTGGACGCGATGGCCGTATCGGCGCACGTCCGGCCGGAGCCGCCCTCGCGGCGGCCGTAGGCCTTCTGCCGCGTGGCCGGGCTCAGGCGGAGGCGGCGGGCGCATCACCGGCCGCCGACCACGGTGAGCGACCGTCGTTCGGACGCCGCGTTCCTCGAGGAGGCGAGCTCGTCGAGAACGCGCTGGCAGTCCCTGGTCTGCAGCAGGAGCTTGTAGATGATCACGAGTTCCAGGATCAGGAGCGGGGCGCCGGCGCCGATCGTCACCGCGAAGATGGCTCCGCTGCCGGCCACGGCCGCCAGCAGTGGCGCGATGATGAACGCCGCCATCTGGAACTCAATGCCGCTGATCAGGTGGGTGCGCACGCGGTGGCGGAGCATGAACACCCGTACGCCGCGGTACCACGGGAAGCGCGAGTTGAACCCACGGTGCAGATCGACCACCCGCTCCTCGCTCGGGGCCACCTCGTCCAGGTCCGGGTCCGGCCGCTGGCGGAGCGTGTCCTCGACGTAGGTGAGCTGCTCGTCGCTGAGCCTCGGCTGCGGCGCGACGATACCGGCGGCGAGTTCCAGGGCCTCCTGCTCGCGCACCGCGGCCTTGATCCGCTTGCGCATCAGCCGCCTGGCCTTGGAGACCTGTGACGAGTTGAGATAGCGCAGAACGTCCAGACAGATGATCGCGAAGCCGAGATAGAGGTACGCCACCTGACCGGTCACGGCGTACTGGCCGACGGTCAGGGTGAGCGCGCAGCAGACGACGCGGGCCTGGTCGAACATGAAGTCCAGCCAGAGTCCGAACAGCGTGCCGCTGCGCTTGAGCCGGGCGATCTTCCCATCGCAGCAGTCGAGCACGAAGCTGAGGTGGTAGAAGAGCGCTCCGAGGGCCAGCCAGCCGGGGGACGCCAGCGCGAAGCTGGCGGCCGAGAGTGCGCCGAGGACAATGGAGCCCACGGTGATCTGGTTCGGGGTGATCGACGTGCGGTTGGCCAGGAACCGCGTCAACCGGATCGCGACGGGATCGACCAGGAAGACGGTCCACCACGCGTCGCGCTTCTTGCGGACGGCACGCACATCGTCCAAGGAAAAGGTCACCATGGAGGCAAGCATCCTCACTGCGCGTAGCCGTGCGAAGGGGCAAGGACATCACCGTGTGCTTTCATGAGTCAGCCTTTACCGCTCACGGCGCCTTTTGAGGAACTCTTTCAGCCGACGCCGGGGCGGCCGTTCACGGCGGCCGGGACGGTGAAAGGCCAGCCAGTCGCCGTACTCCATCGCCTCGTCGGCGTCGACTTCCGGATCGGACCGGACGAGCTCCTCGAGCTCGTTGAACTTCAAGCGCGTCATGCCCACATGGTGCCGACCGTGCGTGACCGTCCCCTGGCACATCGCACCCAACTCACCAATGCCAGCCCCAGACTTGACCTCAGGGTTTCGCCGAACGGCCACCGCGCCTGCCCGAGCCGTCCGGGTGCCCATGGGTTCACCGGCACCTCCGCGTCATCGGGTCCACGCGAAGGTGTGGTCTCCCCTGATGCCGTCGAAGACGACCGAGCCGCCGAGCCGCCGCGCCCGCACACCGGCGGGGCCTCCGTTCCGCCATACGATCCGGCCGTCCATGGCGATGGTGCGCTCGCTGCCGAGGAGCGGGACCGCGACCCTGCCGGTGGTGCGTCCGGGCGAGGTGACGGTGAGGACGAATGAGGCGTCGCGGGCACCACGCCTCCACCGCACGGAGATCTTGCCGCCCGGCACCGGGACGTCGCCCTGCGCCCAGCGCAGATCGGCGAGCCGGGGTTCCACCGCCCATCGCCTGTAGGCGCCGGTGACCGGGCGGACGCCCAGTACTCCCGTGGACAATGCCGGCACCGCGGTGCTCCACGCGTGGGCCAGGCCCACGTGGCCGCCCCACTCCAGCGAGGTACCGGGACGGGGCACGAGCGGCCTCCCGTCGACGCCGATCTCCTCCCAGGCGGTTCCGGGCCCGTTCCGGATCATGTGGTCCCAGGACTTGCGGATCAGTCGCAGCGCGCCGGTGCCGTCGCCGTAGCGCAATCGCCCGAGGCCTTCCTGCGCCACCATGTACGGAGAGATGTACTGCGTCATGTACGGGTTGGCGTCCGAGGCGGGGAACTCACTGGTCCGAGTGCCGTACGCGCTGCCCAGCCGCTGCTCGAGGAACGACATGGCGCTGCGCGCCCGCCCGTCGTCGAGCAGGCCGAACAGCAGCGCGCCGGCGTTGGCGTCGGAGCTGTGGTCACGCCTTGGATCCTCGGTGTTGAGCAGCACCGCGCCGGCCTTCGGATCCCACAGCCTCGCCACGAAGGCGCTCCTCACCCGCGCGGCGATGCGGTCGAGCCTCGCGGCCGCGGTGGCGTCTTTCGCCACGGACCGTTCGAGTGCGGCCAGCGAGCGGAGGGCGCCGTAGTACGCCGCGTTGCTGTAGGCGTCGACGCCTTCGGCCTTGTCCGGAGTGTGCCAGTTGTACGGCGCCTTTCCGTCGTAGTCGGCGGTCCTCCACAGACCGCCGGCCGGGGCGCGGTCGACGAAGAACCGCACCGCCCTGCGTGCCACCGGCAGCAGCGGCTCGACGAACCGCGCGTCACCGGTGTGGAGCAGGTAGTCGGCGAGGCCGATGACCCACCACGCGGTGAAACTGTCGAGCCTGACCGGGCCGGACTCGCCTGGTGGTTCGTAGCCCGCCGGTGAGCCGTCCGGTGGACCCGGGTCACCGAGCTCGCACGGCACATCGGCCCGGCTGGCCGCCGGGAAGGTTCCATCGGGCCGCTGCTGGCACGCGAACAGGTTGATCGTGTCGCGTACGGCCGTCCGGTACTCGGCGCTCTGGTTGTAGGCCGCCTGTGCGACGAGCCGTACGTCGCCCGCGTACACGATCCGGTCCCGCTTCGGGCCGTCGACAATGATCCAGCGCGCATGGGGATCGGTGCGGTCGCCTCGGATCGTCGACAGGTCCAGTCCGTACGCGCTGGCGTACCAGGCGCGGTTGAGCACCTCGTCGTCGGACAGGAAGTTCCCGTCGTAGCGGCCCTGGAAGCCGGTCTGCCGCACCCGGACGAAGTCGAGCGTGGCCTTGCCGGGCCCGTCCAGCGTGATGGCGATGTAGCGCTGCGCGCCCCGCAGCCCGGGGCTTCTGAGCACCATGGGCCTCCTGGGCGGGTCGAACACGTCGGCGCGGCCGTCCGGGTCGTCTTCGGTGCTCAGGGTCCTGCCCTTGTAGAAGAACCCGCCGGGATCGGGGTCGGCATCGCCTTCGCGGCCGAGGTATCCGCTGCCCTCCGCGTACGACATCCGGATCGGCGCGCCCGATGCCCGCTCGACTCCCAGCTCGACGAAACCGCCGGCCAGGACCCCCAGATCAACGATGATCTTTGTGCTGTCGTCCGCCGTGGTCGTGAGCGTCGTCGTCCCCCCGCCCTCCTCGAGCAGTCCGTTCGGGTCGGTCACGGCACCGGCGTCGCCCTGAGTCGAGAGCGACTTCGGCCGGACGTACGGGCCGGGGACGTTCAGCACCAGCTTCTTCCAGCTCGGATCCGGCGCGATCGGCCTGCGGGACAGGGCCGTGGCGTCCCGGGCGGGATCCCGATGCCCCGCGACCTTGGTCGCCTCGGCTCCGGAACATGCGGTCAGGGCGCCGATGGAACACATCAGGATGACGGCCGAAGCGCGAGCATCGCGGCGTCGGGGCGATCGGTGGTACATCGTCAGCTCCGTTCCTTCGGGGTCGCGGGACCGCCTTCCAGGGAGACGCGCGGCAGGTGTCGCCGCAGCGGAGCGGGCAGCCACCAGGCGCGCTCGCCCAGCACCCGCATGACCGCGGGGACGATCAGACAGCGGATGACGAGCACATCGAGGAAGATCGCGACGGCCAGGCCGAGGCCGAACTGCTGGAGCATGCGCTCGGGACTGAGGATGAAGGCACCGAACACGACGATCATGATCGCCGCCGCGGCGGTGATCACGCGCCCGGTGGTCGCGAGGCCCTCACGCACGGCAATGCGCGCGTCGCCCGTGCGATGCCATTCCTCCTGCATGCGGGAGACGAGGAAGACCTCGTAGTCCATCGACAGGCCGAAGACGATCGCGAAGATCAGCACCGGGATGAACGCCTCGATCGGCCCTGGCTGGACGCCGAACATGCCTTCCTGGAAGACGAGCTTGATGGCGCCGAGAGACGCCCCGATGCTCAGCAGGTTGAGCACCGCCGCCTTGAACGGGATGAGCAACGAGCGAAAGACGATCACGAGCAGCAGCGTCGAGAGGCCGATCACGAGCGCCACGAACGCCGGCAGCCTGCTGCCGACGGCGCCGGCGAAGTCGTCGGAGGCGGCCGTGGCCCCACCGACCAGGAACGTGGCACCGGTCCCCTTGGCCAGGGGCGGGAGCACGTGGTCGCGCAGCCGTTCCACGAGTTCGTTCGTCGCGGCGTCCTGCGGGCTGGAGTCGGGGAAGACGACGATGGTCGCCACCTCGCGGTCGGGGGACGGTGACGGCGGTGTGGCGAGCGCGACGCCGGGAGTCTTCTGGAGCGTCTGCCGCAACATCGTCGTCGCCCGGCCGTCGGCGCCTTCGGCCACGACGATGAGCGGCCCGTTGAATCCGGGGCCGAAGCCCTCGGCGAGCAGGTCGTACCCCTGCCGGGTCGTGGACGACGGCGGGTCGTTCGCGGCGTCGGCGAAACCGAGACGCATGTCCAGCGCCGGGAACGAGAGCACGAGCAGCGCGGGGATCGCGATGGCCAGGGCCGGCCAGGGATGGCGCTGCACGAACGTCGCCCAGCGGCGCCAGCGCTCCCCGTCGGCACGCCGCGCACGCGCCGCACGCCGTCGTACGCTGCGCTCGATCCGCTTCCCGGTGATGGCGAGCAGCGCCGGCAGCAGCGTGAGCGAGGCGATCATGGTCACGAGCACCGTCAGCGCGACGCCGAGTGCGATTCCCTTCAGCGCGCCCAGGCCCAGCGCGAGCAGGCCGAGCAGCGCGATGATGACCGTGCAGCCGGCGAACAGCACCGAGCGGCCCGCGGTGTCCAGCGCCGCGCGCTGCGCCGCTTCGCGCTCGCTGCCGTCCAGCAGCTCAGCGCGGTATCGCGAGAAGATCAGCAGGGCGTAGTCGATGCCGACGCCGAGGCCTACGAGGATCATCACCGCCGACGCGTAGTCGGGCACGACGGTCAGATGCGAGGCCAGCGTGATCAGTGCGATCGTGCCGCCGACGGCGAAGATCGCTGTGATCAGTGGCAGGCTGGCGGCGAGTATCGAGCCGAACAGCAGGACGAGGATCACCAGTGCGGCGAGCAGGCCGGCCGTCTCGGCGGCTCCGCTCGCCCCCGCGTCGGCGTCCCGGACGGCGGTGCCGCTCAGCTCGACCTGGAGGCCTTCCCCTTCGGCGGCCTGGGCGGAGTCGACGATCCGGAGCACGTCGGCGGGTGGCACCTTGTCGGCCGTGCCGTCGAGGATCACGGTGGCGTAGGCGATCGTCCCGTCGCGCGACACGGCCGCCGAGTCGGCGTACGGGCTGCGTACGTCCGCCACGTGCGGCAGCTTGCGGACGTCGTCGAGAACGGCGCCGACGCGTCCGCGGATCTGTGCCGCGCGCACCCCGCCGGGGGCGTGCAACACGATCTCGATGGTGTCGCCCGCCTGAGCGGGAGCGTGCTCGGTCAGCGTGTCCACGGTTCGCTGGGACTCGGTGCCGGGCAGGGAGAAGTCGTTGCGATAGTCGCCGCCGACGGTGGCCGCGGCGACGCTGACGCCGATCAGAACCGTCACCCAGAGGGCCAGCGCACGCCGGCGGTGGCGATAGGACCATCCGGCGAGCCGCTCGAAGCGGCCCGCCCGGCGGTGCGACGGCGGGTGAGAGATCGTGTCGGGCGATGTGGTCATGATGGATGGAGTCCTTTGCCGGCTCATGGCGACGCACCTGCCGTGCGCATGTGTCGGAGATCGTGTCTTCGCAAAACCGCTCCTTGTTTATGGCGTACACACTCGGTGTATCTTGTACACAGACCTACGATGGTCGTCAAGTCGACTGATGGGTGCACATGGCAACTGACCGCAGCGGGCGCGCGGACGCCGCACGCGGCCTGGAACTGCTCTGGAAGGCCGGTGAGCGGCAGCGGCCCGGGCTCACCCTGGAGCGGATCGTGCGGGCCGCCATCGAGGTGGCCGACGGTGAGGGGCTGGCGGCGCTGTCCATGCGACGGGTCGCCGACCGGCTCGGGTTCACCACCATGTCGCTGTACCGGCACGTGCCCGGCAAGGCCGAACTGTTCGACGTCATGATGGACACGGTGATCGCCGAGGTCCCCCTGCTCGACACCGTGCCGGGAGGCTGGCGGGCCAAGCTCGAGCTGGGGGCGCGGGAGGACTGGGCCTTCTACCACCGTCATCCCTGGGTGCTGCAGGCCCCGGCCGGTCGGCCCGCGCTGGGTCCCAACGGGATCGCGTGGTACGAATCGGCACTGCGCGCGCTGTCCGGGATCGGCCTCACCGAACTCCAGACGGTCGACACGTTCCACCTCGTCGACGGGTACGTCCGAGGGGTGGCACGGATCTCGATCGACGCCGCACAGGCCGAGCGGCGCACCGGCGTCACCGACGAGCAGTGGTGGTCCGACCGCGCCCACTTCTGGGAGGAGTTCTTCGACCCCGCCCGCTACCCGACATTGGCCAGGGTCCGCGCGGCCGGGGCCCTCGACCGGCCCTCAGGCGAGCGCGGTTTCGAGTTCGGCCTGCAGCGCGTACTGGACAGCATCGAGATGTTCGTCGAGGCGCGTTCACCGCGGCCCGCCGGCGAGCGTGACGAAAGACCTGACAGCGGGCGTGATGAAACTATCGGCGATGATGAGAATGGGGACGGTCAGCCCGTCTGCGTGCTCTGCGGCGAAGTCGTCCCCCAGGCGGCCACGGGGCGCCCGCGGGACTACTGCTCACGCGCCTGCCAGCAGCGCGCCTACCGGATGCGCCGGACCGCGGAGGAGTCGCCCTGACCGTCGCGCGAAGTTTCTAGGGGCCGTTCGTGCCTCAGGGGTGCCGCTTCAGAAGATTGTCACTCCCATCTCGCCGGGTGCTTCCTGGCATGTCATGGATCGACAAGACCCCTGCCACGGCTGTCGGCCGCCCACTCCGGGAGCGGGCGGCCGACATGGAAGGGGATCGGTCGACTCGGCTACGAGAGACCTCCGGCGGAGGCGAGCGCACGGGCGGTGAGCACCCGCGCCAGGTGCCCGCGGTACTCCACCGAGCCGTGCAGGTCCGCCGGCGGGTCGGTGCCTTCGGCTGCGGCCTCGGCCGCGGACCGGAAGGCGTCGAGCGACACCGGGCCGCCCGCGACGGCCGTCTCCACCGCATGCGCTCGCACGGGCGCGGAGCCCATGTTGGTGAGCGCGACCCGGGCCTCGGCCACGGTGCCGTTGGACCGCCGCACGGCGCACGCGACCCCGACGATGGCCCAGGCCTGCGCCGTACGGTGGAACTTCTCGTAGTGGCAGGCCCAACCCTCACCGAGCTTGGGCAGCCGGATCCCGGTGAGCAGCTCGTCGGGTTCGAGCGCCGATGTCAGCAGGTCGACGAAGAACTCCGACGCGGGGATCTCCCGGGTGCCCCGGTCCGACCGGGCGACGAACACCGCGTCCAGCGCCAGCGTCACGGCGGGAAGGTCGCCCGCCGGGTCGGCGTGCGCGAGCGAGCCGCCGAAGGTGCCGCGATGCCGCACCGCCGGGTCGGCGACGGTCGCGGTGGCCAGTGCCACCAGAGGCGCGTGCGCACGCACCAGCGAATCCTTCGCCACCTCGTCATGGGTCGTCATGGCCCCGATGAACAGCGCGTCGCCGTCATCGCGGACGCCGCGGAGTTCCGCCACCCGGTCGAGGTCGACCAGCACCTCCGGATAGGCCAGCCGCAGGCGCATCAGCGGCAGCAGGCTCTGCCCGCCCGCCAGCACCTTCGCGTCCTCGCCGGCCTCGGTCAGTGAGGTCACGGCCTCCTCGACGGACTCCGGCCGCACGTATCCGAACTCAGCCGGGATCATGAGTCACCTCCGGAAGCCGATCCGAGCCCGCCGCCGGCGCCTGGCGTGGTCTCTTCGCCGGCGGGTGGACCGACCCCTCTGATGGCGCGCCACACGCGTTCGGGCGTGCACGGCATCGGCACGTCGTGGACGCCGTTCGGGCGGAGCGCGTCGACGATCGCGTTGACCACCGCCGGGGTCGACGCGATCGTGCCGGCCTCGCCGACGCCCTTCACCCCGAGGGGGTTCGTGGTCGCCGGCGACTCCGTACGGTCGGTGGTGAAGGTGGGCAGATCGGCCGCCGACGGCACCAGGTAGTCGGCGAGCGTCGTCGTCGTGAGGTTGCCCGCCTCGTCGTACACCGCCTCCTCGTACAGCGCCTGCGCGATGCCCTGCGCGAGCCCGCCGTGCACCTGTCCCTCGACGATCAGCGGGTTGACGACCTTGCCGACGTCGTCGACCGCCACGTAGGACCGCAGCCGTACGAACCCGGTCTCGGTGTCCACCTCGGCGGCGCACAGATGCGTGCCGTGCGGGAAAGAGAAGTCATCCGGGTCGAACGTGGCGTCGGAGTCCAGCGACGGCTCGACGCCGTCCGGCAGGTCGTGCGCGGCGAACACCGCCAGGGCCACCTCCTGCAGGGTCTTGGCCTGGTCGGCCACACCGCGTACGGAGAACCGGCCGTCCTTGAACTCCAGGTCCTGCTCGGCGGCCTCGAGCAGGTGCGCCGCCACGCGGCGCGCCTTGTCGACCACCTTCAGGCAGGCGTTGTGCAACGCGATGCCGCCGACCGCCAGCGACCGGGAGCCGTAGGTGTCCATGCCCTTCGGCGCGATCTGGGTGTCACCGTGCAGCACCCGGATGTCCTCGAACGGAACGCCCAGAGCGTCGGAGGCGATCTGGGCCCACGCGGTCTCGTGGCCCTGGCCGTGCGCCGAACTGCCCGTCACCACCTCGACCTTGCCGGTCGGCAGCATCCGCACCGACGCGTGCTCCCAGCCGCCGGCGCCGTACGACAGCGAACCGAGCACGCGGGACGGCGCGAGCCCGCACATCTCGGTGAAGGTCGAGACGCCGATGCCGAGCTGTACGGGGTCGCCGCGGTCCCGGCGGTCGGCCTGTTCGGCGCGCAGCTTGTCGTACTCGAACAGCACCGTCGCCCGCTCGGTGGCCGCCTCGTAGTTGCCGGAGTCGTAGGTGAGGCCGGCGATCGTGTCGTAGGGGAACTCCTCGTGCCGGATCCAGTTGCGCCGCCGTACCTCGATCGGATCCAGGCCGACCTCGGTGGCGAGCTCGTCCATGAGCCGTTCGATGGCGTAAGTCGCCTCGGGCCGCCCCGCGCCCCGGTAGGCGTCGGTGGGCGTCTTGGTGGTGAAGACACCCGTACAGGTGAACGAGTAGGCGTCCATCTTGTAGATGCCGTTGAACATGAACGCGCCGAGCAGCGGAATGCCCGGGGTCACCAGCATGAGGTAGGCGCCCATGTCGGCGAGCAGGTCGACCTTCAGGCCGCGGATCCTGCCGTCGCCATCGGCGGCGAGCGTAAGCCGCTGGATCTGGTCCCGGCCGTGGTGGGTGGCCATCGTGCCTTCGCTGCGCGACTCGGTCCACTTGACCGGCCGGCCGAGCCGTTTGGCCAGCAGAAGGCAGATCACCTCTTCTGCGTACACCTGCAGTTTCGACCCGAACCCGCCTCCGACGTCCGGAGCGATCACCCGGAGGTTCTGCTCGGCGATGCCGGTGACCATGGCGAGCATGACCCGCAGGACATGCGGGATCTGGGTGGCCGACCAGAGCCGGAACTCCTCGCCGAAGGGCTCGCAGACGACCGCCCGCGGTTCCATCGCCGCGGGGATCAGGCGCTGCTGCACGTACCGGCGCTCGATCAGGACGGGTGCGTCCCGGAAGGCCGCGTCCAGGTCGCCGTTCTCGAACACCCAGCGGTAGGACTGGTTGGTGCCGTGTTCGCTGTGCACCAGCGGGCTGCTCTGTCGCAGCGCCGCCTCCATGTCGACCACGGGCTCCAGGGGCTCGTAGTCGACGTCGATGTGCTCCAGCGCGTCGGCGGCGGCGTAGCGGTCACGCGCGACCACGCAGGCCACCGGCTCACCGACGTGCCGTACCTCGCTCACCGCCAGCGGCGGATGATCGGGGATGACGATGTCCTCGGTCACGGGCCAAGCGCACGGCAGGCTGCCCTGCTCGCCGGCGAGGTCCTGCCCGCTGAACACCGCGACGACCCCGGGCCGGCTCTTGGCGGCCTCGACGTCGACCCGGGCGATGCGGGCGTGGGCGTACGGGCTGCGCAGGAAGGCCACATGGCACATCCCGGGCAGTTGGATGTTGTCGGTCCACTGCGTCCGGCCCACGATCAGCCGGGCGTCCTCCGAGCGCCTGCGGGCGGAGCCGATCTCGCCGCGCGCGGAGTCCTGTACGGGGACGGTCATGAGGCGGCCTCTCGCTCCGGTGCCCGGCGCATCTCGTCGGCGGCCGTGCGTACGGCCCGCACGATGTTCTGGTAGCCGGTGCAGCGGCACAGGTTGCCTTCGAGACCCTCCCGGATCTCCTCCTCGGAGGGATCGGCGTTCTCGCGCAACAGGTCGATCGACGCGATGATCATTCCGGGTGTGCAGAACCCGCACTGCAGCGCGTGCTCCTGGTGGAACGCGCGTTGCATCGGGTGCAGTTCTCCGTCGATGCCGAGGCCCTCGACCGTGACGATCTGGTGGCCGTCGGCCTGAACGGCGAGCACGGAGCAGCTCTTCACGCTCATGCCGTCGAGGAGCACCGTGCAGGCTCCGCAGTTGGTGGTGTCGCAGCCGACCGGGGTTCCGACCTTTCCCAATCGGTCGCGCAGATAGTGGATGAGCAGAAGGCGTGGTTCGACGTCGTCCTCGTACGTCACACCGTCGACCTCGACTTTGACACGCGGCATGTGTCCTCCATTCGGGTGCGTCTCCGGGGGTGGTTCAGTGGCAGCCGAAGACGCGGCGAGGAGGACCGCGGGACAGTTCGGACGATTGGGGCAGGACGGACATCAATGCACCTCCGGCGCTGGAGGGGCGGCCCTATGAACGTATGCCTTGGTTGAAGCGTGTACCAGACCCGAATCGGAACCTGTTTCAGTATATTTTCGCGTTCGTCGCGCGGGCGACCGGGTCGTCCGGCGAGGGCGAGGTCTGTGAGGCGGATCGAGGGCTCGGGCGATGCCGGGGTGAATCCCGGCACTCGCGGGGCATGCCCGGGCCGGCGATCGCTCATCCGCGGCCGCGCGCGGACGGCGCGGAGGATGATCCCGTCCGAGCCGGGATCAGCGTCGTGAATGCGGACATGACGGTGTCTGATAATCGCCGACAAACGACTCGGACAACGGGCGTTGCCGACGACCGGCGATGGCGTGCCCGAGCCCATTGAGTTCTCGCCGATCGCGGTTTTATGGATCCGGCGCCCGGGGATCACGTGGGTGCGGGAGAGGCCTCGAGCCTCGATCGAATTCGCGGCGGTCTCCGCTGCGGTGACCGCAGAAGGCCGCTCTGTCCAGACAATTCCGGATCAGAGATTCATGGGTTCATTTCGTAAAGGCGGAAGCGTCGTGAGAATTGTGTCGTGTTTTTCGGGTGCCATGTCCGGTCTGGTGCTGGCCGGGGTGTCCGCTGCCTCCGTGGCCGCGGCCGTGCCCGCGAGGGCCCAGGCGGTCGCCGCCGCGTCCGAGGAGGTGGCGGCGTGCCGGGCAGGCTCCCGTTCGCTCGTTCCGCAGAAGGCCGGCAGCGTCGACCTGAGCCCGGGGCAGAGTTACCGCACGCGAAGCGGCGCGTGCGTCGTGTGGACGAGCCCGCGCGAGGTGACCGTGCACGAGGCCAAGCTGGTGCACGGCGTGCCGACGCGGGCCGACACCTGGCGGGTCCATGGAACACCGACGTCGGTGGCGTACACCGACTGCGTGAAAACGGAGGTCCTTCCCAGCCGGAACGCCGTTTTCGAACTCGAGGACGCCGTCACCAGAATCGGAGTGCGCACGGACGGCAGGCAGGTGACCGGAATTCGGGTCTTCCCGGAGGCCCTGGCGCTGGCCCAATCCGACCTGGAGGGTTTCGCTCCGGAGAGGGACATGTATTACATGCCCGTCGGGTGCGACAAAGCCGCCATGGATACGGTCGCCCAGCACATCTAGCGGTATGTCTCCCGGGCCGAACCCCGCGGCTTCACCTCCCGCAGCCTCATATCCGAGTGCGGATCTGGTCCGGTGCGCGAGCGCCCCTCTCCTTCCGGTGGGAGAGGGGCGCGGGCACGTGGATCGCGCGTGGCGTGAGGATCAGTGCGCGGGGTCCAGGTCGGTCGAGAACAGGACGGTTCCGTCGAGGTCGCGCAGCCGGACGGTCAGGACCTTGCTCCCACCGTCGATCGCGACCTCCCCGAAGAACTGGTGGCCGTCGGCCGGTGAGGTGTTGGCCTGAGGCGGCGTCTTGGCGAAGCGCAGCTGGGGGCCGAAGGTCCCTTCGAGCGCGTTGGGCCCGAAGGCGCCGGCGTTGAGCGGGCCGGAGACGAACTCCCAGAACGGGTCGAAGTCGCTGAAGGCCGCCTTGGCCGGGTCGTAGTAGTGCGCGGCGGTGTAGTGCACATCGGTGGTCAGCCACACCATGTTGTCCACCCGGTGCCGCTTGGCATACGACAGCAGGTCGGCGATCTCGCGCTCGCGTCCCAGCGGCCTGCCGCCGTCCCCTTGGGCGATCCCCTCCTGGGCGGTGCCGTCCGGCACGACCAGGCCGATCGGCAGGTCCGCCGCGATCACCTTCCAGGTGGCCTTGGAGGCGCGCAGCTCGCGCTTGAGCCAGGCCAGCTGCTCGGCTCCGAGCAGGCCGGGGCCGCTGGTGGAGGTGTTCGGGCCGTTCGGGTCCTTGTAGGTGCGCATGTCGACGACGAACACGTCGAGCAGCGAGCCGTGCTCGATCTTGCGGTAGATCCGGCCGTTCGAAGAGCGGATCGCGGTCGGCGTGTACTCGATCGCCGCCCGCCGGGCCCTCGCGGCGAGGACGTCGACGCGCTTCTCCGTGTAGCGGACGTCGTCGAGGATCTCACCGGGGTACCAGTTGTTCAGCACCTCGTGGTCGTCCCACTGGTAGACCATCGGCACCGCGGCGTTGAAGGCGCGCAGGTTGGCGTCGAGCAGGTTGTAGCGGAACTGGCCGCGGTACTCGGCGAGCGTCTCGGCGACCTTGGCCTTCTCCGGGGTGACCAGGTTGCGCCACGTGCGCCCGTCCGGCAGCGCGACCGTCTCGGTCAGCGGGCCGTCGGAGTAGACGAAGTCGCCGCTGCACAGGAAGAAGTCCGGGTCGAGCGCGGCCATCGCCGAGAAGATCCGGTAACCGCCGAGGTCGGGGTTGATGCCCCAGCCCTGACCGGCCAGGTCACCGGACCAGACGAAACGGAGGTCGCGGCGGCCGCGCGGAGGGGTGCGGAACCCGCCGGCCGTGGGGGCGGACGACGTGCGGTCGCCTTCGAGCCGCACCCGGTAGTGGATCCGGCGGTCGGACGGAAGACCTTTCAGGAAGGTCTTGCCGGTGAAGTCGGTGTCGGCGGTGAGCAGCGGCCCCTTGACGGTGCGGGCGTGCTTGAAGTCCGGGCGGTCGCTCACCTCGACGAGCATGCGGGCGGGCTGATCGGAGCGGGCCCACACGACACCGCCGTTCGCCGTCACGTCGCCGCTCTGCACCCCGTGCGTCAGTCGCGGCCGGCCCGAGCGGACCAGCGAGGGCGCCGCGACGGCCGGACCGCCCGTGCCGAGGACGGTCCCGCCGCCCACAACCCCGCCTACGACAAGGCCGGTCCGAAGGAAGGTTCGCCGGTCCAACACCATGGATGACTCCTGTCTAGATCATGTGGCCATGCGCATGATGCGCGGCTTGCGCGAACTGCGCCAGACCCGATGGTGTCCGCCCGGAGAATCCGGCGGGTCCATGACGTGCACTCGGGTTGACAACTCACTGTGATGGAGTGTCTCCTTGTGTGCATGCCAGCGCGTGATTCTCGTCGTAGCCAGTTGGCGCCGGGCTCAGCGGTCTCCGCCGAGCTCCGCAGCCGTACGGCCGCCGCGCTGTGTCCTTCGTGTTGTTGTCGCTGACCTGACGTCTCAGCGCTTCCGCCGGGCTCTCCGGCTGCTCGCCCCAGGTTCGTGACCGCCGCGTCCGCGGACGCCGGCTCACCGCCCGTACACGAAGGACTTCCGGTGGACCTCGATCTCATTCCCGACATCACCATGCACGGCCAGGACGACCCCCACCAGCGGGTGATCACCAAGCGCCCGCCGACCGTCGGCCGGCTGGCCGCCCTGATCCACGAGCACATGGCACGGCCGGCGGACTGGTGGCACCTGGTGCGCTTCGACGCCGCGCAGCCGGTCCGCACGCGGCTCGACGGCACCGAGGACATCGAGCTGTGGCTGACCGTATGGCCGCCCGGCCACCGCACCCACCTGCACGATCATGACGCCACTCCGGTCGCCATGCTGGTCGCCGGGGAGCTGACCGAGGTCGCGATCAGCCCCGACGGCGCCACCGAGCGCCCACTGCGCATCAACCGGGCCCGGGTGTTCGCCCGCAAGGCGCCGTCGGGCTCGCCCGGCGAGGGCCGCCTGCACGAACTCGCCAACCCCGGCCCCACCTACGCCATCACGCTCCACGCCCTGCCCGCACGCGGCCCTCACGCCGCGCGGTGAGGGGACGCCGCCGACCGGTGTGACGGGCCCGCCGCCGGCCGGTCATGGGTCTCGAATGGGTCCCCGGGCCCTGTCCATCAACTCCCGGCTGTTGTTGAGTCAGAGGTTGAGTCAAAGATTCGACTCGTGGTGGACGGGGGTCCGGACGGTGAGACGACTCAGCTTGGATCGGGGAGAGGGCTCGGTCTCCTATATCGCAGTGGTGCTGCTGGTGGGCGTGATCACGCTCGCGCTGGTCGTCACCGGCATAGGAGGCACGATCACCTCCGCCGCCGTGAACGCGGTGTGCAGGGTCGCCCAGCAGGACTGTTCCGAGTCCGGACCGGATGAGGACGGACAGGGCACCACGGCCGACGGCGGGCAGCAGGGCCAGCCGGGCCAGCCGGGCCGACCGCAGGGCGGGCCGCAGGGACAGCCGCAAGGACAACAGGGTCAGCCGCAGGTCCAGCCGCTGGGCGGCCAGCCCCTGGACTATCTGCAGGTCCAGATGGCGGCACCGGTCGGTGGCGGCCCCGGCATCGGAAGCCCCGACAAACTGCCGACGGGCGGACCCCGCCCCTACGTGCCGCCCAAGAACAGTCACGGGAAGCCGAAGAGGGTAGGGGGAAGGGGCCAGAAGCCGGGATACATCGACAAGGACGGCAACAAGTGGGAGTGGGACACCAAGCACAAGGACCACTGGGACGTCCAGCACAAGGACGGTTCGCACACTAACGTGTTCCCGGACGGCAGGGTCCGTGGCGAGGACAACTTCGGCACCCAGCCGAACGACGACTCGGGCGACGAGGCGGGGGAGAACCAGAGTGACTTCTCCGTGGACCCGGAGACCGTCAAGAACGGTGCGATCGTCGTGGGCGGCGGCCTGACGCTGGGCGCGGCGATCTGGTGGGGCGCCAAGATATTGTCTCCCGCATGCGGACCGTTCGTCGTCGTATGCGCTGTCGTTCTCTGAGGGCGGCCGGAACATGATCGATCGGAACCTGGGCCCAGAGGCCATCGTCAGCGCCCTCGAGGAGGAGACTCCGGACCGGCGCCCGTTGATGTGGCGGCTCGAACGAGAGGCGCCTGCACCGGCACTGGTCGGAGCGCTCGAGCGGGCGCGCCGGCCGCTCACCCGCCAGTTGCTGTGCGACCTGCTGGGCTTCCGGCTGGTCCGCTCCGCGGTGCCGGCCTTGGCCGACGCTCTGGACGACCCCGTGGTCGGCGTACGCGCCTCGGCCGCCGACGCGCTCGGCAAGATCGTCGGTTACGGTTCGCGGCCGGCCCCGGCCGGCCTCGTCGACGCGGCCTCGGCCGCCATGCGAGACCGCTGGGCGGTCGAGGAGTCGGCCGCCGTACGAGGCGTTCTGGCGTTCAGCCTGGCGCTCACCGGGGACCCCTCGGTGCGGCCGGTGCTCGAAAGCGCACTCGACGACCCGGAGGAACAGGTGCGGTCGGCGGCCGAGTCGGGGTTGGCCCGCCTGACCGTCGAGGCGTCCTCGTGACGCCGGCCGGACGGCTGGCCGGCGGCGCCATGGCGGCGGCCCTGCTCATGGGGGGCGCGACCGGGTGCAGCGATGAGCCGAAGGCCGAGCCGACCAGCGGCACGGGTACGCCTGTGCCCAATTCCTCGATGTCGGGCTCCTCGCTGTCCATCCAGTCGGTGAACGCGACCATCAACGCGGTTCCCGCGCATGTGCTCACCCGTACCTCCATCAGGTCCGGGGACACCCGTCACGAGCAGCAGGTGGAGCTTCGCCTCGGGAAGGCGGACGGGGAGGCCGCCCTCGTGATCGACACCGACGGCGTGCGTTCTGAGGCCCGCACCTCGGGTGAGCGGGCCTGGCTGAAACCAGGGTCGGCCTCGGTGCGCAAGTTGCTGCCGGCCGGGAAGTCCTGGGTGGCGATGCCGGCGGCTCAGCTGAGGGCCGACGGGGTCCCCTCGCGCGACGACCAGTTGTCGATGCTCTTCGTGATCGGCGGAGCGACGTCGGTCCGTTCGATCGGCACCGACACGGTGGAGGGCAGGATCCGGGTGCGCAAGTACTCCTTCGGAGTCGACGTGCGCAGAGCGGTGTGCGCAGGCCCGGCCGAGCAGCGGACCACCTTGCTGGTCCTCCTCGGCGCGGCGCAGGGCAGAACCGCGTCGGCGCGGGCGGAAGCCTGGATAGACGACTTCAACCTGGTCCGGAACCTGTACCTGACCGTCGACCTGAACGGCCGCCAGCCGGTGAACTACTCCCTGCAGGTGCTGGGGGACGCGCCGGTCGCGAGCGCCAGGCCGCCCGCGGGAGAGGTGACGTCGATCGATGGCAGCCCGAGGCTGAGGCAGGCCCTCAAGGGGCAGCCGACGCCCCGCTCCTCCATCACCTGCTGACGAACGCTCAGGGCTCGCGGCGGCGAGACCGGGTCAGCACCCGCACCAGTCCCACCACGCCGAGGCCGATGAACACGGCGGGGACGAGGATCTCGGCCGGCACGACGGCGTGGTCGCCGAATCCGCCGGCGAGATAGACCCCCGCGACGGCGAGGAAGAGCAGTCCGGCGAGCAGCGAGCCCGGGTCGAACCGGTGCCTACGCAAGGTTCACCTCCACGTTGCCGACTTTGCCTCGGACGTGCAGTTCGATGATCGGAGGGTTCTTCGGCCGGCTCTCCGGCTCAAAGGTCCTGCTCACCTTGGCGTTGGGGCCGCTGGTGACCTGGTGTTCCACGGTGGCGTCGCCGAGACCGGCCCGGACATGCAGATCGATGCGCGCCGTGCGCGGCACCGTGACCCGCAGCTCGCCCACCGTGATCTCGGCGTTGACCTTGATCCGCTGGCCTGGTGTGAGCGGCAGCGCCGTGAGGTCGAGCCGGCCGCTGCCGAGGGCAACCTTGTAGGACTGCTCGGCCCTGGTCGCGTCGACGGGCCGCCACTCGACATCGCCGAACTGGCCGTTCACGGGCGCCTCCGCGATGACGGACGTCGTCATCAAGCCGAGCGACAGCAAGGTTCCGCACGCCACGAGACCGCGGCCGCGGCCGAACACCGATCCGATCAGCAGTCCGAACCCGATGACGGCCAGCCCCGTCGCGGTCAAGATCTGTACGGAGTTGTTCGTGGGATGGCCGCCGGCCACCGGGATCATCACGGCCGCCGCCATCATTCCCAGGAGCAGGGTGACCGACGTCAGCACCGCCGACGGCCGGCATGAGGATCCGGTGGCGCCTGCGATTCGGGGCTCGGGCTGCGGGCGTGGGGCGGACCAGGCCGGTGGGGTCGGCACGGCCTGCGAGGCGGGCGCGGCATGGCCGGCTCCGGGGACCCTTCCCAGCGTGGCGAGGTCGATCATGCCCTCGGGCAGGCCGGTGTTCTTCTCCAGCGACATGGGCCGGGCGGCGGGCGGCGGCGACTGGGGCTCGAGCGGGTGGCCCTGGAGCCGCTCGGGCAGCGTCCGGACCAGCTCGGCGAAGTCGGCGTTGCGGGAGTGCGCGACGAGCAGGACCAGGGAGAAGACCGTGATCACGGTCAGCGGGCCATGGTCGGCGGGGGAGCCCGTGATGTTGAGCAGTACCCCGAGGGAGAGCAGCCCGCCGAGGAGGAGGAGCACCGTGTCGCCGTCGAAGCGGCGCCTCAGTGCCTGCTCGATGACCGACGGGTTCATGGGCGAGGTGCCCGCGGGCGACGGGGCCGCCGGCTCGTCGGGCATGAGCAGCGCGGCGGCCACGTACAACAGGATCCCCACGCCGTTGGCCACCACGAGTAGCGCGAAGCCGACGCGGAAGAGCAGCGGATCGATGCCGGTGTAGCGGCCCAGCCCGGCGCAGACGCCCGTGATGACGCGGCCCTCCCGGGTGCGCGGCAGCCGATCGGCGCTGCCGTGCGCGTACCCTTTCTTCACGGGCTCGTCCGGCCTCGGGTGCGCGTCCGGCTTCGTGGGCTCGGCCGGGTCGGGTTCAGGGCTGTCCTGCGTCATGGGCCCATCGTGGCGGGTCTCGCTCGTGCGCGGTATCAGGGACACCCCTGATCCGACCCTGAGACCCGGCGACAGGCGATTCCGGGGTCGCCCCGATACCGCTGCCCCGCCATACGTGTGACCATCGTTGCAACGGTGGGCGACACCCACCGGACGCCGCACGTAGGGAGACAGATGACCGAGGGCGCACAGTCCGAGACCCGGCTGGTCCGCCGGGCCGACGGACGCCTGTTCGGAGGCGTCGCCCGCGGTCTGGCCGACCACCTGGGCCTCGATCTGGTGATCGTACGGTTGGCGTTCGTGCTGCTGGTCGTGGCCGGTGGCATGGGAATGGCGGCCTACGCCGCCTTCTGGGTGCTCGTGCCCCAGCGCGACGAGCCGGCCGCGCGCCGCGACTGGCTTCAGCTGGCGGCCTACGGAGCCCTGATCGCCGGGCTGTCGTTCGTCACCTGGTCGCGGGGCTTGGGCCAGGTGGCGCTGTGGCCGCTCATCGTGTGCGGGATCGGCTGCGCCATCCTGTGGCAGCAGGCCGACCGTGACCAGCGCCAGCGATGGGTCCGTACGACCACGATGCCGCTGCGGCGGATGTGGATCCGCAGCCTGGTCGGCATGCTCCTCGTGCTCGCCGGGATCGGCGGCTTCGTTTTCCAGCAGATCGGCACCGGCCAGGCCAGCGGGCACGAGGTGCGTCAGATCCTTGTGGCCACCACGGTCATCCTGGCGGGGGTGGCCATGATCGCCACCCCGTGGGTCCTGCGGCTCTGGCAGGATCTGGACGCCGAGCGCCGGGAGCGGATCCGTTCCCAGGAACGCGCCGAACTCGCCGCGCACGTCCACGACTCGGTGCTGCACACCCTGACGCTGATCCAGCGCAACGCCGGCGATACGCGTGAGGTGCAGCGGCTGGCCCGGTCACAGGAGCGGGAACTGCGCAGCTGGCTGTACGCGCCGCGCGCGGACCCCGACCAGACGCTCGCGGCGGCGGTGCAGAAGATCGCCGGTGAGGTGGAGGACGACCATGGCGTGCCCATCGAGGTCGTCTGCGTGGGCGACTGCCCGCTCGACACCCGGCTCGCCGCGATGCTTCAGGCCGTCCGCGAGGCCATGGTCAACGCCGCGAAGTACGCCGGGGCGCCGTCGGTCTCGGTCTTCGCCGAGGTCGAGGGCCAGGAAGTGGCGATCTTCGTCCGTGACCGCGGCAAGGGATTCGATCTCGACGCGATCCCGCCGGACCGGATGGGCGTCCGCGGGTCCATCATCGGACGTATGGATCGCAACGGCGGGACGGCGACAGTGCGCACCGCCCCGGGCGAGGGCACCGAAGTCCGGTTCGAGATGAAACGCTCGTGACCGCGGCCGGCGAACGCGCGGCGATGGTCGAACGGGCAGGGAGAACGGTCTGATGAGACGTGTGGTTCTGGTGGACGACCACCAGATGTTCCGTACCGGGGTGAAGGCGGAGCTCGGCGAGTCGGTCGAGGTCGTCGGCGAGGCCGGCGACGTCGACGAGGCGGTCGCCGTGATCTCCGGCGCGGAGCCGGACGTGGTGCTGCTCGACGTGCACCTGCCCGGCGGCGGCGGGATCGAGGTGCTGCGACGGCTGCAGGGCGCGACGTCGGCGCGCTTCCTCGCCCTCTCGGTGTCCGACGCCGCCGAGGACGTCATCGGGGTCGTACGCGGCGGAGCCCGCGGCTATGTGACCAAGACCATCTCAGGGCCCGAGCTGACGGCCGCCATCGGCCGGGTGGCCGAGGGCGACGCGGTGTTCTCGCCTCGGCTCGCGGGCTTCGTCCTCGACGCCTTCGCGGCCACCGACGCGCCGGCGATCGATCCCGAGCTCGACCAGCTGACCCAGCGGGAGCGGGAGGTCCTCCGGCTCATCGCGCGCGGCTACGCCTACAAGGAGATCGCCAAGGAGCTCTTCATCTCGGTGAAGACGGTCGAGACGCACGTGTCCAGCGTCCTGAGGAAGCTGCAGCTCTCCAACCGGCACGAACTGTCCCGCTGGGCCGCCGCCCGCCGGCTGGTCTAGCGGCCGGCCGGTCTGGCCTCCGAGCCCGTGTTGATCTAGCCTTCGTGCCCGGGCCCCTGCGGAGGGGCGGGCCGACGCCGGCGACGCCGGGCGGCGCGGCGGCGTGAAACCGTCGCGGTCGCTCGGGCGTCCATGTTTCGACCGGTGTTCGGCGTTCCCGTCGCAGGAGGTTCGGTGAGGGTCCCCAAGGCGTACGTCGCCATGCTCATGGTCGTCGCGGCCGTCACCGCCGGATGCAGCGGCTCCGATGCGCCGCCGAAGCCCTCGGCGCCGCCGGCCGACCACTCGACCAGCACCGCCGCCGCGCAGCCGTTCGGCGACGCGGGCCCGGGGACCGGGCCGTTCCGGCGGATCTGGCAGGCCGATCTCCCCGCGGCGGCCGCGCCGCCGCAGGACCCGTACCCGTCGATCGAGTTCGTCGCGGGGCAGGTCGTGGTGATCTCGGGCCGCGGGCTGGACGTGCGCGACGGCCGGACCGGGGCGGCGCGGTGGCACTACTACGAGAGGTCACGGAATCTGGCCGGCCTCGCGGTGACGGCCGACACGCTGGTCGTCACCACCGTCGCGGTCGGAGCGAACGGGGCCAAGCTCCCGGACGACAAGGCCGACCTCCGCACCACCGGGTTCGACGCGGTCAGCGGACGGGTGCTGTGGCGCGCGGACCGTTTCCGCCCGCTCCACGACGGCTCGCTCTTCCGGTACAAGGTGGTGCGGACGGCGTCCGGGGGTGTCGCGGTGCTCCGCGACGAGGCCGAGAAGAAGACGCTGATCGCGGTGGACGCCCGCACCGGCAGGCAGCGCTGGACCTGGACCATTCCGCGCGGAGCGACCTGTAAACCGGACCCCCTCGACGGCGACGGGTCCCTGCTCGTACTGAACGCGAACTGTGAGCCGGACAAGGATCTGTACGCCCTCGACGCGGCGACGGGAGCGGTCCGGTGGGAGCGGCCCGCCCACGCCGGCCGCCTGGTCGGCGGATCGGTCCAGGGCGGGATCACCATGCTGACCAGGAGGGGGCCCGGCTCCTCTCTGTACCGGTTCTCGCTCATCAGGGCCGACGGCAAGGAGATCCTGGGGGAGTCGGCGCGACGCGTCAGCGCGAGCGGTTTCGCGGTGGCCGGTGACCGGGCCGTCGTGAGCCACCACGACGGTGACGGCGTGCGGAACTCCCGGACCAGGACGTGGCTCGGGTTCGTTAACACCCGTACCGGCAAGCTGGAAAGGCGCGTGTGGGAGCGCGAGCTCGTCGATCTGGTCGCCGTCGGCGGCAGGGTGTACGGACTGCGTTCGTGGCTCGGTGAGTACGCTCCCGCCCATTTCGACCTCGATCCCGGCCTGGTGCCGGCGGCTCTGGACGCCATCGACCCGGGTACCTCCCGCGTGGCGACCGTTCCGTTGCCCTTCCCGAAGCGCGGCTTTTGGCCGAACAAGAACGGGCACGCGGTGATCGACAACGTGCGGATCGTCGGAGACCGGGTCTACACGGCCAGGCTGCTGAACACCGGCCTCCGGCTGGCCGCCTACGCCTCGGCCGACGGCGCGTCACCGGTCGAGCTCGGCGGGGTCCGACCTGACGCCTGGCCCGATGTCTGTGCCCTTCTGAAGGGCACCTCATGGGCACGCGACCCCGACAACTACCCGGCGGATCCGCTCCGCCTCGGCTCGGCGTCGATCCGCCGTTGGAGCTGCAAGGTCGACGGCGGAGCGGAGGTGCGGATCGGCTGGGTGGCCGCGACCGCGCAGGAGGCCGACGAACTGCTGGACGCGTCCGGGACGGAGGCGAGGGCGATACCGAACGTCGGCGACGAAGCCTACGAGATCAAGATCAACCTCCAGCCTTCGCTCGTCGTACGGGCCGGACGGTACGTCGTGGTCTTCGACGACGTGCCTTCGATGTCCGACCCGTTCCTCCTCAAGGCGGCGCGGACCGTGGCGAAGGGGCTCGAGTCTCGCTGAGCGAGCCGTACACGGTCACCAGTCCCCTCGGAAGGCCTGCTTGATCTCGTCGATGCGCGCCTCGTCGCGGCGGTAGAACGTCCATTGCTTGATCCTCTTGCCCTCGATCAGCCCGGCCTGGGCGAGGATCTTCAGGTGCTCGGCCGCGGTGGGCTGACTGACGCCGAGGCGGTCGGCGATGAAGAGAACGCACACACCGTCGCGTTCGAGGTCGCCGTCGGCCTGGGGCGGGAAATGGGTGGTCGGGTCCCTCAGCCACTGCAGGATCTGCAGCCGCCGCTCGCTGGCCAGGGCCTTGAGCACTGCGATCGAGAGCATTTAGCCAGTTTGCTAATTCCCTTATCGGGCTGTCAAGCCTCCGCTGTCCGCCGTCAGACCTCCGCGAGGTCCTCGTCCAGCTGGGCCTGATCGTCTTCGTCATCGGCTCGGCGATCGCCGGAGTCGCGCAGAACCCCGCCATGCTCATCGCCGCCCGTGTCGTGCAGGGCATCATCCGCCGGTGGCGAGCGCCCTCAACCTGGCCGGCCAGGGCACGGGCGCCCACTACCTGTGGGGCGGCGTGCGCACCGCGTTCCGCGCCGTCACCGAGTTGCGCCGTGAGGACTTCGTGTTGACGTCCTCTCCCGCCTGACTCCCTGATCGGTGCCACGCTGAAGGCGGAACTCGACATCCAGGCGGTGCGGGGGGAGTCCTCGCCGCAGGCCTGAGCGTTGTCCGTAAGGACACCGGGAGGAGACACAACGATGAGCGAGGCCCGAGTGGCGGCCGGCACCGGCGGGCGCGCCGGTCAGCACGCCGACGAGCACGCCGGTCAGCGCGTTGATGAGCACGAGGCGTACTGCGCGGTCGAGCAGCAGCTCGGCGTCCTCCTCCGGCGCGCCCGGGCGTTCTCGGCGGAGATGGGGCGTGAGGTGCACCCGGAGCTGGAGCCCGGCGCCTACAGCCTGCTCATCCGGATCGACGAGGTCGGGCCGGCGCGGTCCAGCGATCTCGCCGAGTACTTCGGGGTGGGCAAGGCCACCATCAGCCGCCAGCTGAAGGTGCTGGAGGAGCTCGGGCTGATCGAGCGCGAGCCCGACCCCGCCGACGGCCGCGCGCACCTGCTGGTTCTCACCGGCGAGGGCAGGCAGCGGCTCGGCCACGCCCGGGTGGCCCGGCAGGAGCGGTTCCGGGCGATGCTCGGCACGTGGGAGCTGGGGGACGTCGAGCAACTGGCCCGGATGCTCGGCCGGTTCAACGCGCTGACCGACTCGTGGGCCGAGCCCGGCCGCGAGAGGGGCCGCGGCTGAGCCGCTCTGAACCGGCCCGGCCTCAGGCGGCCCGGTGCGCGGCGCAGCCGGTCTCGCAGCGGTCCGCGTGCCGGGCCAGCCCGCGCGCCAGGCGACGGAGCAGCAGCGTGAACGCGGCCCGCAGCAGTGCGCCGGTGCCCGGGATCCTCCGCTCGAACCGGGCCTCCCACCGGATCGCGGTGCCGCCCGCGGCCGACCCGAGGGTCACGTCGGCCCGGTAGTCCTTGAGCGGGGCGCCGGCCAGCATCGTGTACGCGTAGTGCGCCGGCGGGTCGAACGCCACGACCTCTTCGCGGAACCGGCCGGCGCGCCGGATCGACCCGATCCCGTCGGGGTCCGCCGCACCCGCGCGCTCGCGGATGGACTTGAAGGGGAAGCCGCCCCAGTCGGCCCAGGTCACCGCCTTGGCGAGATGGTCGAAGACGATCTCGGGCGGGGCCGACGAGGTCGCGCTGACGTCGATGCGGTACGGCACGGTGGTCTCCCTGGGGGGCCGGGTGCGGCGGTCCTCAGAGCAACGTAGCGAGAAGGCGCTCCTGAAAGGAGGTGACGTCGCTGCCGACGACGACCCTCACGGGGCGGCGGGCGTCCTCGGCGGGCAGCGACCGCGCGTCCCACACCGTCGCGCCGCGGGTCAGCTCGCCGCGCAGCTCGACGCGCACCGGGCGCTCCTCGTACCGGCCCAGTGACGGGTCGACGGCGAGCATGGCGGCGAGCGCGTCGTGGATGACGCAGCCGCGGCGCTTCAACGTGGGGGTGTAGGCGGTCACGTAGAAGTCCAGGATGCGGACCGCGAACTTGGCGACGTCCGAGGTGGATTCGGCGAGCCGGTCCAGCCATTCGTCGCCCACGGCGGTCGGGTGCGTGGCGTCCAGGGGGACGAGCACGGTCGGCCAGCCGGCCGCGAAGACCAGATCCGCCGCCTCCGGGTCGTGCCAGACGTTGGCCTCGGCGTGCGTGGTGATGTTGCCCGGGTGGTCGAAGGCGCCGCCCATGATCACGACTTCCCGGATCAGCTCGGGCAGGTCGGGCTCGAGCAGCAGGGCGATACCGAGGTTGGTGAGCGGCCCGATGGCGATCAGCGTCAGCTCACCGGGATGCGCCCTGGCCAGCCGTACGATCTGCTCCGGCGCGGAGCTTCCGTCCGGCGTTGTGGCCGGGACTGGCAGGTGCGTCTCCCCGAGGCCGTCGGTGCCGTGCCAGTCGTGCGCGAAATGCACGTCCTGAGCCATCGGGCGGCCGGCGCCCACCGCCACGGGCACGTCCTTGATGCCGGTCATCTCGAAGATGCGCAGGGTGTTGAGCGCGCCCGTCGCCGGGTCGACATTGCCGTGCACGGTTCCCACACCGACCAGGTCGGCCTCGCCCGCCTTCACCAGCGAGGCCAGGTAGAGGATCGTGATGGCATCGTCGATGCCGGTGTCGCAATCCAGCAGGATCTTGCGCATTGCCACCTCTCACCCGGGCGTCTAGAACACGCTGACCACGTCGACATCTTAGGGATGATCCCTACGTTGCTACGCAAACGGTGTCAATTGCGGCTGCGCCCACTCGCCGTCTTCCGGCACGCCGTCCCGGAGCACAAGGCGGCCGGCCCGCGATCTTGATGACCACCTGAGGCCATGCGCAAGACCGCTCGATGAGGCGTCTTGACCTGCTCCGTATGTTCCTGATCATCTGTGGCGAATCATTGCACCGGGGCATCGCGCGGACGACATGTCGGAGGCGATCAGGGATGGTCGAGATGGCGAATGCGGTCCCCTGGACCGCAGAGGACGGACGCCGATGGCGGGCGGCGGGCCTGCGGCGGTGGCTCCGACCGGAATGGTCGGCCATCGGCTGGACCTTGGCGTGCGGGTTTGCGATCGGGATGACGATGCCGAGCGCATGTGGGGAGCTTCCGCCATGTGAGCGGTCCACATTCGGCGAGGTCGCAGTCGTCGCACTCACCCTGGCGAATCTGGTGTGGGCGCTGTTCGCACCAAGGGCGGCCGCCGTCGGCGCGGTCGCAGTGTTGATCTTGGCACTCGTGCCTCCGAGTCCTGAGGTCTTGGGGAACGCGGTCGTGCTCACGCCCTTCTGCATCTGGACGCTCTGCACAGTCATCGCCCGGGAACGAGCCCGTCCGCGTCAGATCACGGCCCTGCCGTTGGCGCCGCCGGTGCCCGCGCTTGCGCCGGAGGTCGGTCGCGTGCCCAAGCGCGCGTTGCAACCGGGACGAGGCATCGCCGCGCTCGTCGTGGTCGCGGCCGGAGCGGGGCTCATCGCGTTCGGTGGCCAGAAGCAGCAGGTGGAGGACGCGCATTGGGAGCGATCCGCCTTTCAGACGGCCACAGTGGTGGCTCGCAACGAGGCCGACTCCCGTATCCGGGTTCTGATGGCGAATGGTGACGAGCGCGACATGGGTGTTCCGTTCCTCTCGGACTTCGCGGTCGGTGAGTCCGTGGACGTGCGGGTTGACGGCGCTTGGGCGCGCGTCGAGTGGTACCCCTACGACGCGATGGGCTGGTACGCGGGCGGACTGCTGGTCATCTTCCTCGGGGCCGCCGTCGGTGTATGCCACCTGTGGTGGCGACGCGAATTGCGGCGGCTGGAAAGAAATCCAGTGCCCTCATTGGCGGTGACGCTGATGCTCGTCGGCGCCAAGGTCGAGGTCTTTCCGCTCGGCGATTCGGCAGGCCGTCGGTTGCTGCGGTTCAGAGCGATAACTCTCTGGTCTCCGCCGGGCGAGGAACCGGCGGCCGATCTCGGGGACGGGTCGGCGACGGCGTTCTCCGACAAGGAGGACTGGGCTCCCCAGATCGTGGACGGGATCCTGTACGGCAATCCGTGCGAGGGCGCTGCCCTGACCGTACGGATCGGCGACCATTGGCTGATCTCCGAGGCCGGGGTCAGGAGTCTCACCGGCTTCACCTCGCATCGCCGTTCGTCGGCCCTGTGAGCCGGGGCAGGAGGGTACGAACAGGCGGCGGCGCGTCGCCGGCTGCCGCCGGTTGCCCGCTGTGACGAAGGTCCCGGCCGGTCGTGGACGTAGGCCTCTGGAGAGCGTGACCGGTGCGAAGACAGCCTGAAGGCGCACCCGCTGGAGCGGAACACGGTCGGCGGACGACCGCCGTCCACTCCGGCCGACGGGCGGGGCGTCAGGCGGCTGAGTGAGCCGCAGGTCGCGACCAAGCAGCGCCCGCCTTCGGCCGGGGCCGCCCAGCGGGTGCTGTGCGGTGCGGACTTTCAGCGTCGGCTCGTAGCCCTCGGTCTCCGCCCCTCTTCCAGGTGGTGAGGAGCCGGCCACGGTGAGCGGGTGCGCGCGGCCATCACGCCGTGGGGACGACCTGGAAGACCTCGGCGAGCCGGCCCTCGGCGAAGCCGGCCGCCTCGGCGTTACGGGTCAGGAAGCCGCGCAGCATCTGATCGAGACCGTCCATATGGGCGGTCTGGCTGACGTGCGCTCTCAGCGCGGCCAGCTTGCGGTCGAAGACGTCGGTGACGTCGACGTGCTTGTTCGGGGCCGGCCCGCCGGCGATCCACACCTCACGCACGGTCCACGCGTCCAGACCCTCGTCACGGAGCAGCTCCGGGTGCGCGAAGGCGTTGCGCGCGTCGGGGTAGACGGCGTCCAGCGTCGCCCCGCCGACCACCCGGTGATCGGGGTGGCTCGGCGCGATCCGCTCGTAGTTCCGCTCCGGGCTGGACGTCAGCACGCGGTCCGGGCGCACCTGGCGGATCACCCTGGCGATGTCACGGCGCAGGTCGAACGTCGCCTCGACCCGCCCGTCCGGGTGCCCGAGGAACCGTACGTCGTCGACGCCCACGCACTTGGCCGCCGCGCGCTGCTCGGCCCGCCGGATGCCTGGGATCTCCGACCGCGGGACCGCCGTGTCGAACCCGCCGGCGTCACCGTCGGTGACGATGAGGTAGGTCACCTCGATGCCCTGGTCGGTCCAGGTGGCGATCGACCCGGCCGAACTGAAGTCGACATCGTCGGGATGGGCCATCACGACGAGGATTCGCCGCACTTCACTGTCATCGAGCGCGCTGATCACCTCGCCATCTTAAGGACGATCCCTGCGTATCCGTACAAACGGCGTTCGTCGTGGGGCTGGATTTCGGCGGTGAAGGGGAGTACGAGTGACCCATGAGGAAGCTCATCAATGATCCTGCCGATGTCGTCTCCGACGCGCTGCGCGGCCTGGCCGCGGCGCATCCATCGCTGCGCGTCGATCCGGAGGCCCGGGTCGTCGTCCGGGCCGACGCCCCTCGCACGGGCAAGGTGGGCCTGGTGTCCGGCGGCGGTTCCGGGCACGAGCCGCTGCACGCCGGCTTCGTCGGCTTCGGCATGCTCGACGCCGCGTGTCCGGGTGAGGTCTTCACCTCGCCCGTACCCGACCAGATCCTGGCCGCGACGGCCGCCGTGGACGGCGGCCAGGGCGTCCTGCACATCGTGAAGAACTACACGGGCGATGTCCTGAACTTCAAGATGGCCGCGGAGCTGGCCGAGGACGACGACATCGAGGTCGTCTCGGTGCTCGTGGACGACGACGTGGCCGTGCAGGACAGCACCTACACGGCAGGCCGTCGGGGCACCGGCGCGACGCTGTTCGTCGAGAAGATCGCCGGCGCGCTGGCCGAGGCCGGAGCCGGCCTGTCCGAGGTCGCGGCCGCGGCGCGCGAGGTGAACGAGCGGACCCGCTCGTTCGGCGTGGCGCTGTCCTCCTGCACGGTCCCGGCCGCGGGGGAGCCCACGTTCACGCTCGGCGAGGACGAGATGGAGCTCGGCGTCGGCATCCATGGCGAGCCGGGGCGGGAGCGCACCAAACTGGCCACCGCCGACGAGATCGTCGCCGCCGCGCTCGCCGCCATCCACGCCGACATGCCGCTGGACGGTGCCGAGGTGCTGGTGCTGGTCAACGGGATGGGCGGCACCCCGCTGATCGAGCAGTACATCGCGTACGCCGCCGCCGCGAACTGGTTCGAGGGCCATGGGGTGACGGTCGCGCGGTCACTGGTGGGCGATTACGTGACGAGCCTGGAGATGGCCGGCTGCATGGTCACGGTCTGCCGGCTCACGCCCGAGCTGCGCCAGCTCTGGGACGCGCCGGTGGAGACGCCCGCGCTCCGCTGGGGACGTTGATGGACGCGACGTTCTTCACCGCCTGGCTGCGTCGCGCGGCCGAGCTGATCGCGGCGGACTCCGAGCGGCTGACCAGGCTCGACGCGGCGATCGGCGACGGCGACCACGGCCTGAATCTCAATCGCGGGTTCTCCGCCGCGGTCGCGGCGTTGCCCGACGACGTTGGCCCGGGAAAGGTGCTCGTCGCGGCCGGCCGGGCGATCGTGTCCAAGACCGGGGGAGCCTCCGGGCCCCTCTACGGGGGCGCGCTGCGGGCGGCCGGCAAGTCGCTGGGCGACGCCCAGGAGGTGGACCCGCCCGCGCTGGGCACCGCGCTGCGCGCCGCGCTCGACGGCATCCAGGGGCTCGGCCAGGCCGCACTTGGCGACAAGACCATGGTCGACGCGCTCGCCCCGGCGGTGGACGCCTACGAGGAGGCGCTGCGCCGGCACGGGGATCCGGCCGCCTGCGCCGAGGCGGCCGCCGAGGCGGCGGCACACGGCGCTGTCGCGACGGTGCCGTTGCAGGCGCGCAAGGGCCGGGCCAGCTATCTCGGCACCCGCAGTGTCGGCCACGAGGACCCCGGGGCCGCCTCGACCGTGCTCCTCATGCGGGCCCTCGCCGACGTCGCCGCGGACACGTCGGACGCGCACGGCGAGGGGTGACGCCGACGCCGCTGCGGCGATCACCCTCACCGCTCGGCGGTCTCCGCTGGGCCGGCGGATGGGGGAGCGCAGGTCGTCGTGCTCACGAGCCCCGCGAGTTCGTTGAGGTCGTACTGTGCCCGGGCGCGGCTGCCGTAGCGGGTGAGTTTGCCGCGGCTCGCCCATTTCCGGATGGTCGCCTCGCAGACTCCGGATGCCAGTGCGGCGAGTTGTGTTGGGACGAGTCGCTTTTCACGCTGCGGTGGGCAGCTCATGTGGCGCCTTCGTTCCTTTGTGGCTTGGTGCTGCTGCGAGTGCTCTTTGTTCGCTCGATTTGGTGGAATAGTTGTAGCCATTGATGGGGTTGCCAGGTGTGGCCCGCGGTGCAGCGTACTTCGCGTGTGCGTTTGCCGTCCCGGGTGGGTGGCGTCGTGGTCATGGCCGCGTTGCAGTCCAGGTGGATGCATTGGCCAAGGTCGATGCGCAGAGCTGGTTGGGTGTAGGCCGTCCGGCAGGCGCGTGTTGTCAGCTGGGAGATTTCTTCTGCGAAGTCGGCTGCGGCGGAGTGGGCGAGCAGCCAGCTCAGGTGGCTGATGAGGAAGCTTGCGAGGTCTGCGGGGTATCGGCGGGTCGGTTTGGTGACTGCGCGCTCGTCGGCTACCAGCGCGGACCAGGAGGCGAGGAAACCGAGGATGCTCGAGCGGGTGGCGATGGCCGCCTCGTCGAGGAGTATTCCGGTTGTCTGGCGACTGCCGCTCACCCGCTGGAGGGTGGGGTTGCGCTGCGGGGGCCGGGCGGATTCGCAGTCACCGTAGATCTCGGGCAGTTCGACGAGGTTGGCTTTGAGTTCGTGGAAGCACGTGGTGCAGAGCCGCAGCCCGGGGGCCGCGGTACGGTGAAATCGTGTCGCGTGCGGCCCACTGCCGCAATTTTGTCGCACACACAGCAAAGTATTCATTTCATCACCGGACTGTCGTGATGGCGGGAGGCGGGTCTCGCGGGCGAGATCATTTGATCTTCGGCGCGAGGCATGAAGCGGCCACCAATTGCATGTTGGCAGCTTCGCCCGGCCCATGTCAATATCCGTTCGCCGCCGCCGGCTTTTTGCAAGGCTTGGTCATGTGCGCCCGGATTGCTTGCCGGCTGCCGCAGGGATTTACTAAGATCCTTATCGTTCGCAATGGTGGACGGTGCGTTCTTTAGGTGGACTGAAGATGCATCCTTTCGTAGGATGCCGTCTCCGCAACTGGTCCGCCTGCCTCATCCGGCTGACCGTTCGCGGCCACCTATTGATCGCCGTCGGTCCACGCGACCAGGGCTGGGTTTCTGCTCCAGATCTGACGATTGATTTTATGGCGTTGTTATCTGGACTTTAGCTCTGCGGTGCGGCCACGTCGGGGAAATATGTGGCCAAGATCTCGGTCTGTGTGGCCATGACCTGGGCAAATGTCGTTAATGGCGAACGTATATTGACATTGGACGCCTGTAGCTGTCACGATGCATTCGGCGGCAGATTCATGCCCAGATCCGGAGACGCAGATCCCGGAAAAATGATCTCGGCCCGACTGGGCGCCTAGATCCCCTTGCCTGGCGTACCGCACCGCAGAGACGGCCCGTCTGTCCACTGACGGCCTTACTTAAATGATCTCTCGCGCCAGGTCTCTCCCGCCTTCATTCGGCTTTCGCGAACGGCTCTCGTAGGTCAAGGAGAGAAGTATGGATGCTCCGGTCATCGTTGTGGGCGCCGGCCCCTCAGGACTCGTCCTGGCTGCGGAACTGCGGCTCGGCGGAGTAGAGGTCATCGCCTTGGACACGCTAGAGAAGCCCTCGGGAGAGTCGCGGGGCCTGGGGTTCACCGCCCGTACAATGGAATTGTTCGACCAGCGTGGTCTGCTGCCCAGATTCGGAGATATCGAGACAAGCGCGCTCGGGCATTTCGGCGGCATACCGTTGGACTACAGCGTGCTGGAAGGCGCCCATTTCGGAGCGCGAGGCGTTCCGCAGGCGCGCATCGAGACGATCCTCGGCGAGTGGGCGGCGGAGCTCGGCGTGGAGGTGAGACGCGGCTGGGAGGCCGTGGGGCTGAGCGACGACGGCGAGGGTGTCGACCTCGAGGTCGACGGGCCGCAGGGCCGCAGGCGGCTGCGCGGCCGCTACCTGGTGGGGTGCGACGGCGGCCGCAGCACCGTGCGCAGGGCCGCCGGGTTCGACTTTCCCGGTACGGACGCGACCATCGAGATGTTCCTCGCCGACGTGGCCGGATGCGACCTGCGGGCCCGCCAGATCGGCGAGAAGAGACCTGGTGGCATGGTCATGTCCGCCCCGCTCGGTGACGGCGTCGACCGCATCATCGTGTGCGAGCGCGGCACTCCGCCCAAGCGGCGTACGGAACCACTGGGCTTCGCGGAAGTGGCGGACGCCTGGGAGCGGCTGACGGGCGAGGACATTCACGGCGGCAACGCGCTGTGGGTCAGTTCGTTCAGTGACGCGACCCGCCAGGCCACCGAGTATCGCCGCGGATCGGTGCTGCTCGCCGGCGATGCCGCTCACACGCACCTGCCCGCCGGCGGCCAAGGGCTCAGCGTCAGCGTGCAGGACGCGATGAACCTCGGCTGGAAACTCGCCGCCACGGTTCGTGGCTGGGCTCCGCCGGGCCTGCTTGACACCTACCACACGGAACGGCATCCAGTGGGCGTCAGAGTGCTGATGAACACGCAGGCACAGGGCTTGCTCTACCTGAGCGGTGCCGAGGTCGAGCCGCTTCGCAACGTGTTCGCGGAACTGATGGAGTTCCCAGAGGTCGGCCGTCACCTGGCCGGCATGGTCAGTGGCCTGGATCTCCGCTACGACGTCGGAGCAGGTGACCACGCGTTGCTCGGCCGGCGCATCCCGAGCCAGGAGTTGGTGGGCGCGGGAGGTAAGACCACCACGATCGAGCCGCTGCACGAGGGCCGTGGCGTCCTGTTCGACTTCACCGACGGCGCCGATCTGCGCCGCGCCGCGGCCCCCTGGTCTGACCGGATCCAGATCGTTCCGGCGCTGCCGCACGAGTTGCCCGCGGGCAGCCCGTTCGCCGAGACCACGGCGGTCCTGGTCCGTCCCGACGGCTATGTCGCATGGGCGGGGCCGGATGGAGATGCGTTGTCGGCGGCCTTGAACCGCTGGTTCGGTTCGCCTGTCACGACCATCTCAGCATAAGGAGATCCGATGCACAGCACCCTGATCGTGGCACGGATGGAGCCGGGCGCCAGTGCCGACGTCGCCCGGATCTTCCGGGAATTCGACCGCACCGATATGCCGGATCTCATGGGCACAAGGCGCCGTCAGCTCTTCTTCTACCACGGCCTTTATTTTCACCTTCAGGATTTCGACTCCGACGACGGCGGTGCGGCGATCGAGCAGGCGAAGGACCATTCGCTCTTCAAGCAGGTCAGCGCCGACCTCAAGCCGTACATCGAGGCCTATGACCCGGCGACCTGGCGCTCGCCCGCCGACGCGATGGCCACGCGTTTCTATCACCGGACCAAGTCTTCGTGATGAACCTCTTCGCGAAAGGAGAGGACATCCAGATGAGACGGCGAGTAGTGATAACCGGCATCGGGGTCGTTGCGCCGGGGGGTATCGGTGTCAAGAATTTCTGGAGTCTGCTGAGCGACGGCCGGACCGCGACCAGAAGAATCACCTTCTTCGATCCCACCCCCTTCCGTTCCCGCGTGGCGGCAGAGGTCGATTTCGACCCGGAGGCGCACGGGCTGCGTCCGCAGGAGATCCGCCGCATGGACCGCGCCGCGCAGTTCGCCGTCGTCACCGCCGCGGAGGCGGTGGCCGACAGCGGGCTCGAAACCGCGGACCTGAACCCGTACCGGACCGGGGTGACCGTCGGCAGCGCGGTCGGCGCCACGATGGGGTTGGACCAGGAGTACCGCGTCGTCAGCGACGGCGGACGGCTCGACCTCGTCGATCACACGTACGCGGTTCCGCACCTCTACGACTACCTCGTGCCGAGCTCGTTCGCGAGCGAGGTGGCCTGGGCGGTGGGGGCCGAGGGACCGGCCACGGTGATCTCGACGGGCTGCACGTCCGGCCTCGACTCGGTCGGCTACGCCGCCGAGC
The DNA here is from genome assembly GCF_014323665.1 of Actinomadura sp. HBU206391. Taxonomy (GTDB): domain Bacteria; phylum Actinomycetota; class Actinomycetes; order Streptosporangiales; family Streptosporangiaceae; genus Actinomadura_C. Next base: position 92,774 of record NZ_JABVEB010000003.1, on the reverse strand, counting down.
TGATCCGTGAGGGCAGTGCCGACGTGATGATCGCCGGCGCCTCGGACGCTCCCATCTCCCCGATCACCGTGGCGTGCTTCGACGTGATCAAGGCGACGACACCGCGCAACGACGACCCGGAGCACGCCTCCCGGCCGTTCGACAAGTCCCGCAACGGGTTCGTCCTGGGGGAGGGGGCGGCGATGTTCGTCCTCGAGGAGTACGAGCGGGCCAAAAGGCGCGGCGCCCACGCCTACGCCGAGATCGCGGGCTTTGCCACCCGGTGCAACGCCTTCCACATGACGGGTCTGCGGCCCGACGGCCGCGAGATGGCCGAGGCCATCCGTACCGCGATGGGCGAGGCGCGCATGAACCCGAACGAGATCGACTACATCAACGCCCACGGTTCGGGCACCACGCAGAACGACCGGCACGAGACGGCGGCGTTCAAACAAAGCCTCGGTGAGTACGCCTATCGGACTCCGGCGAGTTCCATCAAGTCGATGGTCGGGCATTCGCTCGGCGCGATCGGCTCCATCGAGATCGCCGCCTCCGCGCTCGCCATCGAGAACGATCTGATCCCGCCCACGGCGAACCTGCACGAGCCCGATCCGGAATGCGACCTCGACTACGTCCCGCTCAAGGCCAGGGAGTGGACGACCGACGCGGTACTGACGGTCGGCAGCGGGTTCGGCGGCTTCCAGAGCGCAATGGTGCTGCGGACTGTGGCGTGAGCGTGCCCGTGGTCGTCACGGGGGTGGCGGTCATGGCCCCCAACGGGCTTGGGACGGCGGAGTACTGGACGGCGACCTGCGGTGGAAAGAGCGGCATCGGCGAGATCGAACGGTTCGATGCGGCGGGCTACCCGGCCCGGCTGGCCGGTGAGGTGCCGGGTTTCGTCGCCGAGGACCATCTGCCGAGCCGGTTGATCCCGCAGACCGATCACATGACCCGGATGGCCCTCGTCGCGGCCGACTGGGCACTGGCAGACGCCGGAGTCCGGCCGAAGGAGTGGCCGGAGTTCGACATGGGCGTAGTGACCGCCAGTTCCTCGGGCGGCTTCGAGTTCGGCCAGGGCGAGCTGCAGAACCTGTGGAGCAAGGGCCGCCACTACGTCAGCGCCTACCAGTCGTTCGCCTGGTTCTACGCGGTGAACACGGGTCAGATCTCGATCCGTAACGGCATGCGTGGCCCCGGCGTCGTCGTGGTCTCCGACCAGGCCGGCGGACTGGACGCCATCGCCCAGGCGCGGCGACAGATCCGTAAGGGCAGCCGCCTGATCGTCTCCGGCGGGGTCGACGGGTCGATCTGCCCGTGGGGCTGGGTCGCCCAGCTCACCGGCGGCCGCCTGAGCACCAGCGACGACCGCGACCGCGCCTACCGGCCCTTCGACGCCGAAGCGGCCGGGCACGTGCCGGGAGAGGGCGGGGCGCTGCTCATCTTGGAGGACATCGAGTCCGCGCGTGGACGTGGCGCGCGGGTCTACGGCGAGATCGCCGGGTACGGATCGACGTTCGATCCGAAGCCGGGCAGCGGGCGCGAGCCCGGGCTACGGCGGGCGATCCAGCTGGCCCTGGACGACGCCGGTCTGGCGCCGGGCGAGATCGACGTGGTGTTCGCCGACGCGGCGGCGATCCCGGAGTTGGACCGCGTAGAGGCCGCCGCCATCGGCGCGGTGTTCGGGCCGCGAGGGGTCCCGGTCACCGCGCCGAAGACGATGACCGGCCGGATGTACTCCGGCGCCGCCCCACTCGACCTGGTCACCGCGCTGCTGTCCATCCGGCACGGGCTGATCCCGCCCACCACGAACATCTCGCCGGCCCCCGAGTACGACCTGGACGTGGTGCTCGCCGAGCCGCGGAGCACGCCGGTGGACGCGGCGCTCGTGCTCGCCCGGGGATACGGCGGCTTCAACTCCGCGATGGTCGTGCGCCGGGCCGGCAGATGACTCAGAGCCGCAACAACAGCGAAGGGGCCGAGATGGCCGTTCAGGAACTCACCATTGAGGACCTCAAACGCGTGCTGCGTGAGGCCGCAGGTCAAGACGAGGGCGTCAACCTCGACGGCGACGTCCTCGACCTCGTCTTCGAGGAGCTCGGCTATGACTCGCTGGCCGTCCTGGAGGCCAGCAGCCGGATCCAGCGCGAGTACGGGATCAACCTCGAGGACTCCGCGGTCGCCGGCGCCGAAACGCCGCGGACCCTGCTCACGGCCGTGAACCAGCAGCTCGCCGCGACAGCCTGGGCCGAGACCCCGCACAGTGCCGCTGCCCCGCCCGACCGGGCGGGGACGGTGCCGACCACCACTGCGACTCAGAGGAGAAGCCATGTCGCTTGAGAGGCGGCGGGTGGCTCTTGTCACCGGGGCCACCAGCGGAATCGGGCTTGCCGTCACCAAGGCCTTGGCCGCTCAGGGACATCAGGTGTTCATCTGCGCTCGCTCTGCCGAGAACGTGGAGCTGACCGTCAAGGAACTGCGGGACGAGGGCTTCGACGTCGACGGGATCGCATGTGACGTCAGGTCGAGCGATGACATCCGGGCGTTCGTCCAGGCCTCGGTCGACCGGTTCGGGCCGACCGACGTCCTGGTGAACAACGCGGGCCGCAGCGGCGGTGGTGTCACCGCAGACATCGCCGACGAGCTGTGGTTCGACGTCCTCGACACCAACCTCAACAGTGTCTTCCTGATGACCCGGGAAGTCCTGAACGCCGGAGGCATGCGGAACCGCGACCGAGGCCGCATCATCAACATCGCCTCGACCGCCGGCAAGCAGGGAGTCGTTCTGGGCGCCCCCTACTCGGCGTCCAAGCACGGCGTCGTCGGTTTCACCAAGGCCCTCGGCAACGAGCTGGCACCGACCGGCATCACCGTCAACGCGGTCTGTCCCGGTTACGTCGAGACTCCGATGGCCCAGCGCGTCCGGCAGGGCTATGCGGCGGCCTGGAAGACCTCCGAGGAGGAGATCCTCCAGAAGTTCCGGGCAAAGATCCCGCTCGGCCGATACTCCACCCCCGAGGAGGTCGCGGGCCTGGTGGGTTATCTGGCCACTGACACCGCCGCCTCGATCACCGCGCAGGCGATCAACGTCTGCGGCGGTCTGGGCAACTTCTGAGGTCCGGCGACACCCGAAAGGAGAGTGAGCATGAAGCAGCTCGGTCACCGCGAGATGGAGCACGAGGTCACGGTCAGCGCACCGGCCGCCGCCGTCTACCGGCTCATCGCGGAAGTGGAGAACTGGCCGCGCATCTTCCCGCCGACCGTGCACGTCGGCCACATCGAGCGGTCGGGGCAGAGCGAGCGGATCCGGATCTGGGCCACGGCCAACGGGGAGGCCAAGAACTGGACGTCGCGCCGCGTGCTCGACCCCGTGGCGCTGCGCATCGAGTTCCGTCAGGAGGTCTCCACTCCGCCGGTGGCCGCCATGGGCGGCACCTGGCTGATCGAGCCGATCTCCGACGGCGAGTGCCGGGTGCGGCTGCTGCACGACTTTCGGGCGGTCGACGACGATCCAGGCGACCTCGCCTGGATCGAGAAGGCGGTGGACCGCAACAGCCGGTCCGAACTCGCGGCCCTCAAGGCCAATGTCGAGGCGACCACCACCGGCTCCGCGGACGACCTCATGCTGTCGTTCGAGGACACGGTGCGGATCGACGGCGCCGCCAAGGACGTTTACGACTTCATCAACGAGGCGCAGCTCTGGAAGGAGCGGTTGCCGCACGTCGCCCGGGTCTCGCTCGATGAGCACACCCCCGGCCTGCAGATCCTGGAGATGGAGACCCGTACCAAAGACGGCTCGACGCACACCACCAAGTCGGTGCGCGTGTGCTTCCCGCACAGCGAGATCGTCTACAAGCAGATCACCCTGCCGGCGCTGATGACGCTGCACACCGGCCACTGGCGGCTGGACAGCGACGGCGACGGGGTCACCGCGACCTCACAGCACACCGTGGTGATCAATACCGCGAACATCGCGAAGATCCTCGGTGCGGATGCCGGTGTCGCGCAGGCTCGGGAGTTCATCCGGAACGCGCTCGGCTCCAACAGCCTGGCCACGCTCGGACACGCCAAGGAGTACGCCGAAGGCCGGCGCTGACATGGACGCACAGGTCGTCATCGTCGGCGCAGGGCCGGTCGGCCTGATGCTGGCCGGGGAACTGCGGCTCGGCGGGGCCGAGGTGACGTTACTCGAGCGACTGCCCGCGCCGACCACCGAATCCCGGGCCTCGACCCTGCATGCCCGCACCATGGAGATCTTCGATCAGCGGGGCCTGCTCGACTCGGTGGGGACTCCGCCCAACCAGGGGATGGGGCATTTCGGTGGGCTCCCGCTCGATCTGACCGGGCTCGCCACCCCCTATCCGGGCCAGTGGAAGGTGCCCCAGACCCGCATCGAGGCGCTCCTCCAGCGGTGGGCCGTCGGCCTGGGCGCCGATCTCCGGCGCGGCTACGACGTGCGGTCCCTGACCGTGGCGGAAGGCCACGTCGAGGTGGCGGGCCCGGAGGGCACCGACCCTCTGCGCGCCGCCTACGTGGTCGGATGCGACGGCGAGGACAGTTCGGTACGGCGACTGGCCGGATTCGGTTTCCCTGGGCGGGACGCGAGCAGGGAACTGCTCCGCGCCGACGTGGCCGGGATCGACGTGCCCGACCGGCGCTTCGAGCGGTTCCCGAACGGGCTGGCCATCGCTTCGCGACGTCCTGACGGCGTGACGCGCGTGATGGTCCACGAGCTCGGCCGTCCGGTCCGAAGGCGCGTCGAGGAGCCCTCGTTCTCGGAGGTCGCGAAGGCCTGGGAACGAGTGACCGGCGAAGACATCAGCGGCGGCACTCCCATCTGGCTGAACGCCTTCGGGAACGCCAGCCGCCTGGCGGAGCGGTACCGCGACGGACGGGTCCTGCTCGCCGGAGATGCCGCTCACCAGCAGATGCCGGTCGGCGGTCAGGCATTGAACCTGGGCCTCCAGGACGCGGTGAACCTCGGCTGGAAGCTGGCCGCGGAGGTCACCGGCCGCGCGCAGGAAGGGCTGCTCGACTCCTATCACGACGAGCGGCACGCGGTGGGACGGCGGGTCTTGAGCAATATCGAGGCTCAGGCGCTGCTCCTGCTGGGCGGCGATGAGGTCGACGCCATACGTGCGGTGCTGGCCGAGTTGATCGAGTTCCCGACCGTACGGGATCGGCTGGCCGGCGTGATCAGCGGCCTCGACATCCGTTGACGGGCGGCACCCACTGCCGACTGCTGGATCCGCCGTCCGACACGTACGCGATCGCGGTGCCCGGATGACAGAGATCAATACGCAAAGAGATATACGAACACCTTCATTCCAAGGAGAGGGCGCGCTCATGCCGAGCAGGGTCAAGGCAACGAACGGAGCCACGAGCTCCGGCAAGGTGAACCAGTGCGACGTCGTGATCTTGGGCTCCGGTCTGGCGGGTTCGGTGAGCGGCGCGATCCTGGCTCGTCAGGGCGCCAAGGTGGTGCTCGTCGACGCCGGCTCGCATCCGCGCTTCGCGATCGGTGAGTCGATGACCCCGCAACTGATCGAGTGGTTGCACATCCTGGCCGTGCGGTTCGACGTTCCCGAGCTCCGTCATCTGCTCGACGTGAAGGCCGTCACCCGCCATATCGGCCCCTTCCACGGGAAGAAGCAGAGCTTCGGCTTCATCAAGCAGAATCCGGGCCAGGAGCCCGACCCGCGCGAGGCGACCATGTTCGTCATCCCGAAGCTCCTCACCGAGGCCAGTCACCTCTTCCGCCAGGACACCGACTCCTACTACTTCCACGTCGCCGCCAAGTACGGCTGCACCACCCGGCAGAACTGGCGTGCGGCCGACCTGGACTTCGACGAGGACGGCGTCACGGTCACAGGCCAGAACGGCGAGGTGTTCCGGGGGAGGTTCCTGATCGATGCCAGTGGCTTCCGCTCACCGGTCGCGGAGAAGTTCGATCTGCGGGAGAAACCGGCCCGCTTCAAGCACCACTCGCGCTCCCTGTTCACGCACTACATCGGGATCAAGCCGTTCGACGACGTCTGCCACCATCCGGAGAGTCTCCGTCCCCCTGCGCCATGGAACGGCGGCACCCTGCACCACATGATCGAGCGCGGCTGGTTCTGGATCATTCCGTTCAACAACACGAAGGACTCGAAGAACCCGCTGTGCAGTGTCGGTCTCACCTTCGACGAGCGCGTCTACCCCAAGCCGACGGACATGACCCCCGAGGAGGAGTTCAACCACTACCTGGACATGTACCCCTCCGTGAAGCGGCAGTTCGTGGGCGCGAAAAGGGTCCGTGAGTGGGTGTCGACCGACCGGCTCCAGTATTCGTCCAAGCAGTCGATCGGCTATCGCTGGGCGCTGATGTCGCATGCGGCCGGATTCCTCGACCCACTGTTCTCGCGAGGTCTTTCCAACACCTTCGAGGGCACCTACGCCCTCATCAGCCGGCTCCTCGAAGCGCTCAAGGACGATGACTTCTCCGTCGAGCGGTTCGAGTACGTCGACAGGCTGGAACGGGGTCTGCTGGCCTACAACGACGACCTGGTCAACAGCTCATTCATCGCGTTCTCGCACTTCCGGCTGTGGAACGCGGTCTTCCGCGTGTGGGCGGCGTTCCTCACACCCGGGGTGATGCGGCTGACGCGGGCTCGGTTGAACTACGCCCTGGACCAGGACGAGCAGCACTTCAAAGACCTGGAGAACGCTCCTTATCCCGGCCTTTGGTGGCCCGAGAGCTCGGAGTTCAAGCAGATCCTCGAGTCCACCGCGGAGATCTGCGAGAAGTACGAGATCGGGGAGATCGACGGGGACAGCGCCGCCGACAGCATCTTCAAGATGCTCAACGAGTGCGACCTGGTCAACCCCGTCTTCGGCTGGAAGGACCCCGAAGACACCCGTTTCGTCCTGCCCTCCACGCTCATGATGGCCAAGTTCATGTACTGGGCGACTCGCCACGCCCCGCCCGAGATGCGGGAACTCGGACGCGCAATGCTGACCGGGGTCGTCAAAGCCGGACTACGAGGCAAGAAGGCGCTGTAGCCGCCCAGAGCCGTCACGTTCGCGCAGAACAGCAATTCGGCATTTCGGAAAGCCGGCCATGAGGAAACGCCATGACGACGATGAGGTCAGAGCAGGTCGTCCACCTGGATGACGTCGAGCCGATCACATGGGGCGGGGAGGAGGCCGCGCGCTTTCTGCTCCGCGCCGAAGACACCGGCGGCCTGTACTCGTTCTACGAAGTGTGCGTTCCCCCGGGTGAGGGCTCGCTGTTCCATATTCACGAGGACACGGACGAGGCCCTGTTCGTCATCGACGGCGAGTTCGAGATCAGACTTGACGGCGACGTCCACAAGGCTCCTTCGGGCGTGCTCGTGTACGGCCCCCGAGGGGTGGGTCACTCGTTCTTCAACACATGGCACAGACCGAGCCGGATGCTGTGCATGGTGACCCCGGGTGGCATCGAGAGGTTCTTCGAAGAGCTGAGCCTGCTGATGAGTCAGGACTCACCTCCGGAGTGGAACCGCATGCGGGAGCTCGCCGCCCGCCACCGCATCGTCGCATTCCGTCCGCAGAGCGACCCGCACGATGGTCCTGCCGGCGGCGCCTCCAGCCATCTCGATCAGAAGAGGGATTGACCATGACGCAGACCAAGCCGGAGCCGCAGCACCCGGAGCCGCAGCACCCGGAGGCGCAGCACCCGGAGGCGCAGCACCCGGAGGCGCAGCACCCGGAAATACGCGAGACGGGAATGCTGACCTCGTGGTCCACCACAAAGCCGCAACTGGACGCCGGCAGGTTCATGAAAGCGTTCGTTCGGGTGAACGTCTACCTCTATTCAAAGCCGCCGACGAAGATCCAGCACTCGATCAACAAGTTCTTCCTTCGGATGAACATCTTTCTCTATCGGAAATCACACGGAAGGGTTCTCGGGAAATTCGGGAGCCTGAACGCCCTGCTGCTCACGACGCTCGGCAGGAAGACCGGGAAAGAACGGACCACTCCTGTGGCCTATCTGTACGATGGCGGCCGCTTCGTCGTGGTCGCCGTGCCCGGGCACTTTGACGTGCCCGGGGGGCCCAAGGCCGCTCACCCGGCGTGGTATCTGAACCTGAGTGCAAAGCCCGAGGCGACCATCGATATCGGCAGAGAGCAGATCGCGGTCACCGCGGAGGAGCTGTACGGGGACGAGCGGGACCGTTGCTGGCGGGGCTTCACCGATGCGTACCCCTTCATCGGTGAATTTCAGAACAGGGCGAAGCGCCTTCTGCCCATCATGAGGCTGACTCCCGACGACCTTGACCCCCAGCACCTCTGACCCATGGTGACGACAGCGTCGAACATCACAGAATCCGTGCTTGCGGCAGGGAATGAGATCGAGCCGGCGGAATTTCATCGCAATCTCGAGGATGTCAAGAGCCGTATCTACACCCATGCGGAACGCATCCCGCTGGAGAGCCTGGATCATTGGTACAGCGATCCCGACACCGGCTGGCTGCGGCATCGCAGCGGAAAGTTCTTCTCGGTCATGGGCCTGCGGGTGAGCGTCTCCGATGCGCCGGTCTCCGGCTGGTGCCAGCCGATCATCAATCAACCGGATACCGGAATACTCGGGATCCTGGCCAAGGAGATCAACGGAGTAACGCACTTCCTCATGCAGCTGAAGGCCGAGCCGGGGAACCGCGACGGCCTGCAGATATCTCCGAGTGTGCAGGCGACCCGCAGCAATTACACCGGCGCACACGGCGGGAAGTCCGTGCCATATCTGGAGTACTTCCGCGACGCGCCCGCACACCGAGTGCTCGTCGATGTCCGCCAGTCCGAACAGGGTTCATGGTTTCTGCGCAAACGCAACCGGAACATGATCGTCTCGACGACCGACGAAATCCCGGCGCAGGACGGCTTCCAGTGGCTGACCGTCGGTCAGGTGTTGCGGCTGCTGCGCTGCCACGATCTGGTCAACATGGACACCCGCACCGTTCTCTCCTGCCTGTCCTTGACCGTCGGGGTGCTGCGCGAGCGGCATCCCGGGTACGGCGACACCTTCACCGCCGCGCTGCTGAGATCCTGTGATCCGGCCGGCGGCAGCCACCACGGGGACCGCGAGATCCATTCCTGGATCACAGAGGTGCGCAGCCGCACCGAGGTGATCGTCGAACCGGTCCCGCTGCGTGCGCTGACCGGATGGTGTCGGAGCGCCGAGAGCATCCGGCATGAGACCGGCGACTTCTTCGAGACCATCGGGATGCGGGTGGAGTCGGCCGGCCGCGAGGTGGGCCGCTGGACCCAGCCGATGCTCGCGACCAGCGAGGACGGGCTGATCGCCCTCCTGGTCACCCGGATCGACGGGGTACTGCACGCCCTGATGCACCTGCGGGTGGAGCCGGGCCTCGTCGACGTCGCCGAGCTCGCGCCCACCGTGCAATGCACCCCCGGAAACTATGCCCATCTGCCGTCGGCCGCCCGCCCGGCCTTCCTCGACGAGGTGCGGCTCGCCGATCCCGAGGACATCCGCTTCGACACCATGCTCTCGGACGAGGGCGGGCGCTTCTACCGGATCAGCAATCGCCACTTGATCGTCGAGACCGACACCGTCCACGCCCACCCCGACTACCGCTGGATGGCCGTTCATCAGCTCACCGAGCTGCTGCGGCACTGCCACTACGTCAACGTGCAGGCGCGCAGCCTGGTCGCGTGCCTCTTCAGCCTGCTCGCCGATCCGGCGCCGGGCGCAGCAGCGGGACAGGGAGACCGATCGCCGTGACGACAGGTACGCGCAACGGGGCCAGACCCTTGATCACAGTGCTGGGCGCCACCGGCTTCATCGGCTCGGCGGTGATGACGCGGTTGGCTCGCCGGGAGGTACGGCTGCGCGCGGTGGCTCGGCGGCCCGCCGCGCGACCCATCGGTGCACTCGCCGACACCGAGGTGGTGACCGCGGACCTCATGGACCGGGACGCCCTCGCCGCCGCGGTCCATGGCTCGGATGCCGTCGTCCATCTGCTTCTCTGCGAGGGCGGCTGGCGGGCCGCGGACCAGCCGGGCGGGGAACGCGTCAACGTGGGAGTGATGCGCGATCTGGTGGAAGTGCTGCGGCCGGTCCGCGGAGCCGCGGGCGCGCCCCCGATCGTGGTGTACGGTGGCGCCGCCTCCCAGGTCGGAGTGCCGCCCCGCGAACCGCTTGACGGCACGGAGACCGACCGGCCCGCGACCGTCTACGACCGGCAGAAGACGGCCGCCGAACGCGTACTCAAGGACGCCACTGAGGCCGGCTGGGTGCGCGGCGTCAGTCTCCGCCTGCCAACGGTGTTCGGCGAGGGCGCGACCCCGGGCACCGCGGATCGCGGTGTCGTCGCGGCGATGGTGCGCAGAGCGCTCGCGGGCGAGCCGATCACCATGTGGCACGACGGAACAGTTCGGCGCGACCTGGTGCACATCGCCGACGTGGCGGCCGCGTTCGCGGTCGCACTGGACCATCCGGACGGGCTTGTCGGCAACCACTGGCTGCTCGGCGCGGGCCGCGGTGACGCCCTCGGTGATGTTTTCCGCATGGTCGCGCGATCCGTGGCCGACCGTACCGGGACGGCACCCGTTCCCGTCACCTCGGTCGAACCGCCCTCTGATGCTCCGGAGACGGATTTCCGCAGCGTGACCATCGATTCAGCGCCATTCCGGTCCGTGACCGGGTGGCGTCCTCTCGTGCCGCTGCGCGAGGGGCTGGACCGCACCGTGGCGGCCCTGGCCGGCACGTGAGTACTCACGGCCTGAGCCTCTGGCGGGAGTTCTCGCGTCTTCCGTCCTTCACGGAACGAGAGTCAGGGAAGGGACAGCGTGGCCACTTACGTGTGGGATTACCTGCCTGAATACGAGAACGAGCGCGAGGAGATCCTGGGCGCCGTCGACAAGGTCTTCAGTTCCGGTCGGCTGGTGCTCGGAGAGAGCGTCCGGGGATTCGAGGAGGAGTTCGCGGCCTACCATGGCGCCGGCCACTGCGTCAGCGTCGACAACGGCACCAACGCGATCAAGCTCGCCCTCCAGGCCCTGGGTGTCGGGCCGGGCGACGAGGTGATCACCGTCTCGAACACCGCCGCGCCCACGGTGGTCGCCATCGATGCCACCGGCGCCACTCCCGTCTTCGTCGACGTACGGGCGGATGACCACCTCATGGACGTGGAGCAGGTCGCGTCGGCCGTCACCGGCCGCACCCGGTGCCTGCTGCCGGTGCATCTCTACGGTCAGTGTGCAGACCTGGCCCCGCTGCGGGACCTCGCCGACCGTCACGGTCTCGTCCTCCTGGAGGACTGCGCACAGGCACACGGCGCCCGCCAGAACGGCCGGCCGGCCGGCATCACCGGTGACGCGGCGGCCTTCTCGTTCTATCCCACCAAGGTCCTCGGCGCGTATGGCGACGGCGGCGCGGTGCTCACCTCCCGGAAGGGGGTGGCCGAAGACCTGCGCAGGCTCCGGTACTACGGCATGGAGAAGACCTACTACACGGTCCAGACCCCCGCGCACAACAGCCGCCTCGACGAGGTTCAGGCAGAGATCCTGCGCCGCAAGCTCACCCGGCTCGACACCTATGTGGCGGATCGTCGTGAGGTGGCGCGCCGCTACGCCGAGGGCCTGGGCGACACCGACCTGCTGCTTCCGCGGGTGAACCCCGGCAATGACCACGTGTACTACGTCTATGTGGTGCGCCACCCCCGGCGGGACGACATCATCGAGCGGCTCAAGGCCTACGACATCCACCTGAACATCAGCTATCCGTGGCCGGTCCACACCATGACCGGGTTCGCCCGCTACGGCTACTCCGAGGGATCGCTGCCGGTCACGGAGCGGCTGGCCGGCGAGATCTTCTCGCTGCCGATGTACCCCTCTCTTCCCGCCGGCCTCCAGGACAAGGTCATCGTCGCCGTACGCGAGGTACTGGCGACGCTGTCACCACGTCATGCTCCGGCTCTCAGCCGCCTACCCTCTGTAAGGGACCCCTCATGAAAGCGCGCAAACTCGTGGTGGAGGGTGCCCTGGAATTCACCCCCATTTCCTATCCGGATGAGCGCGGACTGTTCGTCTCTCCGTTCCAGGGCTCCGCGTTCGCCGAAGCGGCCGAAGGAACCTTCCCCATCGCCCAGACCAACCACAGCATGTCCCGCCGGGGAGTGGTGCGCGGGGTGCACTACACCAGGACACCGCCCGGTTGCGCGAAGTACGTCTACTGCCCCCGTGGCTCGGCGCTGGACATCGTTGTGGACATCAGAGTCGGGTCGCCCACCTTCGGCCTGTCGGACGTGGTGCTGATGGACCAGTTGACCTTCTGCGCCATGTACTTCCCGGTCGGGGTGGGCCACGCCTTCGTGGCTCTCGAGGACGACACGGTGATGTCGTACATGATCACCAGCGGCTATGTCCCGGCGAACGAGCTCGCGATCTCGGTGTTCGACCCCGAATTGGCCCTGCCGATTCCCACGGACATCGACCACGTCATCTCCGAACGGGACCGCGCCGCCATGGCCCTGTCCGAGGCACGCGAGCGCGGGCTCCTCCCGGAGTACGCGCACAGCCTGGGGATCGAGCGGCGAGAGGGCGGACGATGAAGGGAATCATTCTCGCCGGCGGCAGCGGGACGCGGCTCCGGCCGCTCACCGGTGCCCTGTCGAAGCAGCTCCTGCCCGTCTACGACAAGCCGATGATCTACTACCCGCTCTCCGTGCTGATGCTGGCCGGCGTACGGGAGATCCTGTTGATCTCCACGCCCACCCATTCGGAGATGTTCCGGAACATGCTCGGGGACGGTACCCGGGTGGGCCTGCGCATCGAGTACGCCATTCAGCACGAGCCCAAGGGGATCGCCGAGGCGCTGATCATCGGGGCCGACTTCATCGGCGACGACCAGGTCGCGCTGGTGCTCGGAGACAACATCTTCCACGGCCCGCAGTTCGCCAAGATCCTTGACGACAGCGTGCGCGAACTCGATGGATGTGCGCTCTTCGGCTACCGCGTGAAGGCCCCCGAACGCTATGCCGTCGGAGAGCTGGACGATGCCGAACGGCTGCTCTCCCTGGAGGAGAAACCGGCACGGCCTCGTTCCGATCTCGCCGTCACCGGCCTGTACATGTACGACAGCGACGTCGTGGGGATCGCCAAGAACGTCTCGCCGTCCGCCCGCGGCGAGCTGGAGATCACCGATGTCAACAGGGCGTATCTGGCCCAGGGGCGTGCCCGGCTTACCGAGCTGGGCCGGGGCATCGTCTGGGTCGACATGGGCACGCATGAGTCCCTGCTGCACGCCAGCCAGTACGTCCAGCTGGTGGAACAGTGGCAGGGCGAGCGGATCGCCTGTGTCGAAGAGGTCGCACTGCACAAGGGGTTCATCACCGCGGAGCAGTGCCACCGGCTCGGTGAGGAGATGCCGGGCACCGCCTACGGCCGTTACGTGCGAGAGACCGCCAGCCGTCACGAGATCGTGCTCTCCGCCTGACCAAGGAGTCTCCGATGCGTGTACTCGTGGCCGGCGGGGCAGGTTTCATCGGCTCCCACTTCGTCCGGCGACTGCTGAGCGATGCCTACCCTGGACTGGCCGGGGCAGAGACCGTGGTGCTGGACAAGCTCACCTACGCGGGCAACCGTGCCAATCTCGCCCTCGTCGCGGACCATCCGCGATTCAGCTTCGTCCAGGGCGACATCTGCGATGCCGCTCTGGTGGCGGAGCAGATGCGTGGAGCCGATCTGGTGGTGAACTTCGCGGCCGAGACCCATGTGGATCGGTCGATCGAGGACGCGGGGGCGTTCATCCGGACCAACGTGGTGGGAACCCACACTCTCTTACGGTCGGCGGCCGACGCCGAGACCGTGCGCTTCGTCCACATCTCCACCGACGAGGTCTACGGATCCATCGACTCCGGTTCCTGGACGGAGGACCACCCGCTCGTCCCCACCTCCCCATACGCGGCGTCCAAGGCGTCATCCGACCTGCTGGCACTCGCGTTCCACCGCACGTACGGACTGGAGGTCTGTGTCACCCGCTGCTCCAACAACTACGGGCCCTATCAGTACCCGGAAAAGGTCATCCCGCTCTTCGTCACGAATCTGCTGGACGGGCTCATGGTGCCGCTCTACGGCAACGGGCGGAACATACGGGACTGGCTGCATGTCGACGATCACTGCCGGGCCATCGCGTTGGTGGCGGAGAAGGGCAGGCCCGGAAACGTGTACAACATCGGCGGCGGTGCGGAGCTGTCGAACCTCGAGCTGACGGAGCGTCTGCTGGCGCCGCTCGGCCGGGACTGGTCCGCGGTCAAGCGGGTCGCCGACCGCAAGGGACATGACTCCAGATACTCCGTCGACACGACGAAGATCACTGCTGAGCTGGGCTTCATCCCGTGTGTCGCCTTCACGGACGGTCTCGCCGCGACCGTGCGATGGTACCAGGAGCACCGCTCCTGGTGGGAACCGCTGAAGCGCGAGCGCGGCGCACACGATCCAACGACCACGGTCAACTAGGAGGAGTTCCATGCGTATTCTCTGCACCACGATCCCTGCGTTCACCCACACTGCCGCGCTGGTTCCGCTGGCTCAGGCCGCCCAGCTGGCCGGCCACGAGGTGATCTTCGCGGGCGGCGGCGTGACCCTGAAGGTGGCCGCCGAGGCGGGTCTTCCGGTGCTGGACGCCGCCCCCGGCCAGGATGTCACCGCGCCCTACCGCCGCTGTATGGAGATCATGGCGAAGGAGGATCTCCCCGGCGATCAGGCCCAGGGAGTGTTCGTCGGAGCGACGGCCGAGATCGGGGACATGATGCTGCCCGGCCTGGTGGACGCGGCCCGAGGGTGGGGGGTCGACGTAGTGCTCTATCCGCCGTTCCTCCCCTGGGCGCAACTGGCCGCCCACGCGGCGGGTGCCTTCGGTGTGATGCACGGCATCGGGTTCCGCTTCCCGGCCGTCCCGTGGTGGGCCACCGAGCCGTCGGAGGTGGTGCGTCGCCACGGAGTCACCGAGTTCCCGGCGCACCCCGACGCGGAGGTCAGCCTTGGTGTGGACTCCCTGGAGCGCTTCAATCCGCGGAGTCCGGGCGAGGTGCCGTTCCCGGTGTTCCCCGTACGGCCCTGTTCGTACAACGGGTCCGGCCAGGTACCCCCGTGGGTACTGCGGCGGGCGTCTCGGGCGCGGATCGCCGTCACCATGGGAAACACCAGCGACGACAGCAGCTGGGCCGAGGTGCTGCGGGCGATAGTGGAGGGCACCGCCGACCTGGACGCCGAACTGGCGTTGACCTCCGGTGGCGTGGATCTGTCGCCGATCATCGGGCAGCTGCCCGAGCGGGTACGGGTCGTGGACTTCGTGCCCATGAGCAACCTGCTGCCCCGCTGCGACGCGCTGATCCACCACGCGGGCATGGGCACGACGTACGCGGCCTTGGCCGCCGGGGTGCCACAGGTGGCCTTGCGGCCCAACAAGGGCGATGCGCCGCTCAATGCGCACGTCATGAGCAGCCGCGGCGCCGGCATAGCCGTCGATCGCTCCGAGGCGACCCCCGAGGCGATCGGCAAAGCCCTGCGTGAGGTGCTTCAGGTGCCGTCCTACCGGACTGCCAGCGAGGAGGTCGCCGCCGAAATGGCGGAGATGCCCACACCGCAGGACGTGGTCGGCCAACTGGCCGAAATGGCTCAGTCCCGCACCCGCTGAACACCTCCGTCACCCCAAGGACATTCGCCAGTGCCTACTACACGCCTCGCCACCCTGGCCGATGCGCCGCGTCTGACGGCGCTCCGGGTGCTCATGCATGACGCGATAGATGGGCCTCACCCGCGTGGGCCGTGGGTGAAAGCCTGTGAAGAAGCCATCGCCGATCGACTCGCCAATGACCCGACTTTCATCGCCTACGTCACTGAAACCGACGAGTCCGGTGTGGTGGCATGCATTACCGGAGAAGTCCGGCGGCATTTCCCTGGGCCGGACTCGCTCGCACCCATCTACGGATACGTCATCACCGGAGCCGCCGAGCCCGGCTATCGCCGTAGTGGCTACGCGAAGGACTGCCTGGCGGCTCTTCTCGACCACTTCGTCGAGCTGGGGTGCCATCGAGTCAGCACCTTTACCCATTGGCAGGGGGAGAAACTCTGCAACAGCCTGGGATTCGAGCGCCTTGGCGAGTGGCCGGTACCGATGAACTGGCGCGCCCCCGACGCATCGGACAAGTGAGACGCTCATGACCACTGCAAGTCAGCCTCTACACCAGGCCGAGCCGATCGAATCGAAGACGCTACGCAATGTGTGCGGTCTCTTCGTGACCGGCGTGACCGTGATCACGGCGGGAGAAGGCGCTCGCTCGGCTGGGACCACCGTCAACTCCTTCACCTCGGTCTCCTTGGATCCTCCGTTGATCCTCTTCTGCCTGCACAAGGAATCACGGCTCCGTACGGTGCTGCAGGAAACCCGCACGTTCGTGGTGAACTTCCTGGCCGGAAAGCAGGCACCGCTCGCCTGGACCTTCGCGACGAGGGATACCGCTGCGCTCCAGGACGTGACGCACCATCGATCTGCCGAGGGGGCGCCGATCCTCAGCGACGCGATGGCCTTCCTGGCATGTCGGGTCGCCAACGAGTTCGAGGGCGGCGACCACACCATCTTCGTCGGAGAAGTGGTCGAGCTGGGAGTTCCACGCCAGAACCAGGAACCACTGATCTTTTTTCGGGGTTCGCTGAGTGCACTCGAAGAAGAGCTGGCGGGTCTGCATCCGATCTGGGACGGGTGAACAGGCCTGCCGAGTACGTGCGACCGCTCCGAGAACGGCGCGGTGGAGCCGAGGCGTCAAATCCATTACGCCCCAGGACGAGAGAGGAACCGATCATGTGGATGATGGTCCGCTACAAGGTCAAGCGGGATCAGCTGGAGCGGCACCTGGAGCTGCACAGCGCCGTCTACGAGGCGCTGGAGTCATCGCAGCCGGATGGCCTGCGTGAAGCGACATTCCAGCTCGAGGACGAGGTCAGTTTCGTGAGCTTCGTGGAGGCCGAGGGCCTTCCGGTGCCGGGCGTCGAGAAGCTGGAGGAGTTCCAGCGCTACCGGGCGGACCTCGACGAGCGGTGCGACGAGCCCGCGGTCATGACCCCGCTGCGCGTTTCGGGCTCGTTCCGATTTCACTGACGGCAGCGCCCGAGTGATCGTCATCGCTGCGGCCGGCGCGGGCCGCAGCGATGACGATCGCGCTGACAGGCGGCAATTCTCCGAACCATCCGAAATGAAAGGGTACAAGAAGATGAAGGTCGACGATCTGGATCCTTCGACACCGCTTATGTCGCAGTTCCAGCAGAAGAACGGTCCGGTCACTCTGATCAACACCATTATGGTGCCCAGGGAACTGATGTCGGAATTCCTGGCCACCTTCCAGGAGGACGCGTCCTTCATGAAGGCCAGCCCAGGCTTTATCTCGGCGCAACTACATCGGGGTACGGCCGACAGTCAGCTCTTGGTGAACATCGCGGTATGGGAGTCGACCGAGGCGCTCTTCGCCGCCTTCTCCAATCCGGCGTTCCAGGCGAAGGCCAGTCAATACCCCGACGGGATAGTCGCATATCCGCACGTCTTCGAGAAGATCGCAGTCGACGGAGTCTGCGTCGCATAGCGCTCGCAGGGTCGCCAGGAAGCGCCCGGACATCCCCGGGTGATCGTCCGCTCAGCTGACTCGGGACAGTTTGTCGGGATTGGTAACGGCGTAGATTCCGCATACCTGCTCGTCTTGGGGGATCAGGTCGATGACGAGCACGGCGTAGGGGGAGTCGCCTGCGAACACCAATGCCGAGGGGTCGCCGTTGACGTGCCGGTAGCGGACGTGCAGGCCGTCGCGGGGGTGGGAGGCGAAGGCGGCGATCACGCGGGCGACCTTGTCGCGGCCGTGGACCGGCCGTGGGCCGGCTGCCCGTGCCTTACCTCCGCCGTCGGTCCACATGGTCACGTCCGGTGCCAGGATTCGCAAGAGGGCGCCGAGGTCGCCGCCGAGCACGGCGGCGACGAACCGTTCGGTCACCTGCTGCTGGACATGCGGGTCGGTCCGGTAGCGGGGGCGGCGGGCGTGGACATGTTCGCGGGCGCGGTGACCGAGCTGTCGTACGGCTGACGGGGTGCGGGCGAGGATGTCCGCGATCTCGGGGTGGGTGTAACCGAACACCTCGTGCAGGACGAACACCGCCCGTTCCAGCGGGGTGAGGGTTTCCAGGACCACCAGCATCGCCATCGACACCGATTCGCCGCGCTCGGCCGCATCGGCGGTGTCGCCGGCCGGGGCCGAGCCGGTGGCGGCGTTGATCAGTGGTTCCGGCAGCCACGTCCCGATGTAGGTCTCGCGGCGCCGGCTGATGTCCTGCTGCCTGGACAGTGCCTGGTTCACCGCGATCCGCACCAGGTAGGCCCGCGGGTTGTCGATTTCCCCCGCCATCGGCGGCCGGCTTCTGCGCGCCCACGACAGCCAGGTCTCCTGCAACACGTCCTCGGTGTCGGCGACGCTGCCGAGCAGGTTGTAGACGATGGAGAACAGCAGCTCCCGATGGCCGAGGAACACCCTCGTCGGGCTGTCGAGGGGGAGGTCTTCCGAGCCGTCGTGCGGATGGTCGGACATGGTGGCTCTCCTGGGAGGCGCTCCCTGCTGAGATGCCCGGCGGCACCGAGAACGTGCCATCCGCCGTGAGGTGTGATCTGCGTCACACGGCGGACTCGGATGTCACATTCACCGGCGACAGAGCCCTCTTGGGTGCACATGGATCTGAGCAAGCGCGAACACCAACTGAGCCGTACCGCTCACGGAGCGACTCACCCCAGACCATACGATCTTAGGGAAGCATCATGAGAACGTTGCGCGGTAACCCGTGGGTCATCTTGATCATCCTGTCCGCCGGCTTCTTCATGGTGCTCCTGGATCTCACGATCGTGAACATCGCGATCCCGAACATGGTGGACGAGCTCGACGCGTCACTGGACCAGATCCTCTGGGTCGTCAACAGTTACACCCTGGCCCTGGCCGTTCTGCTGATCACCGCGGGTCGTCTCGGTGACCTGCGGGGAAAGAAGAACCTGTTCATCGCCGGGGTGGCCCTCTTCACCCTGGCCAGCCTGGCCTGCGGCCTCGCCCAGGATCCAGCGCAACTGATCACGTTCCGCATCGTGCAGGGCGTGGGGGCTGCGCTGCTCCTGCCGCAGACGTTGTCGATCATCGTTGACACGTTCCCGGCCGAGCGCCGTGGCGTGGCGCTGGGCGTCTGGGGCGCGACGGCGGGCGTGTCCGGCATCGCCGGGCCGAGCGTCGGCGGGCTGCTGGTCACTCATCTGGACTGGCGATGGATCTTCTTCATCAACATTCCCGTCGGCGTGCTGGTGCTGGTCATGGCCGTGGCGGTGCTGCCAGGCACGCAGCGCACCCTGAAGCACAAGCTTGACATCACGGGGGTGCTGATCGCCTCGGCCGTGCTCTTCTGCCTGTCCTTCGCGCTGATCGAGGGGCAGCGGTACAGCTGGAACGCCTGGATCTGGGCGCTGATCGGCGCGGCCGGCGTACTCCTGGTGATCTTCCTGGTGCATCAGCGTGGTCAGCAGGACAACGAGCCACTGGTGCCCTTCGTGCTGTTCAAGGACCGCAACTTCTCGATCATGAACTTCGTCGGGATGGCGTCGGCGTTCGGCGTGATCGGGCTGCTCCTGCCTATCACGATCTACCTGCAGTCGGTGCTGGGCTTCAGCCCGCTCAAGGCCGGGCTGGTCCTGATCCCCCTGGCGCTGGGGGCGATGACCATGGCGGGACCGGCAGGCGCGCTTTCGGATCGCCTCGGCGGTAAGTTCATCGTGGTGGGCGGGCTGGTGGCGTACGCTGCCGGAATTGCCTGGATCATGGCCATCGCCGATGTCGGCACGAGCTGGACCGCCTTCCTGATCCCGCTCTTCATCATCGGCCTGGGCGCCGGCTGCACCTTCACCCCGATCGCCACAGAACTCATGCGCAACGTCCCACTGCAACTGACCGGTGCGGCCTCCGGGGTCAACGGCGCCCTGCGGCAGGTCGGCTCCGTGCTGGCCGGCGCAGTGATCGGCGCCGTCCTGCAGAACCAGCTCGCCACCGCGCTGCGCGACCAGGCGGAGCTGCGGGCCGGGGCCGTCCCCGCCCCCTACCGCGAAGGGTTCGTGGCGGGCTTCGCCGACGCCGGCAAGCACGGGCTCGATGTCGGCGCCAATCAGAGCGGGACCGCACAGCAGCTCCCGGACGGTGTTCCCCAGGACCTCGCCCAGAGCATCTTCGGGCATGGATTCATCGACGCCATGCAACCCACCATGATCGCCTCCATCGCGGTGCTGCTCGCCGGCGCGGTCGCCTGCCTGGCGGTCAAGAGCCACCGCGGCCCTTCCGCGAACCCGCACGACCTCCCCGTCTCCGAAGCACCCGAGCCCGCCGCCGCACTCCCGTCGGAGCGGTGACCCCGAGGGATCCGCGCAGGATCTTTGAACTCCGCGCGCTCAGCCGCGCTGACGCCGATCCGGAATGCCGGGAGAAGTCCGTCTCGGCGATGTCACAGCACACCCGGGAGTACAGGGAGTCGTAGATGTCGATCCAAAGACGGCTGGCCCGTTTCAACCGCATGTTCGCCAATCGCATCGTCGGCCGGGTCATTCCCCGGCTGCCCGGGTTCGGCGCCGTCCACCATCGCGGGCGGAGGTCGGGGCGCGAGTACCGAACTCCCGTCAAGGTGTTCCGGCGCGGGGACCTTTATGTGCTGTCGCTGCCGTACGGCTCGGACTCCGACTGGGTGAAGAACGTTCTCGCCGCCGGCGGCTGCGACCTCATGACCCGCGGACGGCGGGTGCCCCTCGTCGAACCGCGGTTGTACGTGGACGACGAACAGGCCGAGATTCCGGCCCTCATACGCAGGGTGCTGATACGGATCAACGCCACCGACTTCCTCGCGCTGAGACCACGGGAGGTGCCTCGGATCGAGGTGCCCGGCGATCACGCTGGCCAGGCCTCCGAGTAGAGCCCACCCGGTTGCCCGTCGGACCGGCGAACGGGCGACCGGGAGACGGCGAACTCAGTATCAACTGAGAGCCGTCCGCAGGACAGAGAAGCACAGTCGAACGTAGTCGAGACCGGAGGCACGCCAATGTGCCAGCACCAGCCGCACTGTCCGCCGCATGAGGCGGCCGACCACGACGCCGCGCGGACCGTGGCCTGCCACCCAGAACAGGGGTGGAGCCTGCTGTGCAACGGGGTCGTGGTGTTCGAGGACACCGGCGAGCTGCTGCCCGATGGGGGAATCGTCGTACCGCACCGGCCGACGGATCTGCCCGTGAGGTGAGCCCGTACGGGACACGCCCTCGCCCCGTCAGGACGATCACCCTCCTGGCCGTCATCGGGAGCCTCCGCCGCCCGGCCGGTCGATCACGCCCTCCTCCAGAACTGAAAAAGGAAAGGTGCATCATGGCCGTTTCGCAGCAAGGCATGATCGACTTCACCGTCATGTACGCGACCCACGGCGCGTTCGAGCGCGATCTCGACAGGATGCGGGCGGCCACGGCAGCGGGGAGCGGCCTCGACCCGCACGTGCGGATGGGGTGGGAGAACTTCAAGGCTCAGCTCCTCGTTCACCACGGCGTGGAGGACGCCTACCTGTGGCCCAGGCTCCGCCGCGCGGTGGCCGGCCGGCCCGCGGACCTGGCGCTATTGACGGAGATGGAGGCCGAGCACGCCCGTATCGATCCGTTGCTGGCCGCGGTCGATGCGGCGCTGGCGGAGGAGACGCCCGGCCTGGTCGAACGCGTCCATGAGCTGTCAGTGGCACTCACCGACCACCTCAGGCATGAGGAGGAAGGCGCGCTTCCGCTCATCCAATCCGTGCTGACGGCGGCGGACTGGCGCGGTTTCAAGCGTGCGATGGCACGGCGTCAGGGCGTCAAAGGCGCCGCGGTCTACATTCCGTGGGTCATCGACGGGCGACCGCTCGCCGACCGGCGCAGGTTCCTGAGCATGATGCCTGCGCCTCTTCAACTGATCAACCGGCTGGCGTGGGAGCCGCGCTACCAGAAGCGGAATCTGTGGCGCTCCCGACCCACGGACCAGAGCCGTACGGCGCAGAATGACTGACATTTGCCAATCAAGGACCAGTGCCCCTGGCTTCGAGCCGGCCGTACGGCAAGGCCCGCTCGAACGGTCCTCACCAGAGCGAATGATCCGCATGGCGGCCCACGGCCGCCAGAAGGGGACTCTCGACAATGCCCCAAATAACCAATATATCGGCGGAGTCCCCCCAGTGGGTTCTGTGTAAGAACTGCCAGACGATCCTTTATGGAAAACGATGGATCAGGTGCCAGAAGGTATGTCCGGAATGCGCGGACCACAGCCCGCTCAATGCCCCGACACGATTGGAACAACTCGCTGACCCTGGAAGTATCCGACTGCTCGACCTGCCGAGGGGCGCTGTCCCGGACGTGCTGCGCTTCGTCGACACGATGCCGTACCCGCAACGCCTCGCGGAGGCGCGAGCCCGTACGGGCCTTGATGCGGCAGTGCTGTGTGCTCGCATCACCATCGAGGGCGCTCCCGTGGTCGTGGCGGTGATGGACTTCAGTTTCATGGGCGGAAGCCTCGGTGCCGTGGCGGGGGAGGCCGTCGCCAGGGCCGCCGAGGCGGCCCTCGCGGACCGGATTCCCCTGCTGGCGGTCACCGCCTCTGGTGGAGCGCGGATGCAGGAGGGCGCCATCTCATTGATGCAGATGGCCAAGACCAGCGTGGCTTGGGCCAAGTTGGACGAGGCCGCACTGCTCACCGTCTCTCTGATCACCGACCCGACATACGGGGGAGTCGCCGCATCCTTCGCGACCCTTTCGGACGTGATCATCGGAGAGACAGGGGCGCGGTTGGGCTTCGCCGGGCGGCGGGTGATCGAGCAGACGATCCGGCAGAAGCTGCCGCCCGAGTTCCAGACGGTGGAGTTCGTGCTGGAACGCGGCTTCGTCGACATGGTGGTGCCCAGGCGGTCTCTGCGTGAAGTACTCGCCAAGCTGCTACGGGCGGGTTCGCAGCGGACCCGCGGCAGAGAATGGGATCGAGTTCGCGACGTCCTGGCGGATCCGACCGTCCGCATTCCTGAGCTGCTGCCTGTGGAAGAGCCGTGGCAGCAGGTCCGCAGGGCTCGCGATCTGACCCGTCCGACCACGCTGGACTACATCGCTCTCGCCTTCGATGACTTCCAGGAACTACACGGTGATCGGGTCTCTGGTGAATGCAGTGCCATGGTCGCGGGCATCGCACAACTGGACGGCAGGCCGGTCGCGCTGATCGGCCAGCAGAAGGGGCACACCCTCGCTCAGTTGTCCGAACGCAATTTCGGCATGCCGACTCCAGCCGGGTACCGCAAGGCGGCCCGCGTGATGCGGCTCGCCGCCAAGCTGGGAATGCCGGTGGTGACGCTCGTGGACACGCCGGGAGCGTTTCCCGGTGAACGGGCCGAGGAACAGGGACAGGCGTCGGCCATTGCCGAGAACCTGCGCCTGATGGCCTCCTTGCCCGTTCCGGTGGTCAGTTTCGTGACCGGCGAAGGCGGCAGCGGCGGTGCGCTCGGCATCGCACTGGCCAACCGTGTCCTGATCTGGGAGCACGCCGTCTACTCAGTGATCAGCCCGGAAGGCTGTGCGTCCATTCTCTGGAAGGACCCGAGGATGGGCGCGACGGCGGCCGCGGCCCTCGGCCTCGGCTCCCGCGATCTGTTGCGGCTCGGAGTGGTGGACGGCGTGCTGCCGGAACCCGCGGGTGGCCTCGCGGCCGACCCTGTGCTCGCTGCCGACCAACTGCGTGCCGCGCTCCTGGCGAGCTTCGCCGAACTGGCCGGCATGACCGCATCACAGCTCGTGGAAGATCGACGGCGACGGTTCGCCCGCTTCGGTTGCTCCAAGGCCACGCGGGCGGCGGAAGCGCTCGCGGAGGTCGGAACGCTCGAGAGGCTCGTCCGATGACCGGGGCTGAGCACGGCGAACCAGAGCAACCGCCGGACCCCTGCATGGAATCGGTTCTCGACGGGGTCTGGCGGGCCGCCCTCGAACTGCTGGAGTCGCTCCCCGATCGCCCCGAGCGGCTGCGCGTGACCGCGGCGGATGTGACCGTCGACCTGGACTGGCGGTCGCCCACGGCATCCCTCATCACGTCCCCACCGGCCGGTGCCGGGCGGACCGCCGAGGGCCCTGTGGCGAGCCCGCCCGGCCGGTCGGGGGATGATCTGCCCGCTGAAGAGCGCCTGCCGGTCCGGCATTACGTCTGCGCGCCCAGCATCGGGACCTTCCACCGTGCGCCGGAGCCCGGTGCACCGCCGTTCGTCGCGGAGGGCACGACGATCAGTTCTGGAGACCAGGTGGCGATCATCGAAGCGATGAAACTGATGCTGCCCGTCGAGGCCGATCGCTCAGGACTGGTCGTCGAGGTGCTGATCGAGGACGGTCAGGCCGTGGAATACGGCGAGCGGCTCTTGGCGCTCACGCCGGTCAGCACGGAATAGACCGCGGATCGGAGCCTGATGTTCAAGAAAGTCTTGATCGCTAACCGGGGTGAGATCGCCCTGCGCGTCGTACGAGCCTGCCAGGAGATGGGCATCCGTTCCGTCGTCGTTCACTCCACCCGCGATCGGGACTCGGCGGCGGTACGGCTGTGCGACGAGTCGGTGCAGATCGGCCCGCCACAGCCGAAGAAAAGTTACCTCAACGCCGCGGCCATTCTGGAGGCGGCGATTTGCACTGGCGCCGAGGCCATTCACCCCGGCTACGGTTTCCTGTCGGAGGACGCCGATTTCGCGGAAGCCTGCGAGGCCGCTGAAATCGTCTTTGTCGGTCCACCGGCTTTGACGGTGGAGCGGCTGGGCAGCAAGATCTCCGCTCGTGCCCTGATGGCGAAGGCCGGCCTGCCGCTGTTGCCCGGCAGCCTGGACGTGTTGGACGTCGACGACGCGCTGCAACTCGCCGGGCAGATCGGCTTTCCAGTGATCGTCAAGGCTTCCGCCGGTGGTGGCGGACGAGGGATGCGGGTGATCGATGGGCCGGACGGCTTCACCGAGGCCTACCGTGAGACTCGGTCGACGGCGCTCATGCTCTTCGGCGACGGGCGGGTCTATCTCGAGAAGTACCTCCGAGCCGCCCGGCACGTGGAGATCCAGATTCTCTGCGACGGCCACGGCAACGCGATCTACCTGGGCGCGCGGGACTGCAGCGTACAGCGCCGCCACCAGAAGCTCGTTGAAGAGTCCCCTGCCCCCGGACTGTCCGGCGCGCTCCTTGCCGAAATGGGGCAGGCGGTACGGAGGGGGGCGCTGTCGGCCGGCTATGAGGGGGCAGGCACGTTCGAGTTCCTCCTGGCTCCGGACGGTGCTTACTTCTTCATGGAGGTCAACTGCCGTATCCAGGTCGAACACCCGGTGACCGAGATGGTGACCGGGATCGACATCGTGCAGGAACAACTGCGGATCGCCGCAGGTGAACCACTTCGGATCGGGCAGAGTGACGTCCAGCCGCGCGGAGTCGCCATCGAATGCCGGATCAACGCTGAGGACCCGGGCCGCGATTTCGCCCCTACCGTGGGAACCGTTCACGAATTCGTCCCCGCCGCTGGCCCATTCGTCCGCGTCGACACTCATGTCCGGTCCGGCGACGCCATACCGCCGGACTACGACTCGCTCCTGGCCAAGCTGATCGTGTGGGCACCTGACCGGGAGGGCGCCATCGCCAGGATGCGCCGGGCGCTGAACGAGTTCCGCATCACCGGCGACAACCTGAGCACAACGCGCGAATTTCTGCTGGACGTCATCGACCATCCACGCTTCCGGGCGGCGTCGCACAGCACGTCCCTGGTCGAGGAGATGCTGGCGGGGATCGATGCCGACGTGCCGGGCGGTCATCTCACCTGAGCGGCTCAGCGATGGCGGCCGCCGGTTCCCGGTGGTCGACGAACGTCCACCAGAGGTACGGCGGCACCATTGCTACGAGGCGGTCGCCCAGAAGGCCGAATCGTCGGAAAGCTCCCCTCGCTCCAGCCGCCGGCCCAGCAGGCCCATCATCAGCGCCTCGGCGGTGCCCCGGACCTCTCTGCCACCCGAGCCACTCCGCCACTCCAGGTCCGTCGCGACCAGGCAGAGGCCGTCGGCGCGCTTGTACGCCTCGGCGAAGAACCTGCTGGTGGTGATGGCCTCCAGGCAGGCCCGCAGATGATCTTCCGGAAGGTCGCGGCCGAGTCCGAGCGGCCGGCGGATGTCCTGGTGATGCACCATGGTGTCGACCAGCAGCACCCCCGGATTGAACTTGAGGAACAGCTTCATCCGGCCGCTGTCGAACGCCATGGCCAGTTCCCGGGTGGGACGACGCGCCAATGACGCCGCGGTCTTCTTGTTGTACTCGTCGATGTCGAACCTGACGGTCACCATGCCGGCGATGAACCCGATCGTGCTGCCTTGGACACCGTCGGCCATATGGGCGACCACATCCCGGACCGTCCAGTCCGCACAGAGGGATGGCGCCGCCCACTGCTGCGCGGTCAGGCCGGCAAGTGTCCTGGCCACGCGCCTGCGCTCGGCCAACCCGAACCGCCGCAGCTGATCTTTGCCGTACATGAGGTCTCCGTTACTCGCACTCCGTTGTGGAGGCGCATCGACGGGACCGTATGGATCATGCTCTGGCCGCACGTCTTCCGTTCGCCCATCCGGCCCCGCTGGGGGCGAAGGCCCGGAACGGTGGCGCTTGCGTGCCGTACGCTCCGGTGCCTCCGGCGACCCCTGACCATGCTGGCACGAGCCGGTAAAGACGCGATGAAGCGTCGATTAGGCCGCCGTGCCTCTGAGGGGCGGGAGACGTGCCGGGTCAAGCGCTGCTTCGCGGCAGGCCTTCGGCCGCACGTACCGCGTAGTCGGACAGGCCGTGTTCGAGAAGGGCGAAGGCGCGCTCGGCGTACTCGGGAAGGCCGTCGAAGACCTCCTCGGCCGGCCGGCCGTCCGCGATCTGCCGCTGGACCACGCTCCAGAGCAGGCTGAACGCATCGACGATCATGGTGGCAGCCAGCCTCGGCTCGGGGTCCTCGGAGCTGACCCCGCTCTCCTCGGCCAGCAGCGCGGAAAGCCGGTCGATGTGGCGGTGGAACTCGTCGGCCTGGCGTAGCCGCAGCGCGGGGCTGTTGGCGATGATTTTGGCCCGCTGACGCGGCTGATCACTTTCGAGGCCGCGCTGCCTCAGATAGCCCGTCATCCGACCATGCACGGCGACGATCGCCGACTCGCCGGGCCTGCGGTTGCGCACGGCCTTCAGCATCCACCATTCGTCCCCGCCCTCTTCGCTGAACACAAGGTCCTCTTTGGTGGCGAAATAGTTGAAGACGGTCTTCATTGACACGCTCGCGGCCTCGGCCACCTCGGCGACGGTGACGTTCTCGAAGCCGCGCTCAGCGAAAAGCCGGAGGGCCGTGCGCGCGATCGTCCGACGAGTCTGCCGCTTCTTGCGCTCCCGCAGGCCGTCCGGCTCCCCCACGGCGCCAGACTATCGCGCGATACATCAGCAATAAAATTACTGCAGTTGTAATTTTACAGCGGCTGTGGTTTTATGTGATGAATGACCGGGAGGAGGGCCCATGGCCTCGCAACCCGTGGCCTCGCAACCCGTCATTACCGTCGAAGCTCTGACCAAGCGCTTTGGTGAGATCGTCGCTCTCGATGGGATCGACTTCAGCGTCGCGCCCGGCACCGTGCTGGGCCTTCTCGGCCCGGCCGGAGCGGGCAAGACCACCGCCGTACGCATTATGACCACAGTGCTCGAGCCAGATGGCGGACGGGTCACCGTGGCCGGGTTCGACGTCGTCACCGAACGGGCCATGGTCCGCGCCCAGCTTGGCTATACCGGGCGGAGCGCCGCAATGGACGGGTCGCGCACTGGGTACGGGTTCCTGCTCGAGGCCGGGCGGGTCGCACGGCTGCCGAGCCGGATCGCCGAGCGGCGCGCCACCGAGCTGATCGAGCGGCTCGATCTGATACCGGTGGCCCACCGGATCGCCAGGGCGTGTGACGACATCAGGCAGCGCCGCCTCGACATGGCCGCTGCGCTGCTGGGCAGGCCAACCGTGCTCTTGCTCGATGAGCCCGTCACAGGGCTCGGACCGGCCGCCCGGCTGGCCGTCTGGGAGCTGCTCGGCGAGCACGTCGCCTGTGGCGCGACCCTGTTGCTGACCACGCGCCACATGGACGAGGCCGACCAGTTCGCCGACCAGATCGTGACGCTCGATCGCGGCAGGGTGATCGCCGAGGGAAGGGCCGGTCTGCTGAAACTCAAAGCCGGTGGCGTCCTGCTGGAGGCGGTCGTCCACGGCCTCGCCGACCTGCCCGCCGCGACCGCCGCGCTCGCCAGGATCGGTGGCGGAGTGCCGTCCGTGACCGGCCGGCGGGTAAGCGTGCCGGTCACGGACGGGAAGTCCGTCCTCGCGGAGGCCGTCCGGGAACTCGGCGAGGTGCACATCGCACTCGACGACCTCCATCTGCGCAGCCCGAGCCCCGGCCTCACGGAGGTCTTCCGTCATCAGCGGTGGTCCTGACGGGTCCCCGTCTGCTTTGAGCGGCGCTGAGAGCTCCGCGCCCGGCCGTACGGAAGCCGGCCGCGGGCAAGCCGGTCATGAGTCTCGGTCAAGCCAGTAAAGATCAAGGGCGATTTCCAGGCCGTCGCATCTTGTATTAACGCCCGCTTTACGGGCGCATGGAAAAGTCATTGTCAGGCAAAAGCCGATTTCCTCACGCCCGCACTCTGGCCTAAACGTAGGGGACAGTTGATGGAAAGTCCGGCCACACATGTAGATCTGATCATGGCCACTGCAATAGCCGGAATCGCGTTCGTCCTGATCGCTGGGACGCTGCTCGGAAATTTCGCCCGGCGACTTCGGCAGCCGCCGGTCATCGGAGAGATCGCCGCTGGCATTCTGCTGGGGCCGAGTGTGCTCGGACTGCTTCCCGGCAACCTGACCGACCATATTTTCCCCGCTGAGGCGCGGCCACTGTTGTCGGCGATCGCTCAGGCGGGCCTGCTGTTGTTCATCTTCATGATCGGTTGGGAATTCGAACGGGGACTGCTGCGGAAGCGTAAGACCCTGGCCGCGGCCGTTTCACTGTCATCGGTCCTGCTGGCCTTCGTGCTCGGGGTCGGGCTGGCGTTCGTGCTCTACGCGGAGCATTCCACGGTGCAGGGCAAGGAGGTGCCCGCGACGGCGTTCGCGCTGTTCCTGGGAGCGGCGATGTCGGTCACCGCCTTTCCGGTGCTGGCCCGGATCCTGAGCGACAACGGGCTGATGCAAACGCGGGTGGGTGCGCTCGCGCTCGCCAGTGCCGCGGTCGACGATGTGGTGGCCTGGTGCCTCCTGGCGCTCGTCTCGGCGCTCGTCACGGCCGGCGATGGTTCCGATCTCGTGCAGATCTTCGGGCTCTCCATGGTGTACGTGGCGGTGATGGTCCTGCTGGTCCGGCCCCTGCTGGCGTTCCTGGTCCGCCGCTGGACCCGCGGGCGGGGCGCTCCGTACCTGCTGGTGATGCTGGCCGCGGGGGTCTTCCTGTCCTCCTACGCGACCACCTGGATCGGCATCCACGCCATCTTCGGCGCGTTCCTGTTCGGCTTCATCATGCCGCGAGAACCGGGCGACGTCCTTGAGTCGCACCTCCGCAAACCGCTGGAGACCGTCAGCCTGTTGCTGCTGCCGGTCTTCTTCATCGTCACCGGTCTGGGCGTGGACATCGGCGGCCTGTCCGGACGTAACTACCTGGAACTCGCCGCCATCATCGTCGTGGCCTGTGCCGGAAAGCTGATAGGTTCCGCCGCGCCCGCCAGGGCCTTCGGATTGCCCTGGCGAGAGGTCGGCACCCTCGGTCTGCTCATGAACACCCGCGGCCTCACAGAGCTCATCATCCTCAACGCCGGGGTCGGCCTCGGCGTCCTGGACACCCCCATGTTCACCATGATGGTCATCATGGCCCTGGTCACAACGGCACTGGCGGGTCCACTGCTGCCGCGCGTCCGCGACCTGCCGGAGACCATTGAACCGGTCTCTCCGAAGGTTCTTGCCAAGACGTCCACGTAGGTCGGATTCGGCTGCGCGAATATGTGAATCCGGTCAGCGAGGGCTCGCTATTCGCGTCGGCCGGGAGAAGTATGGATGCAGTGCTCAAGGACCCGTGTTCGAACCCGAGAGCCGGGCCCGAGCGATCTCGAGGAACGGATGGGTGGTCGGGTGAGCAGCGGAGACAGACTGGTGGACACCGAGCAGGCGAGTGCGCCGGACGAGGACAGAATGCGCGTCGCCATCGTCGCCGAGAGCCAGTTCTCGCGGCTCGGCCTGCGGTCGGTCCTCCGGCGGGCCCCGGACATCGAGCTGGTCGCCGAGGCGGCCGACGCCGAGCGGGCCGTCGAGCAGGCCGTCGAGTGCAGTCCCGATGTCGTATTGATAGAGGCACTCGGCAACCGAGCCGAGGTCCTCGGACTGGTTCAGCACATCGTCAGGAAGTGCTACCCGGCGTCACCGGCCATCCTGCTTCTCGCGAGTGCCCATGACCCCGATATGGCCGAGACGCTGTGGGTGGGCGCCTGCGGCATAGTGCTCGTCCAGGCCGACGGCGAGCAGCTCGTGCACGCGATTCGCTTAGCCTCGGCCGGCTACTTCGTGATCGCGCCGGCGTTCGCCGGAGATGCGCACCAAAGGTGTCTGCCCAAGCTGCTCATCGGCCGTGAGAGCCGCCCGCCGTGTCGGCTGAGCAACCGGGAGACCGAGGTCCTGCGGCTGGTGGCGTCCGGATTCCGCAACGCGGAGATATCGGCGGCGCTCTCGGTCAGCGACAACACGGTCAAGTCCCATATCGGCCGCATGCTGCACAAGCTCGGCCTGCCGAATCGCTGCCGCCTGATCATCTACGCGTACGAGAGTGGTCTTGTGCCGGTCGATGGCAGGTGACCTCGCCTGGTCCTGTAGATCTTCCTCCGCCGTATCACTTCGGCAAGGCAGTATGGCTTTGCTAGGATCTTTCTTGCCATTAGCAATGGCGGGCGGCGTTTCCTTTGGTTGAACCGAAGATGCATCCTTTCGGAGGATTGCTCTCCGCAATTAGTTCGCCCGCCCCACCCCAGCGGATCATCCGTGGTCATCTTTTCACTGCCGCCCTCGGACCCACGCGACCAGGGTCCTCCGCACTTCCGGCCCACCGCTTTCGTCAGGACTGGGGAAGTGCCAAGAGTCGGCGAGGGCTAGTTTTAACGTAAGTCCGAATCAACTGGTGCCTGCTGGAAGTAAGGCAGCTCCCGCGGTTCCTTTTGATGATCATGAACCGCACGGTTTGCCTTACCAGGACGGGTGGACAGCATGAGCAACGTGACCTTTGGCGAGGTGAGCCGCCACCGGGGCGTCAGCGGCGTGCCCATCCCCGAAGCCCGCATGCCGCGGCGGGCGACACCCCGCTTCTCGCTCCTCGGCCCGTTAGAGGTCGCGTCCAGCGAAGACCGGATAATGACTCCTCCGGCGCAGAAGATCCGTACCGTGCTCGCCGTCCTGCTGGTCAGCGACAACTCGGTGGTTTCGGTGAGCGCGCTCACCCGCGAGCTGTGGGAGGACCTTCCGCCGAGGACCGCGCTCCAGGCGCTGCGGGTGTACATCTCGCAGCTCCGCCGGGTACTCGGCCGGCTCGGCGACGGGCCCACCCTGCCGCGGCTGGTGACCCAGCCGCCGGGCTACCGCCTGCAAATCGAACCGGGTTCGCTCGACATCATGGAGTTCGACCGGCTCTGTGGGAAGGGCAGGCAGTCCGGGTCCGAGCAGCGTTTCGAACTCGCCGCCCACCATTACCGACGCGCACTCGGCCTGTGGCGCGGGTCGGCGCTGTCGGACGTGCGCGGCGGCCCACTGCTGGATGGCGCTGCGCTGCGGCTCGAGGAGGGTTGGCTGGCAGCCCTTGCCCGGCGGATCGATCTCGATCTGCGGCTGGGCCGCCACCTCGACCTCGTCGCTGAACTCAAGGGCCTCACCACTGAACATCCCCTCAACGAAAGCCTGCAGGCCCGGCTTATGATCGCGCTGTGCCGCTCGGGCCGGACCGGTGAGGCGCTCGGCGTCTACCGCCGGGTCCGTCGCTCGCTCGTCGAGCAACTGGACGTGGAGCCGAACCAGGAGTTGCGGCGTGTGCATCAGGCGGTGCTCTCCTCGGACGACCGGATATTCGAGCAAGTCGATCTGTGGGCGCTGTAGGCGATTGAGAGCAGCACAATTCGCTCCGCGACCGGGAGAATACGGGCCGCACCTTCACAAGTCCTAGGTTGACCCTTATAGTAAAGAGCTTGCAATTAAGATGCGCCCGTGCCGAGGAAAACGATAATCGTTCCCGGGCCCCGTGCATATCGTCATGTCATTTGGAAGGCTAACAATAACCTTTACTGACTGACAAGGGGGACAGTAAGGCCGCTGGGCCGCCCCGGTCTGGTGAGATCGCAGAGTTCGTCAAGCTCGTGCCCACCTCGCCGCCGTCCAGTCGATATTAACGGACGCAATCATGCTGAATATCCGAGTTCTTCTCGCCGATGACCGGATGCTCGTCCGGCTGGGCATAAAGTCGATCTTCGCGGACCAGCGCGACATCGAGGTGGTCGGCGAGTCCGGAGACTTCGAAGAGATACTGGAACTGGTGGTCGGACTCAAACCGGCGGTCGTCATCATCGACGCACTGGCACACGACCTGGACACCGACAAGCTCACCCGGCGGATCATCGACCAGTCGGCCCAGTCCATAGGCATCCTCATCCTTGCCAACGCGCACGACCAGGGCGTGCTCTCGGCCATCAGGTCCGGCGCCAACGGACTGCTCCTCAAGCATTCAAATCCGGCTCAGCTCATTTCCGCGGTGCAAATGGTGGCGAAGGGTTACTACCTACTGCCACCGCCCGCGGACGACGGCGGCGCACCACCTGCAACTCCTGCCTCTCATATCCGGCATCCTCCCAAGGAGCGGATCGAGCAATTGACCGAGCGGGAGCTGGATGTGTTCCGGCTCGTCAGTCATGGCTGGAGCAACGCCGAGATCGCGCAGGACCTGGCGCTGCGAGAGAGCACCGTGAAGTCGCACATCCGAAGCATCCTGGCCAAGCTCGACCTGCGGAATCGCGTGCACATCGTGATCTTTGCCTATCGGGTGGGCATGTTCCCCGGCTGGGCATCCCATCCGTCTCGCCGGGAGACCATGGGCGAACGAGACAGCGCTTGACGACTCCCGGACCTTGATCGCGTTGGCTCGCGAGCACAAGATCACCTGAGGCGGGGAGGATGTGCCAGGCCGCGGGGATCGAGCGGCGACACGGTCGAGAGGAGATGCCGGTGGACACGGTGGGGATCGTGGTGATCTCGCACAGCCGGAGGCTGGCCGAGGGGGTCGCCGAGCTTGCGCGCGAGATGGGCATGGGAGGCGTGGCCGTTGAACCCGCCGGAGGAGATGTGGGCGGAGGACTGGGCACGAGCCTCGAACTCGTGGAACGGGCCGTCGGCGCGGCCCACTCCGGGGCCGGAGTGGTGCTGCTCGCCGACGTGGGCAGCTCCGTCCTGACCGCCAAGACCTATCTCCAGGACCGCACCGAGGACGGGGAGGTCGGCATGGTCGTGCTGGCCGATGCGCCTCTGGTCGAGGGCGCGGTGGCCGCCGCCTCCGCAGCGGCCGGGGGAGCGGATCTGGCCGGGGTGGCCGGCGCCGCGTCGGAGGCGTACGACATCCGGAAGACCTGAGCACGGCGGGGCGGGAGGGGCCGCCGAGGCGACCGAAGCGCGGAAAGAGTCGGCGGCGGCCCGTAAACTCGGCTGTGATGTCGACCGCACCGATTTCCCCCAGACGCTCGGATGAGAGCGGCCCCTCAGGTGAGAGCGGCTCCCCACGTGAGAGCTCGCTGCTCGACGGCCTGAACCCGCAGCAGCGCGCCGCCGTCGTGCACGAGGGCGGCCCCCTGCTGATCGTCGCCGGCGCCGGATCGGGGAAGACCCGCGTCCTCACCCACCGGATCGCCCACCTGCTGGGCCATCGGGACACCCATCCCGGCCAGATCCTGGCGATCACCTTCACCAACAAGGCCGCCGGGGAGATGAAGGAGCGCGTCGACGCGCTGGTCGGTCCCAGGTCCAGGGCCATGTGGGTGATGACCTTCCACTCCGCCTGCGTGCGGATCCTGCGGCGCGAGGCGAAGCGGCTCGGCTTCCCCTCCAGCTTCTCGATCTATGACCAGGCCGACTCGCAGCGGCTCATGGCGCTGGTCTGCCGCGAACTCGACCTCGATCCCAAGCGCTACCCGCCCAAGTCGTTCTCCGCGCAGGTGAGCAACCTCAAGAACGAGCTGATCGACTACGAGTCGTTCAAGGCCCGCGCGTCGACGCACATGGAGCAGACGCTCGCCGAGGCCTACGAGATGTACCAGGCGCGGCTGCAGCAGGCCGGGGCGCTCGACTTCGACGACCTGATCATGACGACGGTCAACCTGCTGCAGGCCTTCCCCGAGGTCGCCGAGCACTACCGCCGGCGCTTCCGGCACGTGCTGGTCGACGAGTACCAGGACACCAACCACGCGCAGTACGAACTCGTACGCGAGCTCGTCGGGCACGAGAGCGCCGACGAGGGCGCCATCGGTCCCGCGGAGCTGTGCGTGGTCGGTGACGCCGACCAGTCGATCTACGCCTTCCGGGGCGCGACGATCCGCAACATCCTGGAGTTCGAGCGCGACTATCCGAACGCGACGACCATCATGCTGGAGCAGAACTACCGCTCCACGCAGCGCATCCTGTCGGCCGCCAACGCCGTCATCGAGCGCAACAGCGACCGGAAGCCCAAGAAGCTCTGGTCCGACCAGGGCTCCGGCAACAAGCTCGTGGGCTATGTCGCCGACAACGAGCACGACGAGGCGGCCTTCGTCGCCCAGGAGGTCGACCGGCTCACCGACGCGGGCGACACCAGGCCCGGCGAGGTCGCCGTCTTCTACCGCACCAACGCGCAGTCCCGTGTGTTCGAAGAGGTGTTCATGCGGGTCGGGCTGCCGTACAAGGTCGTCGGCGGGGTGCGGTTCTACGACCGCAAGGAGGTCCGCGATCTGCTGGCCTACCTGCGGGTGCTCGCCAACCCCGAGGACACGGTCAGCCTGCGGCGCGTACTCAACGTGCCCAAGCGGGGCATCGGCGACCGGGCCGAGGCGTGTGTGGAGGCCTACGCCTCCCGTGAGCGGATCAGCTTCTGGCAGGCGCTGCGCCTGCCCGAGGACGTGCCCGCCCTCGCGACGCGGTCGATCAACGCCGTACGCGAGTTCGTGGCGCTGCTCGACGATCTGCGGGCGGCGGTGCCGTCCAGCACTCCGGCCGAGCTGGTCGAGGCCGTGCTGATCAAGACCGGCTATCTCGCCGAACTGGAGGCGTCCCGGGATCCGCAGGACGAGACCCGCGTCGAGAACCTCCGTGAGCTCGAGGCGGTCGCCCGGGAGTTCGAGGAGCGCCTGGACGGCGAGTCGGCCGAGGGGCGGCTGGTGGACTTCCTGGAGCAGGTCGCGCTGGTCGCCGACGCCGACTCCATCCCCGGTGGGCCGCCGGCTCCCGTGCCGCCCGGCGAGCGCGCCCCCGAGACAGAGCAGGGCGTCGTCACCCTGATGACCCTGCACACCGCCAAGGGCCTGGAGTTCCCCGTCGTCTTCCTCACCGGGATGGAGGACGGGGTGTTCCCGCACCTGCGCGCGATGAGCAACCCCAAGGAACTCGAGGAGGAGCGGCGGCTCGCCTACGTCGGCATCACCCGGGCCCGGCAGCGGCTGTATGTCAGCCGCGCGGCGATGCGCAGCTCGTGGGGGGCGCCGCAGGTCAACCCGCCGTCCCGGTTCCTCACCGAGGTGCCCGACTCGTTGATCAACTGGGAGCGGGCGGCGCCGGGCATCTCGGGTTCCGCGCTGACGACGGCCGCCGCACGCAGGGGCGGACGGTCGCCCGGCGGGCGGCCGCCGCTCGCGCTCGCGCCGGGCGACAAGGTCACCCACGACTCCTTCGGGCTGGGCACGGTGCTCACCGTCTACGGCGAGAGGGAGAAGGAGAAGGCCAGCGTCGACTTCGGCGGCGACTACGGCGTCAAGACCCTCGTCATCGCCTACGCCCCGCTGGAGAAGCTCTGACGACCCGTTCGCGGCCCCGGCCCCACCTTCGTGGTCCTCGCGTGACTCCGGTTACCCTGCGCTGGTAAGCCGTACGAACTGTGGAGGCAGCCCATGAGTGCTCCGATCCGCGTGGTGATCGCCAAACCGGGTCTCGATGGCCACGATCGCGGGGCCAAGGTCGTCGCCCGGGCTCTGCGAGACGCGGGCATGGAGGTCATCTACACCGGGCTGCACCAGACGCCGGAGCAGATCGTCGAGGCGGCTCTGCAGGAGGACGCCGCCGCGATCGGGCTGTCGATCCTGTCGGGTGCGCACATGACGCTGTTCGCCAAGCTCGTGAAGCTGCTGGAGGAGCGTGACGCGGCCGACATCGTCGTCTTCGGCGGCGGCATCATCCCCGACGACGACATTCCCGAGCTCGAGCGCCTCGGGGTCGCCAAGATCTTCACCCCCGGCGCTACCACTCAGGAGATCGTCGAGTGGGTGCGGGCCAAGGTTCCGGTAGACGCCTGACGCCCGCGCCGCCGTGGTCTCGCGCATCGCCGCGGGAGGGCCCGCCCGTCACGGGATGGGCAGGCGGCCGTTCTGAGCCTCGAGAGCGAGCACGACGAGAGAGGCCGTCCAGCCCAGAGGGGCGACCGCGGCCGGCAGGCCGTACTGGTCCACCTTCTCCGGCAGGACGCCCAGCGAGGTGCGGTGCCCCGCCAGCCAGTCCAGCCAGCCGGTGGCCTCGTCGCGGTA
The DNA here is from genome assembly GCF_014323665.1 of Actinomadura sp. HBU206391. Lineage (GTDB taxonomy): Bacteria > Actinomycetota > Actinomycetes > Streptosporangiales > Streptosporangiaceae > Actinomadura_C. The sequence goes on along the minus strand of NZ_JABVEB010000003.1, from coordinate 55,897 downwards.
GCCGGACGCCGCCGCGGCGAGCGCGAACATGGCGGTCTCGGGAGTCCACGCGACCGTGCGGTTGCCCGCCCACCGTTCGCCCGGCAGCACCCCGCCGCCCGGCAGCCGCAGCTTGGCGGCGGCCGTCCGCACCGCCGTGTAGACGCCCGGGTCGTACGCCGCGAAGGGCGGCGCGAGGAAGGTCACAGCCGCGTCCATCGCCCCGCCCTCGACCGGGGAGCGCGGATAGCCGTACGGCGCGAACTGCCGTGAGATCGCGGCCGACAGCCGGCCCGTGGCCGTCTGCCACCGGTGGGCCTCCTCGGCGGCGCCGCGTGCCCGTGCGATCGCGGTGGCGCCGCGCAGACCGGTGAACATGGCCGAGACCACGCCCAGCGTGGGCCGCCGCGGATCCTCCTCCGATCGCGGGCTGCGCTCCCAGTAGTCCGAGGAGGGCGGAGGCAGACCGTCGGCTCCTAGTGAGGACGACAGCCGATCGGCCGCCCGGCGCACCATCGGCCACAGTTCCGGCATCCTGGCCGTGGCGGCCGGATCCTTCACGAACACCAGCCACGAGGCCCACAGCACCCAGCCGAGCGAGTCGAACTGGACCCGCCGGCCGTCGGTCACGGCACCGCCGTCGGGCTTGTAACGCGCCGCCCACATGCCTTCCTCGTCCTGTACCCGGGCGAGGAACTTCAGGATCCTGCGCGCCTCGAGCGCGTGTCCCGTGGCCGTCAGCGCGGCGGCGGCGAAGGCCGAGTCGCGCGGCCACACGAACCGCCACGCGCCGTACCACGAGGCCACCGAGGCCCCGCTCGGGCCGGTCAGCAGCCGCAGATCCAGCAGCGCGCGGGCGGCCATGTTGCGATGGGCCGGCAGGCTTCCCGGGACGTGACCGGCGTGCAGCCACGACCGGTCCGCCCGTACGGCCGAGTCGACGCGGGGGTCGTCGCGGGGGACGGTGACCGAGCCCTTGGCGCCGAACGGGACGAGCCGGGCCCGGCCGTCGCCGAGCAGCACCACCGAACTGTCCGGCAGGTACGTGGCGCCGTCGGCGTCCAAGGGAGCCAGCGGTTCGCTCGCGTACGGCCAGCCGCCGCCGCCGACGAGCCCCGGGCTGCTCCACTCGGGCGGTGTCCGGTCGGGAATGGTCGCTCCACATGTGGCGGCCAGTGCGGCGATGACGAGAAGCGCGGCTACGCGCCGTATCTGTCGCGTCGGAGCGCTTGTCACCAGTGCTTCCTCCCGATGATGCCAGGTAGGACATTCCGCCTTCGGACCTGCTCGGACGCGCGATGTTCAACAGAGATTTACCCTGATGTGCCTTTACTGTACCTATCGGTGACGCGAGACCGGACCCGGCGGAGCGATCACACCGCGTGGCCAACTAAGCTGCCTGGTCGGAGCGGACCGCTGAGTGGCCGCGCGCACAGCGCGCCTGTGAGCGCTTGTACGCGTGGACACTGGAGTGTCCGGAAGGGCGTGTCGAACTACCCGTGCCGCTCGTACGCGGTGTTACCCCACATGCGCTACGGCAGGGGGCTGTCCGGCATGCTGCAGGCTGTCGATCCGTTAAGGACGAACCCTCGTGGATCTGTTCGAACATCAGGCGAAGGAGCTCTTCGCCCAGTACGGGGTACCGGTGCCGGCCGGCAAGGTGGCTCGTACCCCTCAGGAGGCCAGGGCGATCGCGGATGAGTTCGCGGCTGCCGGTGTCTCGCGTGTTGTGGTGAAGGCTCAGGTGAAGACGGGTGGGAGGGGTAAGGCCGGTGGTGTGAAGCTGGCTGATTCTCCTGCTGATGCCGAGGAGAGGGCGGGTCAGATCCTCGGTATGGACATCAAGGGCCATACGGTCCACAAGGTGTTGGTGGAGGAGGCCAGCGCGATCGCGCAGGAGTACTACTTCTCGTTCCTGCTCGATCGTGCCAACCGTACGTTTTTGTCCATCTGCTCGGTCGAGGGCGGGATGGAGATCGAGGAGGTCGCGGCGACCGACCCGGACGCGGTGGCCAAGGTGCCGGTGTCGGCGCTGGCCGGGGTCGACCGGGCCAGGGCGCGCGAGATCGCGCAGGAGGGCCGGCTGCCGGAGGAGGCGCTGGAGGGCGCCGCCGAGCTGATCGAGCGGCTCTGGGCCGTCTTCGTCGACGAGGACGCCACCCTGGTCGAGGTGAACCCGCTGATCCTGACGGCGGACGGGCAGGTGAAGGCGCTCGACGGCAAGGTGACCCTGGACGGCAACGCCGAGTTCCGTCAGGAGGAGCACGCGGCGCTGGAGGATGAGGCGTCGGCGGATCCGCTGGAGGCGCGGGCGAAGGCCAAGGACCTGAACTACGTCAAGCTCGACGGCACCGTGGGGATCATCGGTAATGGTGCGGGTCTGGTGATGTCGACGCTGGACGTGGTGGCCTATGCGGGTGAGCCGTTCGGTGGGCAGCGGCCGGCGAACTTCCTGGACATCGGTGGCGGTGCGTCGGCGGAGGTGATGGCCAACGGGCTGGAGATCGTGCTGTCGGACCCTTCGGTCAAGAGCGTGTTCGTCAACGTGTTCGGTGGCATCACCTCATGCGACGCCGTCGCCAACGGCATCGTCTCGGCCTACCAGTTGCTCGCCGACCGCGGCGAGCGAGTGGACCGGCCGCTGGTGGTGCGGCTGGACGGCAACAACGCCGAGCTCGGACGCAAGATTCTCTCCGACGCGGCGCTCCCGGGTGTCGAGCAGGTCGACACGATGGACGATGCGGCGAAGCGCGCCGCCGAACTCGCAGCGGCAGGTGTGTGACATGGCGATCTGGCTGACCGAGAGCAGCAAGGTCATCGTTCAGGGGATGACCGGGTCCGAGGGGTCCAAGCACACCGGGCGCATGCTCCGGGCCGGCACGAACGTCGTCGGCGGCGTCAACGCCCGTAAGGCCGGGCAGAGCGTCGACTTCGACGGCAGGTCCCTGCCGGTGTTCGGCACGGTGGCCGAGGCGATGGCCGAGACCGGCGCGGACGTGTCGGTGGTGTTCGTGCCGCCGAAGTTCACCAAGGACGCGGTCGTCGAGGCGATCGACGCCGAGATCGGGCTGTGCGTCGTGATCACCGAGGGCGTCCCGGTGCACGACACCACCTGGTTCTGGGACTACGCACTGTCCGAGGGCAAGGTCACCGCGGACGGCGCCCCCAAGACGCGGATCATCGGCCCGAACTGTCCCGGCATCGCCTCGCCGGGCGCCTCGAACGCGGGCATCATCCCGGCCGACATCACCACGCCGGGGCGGATCGGGCTGGTGTCGAAGTCGGGCACGCTGACCTACCAGATGATGTACGAGCTGCGCGACATCGGCTTCTCCACCTGCGTCGGCATCGGCGGCGACCCCGTCATCGGCACCACCCACATCGACGCGCTCAAGGCCTTCCAGGACGACCCCGACACCGAGGCCATCGTGATGATCGGCGAGATCGGCGGCGACGCCGAAGAACGCGCCGCCGCCTACATCGAACAGCACGTGACCAAGCCCGTCGTCGGCTACGTCGCCGGATTCACCGCCCCCGAAGGCAAGACCATGGGCCACGCCGGCGCCATCGTCTCCGGCTCCTCCGGCACCGCCCAGGCCAAGAAAGAAGCCCTGGAAAAGGTCGGCGTCCGGGTCGGCAAGACGCCGAGTGAGACCGCACGTCTCATGCGCGAGATCATGCGGAGCCGCTGACCCTCTCATGATCTTGCGGTTGTTCGCCCGGCGGTCCGCCCGGCGGGGAACAACCGCAAGATCACGGGAGGTAATCATGGCAAACGGCGACACGCCGGGCGCGCGGACCCGGTGGAGAGCGGGCGGCTGCCAGCATTGGGGACGTGAGCGATCTGACCCCGGGAGACGTGAGCGCCGCCGGCGAGCGCGCTGAAGCGGTGAAGGCCGCCGAGCGGGCCGGCGCGGCGGATGCCGCCGAGCGGGCCGATGGGGCGGGCGCCGGTGAGCGGGCGGGGGCCGCCCGGCCGCTGGCCGTGACCGGCATCGTCGCCGCGGCCTGGTGCGTCGGGATCGGGCTCGCCGTGCTCACCACCGTCACCCTCGTCGGCTGGATAGCCGCCCCCCGCACCGCGCTCGGTCCCGGACTGCCCGGCGTCTTCCGTACCGCGGTGAACTTCTGGCTGGTCGCCCACCACGCGGGATTCTCGCTGAAGGACGGGCGCGTCGGGCTTCTGCCGCTCGGGCTCACCGTGCTGCCGGGCGCGCTGCTCTACCGCAGCGGCGCCTGGATCATCCGGGTCACCGAGGTCCGTGGCCGCCAGCGCATCGGCGTCATGCAGGTCGCCCTGGCACTGGCCGGCCCCTACGCGATCCTCGCGGGCCTGCTCGCGCTCACGGCGCGCTCGTCGGTCGTCCGGCCGTCCGCGTGGCAGGCGCTGCTCGCCGGATTCCTGCTCGCCGCCTTCGCCGGCGGGCTCGGCGCCGCCCGGGCCCTGGTCGCCGCCGGCGGCAAGCGGGTGCGGTCCGGTCTCTGGGCGCTCCTGCGCCTGCTGCCGGAACGGCCGCGGTCACTGGTGGTCGGGGTGGTCGGCGCCACCACGGTGCTGCTCGCGTCGGGGGCCGTGCTCGCCGCGACGTCACTGGCGATGCACCTGCCGGAGGCCCGGGAGTCCTACGACGCGCTCGCCCCCGGGATCGTCGGGGGATTCCTGCTGCTGCTCGTCGAACTCGCCTTCCTGCCCAACGCGGTGATCTGGGCGATGGCCTATGCCATCGGCCCGGGTTTCTCGGTCGGCGCGGGCACGAGCGTCTCGCCGACCGGCGTCTTCCTCAATGTCGTACCGATCTTCCCGCCGCTGGCGGCCCTGCCCGAGCCCGGCCCGGCGCCGCTTCTGTCCCTGGTGGCGCTGGCGGCGCCGTTCGCGGCCGGCGCCGTGGGCGGGGTGCTGACGATCAGGGCCATGCCCAGCCCGGTCTACGAGGCCGCGCCGCTGTGGGGCTTTGTGTCCGGCGCGCTGACCGCCTGCGTCGCCGCCGTGCTCGCGGCGCTGTCCGGCGGGCCGCTCGGCGGTGGCCGGCTCGCCCTGATGGGGCCCTCTGCCTGGCAGGTGGGCCTGCTGGCGGCACTCGAGGTGGGAGTGTCCGCGGCGATCGCCGCCTGGGTGACGAACTGGACGCTGATCCGCCGGGCGGGCGGCACCGGCGAGCAGGCCGACCCGGAGCGGACCGGTGACTCCGTCAGGGCGGCGAAGCCCGGTGAGCCGGGTAAGCCGGGTAAGCCGGGTAGACCCGCCAAACCGGCCAAGCGTGCCAAGGCCACCAAGCCGACCAAAGCTGCCAAGCCGACCAAAGCTGCCAAGTCGGGCAAGAACACGAAGTCGGGCGGCTCGGGCGGCGCTCCCGATCGGGCGCCGGTGACGGTGGGACCGGGGCGGCCGTCGGTCCTGATCCAGCCCCCGGTTCAGTTCATCGACCCCGAGCCCGTGCTCGGTACTCGCAGGGCCGCGGCGCGCAGGCCCGACCCCGGGAGCGCGGGCTCCGGTCGCTCGCCGTCGGCTCGCAGGCCCGAGCCCGGTGCGGCCGAGCCCGCCGTGGTCCCCGAACCCCGCGAAGAGCCGCAGTTCACGGAGCCGGAGCCTCCCGGCGCTTCACGGTCCCGAGATCCGGAGCCCGACGGCCCCGAGACCGATGACACGGAGCCCGATGCCGAGACGCCGCGGGAGGTCGAGAACCGGAGCGGTGCGATCTACGTGCTGAAGAAGCAGCCGCCCGAGGCCTGAGCGCCGGGCTCAGAGCCGGTTCGGCGCCCGGTCCGAGCCGGTTCCAGAGCCGGTTCCAGAGCGGGTTCCAGAGCCGGTTCTCAGGCCGGTTTCAGAGCAGATCGCCGTACCTCGACATGCTTCCTTCGGGCAGGTTCAGCTTGTCCTCGATCTTGGGGAACCAGGTCTGCCGGCAGGTCTGCTTGTCGCTGTTGGTGTTCGCCTTGCCGATGCACTGCTGGTAACCGTTCATCTCCGGCCAGAGGATCACCGTCAGGGTCAGGGAGAACGCGGACAGGACGAGCCCGATCGCGCCGAGGGTGATACCGGCGATCGCACCGGGCGCGGCCGCGTCGCCCCGCCTCGCCCGCCGGCGTGCGCGCACGCCGACGACCATGGCCGCGATGGCGGTCACGAGACCGAGGGGGGCGAAGAACACCGTGAGCAGGGCGGCCAGGCCACCGAGCCACAGTGCCCGCCAGCCGCCGCGGTCGGCCGGCCCGGCGGATTTCGGCCCGCCCGGCGGCATGGGTTCCGAACCGAACTCGGACCGCTGTGGGTGATCATGCTCGGGTGGCGCGGTGCTGTTCCCAGCTCCCTGACGGGCGGGGGATCCCGTCTGCCGTGCCGGGTCCTCACTCACGTTTCCTCCAGTTTGGCAAGCACGCCATCACGTTCCTGCGCGCACGAGCGATGTCGATAAACTGCCTGGCGACGGGCGAGTTCGTCCGCAGACAACGACCGTCCACCAGGGAGTCACGGTGTCCGCCCGGCTCGTCGTCCTCGTCTCCGGCGCGGGGACCAACCTACAGGCGCTTCTCGACGCGTGCGCAGATCCAGCCTACGGGGCCAGGGTCGTCGCGGTGGGCGCGGATCGCGACGGAATCGCGGGACTGGAGCGGGCCGAGCGGGCCGGATTGCCGACGTTCGTCGTCCGGATACCCGACCATCGCTCCCGTGAGGAGTGGGATCTGTCCCTCACCGACGCGGTCGGCGAGCACGAGCCCGACCTGATCGTCTCGGCCGGCTTCATGAAGATCCTCGGCGCCGGATTCCTGGACCGGTTCGGCGGCCGGATAGTGAACACCCACCCGGCGCTGCTGCCGGCGTTCCCCGGCGCGCACGCCGTACGCGACGCCCTGGCGTACGGCGTGAAGGTGACGGGCTGCACGGTGCACTTCATCGACGAGGGAGTGGACACCGGCCCTGTGATCGCACAGGAGCCCGTCACGGTGCGCTGGCATGACGACGAGGCCTCCCTGCACGAGCGGATCAAGCAGGTGGAGCGCCGGCTCCTGATCGACGTCGTCGGGCGGCTCGCCCGCGACGGATGGACCACCCGCGACAGACGGGTGTCGATGAAGTGTCAGACCTGCCGTACGGATGAGGGGAGCTCGACAGGTGAGTCGCGTCGAGAGGAATGAGCCGGTGGGGACGACCCCGATCAGGCGCGCGTTGATCAGCGTCTACGACAAGAGCGGCCTCGAGGAGCTCGCCAAGGGCCTGCACCAGGCCGGTGTCGAGATCGTTTCCACCGGATCGACCGCCGCCCGCATCGCGGATGCCGGGGTGCCGGTGATGAGGGTGGAGAAGCTCACGGGCTTCCCCGAGTGCCTGGACGGCCGGGTCAAGACCCTGCACCCCAAGGTGCACGCCGGCCTGCTCGCCGACCGGCGCAAGGACGACCACCTGCAGCAGCTGGAGGATCTCGACGTCGAGCCGTTCGATCTGGCCGTCGTCAACCTCTACCCGTTCACCGCGACCGTAGCGTCGGGCGCCGAACCGGACGAATGCGTCGAGCAGATCGACATCGGCGGCCCGTCCATGGTGCGGGCGGCCGCCAAGAACCATGCCTCCGTCGCGGTCGTCGTCGATCCGGCGTCGTACGGCGCGGTGCTCGACGCGGTCCGCTCGGGCGGCTTCACCCTCGATCAGCGCCGCCGGCTGGCCGCCCGGGCGTTCGCGCACACCGCCGCGTACGACGTGGCGGTGGCCTCATGGTTCGCGAACGTCCACGCCCCGGCGGACGACTCCGGCTGGCCGGACTTCCTCGGGGCGACCTGGGAGCGCGCGGCGGTGCTGCGGTACGGCGAGAACCCGCACCAGCGGGCGGCGCTCTACACGGGCGGCGGCAGCGGCCTGGCGGCGGCGGAGCAGCTGCACGGCAAGGAGATGTCCTACAACAACTACGTCGACGCGGACGCGGCCCGCCGGTCGGCCTACGACCACGCCGAACCGTGCGTCGCGATCATCAAGCACGCCAACCCGTGCGGCATCGCGGTGGGCGGCGACATCGCCGAGGCGCACCGCAAGGCGCACGCCTGCGACCCGCTCTCGGCGTTCGGCGGCGTGATCGCCACCAACCGCGAGGTCTCGGCCGAGATGGCCCGTCAGGTGGCGGAGATCTTCACCGAGGTCATCGTCGCTCCCGGCTTCGCCGACGAGGCCGTCGAGATCCTCACCCGCAAGAAGAACATCCGTCTGCTGCGCTGCCCCGATGGCCCCGGCGACCCGGGCGAGTTCCGGCGGATCGACGGCGGCGTGCTCACCCAGACCGTCGACCGGGTCGACGCCCCGGGCGACGACCCGTCGACCTGGGAGCTCAGGGCGGGCGCCGCCGCGGACGAGGCCACGTTGCGCGATCTGGCGTTCGCCTGGAAGTCCTGCCGCTCGGTGAAGTCCAACGCGATCCTGCTGGCGGCCGATGGGGCGACCGTCGGCGTCGGAATGGGCCAGGTCAACCGGGTCGACTCCGCGCGGCTCGCCGTATCGCGCGCGGGCGACCGCGCGGCCGCCTCGGTCGGCGCCTCCGACGCCTTCTTCCCGTTCCCCGACGGCCTCGAGGTGCTCACGGACGCGGGCGTCCGGGCGATCGTGGAGCCCGGCGGTTCGGTGCGCGACGACGAGGTCATCGAGGCGGCGAACAAGGCCGGGGTCACCCTTTACTTCACCGGAGCCCGGCACTTCTTCCACTGACCGGCCGGCGGGCCCGAGCTCCCGCCCGATGACGGGTGCTCGGCCCGCCCGGTGTTGTAGCCTCGGCGGGAATCGCGTGCTCGATCCGCCACCTCTGCCGGCACGCCCCCGACCCCTCAGGAGCAGTCGTGGACATCCTGGTGAGCTTTGTCCTGTGGACGGTGACGTCCACATCGCGCGTGGGTCCGCTGGCGGGGCCGGTGCTCGCCGTGCTGGGCGCCCTCCTCGCCGGCTACGCCGGCTGGCAGTTGACCGACCGACTGATCGCCTGGCGGCAGGACGCCGACTGAGGAACCCGAGCGGGCCGTTCGCCGTCGAAGGGCGGGCGGCGAGGAGAGGTCACGATGTGCGTTGCGGCGGCGCCTGCCCGGTTCTCCGGCACGATCCTCTACCACGGGCGGCGTGAGCATCCCGAGCACGGCCTCGTCCATGTGCTGGGCTACCAGAACACGGCGGCCAACCTGGCCTCCGGCCCCAACGCGATGCTGCTGCATCTGCCCGCGATCGGCATGACGCGGCGCAACTTCATCGACACGAGTGAGTGCCCGCGCGTTCTGCGCGACATGGTCGACGCCGTGAACCCGCCGCTCGCCGCGCCGGCCGGACCCGGCTACGGGGGGCCGCCGGCGGGCGGGCCCCCGCCTGTGCAGATCTTCGACCACGACATCTACACGGTGGTGCTGGCCACGAACGCGGCCCTGATCCCCGAGGCGCTCCAGAGCGTCCCAGAGCACCGGAGGATCGCGCCCAACCGGCCGCTGTTCGACTTCTACGCGGCCATGTACCCGGGCCACGCCATCGCGCTGTGCTGCTTCGACAACCGTGCGGCGCGGGCGGCGAATCCGCTGCTCATGTGGTATACGCCACAGCGCCCCGAGGTCTCGGCGCTTCCGGCGATCGACTGCCATACCGGGGCGGTGCCCGACCTGTCGGCGCACGTGCGGCTCGACCACTGGGTGATCCTGGGCACCGACGAGGCCCCGCCCGGCTGGGGCGTCCCGGTGCGCTACTCGGCGTTCCACCGGCCGGGCGGGCCGCCCACGATGCCCGGCCCTCCGGTGTCCGGCCCGCCTCCGGTGTCCGGCCCTCCGATGCCCGGGCCGCCTCCGGTGCCTGGGCGGGTCTCCGCGCCCGTGCCGGTTCCACCGCCGGGGCCGCCCGGGCCGAGCGGGCCCGTAGCCGCCTTCCTGCCCGACCGCGTCATCGGCCGCCGGTTCGACGGCATGCTGCCCAACGGAGACTTCGAGATCGCTCGCGAGCACCTGCTGCGCGGTGACCTGAGATGGGTCCAGCGGTCCCGGCCCGGGTGGGCACTGCCGCTGTGATCACTCGGGTCGTACCTGAGAGAATGTCGCTGTGACTGCACAGATCCTTGACGGCAAGGCCACCGCGGCGGCGATCCGAACCGACCTGAAGCGGCGGGTGGCGGCGCTGCGTGAGCGCGGCATCGTGCCCGGCCTCGGCACGATCCTGGTCGGCGACGACCCGGGCAGCCACGCCTACGTCCGCGGTAAGCACCGAGACTGCGCCGAGGTCGGCATCGAGTCGATCCGACGCGACCTGCCCGAGAGCGCGACTCAGGAAGAGGTCGAGGCCGCGGTCGACGAACTCAACGCCGACCCCGCCTGCACCGGATACATCGTGCAGTTGCCGCTTCCCACGGGCATCGACGAGCAGGCGGTGCTCGAGCGGATGGACCCGGACAAGGACGCCGACGGGCTGCACCCGACCAATCTCGGCCGGCTGGTCCTGATGAAGGAAGGGCCGCTGCCGTGCACGCCGCACGGCATCGTCGAACTGCTCGGCCGCCACGACGTGCCGTTGCGCGGCGCCGAGGTGACGGTCATCGGCCGGGGCGTGACGGTCGGCCGGCCGCTCGGGCTGTTGCTCACCCGCAGGTCCGAGAACGCCACCGTGACCCTCTGCCACACCGGTACCAAGGATCTGGCCGCGCACACCAGGAACGCCGACATCGTGGTGGCCGCCGCGGGCGTTCCCGGATTGCTGACGGCCGGCATGGTCAAGCCGGGCGCCGCCGTGCTGGACGTCGGGATCACCCGGACCGACGCCGGGCTGGTCGGAGACGTCGCTCCGGCGGTCCACGAGGTCGCCGGGTGGATCGCCCCCATGCCGGGTGGGGTCGGCCCGATGACCCGCGCGATGCTGCTGGCGAACGTCGTCGAGAGCGCCGAGGCCTCCGCCCTCTGACGGCCCCTGTTCACCGGGCCGTCAGCGGGCGGAAGCCTCGGTCGGTCAGCTGGCCCTGCGGCCGGCTTCGGTCGCCGGCCGGGCGACCGGCGCGCCGTGGCCCGGCGGGGCCCCGGGCCGGCGCACCTCGCCGGTCGGGCGGCCGTCCACTGGACCTCTGGTCTGCTGGGGAACGTGCACGGGCGGCAGCGGCCGTACGAGCCCCATCGCGATCACTTCGTTGGCCAGCCGGGTACGCCGGTTGACCCCTTCGGGGATGCGGAACTTCTGATAGAGCCGGAGCAGATGCTGCTTCACCGCCGCCTCGGTGACCACGAGGTCGCCGGCGATTTCACGGGCCGTCGCCGGGGCGACGAACGCCTCGTCGGACAGGGCAGGGCGGCACAGCGACGTGAGCACGTCGACCTCGCGCCGGGTCAGCTCGGGCGCGACGGCGCGCCGCAGCTCGACGTCGGGATCGACCTCCTCACGTGGGATGCCACCCATCCGGCACCGCGCTGTGCCGAAACTCACGACGTCGCCGTCCTCAAGGACGCGCCGGGCGATCGGGCGTCCGTTCACCCGAGTCCCGTTGCGCGACAGTCCCATGTCGACGACGTACACGTACGGGCCGCGCCGAATGATCTCGGCGTGAAAGCGGGACACACTCGGGTCGTCGAGACGTACGTCGACCCCACGGCCACGACCGACCGTCGTGACGTCGGGGCGCAACGCAACCACCATGCCGCTGTCCTCGATCCGTATGAACGGCCCCTCCACGGCACTCCTCCCAGCTAGTTAGCGACCCCTGTCTGCCTGGTTACCCGGAGGAGTCATGGTCACACCCTCCTACTGGTGGGTAGGCCCGAGGACACAGGGCATTTCGGGCGTTGAGCCGGCATCCCACTAGACTTGTTCGTTGTCAGCGGGAAGGTCAGCGGGAGGGAACGCGCATGGCCCCTACACCTTCCGAGGGCCTGGCACCTGCCAAGGGCCTGGCCGACGTCGTGGCCGCGTCGACGGCGCTGAGCGACATCGACGGACAGGTCGGCAGACTGTTCTACCGCGGCTACGACATCCACGACCTCGCCGGCAAGATCACCTTCGCCGAGTGCGTGCACCTGCTCCAGCGCGGAACGCTGCCCACGCGCGGGGAGCTCGCCGGCCTGACCGGTGAGCTGGCCACGGGCCGGGTGCCGACCCCGCTGGTGGAGCGGAACATCGACGCGATCGCGCGGGTCCAGGCACCGATGGAGGCGCTGCGCAGCTATGTCTCGCTGGCCTCCGCGGAGGATCCGGACAAGGACTCTAACGAGCCGGGCGCCAATCTGCGCAAGGCCGCCCGGCTCACGGCCCAGCAGCCGGTGCTCGTGGCCCGCTACCATGCGGCCCGGCGCGGTGTCACCGCCCCGGACCCCGATCTCTCGCTCGGCATCGCCGGGAACTTCCTGCTGCAGATCACCGGGAGGCGGCCCGCACCCCGCGCCGCCGACATCCTCGACGAGTGCCTTGTGCTGCACGCCGACCACACCATGAACGCCTCGACGTTCGCGGCCCGCGTGTGCGCGGCCACCCTCTCCGACATGCACTCCGCGATCTGCGCCGCCATCGGCACGCTCAAGGGCCCACTGCACGGCGGCGCCAACGAGCAGGTCATGCGCACGTTCCAGGCCATCGGCGGGGTGGCGGACGTGGACGGCGCCGTGCGGGAGAAGCTCGCCGCCGGCGAGAAAATCATGGGCTTCGGGCACCGGGTCTATAAGTCCGAGGACCCACGTGCGTCGCATCTGCGGCGGCTGTCGGCCGAGCTCGCCGAGACCACCGGGGACGACACCTGGTTCCGGATGTCCCAGCGGATGGAAGAGATCGTCTTCGCGGAGAAGGGCCTCCGCCCGAACGTCGACTTCTACGCGGCGAGCGTCTACCGCTACCTCGGCATCCCCGTGGACCTGTTCACGGCCGTCTTCTCGGTCAGCCGGATGGCGGGCTGGACGGCGCACGTCATCGAGCAGCATGCCGACAACCGGCTCATCCGCCCGGACAGCGAATACATTGGCGACCGTGACATGAGGTGGCTCCCCATCAGCGAGCGGACCCGGGCATGATCCGCCATGATCTGTCATGTCCGGCGACCGGCGACGAAGTGAGGGCGAGACCGTGGTGAGGGCGACCGTGGTGACCGAGAGCGTGAGGACGGAGCGGTAGTGGCACAGATCCGCCGGCAGCGGCGCACGGGACCCCGGGCCCGCGGCGGGGCGCCGCGCTGGCTCGGCCAGTTGCCGTATCTGTTCGTGCTCTCCGGGGCCTTCGCCGGGCTGGCGCTGGTGGCGATGAGGCATCCCAAGCGCGGGTCGGTGCTGGTCGCCGCCGCGGTGCTCCTCGGCGCGCTGGCGCGGCTGGTGCTGCCGGAGAGCCAGGTGGGGCTGCTGGCGACGCGCAAACGGTGGACCGATGTGCTGATCCTGGTGGTCTTCGCGATCGGTATCGCGGTGACCGCATACGTCGTGCCGCCGCCCAGGTGAACAACGGATCCGGCCCGGGCCACCGGGCGCTGTGGCAGGCCCAGGTCTAGACCTTTTCTTAGGCTCGGATAACCTCGCATTGAGCCTTACGAAGGACTGCTTGCCGGTGTGGAGCGAGCCGACGAGCGAGCGCGCCCATGGGCAGGAAAGGGACAGCAACAGCATGCCCAAGATCAAAGTAGCGGGCCCCGTCGTCGAACTCGACGGCGACGAAATGACGCGGATCATCTGGCAGTTCATCAAGGACCAGTTGATCCTGCCCTACCTCGATGTGGACCTGAAGTACTACGACCTGGGAATGGAGCACCGTGACGCCACGGACGACCAGGTCACGATCGACGCCGCCAACGCCATCAAGGAGTACGGCGTCGGTGTGAAGTGCGCCACGATCACCCCCGACGAGGCCCGGGTTGAGGAGTTCGGCCTCAAGAAGATGTGGCGCTCCCCGAACGGAACGATCCGCAACATCCTCGGCGGTGTCGTGTTCCGTGAGCCGATCGTCGTCTCGAACATCCCGCGCCTGGTGCCGGGCTGGACCAAGCCGATCATCATCGGCCGGCACGCCCACGGCGACCAGTACCGTGCGACCGACTTCGTCGTTCCCGGGCCGGGAACGCTGACGATCTCGTTCGTCCCCGACGACGGCACCGAGCCGATGGAGTTCGAGGTCGCCAAGTTCCCCGGCGGCGGCGTGGCGATGGGCATGTACAACTACGACGACTCGATCCGGGACTTCGCCCGGGCGACCATGCGTTACGCGCTGGACCGTCGTTTCCCGCTCTACATGTCGACGAAGAACACGATCCTCAAGGCCTACGACGGCCGGTTCAAGGATCTCTTCGAGGAGATCTTCGAGTCGGAGTTCAAGGCCGACTTCGAGTCCTCCGGCATCACCTACGAGCACCGGCTGATCGACGACATGGTCGCGCAGGCCCTCAAGTGGGACGGCGGGTTCGTGTGGGCGACCAAGAACTACGACGGTGACGTGCAGTCCGACATCGTGGCCCAGGGCTTCGGCTCGCTCGGCCTGATGACCTCGGTGCTCATGACCCCCGACGGCAGGACGGTCGAGGCCGAGGCGGCGCACGGCACGGTGACCCGGCACTTCCGCCAGCACCAGCAGGGCAAGCCGACGTCGACCAACCCGATCGCGTCGATCTTCGCCTGGACGCGCGGCCTCGCGCACCGGGGCAAGCTCGACAACACCCCGGCGGTCACCGAGTTCGCCCACCGGATCGAGCAGGTCTGTGTCGAGACCGTCGAGGCCGGTCAGATGACCAAGGACCTCGCGCTCCTGGTCGGCAGTGACCAGGGCTGGCTCACCACGCAGGAGTTCCTCAACGCGCTGGACGTCAACCTGCAGAAGAAGATCAACGAAACCGCCTAGGGTTCTCGCGCCCTGGCTAGGGCTCAGCGTCAAGGGCAGGGCCGTTCCGGAGACCCCGGAGCGGCCCTGTTCCGCGTCCGGCACCTGAGGCCCCGGGCGGAAACGGCGCGCGATAGCCTGGCGCGTGGACTATCTCGACGACGAGAGATCCATTCGCGGCGGTTCGCCACCCCAGTGATCAGCAGGAGAAACGCAATGACCGTCAATGTCACCGTCACCGGCGCGGCCGGCCAGATCGGCTACGCACTGCTCTTTCGCATCGCGTCAGGTCAGCTGCTCGGCGCGGACACGCCCGTGAGCCTCCGCCTCCTGGAGATCCCGCAGGCGGTCAAGGCCGCCGAGGGCACCGCGATGGAGCTCGACGACTGCGCCTTCCCGCTGGTGGAGAGCATCGAGATCACCGACGACGCCAAGAAGGCGTTCGACGGGGCCAACATCGCCCTTCTCGTCGGAGCCCGCCCCCGCACCAAGGGGATGGAGCGCGGTGACCTGCTGGAGGCCAACGGCGGCATCTTCAAGCCGCAGGGCGAGGCCATCAACGCCGGCGCGGCCGAGGACCTGCGAGTACTCGTGGTCGGCAACCCGGCCAACACCAACGCGCTCATCGCGCAGCGGCACGCCCCCGACGTGCCGGCCGACCGGTTCACCGCGATGACCCGGCTGGACCACAACCGCGCCGTCGCGCAGCTGTCGAAGAAGCTCGGCGTCCCGGTGTCGGCGATCCGGAGACTGGCGATCTGGGGCAACCACTCCGCCACCCAGTACCCTGATCTGTTCCACGCCGAGGTGAACGGTGAGAACGCCGCGGCCGCGGTCAACGACGAGACGTGGCTGCGCGACACCTTCATCCCCACCGTCGCCAAGCGCGGCGCCGCCATCATCGAGGCCCGCGGGGCTTCCTCGGCGGCGTCCGCGGCCAGTGCGGCGATCGACCATGTCAACACTTGGGTGCACGGCACCGCCGAAGGCGACTGGACCTCGGCCGCCGTGGTGTCCGACGGTTCCTACGGCGTGCCCGAGGGTCTCATCTCCTCCTTCCCCGTGGTCGCGCGGGACGGCCGGTACGAGATCGTGCAGGGTCTGGAGATCGACGCCTTCTCGCGCGAGCGCATCGACGCCTCCGTCGCCGAGCTGGCCGAGGAGCGCGACGCCGTCCGCAAGCTCGGCCTGATCTGACTTCAAGCCGGCACCGAGCCGACCACGAGTCGTCCCAGGCGCGTTCGAGCGCCTTCGGATCGCCCCGAGACCGGGGACTCCGCCGCCGCCCTTCCGAGCCCTTCGGAAGGGCGGAGGTCTTTCCCATATGTCGGAATTCTGATGGCCGATCGGGCGATGCTCGATACTGTGTTCCTTCGCGTTGTCGCCCGACCAGGAGGTCCATCAGGGTGGAGCAGGCCTTTCAAGTCGACCTCCGTGGCGTGGTCGACCTCCTCAGCAGGCATCTCTACTCGAGTCCCCGGGTCTATCTCCGCGAACTGCTGCAGAACGCCGTCGACGCCATCACGGCCCGCGGCGAGGGCCCCGGGCGGATCACCATCGAGACCGCCGGCGGCGCACTGCGGATCCACGACGACGGCATCGGTCTCACCGAGGACGAGGTCCACCGGCTGCTCGCCACGATCGGCCGCTCCTCCAAACGCGACGAGCTCGGCTTCGCCCGCCATGACTTCCTCGGTCAGTTCGGCATCGGGCTGCTGTCGGCGTTCCTGGTCGCCGACGAGATCGAGGTCGTGACCCGGTCGGCCCGTGGCGGCGCGGCGGTCCGCTGGACCGGGTTCGCCGACGGCCGCTACCGGGTCGAATCGGCCGAACCCGCAGAAGGCACTGAACCTGTCGAGACCGCCGGGCCCGCAGCACCCGCGGCTCCCGCCGGTCGCGACGAGCCCGGTACGACCGTCACGATTCGCCCGCGCCCCGGAGCCGCCGACTGGGTGAGCCCGGCGATGGCCGGACAGCTCGCCGATCTGTACGGCTCGCTGCTCCCGGTGCCCGTGACCGTCGACGGCCGGCAGATCACCGGAGACGGGCCGCCCTGGCTGGTGCCGCACCGCGATCCCGGCCGCAGGCGGAGCGCGATGGAGGCGTACTGCCGCGAGCTGTACGGCTTCACGCCGTTCGACGTGATCGACCTGGAGGTCCCCGAGGCGGGGCTCACCGGCGTGGCGTTCGTGCTGCCGCAGACCGTGGCGCCCACCAGCCGCGGCGCGCATCGGGTGTATCTGCGCCGGATGCTGCTGGCCGAGAAGGTCGAGGGCCTGCTGCCCGAGTGGGCGTTCTTCGTGCGCTGCGTCGTCGACGCCGGCGAACTCCGGCCGACGGCCGGCCGTGAGGCGTTGTACGACGACGAACTGCTCGACGCGACCAGGCAGGCGCTCGGTGAGCGCCTGCGCGAGTGGCTCGTGCGGCTCGCCGAGACCGATCCGGCGCGACTTCGCGCCTTCCTCGGGCTGCACAGCCTGGGCGTGAAGGCGATGGCGGTGCACGACGACGATCTGCTGCGCATCGTCGACCGGTGGCTG
Source organism: Actinomadura sp. HBU206391 (assembly GCF_014323665.1). GTDB lineage: Bacteria > Actinomycetota > Actinomycetes > Streptosporangiales > Streptosporangiaceae > Actinomadura_C. Next base: position 38,617 of record NZ_JABVEB010000003.1, on the reverse strand, counting down.
GAGTTCGAGACCTCGGCGGGGCCGATGACGCTCGCCGAGTTCCGCAGGCGCCATCCCGACGGACGCTATACCGCGGAGGTGGACGAGTTCCGCAGGCTCTCCGCGGTCTCGGGTGCGCAGGGCGTCGGGCTGGTCAACGGCGGTTACGTCTACGACATCGAGATCATCGAGCGGCTGCGCGACATCGACCCGGAGGCGCATCTGCGCCGGCTCGACCCCGCGGAGCTGACCACGCACTTCGGCGCGCTCGACCCGCAGGCCGAGCTGGGCCTGCGGCCGTTCCTCGCCGCCGCCCGGCGGGCCGTCGACCGGCTCGGGTGCGAGGTCATCGTGCGAGACTTCGATCCGGCGTCGCTGCCCGCGCTCTATCTGACCAGCAGGGCCGCCCAGCACCAGGAAGAGCTGCGGCAGGCCAAGGATCTCGCCGACGACCTGTGGTCGGACGTGCTCGGCGCGCTGGAGCAGGCGGTGGAGTCCGACCGGCCCCAGCTGGTGCTCAACCACCGCAATCCGCTGGCCCGGAGGGTCACCGCGCTGCGCGAGGACGGCCTGATAGAGCTCGCCGTGCAGGCCCTGTACGGGCAGGCGCTGCTCCTCGGCCACCATCCGCTCCGCGCCACCGACACCGCCGTGCTCAACCGGTCCTTCCTCGGCCTGCTGGACTGGGCGACGCAGCCACCGGACCGACGGGAACCAGACCCACGGGAACCAGACTCCCGGGAACCTCGGTGAGCCCGCGTCGCCGGGCCGTCACGCGGGACGAGATCGTGAACAGGGAGCGGGTCCGATGACCACAGACGCCGTGTACCGGCTGATCGAGCGCGCGCGTGAGCTGCCGTACGGCGAGGCCAGGACGGTTCTCGTCGAGGACGCGCTACGGCACGCCCAGGCGTCCGGTGACGAGGTCCTGACCTTCGAGGTGCGGTTGGACCTGAGCTCCGCCTACCAGTACGGCGGCGAGCCGATCAAGACGTTCGGCACGTTCAGCCGGTGCCTGGCCGATCACGACCGCGATCCCGGGCGGTACGGGGAGAACGCCGGGCTGCGCCTGCTGTGGCAGTTCAAGGCGGTCGTGAACTCGCTCACGGGCTTTCCCGAGGTCCCGCTCGAGCGGACGTACGCGGTGCTCGACGACATGGAGCGGCGCTACCGGATGGGCGGGCACAGCCTGCACGCCGTCCACGCGCGGCGGGAGTCGGTCGCCCGGCATCTGGGCGACGCCGAGGCCGCGGACCGCTGGTACGCCAAGTGGAACGGCGCCGCCCGGGACGTGCTGTCGGACTGCGAAGGCTGCGACCCGACCTCCAAGCTGGCCCACCTGTCGTGGCGCGGACGCGACGAGGACGCCCTCGCGATCGCCGAGCCGGTGCTGCGTGAGGAGTTCCGCTGCAGCGAGCAGCCGCAGGACATCCTCACCGGCCTGCTGCCCGTCTACCTGCGGACGGGTCGGCTCGACGGCGCACGCGACGCCCACCGCCGGGCCTACCGGATCATGCGCGCCAACGTGCGGGACCTCGAGTCGCTGGGCGACCACCTGGAGTTCTGCGCGCGCACCGGCAACGAGGCCCGCGGTCTGGAGATCATCGAACGACATCTCGGCTGGCTCGACCGCGCGCCGAGCCCGGGTGCCGCGATGCGGTTCGCGGCGGGTGCCGCGCTGGTCCTGCGCAGGGTGCGCGACGCCGGGCACGGAGACGTCACCGTGCGCCGTCCGCCGCACGGCGAGCGGGCCGCGTCCGAGGTCTCGGTGGCGGTGCTGCACACGGAGCTGGAGGCGCGCGCGATGGAGATCGCCGGTGCCTTCGACACCCGTAACGGCACCGGCCACCAGAGCGAGCTCACGCGGGCCGTGCTGGACGCCGAGCCGGTCGTCGACCGCCTGCCGCTGACGCCGCACGCCCGCGTGCCCGCTCGAGCCGCCGCGGCCGGACCCGCCTCAGGCGCGACACCGGACCCGGCCAATCCCTCCGACCCCTCCGACCACGCCGACCCGATCGAGCTGATCGACGCGGCGGAGGAGCACTGGGCCCGGGGGGAGACGAGCGCGGCGCTCGCGGCGTGGCGGCGTTTCGACTCGGTCGCCGGCCCGGTCGCCGATCTGCCCGGCGCACTCTCTGGACGCCGGGCCGACGGCCTCGGCTTCGAGCTGATCTCGGGCGACGACCCCGAGGGGGCCGTCGCGGCGTGGCGGCGTGCCGCCCTCCTGCACGAGGAGGCCGGAGACGAGGAGCGGCGCCAGTCGTCCCTGAGCCGGGTGGGCGCGGTGCTGTGCCGGTTGGACCAGGCCGGCGAGGGCGTCGCCCTGCTGGAGGCCGCCGCGGAGTGGGCGGCCCGGGGGGACGGCGGCACCAGCCGCCGGGTCGCGGTGCGGCTGCGGCTGGCCGACGCGTACGCCCACCTCGGCCGATCGCCGGACGCCCTGTCCACGCTGGACGCGGTCACCGCCTCAGACCCGGTGGACGCGGCCGCCGTCGACCTGGAGCGGGCCAGAGTGCTCGCGGGGCTGGACGGAAGGTGGGAAGAGGCGGCGGCCGCCGCGCTGCGGGCCCGGGACGGCTACCGTGCGACGGGCCGGACGGTGCTCCTCGCCGAGGCGGCGCTCCTGCACGGACGGTTGCTGGCGGAGGCCCCCGAGGGCCACGAGACCGGCGACGCGGCGGGCGAGGCGCTCACCGAGGCGGTGGTGAACGCTCCCGCCGACGCGCCCGTCATGCGTGCGGCCGCGCACGTGACCCGGGGCAACTGGCTGCTCTCCTTGACCCAGGTCGGGCGGGACCGGGTGGGCGAGGCGGTCGAAGACCTGATCGAGGCGGTGGCCGGCTTCACCGCCTGGGGCGCCTATCCGCAGGCCGCCTACGCGCGCCAGGACCTGTGCGCCGGCTACTACCAGGCCGGCCGGCACCTGGAGGCGGCCGAGGCGGCCGAGGAGGCGGTCACGATGCTGACCGAGCTGGGTGACGTCGGCGCCGCCAAGCGGTCCCGCTGGATGCTGGCCAATGCCCAGCGTGAGCTCGGTGAGGCGGCGGCCGCCGCCGAGACCTTCAGCGCGCTCGCCGACGACGTGAGCGCCGAGGAGCCAGGGGCGGCGGCCGAGTTCTACGAGAGCGCGGGAGAGCTGCTCAGCGGGCTGGACAAGGACGGCATCGCGGCCGAGCGGTTCGCCGCCGCCGCCGAGCTCCATCTCTCGCTGGGCGCGCCGTTCGGCGTCGTGCGGGCGCGCCGACAGGGCGCTCTGTGCCTGCTGTGGAGCCGGCAGCCCGAGGACGCGCTGCGGGTGATGGAGACGGCCCGGCAGGCGCTCGCCGATCTGCCCGCCGACGAACCCGACGCGGTCACGTGGGAGACGGCGCTGGTCGGCTACGACGAGGCGCGGATTCTCGCCACGCTCGACCGGGGGGCGGACGCGCTGGCCCGGGTCGAGGAGGCCGTCACGGGGTTCACCGCACTCGGCCGGAAGGACGCCGCCGAGGCCGCAGGCCGGCTCCGCGCCGATCTGCTGGAGGCCGCCGCCGGGTGACCGCCGGCCGCGAAGGCTCCGCGGTCAGGCCAGCCGTCGTGCCCCGGGGGACGGCACGGCGGTCAGGAACGCGGGAGGACGCCAGCCGCGGGCCTCGTAGGCGTTCAGCGCGGCGTCGCACACCCGTCCGACCAGTGGTGACGGTACGAGGGCGATCGCCGAGCCGCCGAAGCCGCCGCCCACCATCCGGCCGCCGCGGGCTCCGGCGCGTACGGCCGCCTCGACCGCGACGTCCGCCTCCGGCCACGACACCTCGAACTGATCGCGCAGCGAGAGATGCGCAGCCGTGAGCATCGCCCCGACCTCGGTCACGGCACCGGCGCGCAGCAGGCCGACGGTGGCCTCCACCCGGTGGTTCTCGGTCACGACGTGCCGCACCCGGCGGCGCCACACGGGGTCGTCCAGCGAGGCGAGAGCCTCGGTGAGGTCGGTCACATCTCGCAGCGCCGGGACGCCCAGCGCGTCGGCCGCCCGCTCGCACTCCGCCCGGCGGGAGGCGTACGCCCCGTCGACGAGCTGGTGGGGTGCTCTGGTGTCGATCACGAGCAGGGTCAGGCCGGCGAGGTCCAGTGGAACCTGCGTGGACAGCCCGCTGCGGCAGTCCAGCAGAAGGGCATGATCGGCGGTGCACAGCAGCGCGGCCGACTGGTCCATGATCCCGCAGGGCATGCCGACGAAGTCGTTCTCGGCGCGCTGGGCGATCCTGGCCAGCTCGGGCCGCGGGATGTCGATGCCGGACAGCTCGCAGAGGGTCAGCGCGACCGCGCATTCCAGCGCCGCCGAGGACGAGAGTCCCGCCCCCTGCGGCAGATCCGAGTCGATCAGCAGGGAGGCGCCGCGCACGCGGTGGCCCGCCTCGCCCAGTGCCCAGGCGACCCCCGCGGCGTAGCCGGCCCAACCGCCGATCGCACCGGGCGCGAGGCCGTCGAGCGGTACGCTCGCCGCCTCGCCGGCCGCCTGGAGCGATCTCAGTTCCAGCACCTCGTCTTCGCGGGCCGCCGCGGCGACCGAGACGCCTTGTGCGAGGGCGAACGGCAGGACAAGGCCGTCGTTGTAGTCGGTGTGCTCGCCGATCAGGTTGACCCGGCCCGGGGCGTGCCAGATGCCGTCGGAGGGACGCCGGTAGGCCTCTTGGAACGTCGCGTCGAGGTCCCGGCTCGCATTCGCGATCGCATCGCTCATGACGCCAGGCCGTGCCGGGCGAAGGCCCAGGCGTCGGCGACCATGGCCCGTAGATCGCGCTCGGGCTTCCAGCCGAGCTCGGACCGGATCCGGTCGGAGGAGGCGACGAGCACGGCCGGGTCGCCGGCGCGGCGTGGCCCCACCTCTGCGGGGATCGGATGGCCGGTCACCTGGCGGCAGACCTCGATGACCTCGCGCACCGAGAACCCGGCGCCGTTGCCGAGGTTGAAGATCTTGTGGACCCCGGGCCGGCAGGACTCCAGCGCCAGCAGGTGGGCGACCCCCAGGTCGACCACGTGGATGTAGTCGCGGACGCAGGTGCCGTCCGGCGTCGGATAGTCGTCGCCGTGCATGAACACCTTGTCGCGGGCCCCGGTGGCGACCTGCAGGACGATCGGGATCAGGTGCGTCTCGGTGGCGTGGCGCTCACCGAACCGGCCGCGCGCTCCGGCCACGTTGAAGTAGCGCAGGCTAACCCCGCCGATCCCGTGCAGCCGGGCGTACTCGGTGAGCGCGGTGTCGATCGCCAGCTTCGAGGCGCCGTAGGGGTTGGTGGGCCGGGTGGGATCGGTCTCCAGGATCGGCGCCGACTCGGGCTCGCCGTAGGTGGCGGCGGTGGAGGAGAAAACGATGCGCGAGACCCCGGCCCGCCGCATCGCGTCCAGCAGCGCCAGCGACTCGCCGAGGTTCTTGTCCCAGTAGAGGCCCGGCCTCTCCACCGACTCCCCGACCAGCGACCTCGCCGCGAAGTGCAGGACGGCGTCGAAGCCGGCGCCGTCGAGGACCTCGAACGCCAGGTCGCGCAGCGTCCCCTCGACCAGCCGGGCCCCGGCGGGCACGGCGTCGCGGTGCCCGGTCGACAGGTCGTCGAGTACGACCACCTCGTGCCCCGCCGTGCAGAGTTGATCGCTGACGACGCTTCCGATGTAGCCGGCGCCGCCGGTGACGAGCAGCTTCACTGCGCCTCCGTATCCAGGTTCACTCAGCGTATCCAGGTAGGCTGATGTTCCGAGGTCGCGCGGCCGGACGCCGCCCGGCCGCTGTGCGAAAGCCCTGATAAAACTCTGAGAAAGCCCTGACCAGCCGCACATGGCAGAACGCCCTGGACGAGCCGCCTTGGACCATGGACGACGACCCTAGCGGTAGATCCCCCGCCGGATCGGCGGGCCGTTCGGAGTGCCGGTGCCGGGAGGCCACGGGGTGAGCGATCTCGTGAAGTACGGCCTGCCGGCGCTGTGCTCGATGCTGCTCGGTGCCTTCTGCGCCACCTTGGTGATCATGAGGCGGCTCGGCGGCGGCCTGGGCGATCTCCGTGACCGGATCACCGCCGCGGAGGTGCGGGCCCTCGTCGCGGGGCACCAGGGGATCACCGGAGACGAGCGCAGGCTCATCGAGGAGGTCTTCGCGGCCGGCGCGCGGCAGTTGCGCGAGGTGTTCGTGCCGCGTACGGAGGTGGAGTTCCTGGACGCGGCCACCCCGTTGAACGCCGCCGCCCGGATAGCGGCCGACAGCCCGCACTCCCGGTTCCCTGTCTACCGGGACACCCACGACGAGGTCATCGGGTTCGTGCACGTGCGAGATCTGCTCGATCCCGATCTCGTCGGCCGGTCGGTGCCCGTCTCGGAGGTCATGCGGCCGGTGAAGTACCTGCCGATGGGCAAGCAGGTGCTCGCCGTCCTGTCCGAGATGCGCCGGGAGGGCCACCACCTGGCGATCGTCGTGGACGAGTACGGCGGAACCGCGGGGATCATCACCCTGGAGGACCTCCTCGAGGAGCTCATCGGGGATATCCGCGACGAATATGATGTGGAGGACGCGCAGGCGCGCCGGCTGCACGGTGGAGCGGTCGAGCTCGACGGCCTGCTCAACCTGGACGCCTTCGCCGCCGAGACCGGCATAGTGCTTCCCGAAGGGCCGTACGAGACCGTGGCAGGGCACATCATGGCGGTGCTCGGGCACGTGCCCCAGGTGGGGGAGGCGGTCGAGATCGACCGGCACCGGATGGGGGTCGTCGAGATGGACGGCCGCCGGGTGGCCCGCGTGCGCGTCACGCCGTTGGACGGCGGCAACACCGGCAACACCGGCACCGCCGATCCCGGCGGCGCCGGGACAGGTGAAGCGACAGCGACAGCAAACGACATCGCCTCAAGCGAGGCCTGACAGAATCGGTTCGTGCACATGTCCGCAGTGTCCGGCCCCCAGGGCTACGCTCCTCAAACCACAGGGCAGACCACGGGGCCGACGCCGGGGTCCACCCGTCGCGTCCTCTCGGGTATCCAGCCCACCGGTGACTCCTTTCACCTGGGCAACTACCTCGGCGCCCTGCGCCAGTGGGTCGCGCTGCAGGACACCCACGACGCCTTCTACTGCGTCGTCGATCTGCATGCCATCACCGTCGACTACGAGCCCGAGGCGCTGCGCAGGCGCACCCGGCTGTCGGCCGCGCAGCTGCTGGGGATGGGCGTCGACCCCGAGCGGTCCACCCTCTTCGTGCAGAGCCACGTGCGCGAACACTCCGAGCTGGCCTGGATCCTCGGCTGCCTGACCGGCTTCGGCGAGGCGGGCCGCATGACCCAGTTCAAGGACAAGTCGGCCAAGCAGGGCGCGAGCGGCGCCAGCGTCGGCCTGTTCACCTACCCGATCCTGCAGGCCGCCGACATCCTCCTCTACACCCCCGAGCCCGGTGAGGGCGTGGGCGGCTGCCAGGTGCCGGTCGGCGAGGACCAGCGGCAGCACCTCGAGCTGACCCGCACTCTCGCGCAGCGGTTCAACCACCGCTTCGGTGAGACCTTCGCCCTGCCGGAGGCCTACATCCCCAAGGCCACCGCCAAGATCACGGATCTGCAGGAGCCCACGGCGAAGATGAGCAAGTCGTCGTCATCGCCGCAGGGCATCGTCGACGTGCTCGAAGAGCCGGGCTCCATGCGCAAGAAGATCATGCGCGCGGTCACCGACACCGGCACCGAGATCAGCTACGACGAGGAGAAGAAGCCGGGGATCACCAACCTCCTGCGCGTCTACTCCGCGCTCTCGGGCTCGTCGATCGACGATCTCGAGCGGCAGTACGCCGGTGCGGGCTACGGGTCGCTGAAGAAGGATCTGGCGCAACTGGTCCTCGACACCTTCACCCCGATCCGGGAGCGTACGGAGAAGGTGCTCGGCGACGAGGAACAACTCGACCGCATCCTGGCCCAGGGCGCCGCCCGGGCCGGCGAGGTCGCCGCTCGGACCATGGAGGCCGTGCGTGATCGGGTGGGATTCGTCGGACGTGGGCGCGCCTGACCCGCTGCGGACCATCGGAGTGGCGATTCCGATCCCCGATCCGTACGGAACCGAACTGCAACGCTGGCGGGAGTCCTTCGGCGATCCGCTCGCCCGGTCGATCCCGACGCACATCACGCTCCTGCCGCCGACCCCGGTGAGCGCCGCCGCCCTCGGCTCGATCGAACGCCACCTGCGGGAGGTGGCGGTCACTGAGCGCGCCTTCCCGATCCGGCTGTACGGCACCGGGACGTTCCGCCCTGTGTCGCCGGTGGTGTTCGTCTCACTCGCCGAGGGCGCCGGCTCGTGCGCACAGGTGGAGCGCAAGGTGCGCAGCGGCCCGCTGTGGCGGTCGCCGCGGTTCCCCTACCATCCGCACGTCACGGTGGCGCACGATCTCGCCGACGAGGTGCTGGACCGTGCCGGCAAGGAACTCGGCCACTACGAGGCGCGGTTCCCGGTGTGGGGCTTCTCGCTGTACGAGCACGGGTCCGACGGCGTCTGGCGCCCCCAGCGGGACTTCCCGTTCGGAGCCGACGGCCCGGGCTCACCTGAATCCGGCTCACCCGAATCCGGCTGAGGCCGGCCCGCCGCCGGTCGCCGGCGTGTCCGCCGCCCGCTCGGACGGCCGGGCGGGCGGGAACAGGCACACCAGCCCGTGGATGTGGACGGGACGTACGTATCCGGCGTCCTGCAGGACACGCAGGCCGATGTCGTTGTGGGCCTGGGCGCAGGCGATGACCACACCGACCCGGTCGAGCGCCGCCCGTACGTCCGTAACCGGCGCGGGCCTCGTACTCCGGCCGACCACAGCGGTGAGCAACCGCCGGTCGGCGATGAACGACCTGCCGACGGGAAGATTCATCAGATAGTGCGGATTGGCGTTGACCGCCTGCACCCGCGAGGTTATGAGGGGCACGTTGCGCATGTACCGGTCCGGCATCAGCACGGCACCGGACGCTCCGCCGGTGGCGGCCACCACCGCCCGGGCGGTGATCAGCGAAGAGCGAGAGGCCTTCCACGAGGGCAGTTCGGCGACGACGGACCTGCCCCCGGCCGTCCACAGCGGGGTGCCGCAGATCACGAACGCGGCGCACAACAGCACCGCCGGCAGCGGCGAGAGCCGGCGCAGGGCACCGGGCAGCGGCAGGGCCGCGAGCAGCCCGATCAGCGCGGCGGCCGGCACCGACCACATCGTGCGCCACAGCACCGGCGCCGCACCGGTGGCATCCGCCATCAGCTCCAGCACGCCAGGGACGAAAAGGACGGTGGCGATCGCCGCCACGCCCGCCGTGACCAGTGCCGGCACGCCGCGCCGGCTGATCCACGGTGCCGTCCACAGCGCGCAACCGGCGATGACGCCCAGCACACCGGTCAGCAGCACGATCGAGTAGCTGACCGGGGCGGGGGACAACCGTCCGCCGACCTCGACCGTGTCGCTGAACAACGCGACCATCACCCCGCCCACGACCGGATAGGCCATGGCGGCGCAGGCGGCCAGGGCGGTCCGCAGCCCTTCGACCCGCTGCCGCCCGGTGTCCAGCCCGGCACGCAGCAGCAGCGGGCCGACGGCGGCGACGGTCACGAGCGGCACGACGAACGTCGCGGCCGAGGCCAGCCCGGTGGCGGCGGCCCCCACGGCGACGGCGAGCCAGAGATCACGACGGGACCGGTGTTCCGCCCAGCGGGTGAGGTAGACGTACAGCAGCGGTACCGCCAGGGACACGAGAACGCCCTTGCCCTGCCACATCCTGATCAGGTGGAACGATCCGAAGGATCCGGTGCCCGCCCCCGTCCAGAGCAGATAGACGGCGGCGGTCGCGAAACACGCCGCCGCGCGCCGGGGGGCCCACAGCCGGATCAACCGCCACATGGCCCAGACGGCCAGGAAGGTCACCACCGGCAGGAAGAGGTACCAGGTGAACGACGACGCCGCGATGCCGAGCAGGCGGGCCAGCGCGCCGTTGAAGACCTCGACGGACGCGATGGGCGGTTCGCCTCCGACCGTCCCGACCGACCCGGGGGTGAAGATGACGTCGCGGAACGGGATCCGGCCGTGCTCGGCCGTCCACACCGACCGGGACATGAAGTAGGCGTCGTCACCGTCGGGGTTGACGACGAACAGTGAGGCACCGGCGAATCCGGCGGCCGTGACGAGGACCGAGACGAGCGCCGGCAGCGAGCCGCGGTCGGCGACCGGCGCCGTATCCGGCCGGTACCGGCTGCCGCGCAGCGCCGTCAGGGTGACCGCGACCGCCGCGGCCCCGAGCACGCAGGTGATCCACCAGGGCACCCCCGACCGGTACAGACCCGCCGCCACGCCGGCCGCGACACCGAGCACCGGGCCCGCCCATCGCGCGTACGTGCGCGTCCGGCCGCCCGCGATCGGATCCACGCCGGTGGCCCGGGCGGGCGGCGTGGCGGTCCCGCGAGGTGATCGCGCCCGGTCTGTCGTCCCGCGCGTCATCCGTACGGCCGCGAGCGTCGCCATGACCACCAGCCAGGCCGCGACCAGCACCGCTGTCGGCGGCCGGATCAGCAGTCCGGCGTGATAGACCGCCGTCCAGGCCGCGAAGGCCACGACGGCGGCGTCCGTGGCCCCGTCGAGGAACGCGGTGGCGCGGGCGGGTCCGCCACCTCGGCCCAGTCGTTCCACCAGGCCGGTGAGACGGCCGGACCCGTCGCGCGAATGAGCGATGCCGACTACGGGTTCTCGCTCGGGGGTCTCGGTTTTCACAGGGATGGCACACCTCGCGTCGGTCGGGGCACGGCAATGACCCGGTGCGACCCCGCTCGGGCGTCACGTCACCGGATTCCGCACTCGGTCGTATCGGCGCACCGCGGTGGGCGGTGCCGATTGAGCGATGGGGAATCGCCTGGAACGCCGGTCCCCACCGGTTGGCGGCGCGGGACGGGCGGGACGCTCGCGAGACGACGTCTTCAAGACGCCTCATCCGCGGCGGGGGTTTACCCGGGTCCGCGGCAATGCGACGGCGGGGCCGCCGGTTGCCGTGTCGCCCTGCCGCATTGTCGTCGGTCGCGTGGGTAGAGACCGTGCATGTCGCGCGTCGTCGGGGTCATGCGGCGCCGGGTCGAGTCCGAGCACGAGCGAGCGGTGCGGGTGCTGCGCGGGGCACGGCGGCGTTCGCCCTGGTTCGATCACCTGTCCCGTGCCTACGAGCGGTACCAAGAGCATCGCGGTGACCGGATGGCCGCGGCCATCACCTATTTCGGCTTCCTGTCGTTCTTCCCGCTGCTCGCGCTGGCGTACGCCCTGCTCGGCTACGTCGTCGGGATCAGCGAGCAGGCCCGCGGTTATCTCGTCGACGCCATCAACTCGGTGCTGCCCGGCATCGCCGACCGGCTCGCGGTCGAACAGATCGCCCAGGCCAAGGCGACCGCCGGGGTGATCGGCCTGGTGGGTCTGCTGATCATCGGAGTCGCCTGGGTCGAGGCGCTCCGCGAGTCACTGCGTGAGATCTGGGGCCACGATCCGACCGGCGGCGGCAATTTCCTGAAGCGAAAGCTCGGGGACGTCGGGGTCCTCGTCTTCCTCGGCATGGTGCTCATCGTGTCGGTCGCCGTCTCGACGATCACCACCTCGGGCACCAACTGGGCGCTGCACGTCCTCGGGCTCGACCGGATGTTCGGAATGGGCGTCCTGCTGCGGCTGCTCGCGGTGGCGGTGGCCATCTGTTTCAACGCACTGATCTTCCTGGTGCTCTTCTCCAGACTGACCGGCACCCGCGCGCCGTGGCGGCGGATCATCCGCGGGGCGTTGTTCGGCGCGGTCGGCCTCGAGATCCTGAAGCTTCTCGCGACCTTTCTGGTCGGGCACACGACGAGGAACCCGGTCTACGCCTCGTTCGCTGTCGTCGCCGGGCTGCTCGTCTGGATGAACGTGGTCTCGCGCTTCACCCTGTTCACGGCGGCCTGGACCGCCACTCGCCGCGTCGTCCTCAGCGCCGACCGGGCACCGCCGCCCAAGGCGGAGGACACCGGGCGCTGAAGGTCGCCATCCGGGGGTCTCCCGCTGACGGGCGCTGCCGGAAGGTCGTTATCTGGCCGGCGGATCGGCCGGCTCGTGCGCGTCCTCGGGCCGCGGCGGAGGGGCTCCTCCGGCCGTGCCCGCGCGACGGCGCCTCATCAGCACGAGCACGAGGGCCGCTCCGATCACGATCACGGTGCCGCCGCCCGCCGCCAGCGCGGTGAGTCCCCAGCCGCTCGCCTTGTCCCGGTCCAGCGGGATGCCGGGGAGCGTGCCGTTGTCGCGCTTCGGCTCCGGTTTCTTCTCGGTGTCGAGCGGGTTCACGAGCGTGCCCACCGGCTGCACCCTGCCCCGCGCCGCGAACCCCCAGTCGAGCAGTTCGGTGGCGTACGACCAGAGGACCGGGGAGTGCATCAGCGCGACGATGATGGTGTGGCCGTTGCGGCGGGCCGCGCCGACGAAGGTCTGCTGGGCGGCGTTGGTGTAGCCGTTCTTACCGCCGATCATCCCCCGGTAGTGGGCCCGTCCCGGCCGCAGCAGCTGGTTGTGCGTGTAGATCGGGTAGCCGCCGACCCGCTGGCCTCGCGCGCGCTGCTTCTTGGACGGCGGGCCGGGCCATTTGGCGTCGATCGTGCCCACGTACTCGCGGAAGTCGCGCAGCCGCAGCCCCTGACGCAGGATGAGCGTCAGGTCGTACGCGGAGGTGTGCTGCGTCTTGACCGACAGCCCCAGGTCCACGTCGAGGCCGTTGGGCGAGCCCGCGAGGGTGTCGTTCGCCTGCAGGCGCTTGGCCTCGGCGTTCATGGTCGCCAGGGTGCGCCGCATCCCGCCGCCGGCCTGGGTGAGGACCAGGGCCGCGTCGTTCCCCGAGACCATCATCAGCGCCTTGAACAGGTCCGACACCGGGTAGCGCCACTTGGTGGTCATGCCGACCTTGGTGCCCTCCACGTCGACCGCGCTCTGGGCCGGGCGGATCAGCGCGTTCCGATCGAGCTTGGGGATCAGCGCCACCGAGGTGAGGGTCTTCAGCGTGCTCGCCGGCAGATAACGACCGTGCGGGTCCTTCGCCGCGAGCACCTCGCCCGTGTCGCCGTCGGCGATGAGGTAGGACGAGGCCTCGATCTTCGGCGGAGGCTTGACACCCTGCGCCCGGCCGTACACCACACCGCGTCCGCCGAGCCGGGAGCCGCCGATCGGCTCGCCGGCGACGGCGCCTGCGACCTCTCCGGTGCGCGCCGCGCCGGCCGCGGGTTCGATGACAGGACCGGCGGTGGTCAGGGCCACGACGAGTGGCGCGGTGATCAGGGCGGTCGCCCGGCGTACGGTTCCCATGGCTCCACGAAGACTAGAGGAAGTGTCCAGAAATGAGATACACCGGATCACGTAATTTGACCCTGCGGGAAGCGAAAAGGATTATTTCTCGACATGGGGGTGTTGAGAGCCATCCGGTGCGCGTGAGGGGCATCACCGTCCACTTCCTGCGGCGACGGCCGTACCATCGCGGTTATGACGCGTGAATCGGAGTCCGGCCTTCCCATCGAGCCGGTATACGGGCCATCGGCGCTGGAGGGGTTCGACCCATCGGCCGAGCTCGCGGAGCCGGGGTCCTATCCGTTCACCCGCGGCGTCTACCCGACGATGTACACGCAGCGGCCGTGGACCATGCGGCAGTACGCCGGGTTCGCGACCGCCGCCGAGTCCAACCAGCGCTACCACCAGCTGATCGAGGCCGGCACCACGGGCCTGTCGGTGGCCTTCGACCTGCCGACGCAGATGGGGCACGACTCCGACTCCGCGATGGCGCACGGCGAGGTCGGCAAGGTCGGAGTGGCGATCGACTCGATCGAGGACATGAGGACGCTGTTCGACGGCATCCCGCTGGGCAAGGTCTCGACCTCGATGACCATCAACGCCCCCGCCTCGATCCTGCTGCTGCTCTACCAGCTGGTCGCCGAGGAGCAGGGCATCTCCGGCGCCGAGCTGACGGGCACCGTGCAGAACGACATCCTCAAGGAGTACATCGCGCGGGGCACCTACATCTTCCCGCCCAAGCCGTCGCTGCGGCTGATCTCCGACATGTTCTCCTACTGCCAGACCGAGATCCCGCGCTGGAACACCATCTCGATCTCGGGCTACCACATGGCCGAGGCGGGCGCGACGCCCGTACAGGAGATCGCGTTCACCCTCGCCAACGCCATGGAGTACGTGCGCACGGCGGTCGCCTCGGGCCTGGACGTCGACTCGTTCGGACCGCGGCTCTCGTTCTTCTTCGTGGCCCGCACGACGCTGCTGGAGGAGGTCGCGAAGTTCCGCGCGGCCCGGCGGATCTGGGCGTCGATCATGCGGGACGAGTTCGGGGCGAAGAACCCCAAGTCGCAGATGCTGCGGTTCCACACCCAGACGGCCGGCGTGCAGCTCACGGCGCAGCAGCCCGAGGTCAACGTGGTGCGGGTCGCCATCCAGGCGCTGGCCGCGGTGCTCGGCGGTACGCAGTCGCTGCACACCAACTCCTTCGACGAGGCGATCGCGCTGCCCTCGGAGAAGGCGGCCAGGCTGGCGGTGCGCACCCAGCAGGTGATCGCGCACGAGTCGGACCTGACGGCGACGGTCGACCCGTTCGCCGGTTCGTACGCCGTCGAGTCGCTGACGTCGCAGGTCGAGGAGGCCGCCCGCGCGCTCATCGGCCGGGTCGAGGATCTCGGCGGTGCGGTGGCCGCGATCGAGCACGGCTTCCAGAAGGGTGAGATCGAGAAGTCGGCCTACCAGGTGGCGCAGGAGATCGAGTCCGGGGACCGGACGATCGTCGGCGTCAACCGGTTCAGGACCGAAGGCCGGGAGCCGTACGAGCCGCTGCGCGTCGACCCGTCGATCGAGAGCGAGCAGGCCGCCCGGCTGGCCGAGCTGCGCGCCGCCCGGTCGGGCGAGGACGTGCGGCGGTACCTGGACGAGCTGCGCCGGGCCGCGGAGAAGGGGGACGGCGGCGAGGCGCCGGGCGACACCAACCTCCTGCACCCGCTGAAGGACGCGCTGAGGGCCCGGGCGACCGTCGGCGAGGTCTGCAACGCACTGCGCGACGTCTGGGGCGTCTATGTCCCCGCAGACGTGTACTGAGCCGGCCGTACCCACTGGGCCGGCAGGGCCCGGCGAGGCCGGTGAGCATGGCCGAAACCTCTGATACGCCGCCGCCTCCCGGTCCGCGCGGCGTCGCGGACCGGATGGGCCGCGCCGGGAGTAGATTACGGACAGTGTTCGGCCGTCGGCGAGACGCGTCGGCCGCGCTGTTCCGGGCATGCATCCGCGATGCGGTATGTGGCGGCACGAGGTGAGTGATCCTCTGTTGACCAGGCTTGGAGCGCCCTGTGCGGGTCGGTATCGGGAACGCGCTGGTCCAATAGCCCCACGTGCCACGCATCGACCTGCAAAGATTGTGGATGGAGGTTGGCCGTGGCCATTGACTTCAACGCGTCGCGTGGGGCGACGCTGGGTGTCGAATGGGAGCTTCAGCTCATCGACACGGAGACCAAGCACCTTCGGCAGGACGCGCGCGAGGTGCTGGCCGCGCTGCCCGGCCTCAGCGAGGACGGGGACATCCCGAAGATCCGGCACGAGCTGATGGAGTCGACGGTGGAGATCGTGACCGATATCTGCCATACGGTCGGTGAGGCCAAGAGGGACCTCGCCGGGACCGTCGCGCAGCTTCGGTCGGTCGCCGAGGCGCGGGGCACCGCGTTGGCGTGCACGGGATCGCATCCGATCAGCGACTGGCGCGACGCGGTGATGGCACCGGTCCAGCGCTATGCCGAGCTGGTCGAGCAGATGCAGTGGCTGGCCCGCCGCATCCAGACCTTCGGGGTGCACGTGCACGTGGGCGTACGCCACGTGGACAAGGCCATTCCCATCGTCAACGCGCTCTCCGCGTACCTGCCGCACTTCCTCGCGCTGACCGCGTCGAGCCCGTTCTGGAACGGCCACGACACCGGGTTGGCGTCCAGCCGGGCGATCATCTTCGGCTCCCTGCCGACCGCCGGGCCGCCGCACTCGCTCGCCGACTGGGCCGAGTTCGAGGAGTACATGGACACTCTGCTGCGGGCCGGCACCATCCGCAGCATCAAGGAGGTGTGGTGGGACATCCGCCCGCACCCCGATTTCGGCACGATCGAGATCCGGATGTTCGACGGCATTCCCACCCTGCGTGAGGTCGGCATGGCGGCGGCACTGTGCCAGAGCCTGGTCACCCTCTTCGACCAGCAGCTCGACCGGGGCTACACTCTGCCTCGTCCCGCCGCGTGGGTCGTCCGCGACAACAAGTGGCGGGCCACCCGTTATGGACTCGACGCCACCGTCATCACCGATGACACCGGCAGCACGACGCCGCTCCGAGACGATCTCTACGAGCTGATCCGTGAGCTGGAGCCCGTGGCCGACCGGCTGGGCTGCGCCGAGGAACTGAAGGTCGCCGGCGAGGTCCTCGACCACGGGGCGCCGTACGAGCGGCAGCGCGCGATACGCGCCGAGGGCGGATCCCTGGAGAACGTCGTCGACGCCGCCATCAAAGAGTTCTACGAGGACAGGTTCGTCTCCCCGCGGGAGGTGGCCCATGGCGGGATGTGAGGTCCCCGAGGAGCCGCCCGCCGAGGGGGACGAAGCGGATGCGGCGGCGTCATGCGGCGCCGCCATGCCAGAGGGGGCGCACATGACGCGGTCGGGACACGGGGTGATGCCCGCTTTCGACGCCGGTGTCAGCGGGGACGCGCGGCGGCTGCAGATGCAGCTCGACGCCTTCCTCGCCCAGAACGAGGACGGGTTGATCGCCTTCCGCCGCGATCTGCACGCGCATCCCGAGCTCGGCTACGTCGAGCATCGCACCACCCAGCGGATCGTCGACCAGCTGACCGCCGCCGGGCTGCGCCCGACGGTGCTGCCCAAGGGCACCGGCGTGCTGTGCGACGTCGGCCCGGCCGAGGGCCCGATGGTGGGCCTGCGCGCGGACATCGACGCGCTGCCGCTCATGGACGAGAAGGATGTCGCCTACCGCTCAACGGTGCCCGGGGTCGCGCACGCCTGCGGCCACGACGTGCACACGACCATGCTCATCGGCGCCGGCCGTTTCCTGGCCCAGCAGGCCGCCGCGGGCCTGCTTCCCGGCCGGGTTCGGCTGATCTTCCAGCCGGCCGAGGAGAAGCCGGGCGGTGCGCTCGACGTCATGGCCGCGGGCGGCATCGCGGGCGTCGACCGGGTCTTCGCGCTGCACTGCGACCCCCGGGTAGAGGTCGGCAGGCTGGGTCTGCGGGTCGGTCCGATCACGGCGGCGTGCGACAAGGTCTATGTGAAGGTGACCGGCCCGGGCGGCCACACGGCCCGGCCGCATCTCACCGCCGACCTGGTCTACGCGCTCGCCAAGATCGTCACTGAGCTTCCGTCGGCGCTGTCGCGGCGGGTCGACCCGCGTTCCAGCCTGAGCCTGGTGTGGGGCCGCGTCTCCGCCGGGTCGGTCGCCAACGCGATCCCCGACGACGGGATCGCCGAGGGCACCGTGCGCTGCCTGGACGACGACGCCTGGCACCGGGCGCCCGAGATGATGAAGGCCCTGCTGCAGTCGGTGGCGGCCGCCTACGACGTCGAGGCGTCACTGGAGTACATCCGCGGCGTGCCGCCCACCGTCAACGAGGCGACGAGCGTGCAGATGTTCCGTGACGCCGCCGGTCAGGTCCTCGGTGAGGAAGGCGTGGTGCCGACGCCGCAGAGCCTCGGCGGCGAGGACTTCGGCTGGTATCTCGAGTCGATTCCGGGTGCGCTCGGCCGCCTCGGGGTGCGCGCGCCTGGTTCGACGGTCGAGTACGACCTGCACCGGGGCGACTTCGACGTCGACGAGCGGTGCATCGCGGTGGGCGTGCGCGTGATGGCCGCCACCGCGCTGACCGCCCTTTGGGAGGGCCGCCGGCCGACCGGCAACGAGGCGGTCGAGGGCGTCGCTCTCGCCTAAGGAGTGTCCCGTGGATCTTGGGCTGGAGCGGTTGCTGCTCCGGCTGACGAACGAGTAGAGAGCGTCGGCGATCTACGTCACCGAGTGCGGCTCGGCGTTCCCCGACGAGGTCCGGCCGGACGGTTCCATCGAGGATCACGAGCGCGCCGAGCACCTTGAGGCGCACGTACGCGCCTGCGCGCGGGCCCCGCGGCGCGGGCGCGCCGGTGCGCGGGTACTTCGCCTGGTCGCTCCTTGACAACTTCGAGTGGGCGTACGGCTACGACAGCGCTTCGGGCTCGTCCACGTCGACTTCGCCACCCAGGCCCGCACCGTCAAGGCCAGCGGCCGCCGCTACGCGGAGATCATCCGGTCGACCTGAGGCGTTCGGTTAGGAACTCCTGCTCGGCGGCGTTGCCGCTGAGCGTCAGCGCCGCCTGGTACGCCTCGGCCGCCTCCGCGTCGCGGCCGAGGCGGTGCAGGAGGTCCGCCTTTGTCGCGGGCAGGTAGCGGTAGCCGGCCAGGCGTCCGTCGCGTTCGAGCGCATCGATCTCGGCCAGCGCGGCCTCCGGCCCGGCGACCATGGACACCGCGACCGCGCGGTTGAGCGCGACGACGGGCGACGGCCAGATACGCAACAACTCGTCATATAGCGTGTGGATCTGCGGCCAGTCGGTCTCCGCGTAGCTCGGGGCCTGCGCGTGCAGGGCGGCGATCGCGGCCTGCAGCGTGAAGCGCCCGGGCGGGCCCGCGGTGAGCGCGGCGACCACGAGCCGGTCGGCCTCGGCGATCAGCTCGCGGTCCCACGCGGAGCGATCCTGCTCCTCGAGGCGCAGCAGCCGGCCGTGCGCGTCGGTGCGCGTGTCACGGCGCGCGTGGTGGACGAGCAGCAGCGCCAGCAGCCCGACGGCCTCGCGGTCGGCCGGCAGCAGCAGGCGCAGCATCCGCGCCAGGTCGAGCGCGCGATCGGTGAGCTCGTCGCGGACGAGGTTCTCGCCCGAGTGCGCGGTGTGCCCGGTGGAGTAGAGCAGGTGGATGACGGTCAGCACCGCGTCGACCCGCTCGGGCAGATCCTCCGCGGGCGGCACGGCGTATGGGATGCGCGCGACGGTGATCTTCTTCTTGGCGCGCGTGATGCGGGCGGCCATCGTCGGCTCGGTGACGAGGAACGCCTGGGCGACGTCCGGCGTCGCCACGCCGCACACCAGCCGTAGCGTGAGCGCGATCTGCGCCTCCCGCGCCAGGGCCGGGTGACAGCAGGTGAAGATGAGCCGTAGGCGGTCGTCGGTGATCGTTTCGGGCTCGGGCATCTCCGTGTCCTCGGGTTCCGACAGCAGCGGCAGCTTGGCCTGGAGCGTCTGCCGCCGGCGCATCGCGTTGAGCGCGCCGCGTCGCGCGACCGTCGTCAGCCACGCGCCGGGCCGCTCGGGCACCCCGTCCCGGGCCCAGGCCCGCAACGCCTGGACGTACGCGTCCTGCACGGCCTCCTCGGCGGCGTCGAGATCGTGCGTCACGCGTACCGTCGCGGCGAGCACGTACGCCCACTCGCGACGGTGCGCGTCGGCGACCGCCTCTTCGACGGTGCTCAGCTCGTCTCCATGACCTCGAAGCCGAGCAGCGGCCTGACCTCGACGCCGCCGTTCACGATCGGCGTCAGCCTGGCCAGTGCCAGAGCGTGGTCGAGGTCGCGTGCCTCGATCACGAAGACTCCGGCCAGCGCCTCCTTGGTTTCGATGAACGGACCGTCCGTCACCAGGTCGTCCCGGATGGCGGTCGCCGTCTCGGTCGGTTCGAGCGCCATCCCGGCGATGATCCGGCCGCCCTGCTCGGCGATCCGCTCGGGCAGCCGCCCGTGGGCCTCCATGACCTCCGGTGGGATGTCGGCCACGCCGCCGGGCGTCTCACGTTCGAAGATCAGCACTGCGTACTGGGCCATCACACCACCGCCTCGGTCGCGAAGACGCCGTCCAGCCATGCGCTCCAGGCCTGCTTGCTCGCCGTCTCGTCGGCGCGGTCGGCGAACAGGTGGTGCGCCACGCCGACCGGTGAACCCCACGCGTCGCGGCCGTAGAAGCGGTACAGCGCGTCGGCGCTGCGCACGCCGAGGAACGCGTGTGTCGCGTAATCGACAGTTCCCTCGATCGGCTCCAGGTCCGACGGCGTCAACACCACCTGGTCACCGACGGTTACGTCCTCGGCCACACCCAGGGCCCGGCGCAGCGCCGCGAAACCACCGTGGAGGGAGGCCTCGGACGCCGTGGCGGCGACGTAGGCCGCATCGCGCCCGGAGAAATGGCGCAGGTACTCGCCGAGTGAGTGGTAGTAGAACGCAGTGTGCTGTCGGCAGGCGTCCAGCTGCCGGTCGTAGTCCTCGGCCATCACGCCGCGGTGCACGAAGAGCAGGTGCGTGCCCGCCCCGCTCGGCTCGAGGCGGTAATCGAGTTGGTTGAAGTCGTCATCGCCGCGCAGGGCACGCGTGGTGAAATGCCGCGGCGGATCCCATACGGTCACCGTACCCCCGATCGACGTTAGACCCCGCTCGGCTCCGCCGACCCGCGGCTCGTACTCGATCTTCCAGTACCACCCGGTGGTGTGGACGGTGAACGCGTCCCAGACTTCCTGCGGGCTCGCGGGCAGCTCGCCCTCCCACCGCACCTCGAACTGCTCGGCCATCATGCCTCCGTCGTTAGCTGTCCCAGACCGCTACTGGCGGCCCCTTCATCATTGACGACACGCGGGGCCGGCCGAAATCGACAGTGGCGAGAAAGGTCTTCTAGGCAGCTTCCTGTGGATCACGTGGCTGGGTCGCGGAGCCAGATCCGGATCGAGGCGACGTCGATGGTGCCCTGGTAGATGCGTTCTCTCTTGTCGTAGCGGGTGGCCACGGCCCGGAATGCCTTGAGCTTGTTGATGCAGCGTTCGACGGTGTTGCGTTCCTTATAGCGCTCGGCGTCAAAGGACGGTGGCCGGCCTCCGGCCGAGCCGCGGTTACGCCGGTGCTGCTTCTGGTCTTCCTTGATGGGAATCACAGCTTGGATGCCGCGTCGGCGCAGGTAGGCACGGTTCGCGGCCGAGGAGTAGGCCTTGTCGGCCATCGCGGCGCCGGGCGTACGCCTTGGCCGGCCCAGGCCGCGGCGGATGATGCGGATCTGCTCCATCAACGGGATGAACCTCGGGGAGTCGCCGTGCTGACCAGGGCTGGTCAACCTGGCGATCGGACGGCACCGCCGGTCGGCCACCAGATGAATCTTGGTCGTCCACCCGCCCCGGGACCTCCCCAGCGCCTCCCGCCCGGATTTGTTGTCATTCGGTCCCGCCCCCTGTGGGGTCGTCAGCGGCCGGAGCCCGCCGGGCTCCGGCTGCGTGCTGGTGCGCACGGTTGAAGGTCGAGTCAGCGCTGACCGTCCAGTCCTTGCCCTCGGCCTCGTCACAGCCAGTCCGCAGCCCGTCCAGGATCTGAGCCCAGGTGCCATCCAATGACCAGCGCCGATGCCGGTTGTAGACGGTCTTCCAGTTGCCATACATCGGCGGCAGATCCCGCCAGGAGATGCCCGCCCGGGTGCGAAAGAACACCCCGTTGATCACCATCCGATGTTCCCTCCACCGGCCACCCTGGCGCGGATTCGCAGGCAACAACGGCGCCAGCCGCTCCCACTCCGCATCGGTCAGATCATGCCGCTTCAAACGTTCCTCATCCACAAAAGTGATTTATCAGACCACACCCGCCAAGATCCACGGGACGCTGCCTAGTACTCAGGCCGCATCGCAAGCTCGGGTGACACCGCAATCGCACGAGTGCGAAACGGTGCTGACCGCGGTCGGGCCGGTCGGGATCGAGGTGCCACGGGATCGCAAGCGCGACTTCGGTTCCGCCGGGCCACCCGTCGGCGCGGGTACTTCCCCTCCGAGCAGGCCGCCCGCAAAGTGCGGGACGGTTTCGGGCGGACTCCCGAGCAAAATAGGTCGGCCGGTTTCTGAGACCAGGTCTGTTCTTGCCCCGGTACGGCCCAGCCTGGGCCCGGTTTCGGGTCTTTAGGCCCTATGTGCTTCGAGTCGAGCTGAAATATCGTGCGGCCATGCAATTTGCCATTCGTGCGCAAAGCGCAAGAAATTCGAAGTACGACGGTGAAAAGGGTGAAGGGGCGGCGTCGTATCTCGGCGTGGTGTGTCTCATCGCCGCTGTCACCACCGGTGTAATTCACACTGGCGCAGGAGAAGCCGTCGCCTCAAGTGTCAAGAGGGCTGTCTGTGGCGTCGCTGGAGGCAATTGTCAGCCCGCCGAGGCCCAGGCGGCTCGTCCCGCAGGCAATGGCGATCCCGCTGCGCCTGGGATGTCGAGCCGACGACGGCCCGGCGCTCAGGGATTCTCGGCAGGGGATGCCGTTTCGCTTCCTCCGGTCCCAGACGACAACTCCAGCGACACGTACAAAGCGCAGAGCGAGGACGAGGCCGCCTTCAAGGCGAGGAGTCCGATCGGGCAACTAGAATATGATTGGCTTCGCAGTAAAGGTTACAAGGTGACGTGGAAGTCCGGAGAGGGCACTACTAATACATATGCCCCGGAATCCAAGGCGGGCATCGAGGCGGCGAAAAAGGCTTATAAGGGCTTCGACCTGGACCCCTCCAAGGGGCGAGGGAGGTTTGGGAAGACAATCAATCTAGATCCCAAAACCCCCGCTGCTGACCGGTATCATATGTATGATCAATGGGTTGCCGAGCATACCGGCGTGGAGGTTTACAATCCGAAGGAAAGTCCGAAGGGGATGAGTTTTAAGCAATATGTTGCATCCCAAACCGAGTTTGCGGCCATGGCGGAGTCCAGGCGACTTGAATTCCGCAAGGGAGCTAAGAATCTCCGGTCGGGCGAATCGGATGCCGTGAAGTCCTATTTTGACGATGGTAGCAGTTCTTTTTCTCTTTATGAGAGAGCCTATGATAAGGCGGTCAATGCGGCTGTCGCGAAAAGCGTTAGACTGAAGCAGGGCAGGCCGAATGCGGCTCAGCTGCACAAGATCGGTGCGGCGGCGGGAAGGAAGAGAATTCTCGAGCTATGGAAAAACACCTACGATGCCGATCTCGATAAGCGGAGATGGGTGGAGGAGAACCGGCCAGAGCTCTGCTACGTAAACGATTGCTCGCCCAACCCTTGACAGGGTGCCGTAGGTGCGGCACCCCCTACCGGGTGCGGTAAGAGAGCTCCCGGCGGGCATCGGCGAACCATCCACGGCGTCCTGCCCGGTCGGGTCAACAGAGATGAAGAGCACGCGACGGGAGATCTTGGAGATCCGGCCCGCGCAGCCGACGTACCGGTGCCACGCCGCCCCGGAGGCCAGCTCCCGGGCGCGCCGACGTCGTGAACCGGGCTCGAAAAAGTGCGCGTGTTGCGAAGGCGAACGTAAATAACAGCTTTATCACGGTGCCGGGTGTCACTTAATCACCTCGATGCCGACCTTTTTTTGATCCTGCGAATCGGCGCGTGATAACAGGCTTCTGTGCGCAGTTTCGGGAGGCCGCATTCGCCGGATCGCAGGGCGTCGGCGGGAAGATCGCGCGGCCGGCGGCCCGGCGTGCTGCGGCGGGGCTCGCCGAGCACGTATCCGGACCTTGCCTGACCGTCCGTCAGCACCGACCGAAATGATCTCTGCGGGGCGTCTGACCAGTGGCGATGCGGTTACCCTTTGGTAACGGACTCGTTGCGAAAATGTACGACGGTTTGGACGCACCCGGACCTAGCGAGTAACGTCCGATCGATTTCGTGCTGAACCGGCACTTTATCCCTTGACTGGGAACGGAAGGAGCGCGTCCGTGCGCCGTGGACTCAAGACGACCCTCGTCATGCTGACGGGGGCCGCCCTCACGCTGAGCGCCGGGGCCTGTGGTGGCAAGAAGGCCACCACAGGCGGCGACGACAGCGGCCAGGGAGCCAAGAAGACCGTCAAGGTCGGGCTGGCCTACGACATCGGCGGGCGTGGTGACAAGTCGTTCAACGACGCCGCCTTCGCGGGTCTCGACCGGGTCAAGCAGAACCTGAACCTCGAGATCAAGGACATCGAGGCCACCAAGGGCGAGACCGACAACGACAAGATCCAGCGGCTCGACCTGCTGGCCAAGTCGGGCTACAACCCGGTCGTCGCCGTCGGGTTCGCCTACGCCGGCGCGCTCGGCAAGGTGGCCCCCAAGTACCCGAACACGAAGTTCGCCATCGTCGACGACGCCTCGGTGAAGGCCCCCAACGTCACGAGCCTGCTGTTCGCGGAGGAGCAGGGCTCCTACCTCGTGGGCGCCGCCGCCGCGCAGAAGTCCAAGACCGGCAAGATCGGCTTCATCGGCGGCGTGGACACTCCGCTGATCAAGAAGTTCGAGGCGGGCTACGTGGCCGGGGCCAAGAAGGTCAAGCCGGACATCAAGATCGACGTCAAGTACATCTCGCGGGGCACGGACTTCTCCGGCTTCTCCGACCCGGCCAAGGGCAAGACCATCGCCGAGGGCGAGTACGACGGCGGGGCCGACGTGGTCTACCACGCCGCCGGCCTCTCCGGCGTGGGCCTGTTCCAGGCCGCCGCGGCCAAGAAGAAGTTCGCGATCGGCGTCGACTCGGATCAGTACCAGACTGCCGAGCCCGACCAGAAGCCGTACATCATCACCTCGATGCTCAAGCGGGTCGACACCGCCGTCTACAACTTCGTCGAGGACACCAGCAAGGGCACCGTGAAGTCCGGGCCGGTCACCTTCGACCTGAAGAACCAGGGCATCGACTACTCCAAGGCCAACACCGAGGCCATCACGGACCTGCAGGCCAAGTTGGACGAGCTCAAGCAGGAGATCATCGACGGAAAGGTCACCGTTCCCGTCAAGTGACGGTCACGTCACGACGGTGAACCTGGTCTGAACGTGCCGGGCCGGGCCCGGGGAGGGACCATCAGGCCCCTCCCCGGGCCCGTTTCCTAGGAGAGCAGGGATGTCCACGACAAAGGAGCCGGTGGTCGCCGCGCCCGCGTTCGAGTTGCGCGGCATCACCAAGCGCTTCCCGGGGGTCGTCGCCAACCACGACATCGACCTCAGGGTCTCGGCCGGCACGGTGCACGCCATCGTGGGTGAGAACGGCGCAGGCAAGTCCACCCTGATGAAGATCCTCTACGGGATGCTGCGGCCGGACGAGGGCGCGATCAGCGTCGGGGGCGAGCAGGTCGCGTTCGGCTCGCCGTCCGACGCCATCGCCCGTGGCATCGGCATGGTGCACCAGCACTTCATGCTCGCCGACAATCTCACCGTGCTCGAGAACATCGTCCTCGGCGCCGAGAAGCTGCACGGCATCGGCGGCAAGGCACGCCGCCGGATCGACGAACTGGCGAAGAAGTACGGCCTCCAGGTCGAGCCGGGACGGCTGGTCGAGGAGCTCGGCGTCGGCGACCGGCAGCGGGTCGAGATCCTGAAGGTCCTCTACCGCGGTGCCCGGATCCTCATCCTCGACGAACCGACCGCCGTGCTCGTTCCCCAGGAGGTCGAGGAGCTCTTCGACAACCTGCGTGAGCTGAAGCGCGAGGGACTCACGGTCATCTTCATCTCGCACAAACTCGACGAGGTCCTGTCGGTCGCCGACGAGATCAGCGTCATCCG
Source organism: Actinomadura sp. HBU206391 (assembly GCF_014323665.1). Lineage (GTDB taxonomy): Bacteria > Actinomycetota > Actinomycetes > Streptosporangiales > Streptosporangiaceae > Actinomadura_C. The sequence goes on along the minus strand of NZ_JABVEB010000003.1, from coordinate 13,090 downwards.
GCGCGGCACGACGGTCGCCAAGTGCATCGACCCCCAGACCGTCAGCGCACGCGGGCTCGCCCAGCTCATGGTGGGCAGTGAGCTACCGGTGCCGGAACTGCGGGAGTCGACGGTCACCGACCGGCCGGCGCTCGAGCTCGCCTCGCTGACCGTCCGGGACGGATCGGGCCGGGCCCTGGTCGACGACGTCTCGCTGACCATCCACCATGGCGAGATCCTCGGCATCGCGGGGGTCGAGGGCAACGGCCAGGCCGAGCTGGTCGAGGCGATCATGGGGATGCGCACGCCCGACTCCGGCTCCATCGTCCTCGACGGACAGGACATCGGCGCCTGGCCGACCCGCCGGCGCCGCGAGAGCGGCATCGGCTTCATCCCCGAGGACCGGCACCGGCACGGGCTGCTGCTCGAGTCGGCGCTGTGGGAGAACCGCATCCTCGGCCACCAGACCGAACGCCCCAACGCCAAGGGCTTCTGGATCGACCGCTCCGGCGCCCGCGCCGACACGCGGCGGATCGTCGAGGACTACGACGTCCGTACGCCCGGGATCGACGTGATCGCCGCCTCGCTGTCCGGCGGCAACCAGCAGAAGCTCATCGTGGGCCGGGAGATGTCCGGGAAGCCGAAACTGCTCATCGCCTCGCACCCGACCCGCGGGGTCGACGTCGGGGCCCAGGCGGCGATCTGGGAGCATCTTCGGCGGGCGCGCGCGGAAGGCCTCGCGGTGCTGCTGATCTCCGCCGACCTGGACGAACTGATCGGCATGTCCGACACCCTGCGGGTGATCCTGCGGGGCCGGATCGTCGCCGAGGCGGACCCGGCCTCCGTCACCCCGGAGCAGCTCGGCTCGGCGATGACCGGAGCGTCACCGGAGGGGGACCGATGAAGAGACTGCGCACCTCCCCGCTGGCGCTGACGGTCGTCGCCGCCGTCGTGGCGCTGGTGTTCTCCGTGCTCATCACCTCGGTGGTCCTGTCCATCAGCGGCTTCAATCCGCCGTCGGTCTTCCAGGCGATGATCGACTTCGGTCTGGAGCCGGACAGCGTCGTCAACACCCTGAACCGGGCGTCCACGTACTACCTGGCGGCCATCGCGGTGGCGATCGGGTTCCGGATGAACCTGTTCAACATCGGTGTGGACGGGCAGTACCGGCTCGGGGCCATGATGGCGGCGGCGATCGGCGGTGCGTTCGCGCTGCCGCCCGTGATCCACCAGACCGTGATCATCTTGGTGGCCATGGCGGTCGGCGGCATGTGGGCCGGCATCGCCGGCCTGCTCAAGGTGACCCGGGGCGTCAGCGAGGTCATCTCGACCATCATGCTGAACTTCATCGCCACCGGGATCGTCGCGTTCCTGCTGAACGAGGACCGGCTCGCCGTCCAGACGGCGGGCAGCAACAACATCGGCACCGAGCCGATCGACCCCTCCGGCCGGGTCGCCGGGATCCACTACCCCGGCGCCAGCCTGCAGATCTACGGCCTCGTGCTGCTCGCCGTCGCCGTGGGCGTGGCCTTCCACGTCATCATCAACCGGACCCGCTTCGGATTCGACCTGCGGGCGACCGGCCTGTCGTCGAGCGCGGCCGTGGCCGGAGGGGTCGACGCCCGCCGCATGGTCGTGGTCGCGATGGTGATGTCGGGCATGGCGGCCGGCCTGATCGGCATGCCGCAACTGCTCGGCTCGTCCTACTCCTACGGCCTCGACTTCCCGGGCGGGCTCGGCTTCATCGGCATCGGCATCGCGCTGCTCGGCCGCAACCACCCGGTCGGCATCGCGTTCGCCGCCCTGCTCTGGGCGTTTCTGGACCAGTCCTCGCAGATCCTCGAGTTCAACGACATCCCCAAGGAGATCGTGGCCATCACGCAGGCGGCCGTCCTGCTGTCGGTCGTGGTCGTGTACGAGATCGTCCGGCGGCTCGGCCTGCGGTGGCAGCAACAGGCGGTCGCCGCCGAACTGGCCGCCAGAGCGGCGGACCGTCCGAAGGAGGTGGCGGCGTGACCACCGTCCAGGAGGCGACGCCGGTCAAGGGGAGCCCGCCCGGCTCGACGCGGCGGAATCCGGCCGTACGGCTGCTGATCATGCTTGGCGGTGTCTTCTGCGCGCTGGTGCTGCTGAGGGTCATCACCGGTGAGACCGAGATCACCTCGAGCGCCTCGGTCGGGACCACGCTCGCCCTGGGCATCCCGATCGGCATGGCCGCACTCGGCGGGCTGTGGGCCGAACGCGCGGGTGTGGTCAACATCGGCCTCGAAGGCATGATGATCTTCGGTACGTGGGGCGCGGCCTTCGGCGCGTACTTCTCCGGCAATCCCTGGATGGGCCTGCTCATGGGCATCACCATGGGCGCGCTCGGAGGGCTGCTGCACTCGGTCGCCACGGTGACCTTCGGCGTCGACCACATCGTCTCGGGCGTGGCGATCAACATCCTGGCGCCCGGCGCGGCCCGCTACCTGTCCACGCTGTTCTTCGTGGACGAGAGGGGCGGCGGCGCGACCCAATCGCCAGCGCTGCCCCAGTTCCCCAAGATCAGCGTGCCGGGCATCGGCGGCCCGCTCGGCGACCTCGAGCAGCATCACTGGTTCTTCGTCTCCGACCTCGCCGGGCTGGTGCGCGGCCTCACCACGGACCTGTCCGCGCTCACGGTCATCGCGATCGCGCTGATCCCGCTGACCTGGTTCCTGCTGTGGCGCACCGCGTTCGGCCTGCGCATCCGGTCCTGCGGGGAGAACCCGTACGCCGCGGAGTCGCTCGGCGTCCGGGTCTACACCATGAAGTACGTCGCGGTGATCATCTCCGGCGGTCTGGCCGGCATCGGCGGCGTCTTCCTCGCGATGGTCGGCTCGGCGCAGTACCAGGAGGGGCAGACCGGCGGGCGCGGTTTCATCGGCCTGGCAGCCATGATCTTCGGTAACTGGCGGCCCGGCGGGCTCGCCCTCGGCACCGGGCTGTTCGGCTACACCGACGCGCTGCAGCAGCGCGGCGCGACCGGCGCGGTGCACGCGCTGCTCCTGGTCGTGGCCGTGCTCCTGTTCGCCTATGCCGTCTGGGTGCTGCTGCCGGCCCGCCGCCGGGTCTACCACGCGCTCTTCGCGCTGGTGTCGGGCGGGGCACTGCTCTTCTGGTACCTCGCGACCGACGAGTTGCCGAAGGAGATCGTCACCTACAGCCCGCACATCACGACGCTGCTGGTGCTGTCGCTGGCCTCGCAACGGCTGCGCATGCCCGCCGCCGACGGCCTGGTCTACCGTCGTGGCGAGGGCCACTGACCAGGCCCGTCGACGAGCCCGATTGACTGATGGGCATCGGCTGAGCGCCATCGACGAGGGGCCACCGGCCCCCTGGGGGAGTTTCATGAGCGAGATCGATTGGCCCGGGCTGCGGGCCGCCGCCCGGGCGGCGATGCGGCGGGCGTACGCGCCGTACTCCGGTTATCCGGTGGGGGCGGCGGCACTGGTGGACGACGGCCGCGTCGTGACCGGCTGCAACGTGGAGAACGCGTCGTACGGTCTCGGCCTGTGCGCCGAGTGCAGCCTCGTCTCCGACCTGCACGGGGCGGGCAAGCCGGCCGCGGACACCGGCGGAGGCCTGCCGCGGCTCGTCGCGCTGTCGGTGGTCAAGGGCGACGGTGAGCCGGTCATGCCGTGCGGCCGGTGCCGCCAGGTGCTGTGGGAGCACGGGGGCCCTGACCTGCTGGTGGAGACCGCCCGGGGCATCGTGCCCATGTCGGAGGTGCTGCCGGACGCCTTCGGCCCGGGCGACCTCGACCGGTGGAAGGACCGCTGATGGACGTCATCGACGTCATCCTCACCAAGCGCGACGGCGGGCGGCTGTCGGCCGAGCAGATCGACTGGGTCGTCGACGCCTACACCCGCGGGGTCGTGGCCGAGGAGCAGATGTCCGCGCTCGCGATGGCGATCCTGCTCAACGGCATGACCCGGGCCGAGGTCACGGCCTGGACCGAGGCCATGATCCGCTCCGGCGAGCGGATGGACTGGTCGGGTCTCGACCGGCCGACCACCGACAAGCACTCGACCGGTGGCGTGGGGGACAAGATCACGCTGCCGCTGGCGCCGGCGGTGGCCGCCTGCGGCGCCGCGGTTCCGCAGCTGTCCGGCCGCGGGCTCGGTCACACGGGCGGCACGCTGGACAAGCTGGAGTCGATTCCGGGCTGGCGCGCCTCGCTGACGGTCGAGGAGATGCTCGGCGTGCTGCGGAGCGCGGGCGCCGTCGTCTGCGCGGCGGGCACCGGGCTGGCCCCCGCCGACCGCAAGCTGTACGCGCTGCGCGACGTCACCGGCACGGTGGAGTCGATCCCGCTCATCGCCTCGTCCATCATGTCGAAGAAGATCGCCGAGGGCACCGGGGCGCTGGTGCTGGACGTCAAGGTCGGCTCCGGGGCCTTTATGAAGACCACCGACGACGCCAGGCGCTTGGCCGAGACCATGGTGGCGATCGGCGGCGACCACGGGGTGCGCACGGTCGCGCTGCTCACCGCGATGGACCGCCCGCTCGGCCGGGCCGTGGGCAACGCGATCGAGGTGGCCGAGTCGGTCGAGGTGCTCAGCGGCGGCGGCCCCGAGGACGTCGTGGAGCTGACCGTGACGCTGGCCCGCGAGATGCTCGCCGGGGCGGGCCTCGGCGGCGGCAAGGACCCGGCCGACGCGCTGCGCGACGGCTCCGCCATGGACGTGTGGCGTCGCATGATCTCGGCGCAGGGCGGCGATCCGGACGCGAAGTTGCCCGTCGCCGCTGAGACCCACGAGGTCACGAGCTCCGCCACCGGGGTGCTCACCCGGCTCGACGCCTACAGCGTCGGCCTGGCCGCCTGGCGGCTCGGCGCCGGGCGCGCCCGCAAGGAGGACCCCGTCTCGTTCGGAGCCGGCGTCGTGTGCCACGCCAAGCCCGGCGACCAGGTCACCGCCGGGCAGCCGCTGCTGACCCTGCACGCCGACGACGCGGGCCGGTTCGAGCGCGCGCTGCAGGCCCTGGACGGTGCCGTGGAGATCAGTGAAGACGGAGCTCCGGAGCTCCTCCCGCTCATCATCGACCGCGTCGGCTGAGCAGCCGCTTCGGCCGTCCTGCCGTGGTCACCGCGGCGCGCGCCAGGAGGGTAACGTTCGAGTGTGACGATTCAGCCGACCCTAGACGATATCCGTCGCGCACCGAAGGTTCTGCTGCACGACCACCTTGACGGGGGGCTGCGGCCGGACACCATCGTCGATCTCGCGCGCGAGTCCGGATACGACGCGCTGCCCTCCACCGAGGCCGACGGCCTCCGCTCCTGGTTCGCCGAGGCGTCCGACTCCGGGTCGCTCGAACGTTATCTCGAGACGTTCACGCACACCGTCGGCGTGATGCAGTCGGCCGAGGCGCTAGAGCGGGTGGCGTACGAGTGCGCCGAGGATCTGGCCGAGGACGGCATCGTCTACGCCGAGGTGCGCTACGCCCCGGAGCAGCACACCGAGGGCGGGCTCACGCTGGAGCAGGTCGTCGAGGCCGTCCTGCGCGGTTTCGCCGAAGCCGGGCGGCGGCACGGCATCCGGGTCGGTACCCTGCTCACCGCCATGCGCCACCAGGCTCGCAGTCGTGAGATCGCCGAGCTCTCGGTGCGTTACCGCGACGCGGGCGTGGTGGGCTTCGACATCGCCGGGGCCGAGGCCGGTTATCCGCCTACCCGGCATCTGGACGCGTTCGAGTACCTGCAGCGCGAGAACGCCCATTTCACCATCCACGCCGGTGAGGCGTTCGGCCTGCCGTCGATCTGGCAGGCGATCCAGTGGTGCGGTGCCGACCGCCTCGGGCACGGCGTGCGCATCGTCGATGACATCACCGAGCGCGAGACGGAGGTGCCGCAGCTGGGCCGGCTGGCCGCCTACGTACGCGACAAGCGGATCCCGCTCGAGATGTGCCCGACGTCCAACATCCAGACCGGCGCGGCGAAGTCGATCGCCGAGCACCCGATCGGCCTGCTGCGCCGCCTGTACTTCCGGGTCACCGTCAACACCGACAACCGGCTGATGAGCGGCACGAGCCTGTCGGAGGAGTTCGCCAAGCTCGCCGAGGCCTTCGACTACGGCTGGGACGACCTGCAGTGGTTCACCGTCAACGCCATGAAGTCGGCCTTCATCAGCTTCGACGAGCGCCTCGAGCTCATCAACGGCGTCATCAAGCCCGGCTTCGCCCAGCTCAAGTGGCGCGGAGATCGGCCGGTCGGGTGAGTGCGACGAAACGGGCGGGCGAGGCCCCTCAGGGAGACGAGCGTGCGGCGGGCATGAAGCCGAAGGTGTTCCGCTCCCTGGGTGCGCGGGTGGCCGGCTGGGCGTGGATGGTGCTCGCCGCCGCCAATCTGATCGACATCGCCGTCCGCGGCCGTGACCTGGCCGCGCTGATCGCGGCGGCCGTGCTGCTGACCGGATGCGGTCTTGCCTACATGCTCGGGCTGCGCCCCGCCATTGTTGCCGACGAGGCCGGGGTATGGCTGCGCAACCCGCTGAAGGACGTACGCATCCCCTGGCCGGCGCTCCAGCAGATCGACGTCGGCGGGGCCCTGCGCTTCCGCTGCGTCGTGGACGGAGAGCCGTGGCAGGCCAAGGCGTGGGTGCTGCAGACCTCGCCCCGTGCCCAGGCGCGGGCTCGGGCACGGGAGAGCCGTCGGCCTGACCCGGCGGTGCCGGCAGCGCTCGCCGAACACCTCGAGGGGCGCACGCCCGCCGACTTCGCGGCCGAGCAGCTGACCGAGCTCGCCGTCGCGCACGGCGGCGGTAAGCGCGCGGGAAAGGCCCGACGCGGCGAGACGGCGGCACGGCCGTCGGTGAGCTGGTCGATTCCCACGATCGTGGCCGTCGCCGTGCCCGGAGCCGTTCTCGTCGCCTTGGGCCTGGTCGGTTCCCTCACCTAGTACTTCAACGGCACTCGGCGTGTCGGCTGTGTCGCCGTCGATGGTGTCCGTGACGACATCCGTGCCTCTGCGGTGGACCGGTTGGGGCATACCGGTCAGTCGTGCCGCGCCTGCTTCGCCGGCCGCGGCGGTTCCTGCAATTGGTTCCGCGCAGGCTTGCCAGCGGCAGGGATAACCGTTAGACATAGTGGCTAACGGTTATAGGAGGGCCCGATGCAGCAGGAAGTGGTGCTGGCGATGCTGGCCAAGGAGCCCTCGCACGGCTACCAACTGCGCGCGCGGCTGCGCGACGCGCTCGGCCCTCTCGGTGGCGCGATGAACGCCGGGCAGGTCTACGTCACGCTGACCCGGCTGGAAAAGGCCGGCCTGTTAGCGGTCGAGAGGTCTGCCGATGGCGCCGACCGGTCGGATCGCAAGGTGTACGCGCTCACCCCCAAAGGCCAACAGCGAGTCGCCGAATGGATCGCCGAGGTGAGTTGGCCGAGATCCGACCTCGCGGAGTTCCATCTCAAGCTGATCGCGGCCGCGGCGGCCGGGCTGGCCGACCCGCTCACCATCGTCGACACCCAGCGCCGCGAGCTGCTGCGCCGGCTGCGTGACGCCCAGCGCGCCGCAATGGCCGAGCCGGACCGCTCGGACGCGGCGCTGTTGCTGGAGGGCATCGTGCTCCGGCTTCAGGCGGACCTGCGCTGGCTCGAGGCATGTGAGAAGAACTGGACCCATCGAAGGAGTGGATCGTGAGCAACGCCGCCGATACGCCCGTGCTCCGCGCCCGCGGGTTGCGAAAGGAGTACGGCAAGGGGGAAGGGCTGGCGCGCGCCGTCGATGGGGTAGATCTCGACATCGGCGCGGGAGAGACGGTGGCGGTGATGGGGCCCAGCGGCTGCGGGAAGTCCACGCTGCTGCACCTGCTCGGGGGGCTGGACCGGCCCTCGGGTGGAGAGGTGTCGCTGAACGGCCGTCGCATCGACGACATAGGTGAGAGTGCCCTGGCCCGGATGCGACGCACCGATGTCGGCTTCGTCTTCCAGTCCTTTCATCTGATGGAAGAACTCACCGCCGTGGAGAACGTCGAGCTGTCGGCGCTGCTGGCCGGTCGTTCGCCGTGGGCCGCCAGGCGGCGAGCCGTGGACCTGCTGGAGCAGATCGGGCTCGCCGACCGGGCGGGTTTTCTGCCCTCCGCGCTGTCCGGTGGCCAGCGGCAGCGGGTCGCGGTCGCCCGGGCGTTGAGCAACGAACCGCTGGTCGTTTTCGCCGACGAACCGACCGGAAATCTGGACAGCGCCGCCACCCTGGATGTCCTCCAGCTCCTCGACGGCCTGCACGAGTCCGGTCAGACGCTGGTCATCGTCACCCACGACGCGCGGATCGCGGCCACCGCAGACCGGATGATCTCGATGCGCGACGGCGCGTTCGTGGACGAGACCAGGTTGACCGGTGGCACCACCGGGCAGCTCGGCGCCCTTGCCGGGCTGGAGGACTGAGGGGGATGGGCCGCATCCTGCTCGTGGGCCGCCTCGCCGTGCGTGACCTCCGGCGGCGCCGCACCGAGGCCGTGCTCCTGCTGCTCGCCATCATGGCGGCCACCACGACGTTGACGCTCGGGCTCGTCCTGCGCGACGCGGCCGGCGACCCGTACCAGAGCACCCGGGCGGCGACCAACGGCCCCGACGTGGTCGCCAGCGTCGGCCGGCCCGCGAAGCTTTCCGGCCTCGAGAAACTGGCCGACGATCCCCGCGTCATCGACCACAGCGGACCGTACCCGGTTACCCCCGCGAAACTTCAGGCATCCGGGCGAACGTCAGATGTGCAGGCCGTGGGGCGCGACGCCGCGCCCGCGTCGGTCGATCGGCCCGAGCTGATGCAGGGCGGCTGGGTCAGCGATGGCGGTGTGGTGGTCGAGGCCGCGTTCGCCAACGCGCTCGATGTGCGCGTCGGTGATCCGGTCACCCTGGACGGCCGGTCGTTCGAAGTCGTCGGCGTTGCGGTCACCGCCGCCATGCCGCCCTATCCGGGGACGTCCTGCATTGTCCCCTGCATGAGCGGCGCAATTCCCGACGATCCGCCCGCCGGATTGCCGCCGGGGTTGTTGCGAAATCCCGGCCTGGTCTGGCTCACCCAGTCGGATGTGCGGAGCCTCACCCCGGATCCAGACTCCCTGGCCTACGTGATGAACCTGAAGCTGGCCGCCCCGGATGAGGCCCAGGCGTTCGTCAACGCGAACCACGGCGAACCTGGCGGCGCTACGCCTATGCAGCCCTGGGAGAACATCCTCGAAGACGCCACCGAGCTGGCCAGAGACTCCCAGATCCTTCTGCTGATCGGAGCCTGGCTGCTCGGTCTGCTCGCCGTGGCCGGTCTCTCGGTGCTGGTCGGCGGCCGGATGGCCGATCAGACCAGACGCGTCGGGCTCCTTAAAGCAGTCGGCGGCACACCGAGCCTGGTCGCTGCCGTGCTGCTCGCGGAGTATGTCCTCGTGGCCATCGTCGCGGCCGCGGCCGGGTTGGCGGTCGGATCGCTGACCGCTCCGTTGCTCACCGAGTCCAGTGCCGGCCTCGTCGGCAGCGCGGGCACGCCGTCGATGACCATGTCCACGGTCGGTTTGGTGACCGCCGTGGCACTCGGAGTCGCGGTGGTCGCGACCGTCGTTCCGGCCGTGCGCGCTGCCCGCTCCAGCACCGTCAACGCGCTGGCCGACTCGCCACGCCCACCCCGCCGCATCGGTTGGCTGATCGCGATCTCGGCGCGACTGCCCGTCCCGCTGCTTCTCGCCCTGCGGGTCGCCGCCCGCCGGCCGCGACGGGTCGTACTGGGTGTGGTCAGTATCGCGATCACGGTCAGCGGGATCTACGTCCTACTGGTACTCAACGCCTTCCTCACGACCCAACCACTCACCGGCGGATATGACGATGCTCAGGTGGAGGTCCTGCGCCACGTGCTGCTCGTCTGGACGGTCATACTGCTCTCTCTGGCGGCGGTCAACGCCACCGTCATCACCTGGGCGACGGTGCTCGACAACCGGCATTCGTCGGCGCTGGCGCGCGCCCTCGGCGCAACCCCTCGTGAAGTGAGTGCGGCACTGGCGGCCGCGCAGGTGCTGCCCGCGCTCGTCGGCGCCATCTTGGGCGTCTTCCCGGGAGGCTTCGCACTGTTCGCCGCAATAAACGCGATCACTGGCGGCGACAGCGACAGGGCCACGCTCCCCTCGCTCTGGCAGCTGCTCGCCCTGGTGCTGGCAACCGTGCTCGTGGTGGCGGCGCTCACCTCTGTTCCCGCCCGCCTGGGCGGCCGCCGTCCCGTGACCGAGACTCTCTGAGAGACCGTGGTCTTGGTGGTGGATGTGGCGGGCAGCGAGTGACGGTCTGCCGCCGGCGTATCAGGTGAGGGTGGAGGCCACGTACGCCGCGGCCTCGGCGATGAGCTCCTCTTTCGGCTGAGCGTCATGCCCGGAGCGGTCGGACATGATCGCCAGGACGAGTGGTGCGGTCTTCGGCGGCCATACGACGGCGATGTCGTTGGCTCTCCCGTAGTTGCCGGTTCCGGTCTTGTGGGCGACCGTCCACCCCTTGGGAAGTCCCGCCCGGATGCGTTTCGCGCCCGTGGTGCTGCGTTCGAGCCAATCCTTCAGCAGGGCCCGTTTCGCCGCGGGCAGCGCGTTGCCGAGCACGAGTCTCTGATAGGAGCCGGCGATGGCGCGGGGAGTGGTGGTGTCGCGTGGATCTCCCGGACGATCGCTGTTCAGCTCGGGTTCGAACTGGTCCATCCGGCTGACGGCGTCACCTATGCCACGCAGGTATGCGGTCAGCTGCGCCGGTCCGCCGATGTCGCGCATCAGCAGGTTGCCGGCCGTCCCGTCGCTGTACCGGACGGCGGCATCGCAGAGCTGCCGGATGGTCATCCCGGTCGCCACATGGTTCTTGGTGATCGGCGAGATGGAGTCGACATCGGCCGCGGTGAAGGTGACGACCTTGTCCAGGTGGCTCAGCGGGTTCCGGTGCAGGACCGCCGCCGCCGCGAGCGTCTTGAAGGTCGAACAGAAAGCGAAACGGTGGTCCGCGCGGTAGGCGAGGGTCGCGCCCGTGCCGGTGGCCAGAGCATGGACACCCAGACGTGCGTCGTATTCACGTTCAAGCGCTCTGAGCCGAGAGGTGTCCTGCGGCCCGGCGGGACGACCACTCGTCGCCGAGGGCGACGCGGCGCGGCGACCACGCGAGGCCGAGGGCGGCGCAGCGGGACGTTCGCCGGCCCCGCATCCGGCCAACGGCAGGAGCACCCCCGCCGTCAACAGGGCGCGGCGGGTAGGACCGGATGACTGAGATGAGACCAAGAAGCATCCCTCGGCGAACGAGACGCGGGTGATGTGAGCCACGTCGGTGACCGTGCTCATGAAGCACAGGTGGCGCTCAGCATACGGGTGGCCCGCACGGGCGCGGGACGTCCGAACTCGCCGGCATCCGGCATCCGGCGCCCGACGACCCGGCTCCCCGGCGTACCGGCCGCGTCTCTACTGGACGCCCCTTTACCGGGGCGTCCGCCCGGTCACCCGGGCGTGGCCGAGATGAGGCGGGAATAGGCGATCACATTGTCGGTGTAGTGCCGGGTCTGTGAATTGAAGCTTCCTCCACAGGTGACCAGGCGCAGACTCGAATAGTCGATGTCCTCGCCATAAACCCGCTCAGTCGGGAATCGGGATTTAGCGACCTTCTCCAGGCGCTGCACCGAGAATGTGGCGACGGATCCGTCTTTCCTGGTCACCTCGATGCGGTCGCCGCGCCGCAGATCCTTGAGCCGGTAGAACACGGCCGCCTTCCTGTGCGCGTCGACGTGCCCGAGGATGACGGACGGTCCGAGCTCGCCCGGAGCCGGCCCCTTCTCGTACCACCCGGCCAGGTTTGGGCGGTCGAGTGGCGGCTCCTCGACCTTGCCATCGGGGCGCAGCCCGAGCCTCGAAACGGGAGCGGAGACGCCGATCCTGGAGATCCGGAGGGAGACCGGCGGCGAGCGGTGCATCAGGTCGCCGGTCAGCCGCTCGGCCGCCGGTCCTGACGAGCTGCCGGCCGCGGCCGGAGTCCTGACCGGCTCTCCTCCGTCGGCACCGCACGCGGCCGACGCCAGGCCGGCGAGCAGTGCGGCGGCCGCCACGCCCAGGGCGTGGCGGCCGGCGGCCTGTCGGTTGCGGCGCAACTCAGGACTGCTCTTCATGGGACTCGCGGCGGCGCAGGGCCAGCACGCCGAGGGCGGCGGCACCGGCCAGGGCGACGGCGGAGCCACCGGCCAGCAGCGGCACGAGAGCGCCGCCGTCCGGGCGGGAGTAGGTGCCGTCGCCGGTGTCCGGGGCGCCACTCGGGAGCGTCACGGTCGAACCGCCCGGCCGCACCGTGTCACCCCCTGCACTGTTGGTATAGGTCACGTAGCCATAGCCCTCACAGGACACCTTCAGCGTCGCGACCCGAGGGATGGTCGTCTTGAACTTGCCCGTGCCGGTGAAGGTGTCCTCGCCCGTCGAGGCGAAGCGCGGATCCGCGACGAACGCGTTCGACGTGGCCGTCACGCTCGTCGGGCAGATCACCTTGATGGTGAGGCTGCCGCCAGGGGTGATCTTGTTGGTGGAGAGGGTGACCTTGTCGAAGCCGAACTCGAACTCCGGCTCGGTGGGGGTCGGAGTGGGGGTGGGCGTCGGGGTCGGCGTCGGCGTCGGCGTGGGAGTCGGCGTCGGGGTCGGCTCGTCGGTCTGGGTCGAGTCCGGGGTCTGCGTCACGGTCGCGAACGCAGGTGCTGCGCTGCCGAACAGCACAAGCCCCAGGGCCACACACGGCACGGCAATCCGCTTCATGGGCATGAATATCCTTTCTCTGCCATGATCGGTTTTGCGGGGTTCGCGGGGTGATTTCGATCCCTTACGTCACTGAGACGCGCGAAAGCCGGGCCCGGTTGACGTACGCCGGTTGGCGAAATTAACGCGAATAAATGATCAAGCGCCAATGATCGAAAAGGCGAATCATCCCGGTTCGCCGGGCGTCGTACGGGAACTCGCCACAGCGTCAGGCCGACCTCAGCCTCGGTCCCAGCCAAGGCTGCAGCGCCGATCTCAGCACAGCGTCCGCCCGGCCTCAGCCCGGTCCCAGCCGAGGCTGCAGCGCCGATCTCAGCCTCGGCCTCGGTTTCGGCCGGGGACCGGGCGGATTCTTCCGCGGT
>NZ_JABVEB010000299.1 GCF_014323665.1 Actinomadura sp. HBU206391 | reverse complement strand
CATGCCTTGGCGACGATCGCCTCGACCAGGCTGCGCGGGACCTCGGCATGCGAGTCGAACTGCATCGAGTAGCTCGCCCGTCCCGAGGTCTGGCTACGGAGATCGCCGACATAGCCGAACATCTCCGACAGCGGCACCAGGCCCTGGATGATCCGGGCACCGGCCCGTTCCTCCATGGCCTGGACATGGCCGCGGCGCGCGTTCAGATCGCCGATGACCTCGCCCAGGTAATCGCCCGGCGTGGTGACCTCGACGGCCATCACCGGTTCCAGGAGCACCGGCGAGGCCTGGCGGGCGGCCTCCTTGAACACGTGGAATCCGGCCTGCCGGAACGCGAGCTCGGAGGAGTCCTGCTCGTGGAAGGCGCCGTCGAGAAGCGTGACGCGTACGCCCGTCATCTCGTAGCCGGCGAGGATGCCGTGCTGCATCGCGTCCTGGCAGCCGGCGTCCACCGAAGGGATGAACTCCTTCGGCACGCGGCCGCCCGTGACCTTGTTCACGAACTCGTAGCCGTCCGCCATCGGTTCGATCGAGATCTGCACCTTGGCGTACTGCCCCTTGCCTCCCGTCTGTTTCTTGTGCGTGTAGTCGACCTTCTCGACCGGCCTGCGGATGGTCTCCCGGTAGGAGACCCTCGGGCGGCCGACGTTGGCCTCGACCCTGAACTCGCGTTCCATCCGGCCGACGAGGATCGCCAGGTGCAGTTCGCCCATCCCGCCGATGACGGTCTGGCCGGTCTCCTTGTCGGTGTGCGCCTGGAAGGAGGGGTCCTCCTCCGCGAGCCGCTGGATCGCCAGCCGGAGCCGTTCCTCGTTGCCCTGGGACCTCGCCTCGATGGCCACCTCGAGGACCGGCGCGGGGAAGTCCATGGACTCGAGGACCACCTGGTCACGGTCGTCGCACAGCGTCTCGCCGGTCGTGGTCTGTTTCAGCCCCATGACGACGACGATGTCGCCGGCGCCCGCCGACTCCAGCTCCAGCCGCTTGTCCGCGTGCATCCGGTAGATCTTGCCGATCCGCTCCTTCCGGCCCTTGACGGAGTTGAGCACCGCCGTACCCGACTCCAGGCGACCGGAGTAGATCCGGACGAAGGTGAGCTTGCCGAGGTGCGGATCGGTCATGATCTTGAAGGCGAGCGCGGCCAGCGGCTCGTCGTCGGACGGCCTGCGCCTGACTCCGCCCTCGCCGTCGACCGCCCCGATGTCGAGCGGGGACGGCAGATAGCGCACCACCGCGTCGAGCAGGGGCTGGACGCCCTTGTTCTTGAACGCGGTGCCGCAGAGCACAGGCGTGACCGTGGTGCCCTTCGACCTGCCGGACGCGATGGTGACCCGCCGGATCGCCGCATGCAGGCGTTCCGCAGGCGGCTCCAGACCGTCCGCGTACAGCCGCATGATGTCCTCGTCGTGCTCGGCGAGCGCCTCGAGAAGCCTGCCGCGCCACTCTTTCGCGGCCTCGGCATGCGTGTCCGGGATGTCGACGACGTCGTAGGCCTCGCCGAGCTCGGCCTCGGCGGACCACACGTACGCCTTCATCCGGACCAGGTCGACGACACCGGTGAAGCCGGCCTCGACACCGATCGGCAACTGCACGACCAGCGGCACCGCCCCGAGCCGATCGACGATCATGTCGACGCAGCGAAGGAAGTCGGCGCCGATGCGGTCGAGCTTGTTGACGAAACAGATCCGCGGTACGCCGTACCTGTCGGCCTGGTGCCACACGGTCTCGGACTGCGGCTCCACCCCGGCGACCCCGTCGAACACCGTCACGGCACCGTCGAGCACTCGCAGGCAGCGCTCCACCTCGACGGTGAAGTCGACATGGCCCGGAGTGTCGATGATGTTGACGGTGTGATCGGCGCCGTCGAGTGGCCAGTGGCAGGTGACCGCGGCCGACGTGATCGTGATGCCGCGTTCGCGCTCCTGGTCCGTGTAGTCCATCGTCGTGTTCCCGTGGTGCACTTCACCGATCTTGTAGGAGACACCGGTGTAGTACAGGATCCGCTCGGTGGTCGTCGTCTTGCCCGCGTCGATGTGGGCCATGATCCCGATGTTGCGGACCTTGGCCAGATCCATCCGTGTGGTGGTGGCCATGGGTTGTGTCCTTTCACTGCTCGATGGGATTGCGACGACCGGCCGTACGTGATCACGAGTATCGAGTGGCCGGTCCGGCCCGCGCACGTGATTTATCGACCGGCCGCCGGTTTCCGTCCGTTACGGCGAACAAGCCCTCTGTAATCACACTAAGGTCGGGAAGGGCCAGAAGCCCACGCGGACCGACCACTCCGGCGCAGTAGAAAATGCGCCGCTTTCCAACCCCGGAGGTTCTTCCATGCCTCGTCGCCCCCGAGAACTTGGAACTCCACAATCGCCCGCCGACTACTTCGGGGCCGAGTTACGCGCCTACCGCGAGGCCGCCGGGCTTTCTCGCCCTCAGTTCGCCGACCAACTCGGTTACACCGCCCAGTGGATCGGCCAGATCGAACAGCGCAAGAGCACCCCGTCTGAGGAGTTCGCCAAGGACTGCGACACCTTCTTCACGACGAACGGAACCTTTCACCGGCTCTGGGAATGGATCAAACTCGTCGGTCAGTTCCAGATCCTGCCGCCGGGCTTCCGCCCGTTCGCCGAGGCCGAGGTCGAGGCGACCTACATCAAGATCTTCGCGCCACTGTTGATCCCCGGCCTGTTCCAGACCGGGGACTATGCCCGAGCGGTGCTCAAGGTCGGTCAGCGGCCGGAGAAGTTCGAGGAGCTTTTCGCCGCTCGAATGCGACGGCAGGAAATCCTGGCCGGCGAGGACCCACCGTGGATGCTCGTCCTGCTCTGTGAGATCGCCGTTCGGCGCGTCGTCGGGAGCGGGCAGGTGATGAAGGCGCAATTGCAGCGCTTGCTCGACCTGGCCGGAGAACCGCACATCACCATCCAGCTCGTGCCGACCGACGCCCCGGTCTACCAGGCGAGCGGATTCGTGATCCTGAGCTTCGACGAGCGGTCCGATATCTGCTATATGGACAGCGCGGGTAGTTATGGTCCTCTACTTGAGAGCACCGACGACGTCGATGAGCGTGTCGTAGTCTTCGATCAAGTAGTGAGGTCCGCCGCCTTGACGGCCGAGGACTCAGAGCAGCTCATTCGAGCGGTCATGGAGGGCATGTGAACATGCACGACATCTCGTCCGTCCAATGGCGCAAGAGCAGCCGCAGCGATTCATCAGGTGGCGAGTGTGTCGAGGTCGCATCTCTGGACCCGGCGGTCGCCGTGCGCGATTCCAAGGACCCCGACGGGCCCCGGCTCGTCTTCGCCGCCACCGCGTGGCGGGTGTTCACCCGTCGCGTCAAGTGCGGCGAGCACGACCTGAGCTGATCAAGGCTCCTCCGAGCTCTCCACCCGGCGGCGGGCGCTCCACTTCCGCCCGGGAGTGCACTGTTCCTCGTCGCCCGACGGGCTGCTCAAGAATGGACGCGCAATCCGTCGAGGACGATCTGGAGCAGGTGCCTGGCCCTGGCGTCCCACTCGGCCTGCTCGAGGCGGGTCAGATAGCCGATGAGCAGGATGACGTCACGGGCGTCGACGTCAGAGCGAATGGACCCGTCGGCCTTGCCGGCATCGAGGAGTGCGGTCAGCGCATCACCGATCGGGCCGAGGCTGTGCGCGGAGAGGTCCTGCCACACCGCCACTTCGACGGCGGCGAACACTCCGCGCTTGACCCGCGCATAGTCGACCACCCGATCGAACCAGCGAGCCAGCGCGGCGAGCGGTTCGTGCTCGGCGAGCAGCGCCGGCGCTGCCGCCACGAGCTCGTCGACGTCCTCACGATAGACCTCGGCGAGTAGATCCTCGCGGGTCGGAAAGTGGCGGTAGAGGGTGCCCTGGCCGACCCCTGCCTGTTTGGCGACCGCGTTGAGCTTCAGCTCGTCCGCATTCGCGATGACCACTCGTGCGGCCCGGATGATCCGTGCGCGATTGTCGGCGGCGTCGGCCCGGCGGCGGGTTGAGTCCATCGTTCCTCTGCTCGACGACTGGCTAAGTGGACACGTGTCCGCTAGCCTGAGCCAACCGGACACGTGTCCACTTTACCCGAAGGGACTCCCATGACCGCCATCAGCGGCAAGGTCGTCGCCATCACCGGAGCGAGCAGTGGCATCGGCGAAGCCACGGCACGCCTGCTCGCCGAGCGCGGCGCGGTCGTCGTCCTCGGCGCGCGCCGGACACAGCGCCTCGACGAGCTCGCCGAGAACATCCGCGACCGCGGTGGACGTGCCATCACCTGCGCCACGGACGTCGCCCGGCGCGAGGACCTCGAAGGACTCGTCGGCCGGGCCGTGGCGGAGTTCGGCCGGCTCGACGTGCTGGTGAGCAACGCCGGCATCAGCAAGATCGGGCCCGTAGCCGACCTCGACGTCGACGGTTGGTCGGCGATGATCGACGTCAACCTCCGCGGGGTGCTCCACGGCATCGCCGCCGCGCTGCCGGTATTCCGCCGACAGGGCCACGGCCACCTGGTGACCACGGTGTCGACGTCCGGCCTGAAGATCGTCCCTACCCAGGCGGTCTACGCCGCGACCAAGAACGCCGTTCGCACTCTCCTGGAAGGACTGCGGCAAGAGTCGACCGATGGCGTGCTGCGGACGACAGCGGTGTCGCCGGGCTTCGTCCGCACCGAACTCGCCGACTCGATCGACAACGCTCAAGTCCGCGAGCAGATCCGCCACACCATGGACGAGTTCGCCATCGCGCCAGAAGCCGTCGCCCGCGCCATCGCCTTCGCCATCGAACAGCCCCACGACGTCGAAATCGGCGATATCACCATCCGTCCAACCGTTCAGGGCTAGCCGCCGCCACGTGGTTCACGGGGTCGGCGCCCGTGACCATGGACGTCTCCCCCTGTTGCATCAGGGCAACGGAGTGGTGCCGTTCGCACCGAGAGCGGTGAGACCGATTGCTCGGCCCCACCGCTCTGACCAGGAGGTTCATGCCTGGAAGGCGCTCGGGACACCGGGGCGGTGCACTTGTTCGGAGAGTGCGGTCCTCCCAGCTCCCAATACCGGTGACGGGTCGGCCCTGACGATCGAGGGTTGGACAGACTCCCTCTAGAAGCCCATACCGCCGGCCGTATCGGCGGCCGGGACCTCCTCCTTCTCCGGTTTCTCGGTGACGACGGCCTCAGTGGTCAGGAACAGCGCCGCGATGGACGCGGCGTTCTGCAACGCCGAGCGCGTCACCTTGGCCGGGTCGATGATCCCCGCCTCGAACATGTTGACGTACTCGCCGGTCGCGGCGTTGAGACCCTCGCCCGGCTTGAGCGAGCGAACCCGCTCGGCCACGACGCCGCCCTCGAGGCCGGCGTTGATGGCGATCCGCTTGAGCGGCTCCTCCAGAGCGCGCTTGACGATCGCAGCACCCGTGGCCTCGTCGCCCTCAAGCTCGATCTTGTCGAACGCACCGGCGCCCGCCTGCAGCAACGCGACGCCACCACCGGGGACGATGCCCTCCTCGACCGCGGCCTTCGCGTTGCGGACGGCGTCTTCGATGCGGTGCTTGCGCTCCTTGAGCTCGACCTCGGTGGCAGCACCGGCCTTGATGACGGCGACGCCGCCGGCCAGCTTGGCGAGACGCTCCTGGAGCTTCTCGCGGTCATAGTCCGAGTCGCTGTTCTCGATCTCGACCCGGATCGCGTTGACGCGACCCGCGATGTCCTCGGTGTCGCCGGCGCCATCGACGATGGTGGTCTCGTCCTTGGTCACCACGACGCGCTTGGCCTGGCCGAGCATGTCGAGCGAGGTGTTCTCCAGCTTGAGGCCGATGTCCTCGCTGATCACCTGGCCGCCGGTCAGCACCGCGATGTCCTGCAGCATGGCCTTGCGGCGGTCACCGAAGCCCGGGGCCTTGACGGCCACGGACTTGAACACACCACGGACCTTGTTGAGCAGCAGTGTGGCGAACGCTTCCGCTTCGATGTCCTCGGCGATGACCAGCAGTGGTCTACCGGTCTGCATGACGGCCTCCAGCACCGGGAGCAGATCTTTGTTCGCCGAGACCTTGGAGGCGACCAGCAGGACGTAGGTATCGTCCAGGACCGCTTCGAGGCGGTCGGGATCGGTCATGAACTGCGGGGCGATATAG
>NZ_JABVEB010000298.1 GCF_014323665.1 Actinomadura sp. HBU206391 | reverse complement strand
GCGGCCGTACTCCGCCGCCCCGCCGCTCAGCCGTTTCCGTGAAGGGCGGAACCGGAGCCGCCCGTATGCCGTCCAAGGGCAATGGGTGCTCTGGGTCGACGATCCTGGTCCGCAATCTCCCTTTCCGTGCTGGCGCTGGTGTGCGGCTGTACCGGCCAACGCGGCGCGGACACCCCCACCCCGACCGCACCGGCGGACGCCCCGCCGATGCGGCTCGTCGCGTACACGGACTGCTCGCAACTGCTCTCAGGTTTGCGCACGACCGCTGAGAAACAGGTGGGACCGTACGGCCTCCCCAACGGCATGGCGGTCCGCGCCGATCTCGGCGGCCGCGCACTGCCGGGTGCCGAGTCGGCGCAGGGGACCGACGCGGCGCCGGTGGCACCGGGCGCGGTCGCGAAACAGGCGCCGGATCATTCGAGCACCAATGCGCACGAGGCGGGCGTGGACGAGCCCGACCTGGTCAAGACCGACGGCCGCCGCATCGTGGCGATCGCCCGCGGCGAACTGCACGTCGTCGATCCCGCCGCTCGCAAGGTCACCGGAACGCTGTCACTGCCCACCGTGAACGCGCCGTGGGCGACCGGTGACCTGCTGCTGGCCGGTGATCGAGCGATGATCATCCTGCCGGAGCAGCGGTTCGCCGTGGACGAGGGCGTCCAGGGCGTCCGCCCTGACCCCTCGGTGAGCGGCCCGCGGCTGCGGTTGCTGCTCGTCGACCTGGCCGGCAAGCCCCGTGTGCTCAGCACCCTCACCGCCGACGGCGATTACCTCGACGCCCGTCAGACCGGCTCGACCGCCCGGGTCGTGCTTCGGTCAGCCCCGCGCATCCAGTTCCCGCCGTGGCGGCAGGGCCGCTCCGACACCGCCGCCACCGCCGAGAACCGCCGGATCGTACGGCGCGCTCCACTGGAGGCCTGGCTGCCGCGCTATGAGGTGACGACCGGTGCGAACCGGCAGAGCCTGCGCGTGCCGTGCGAGCGCGTGAGCCGCCCGTCCGGCTCCGAGGGCACCTCGGTTCTCAGCGTGCTCACGGTGAACCTGGGCGGCGACGCCATCACGGACGCCGATCCGGTCAGCGTGGTGACCAACGGCCGCACCGTGTACGGCACCGGATCGAGCCTCTACATCAGCGAATCCGACTACGGGAACACCGGCCCCCTGCTCAAGTCGGTGAAACCGGCGAAACCGCAGAAGGCCCGGACCGATATCCACCGTTTCGACGTCACCGGCGCCGGGCGTCCCCGCTACGCCGCCTCGGGCTCGGTGCCCGGCACGCTGCTCAACCAGTACTCCATGTCGGAGTACGACGGGCGGCTGCGGGTCGCCACGACCCACGAGCCCGCCGATAGCGGGTCCGGAGGCAGCAGCACGGTGCACGTCCTGGCCCAGAAGGGGCCGAGGCTCGACGTCGTGGGCAGCGTAGGAGGGCTCGGCAAGGGAGAGCGCATCTACTCGGTGCGCTTCATCGGGCCCACGGGTTACGTGGTGACGTTCCGGCAGGTGGACCCGCTCTACACGATCGACCTCCGCGACCCGGCCCGACCTAAGGTCACCGGCGAGCTGAAGATCACCGGTTACTCGGCGTACCTGCACCCCGCAGGCGACGGCCGCCTGCTCGGAGTCGGCCAAGAGGCGAGCGCCGAAGGCCGCACCCAGGGCCTCCAGGTCTCGCTGTTCGACGTGACGCGGCAGCCGAAGCGGCTGGCCCGGTTCCACCTGCCGAACGTGGGCGCCGAGGCCGAATATGATCCGCACGCGTTCCTGTTCTGGCCGCAGACGGGGCTCACGGTCGTACCGATCACCGCGCCCGACGGCAAGGGAGAGGCGCTGGCGCTGCGGGTGACCGCCGACGGCATTCGCGGCCTCGGCACGGTCGAACATCCGCGCTCGCAGATCCGCCGATCACTGGTGATCGGCGACACGCTGTGGACCATGTCCGACGCCGGTCTGCGCGGCAACGCCCTGAGCGATCTCAAGGAGCGCGCCTGGGTCAGGTTCTGACGGGCCGCCCGCATGGGAGATCACTGCTGGGCGCCCGGCGGATTCGAGCGAGCGCGAGATCACCGCACCGGTCGGGTGATCTCGCGTTCGTTCGCGGGCGGGCGGGTCAGCGGAGTCCGACGGAGCGGGCGAGGGCGGTCTGGATCAGCCGGTCGACCAGGGCCGGGTAGTCGAGGCCGCTGGCGGCCCACATCTTCGGGAACGCCGAGGCCGGAGTGAAGCCCGGCATCGTGTTGATCTCGTTGAGCAGCAGCCGGCCGTCGCTCGTGTAGAAGAAGTCCACCCGGGCCAGCCCCTCGCAGCCGAGCGCGTCGAACGCCCGGACCGCCATCCGCCGGACCTCTTCGATCACCTCGACCGGCAGCCTCGGCGGGATGTCGAGCCGAAGCCCGTCATCGAGGTACTTCGCCTCGAAGTCGTAGAAGTCGTGCCCGTCCGCCACGTTGACCTCGGACGGGAGGCTGGCCTCGGCGGGGTCGTCACCGATGCCCTGGAGCACCCCGCACTCGATCTCACGCCCGTCGATCGCCGCCTCGATGATCACCTTGGGATCGTGTTCCCGAGCCGCCTCGATCGCCGCGTCGAGGTCGTTCTCGGAGTCGACCTTGCTGATGCCCATGCTCGACCCGGCCCGTGCGGGCTTGACGAACACCGGCCGGCCGAGCTCCTTGACCTCGTCGACCACGCGCTTGCGCTCGCGCCGCCAGTCGCGCTCGGTGGCCACGACATACGGTCCGACCGGCAGCCCCTGCCCGGACCAAATGATCTTCATGAAGCCCTTGTCCATGCCGGCGGCGCTGGCCAGCACCCCGGCGCCGACGTAACGGACGCCGGCCAGATCGAGCAGCCCCTGAATGGTTCCGTCCTCCCCGTACGGGCCGTGCAGCAGGGGCAGGACCACATCGACCTCGCCCAGGGTGCGCGGCACCTGGCCGGGCTCGACCACCATGAGGCCGCGGCCGGCCGGGTCGAACGGGAGCGCGAGAGCGGCTCCGGCGGAGTCGACCTCCGGCAGCTTGCCGTCCTCGATGGACAGCCGCTGGTCCGCGGGCGCCAGCACCCAGCGGCCGTCGGTGGCGATGCCGATCGGCACGACCTCGTAGCGATCACGGTCGATCGCCGCCATGACACTGCCGGCGGTGAGACAGGAGATGGCGTGCTCGGAGCTGCGCCCGCCGAAGACGACGGCAACACGAATCTTGGACTGCTCGGACATGATGACCGACCTTACCGGCGATCAGCACCGATCGCCCACGCACGAACATTACGGAACCCACGGACGCGGACGGGCACGCATCGCCGCCGGTCTCGCTGCCCGGCTCCCCCGAACCGGCTCGCCCAGCGATCAAGACGGCCGACCCGATGGGCCGGGGCCGGCTCTACTCGTCCACGCCGTAGCGCTCCGGCTTGGGCGAACGCGACATCAGCAGATAACCGGCCTCGGAGATCGGCATCCCGTGGTGCATGACCGCCGCGACCACCTCCGTGATCGGCATCTCCACGTTGTGCTTGCGGGCGAGCTCGAGCACGGCCTCGGATGACTTGACTCCCTCCGCCGTCTGCTTGGTGGCCGCCGTGACCTGCTCCAATGTCATACCCCGGCCGAGGTTCTCACCGAAGGTCCGGTTGCGCGACAGGGGGGAACTACAGGTGGCGATGAGATCACCGAGGCCCGCCAGGCCCGCGAATGTGTGCTGGTCGGCGCCGAGCGCGGCGCCCAGCCGGGCGATCTCGGCCACCCCTCGGGTCATGAGCATCGCCCGCGTGCTGTCGCCGAAGCCGAGCCCGGCCGCGATTCCCACGCACAGCGCGATGACGTTCTTGACCGCCCCGCCCAGCTCGCACCCGATGACGTCGGTGTTGGTGTAGACCCGGAAGTACGGGGTCATGCACGCGGCCTGCAGGCGCCGGGCGGTATCGGCGTCGGTGCATGCCGCCACCGAGGCCGCGGGCTGACGAGCGGCGATCTCACGGGCGAAGTTGGGGCCGCTGATCACGGCGACGCGCTCCTGCGGCACGTCGGCGACCTCCTGGATGACCTCCGACATGCGGCGGCCGGTGCCCAGCTCGATGCCCTTCATGAGGCTGACGAGCACCGCGCCCTCGGGCAGCAGCGGCTTCCACTCCGAGAGGTTCGCGCGCAACGTCTGCGAGGGCACCGCCAGCACGACGTAGTCGACACCCTCGAGTGCCTCGGCCGGGTCGAGGGTCGCGCGCATCGTCTCGGGAAGCTCCACACCCGGCAGGTAGTCGGGGTTCTCCCGCCGCTCGTTGATCGCCTCGACGATCTCAAGACGGCGGCCCCACAGGTTGACCTCACCGCCCGCGTCGCACAGGACCTTGGCGAAGACGGTGCCGAACGACCCCGACCCCATGACCGCACCCCTGCTCATGCCTTCGCGCGTCACGACGCCTGCTCTCTGTCGGTTCTGTCCCGTCGTTCTTCGATGGCCTTGTGGTGGTCGTAGAGCCGCTCGGGCGGCTCCAGCCCGCGCAGCTCGCCCACCAGGTCGGCGATGGTTCGCATGATCATGTCAGTGGCGGCCCGCACCGTGGCCTTGCTCTCCGGCCGGCCCGCGTACTCCGACAGGTCGACCGGCGGCCCCGCGACGACCTGCATGGTCTTGCGCGGGAACGGCCGGAACCTCTTGGTGCCGTACGGCCACAGCCGGTGCGCGCCCCAGTGCGCCACCGGTACGACCTCGGCCCCGGTGGCCAGGGCGAGCCGCGCCACCCCGGTCTGGCCGGTCATCGGCCACAGCTCGGGATCGCGGGTGCAGGTGCCCTCGGGGTAGAAGATGAGGCACTCACCGGCGCGGAGTGCCTCTTCGGCCTCCTTGAGCGCGTCGGCGGAGTCGGCCCGGTCGCGGTAGACCGGGATCTGGCCGGTTCCGCGGATGATCCGGCCCACCACCTTGGCATGGAACAGCGGGGCCTTCGCGAGGTAGACGGGGTAGCGCCCGGACTCGTACACGAAGTGGGCGAGCGCCAGCGGGTCGGCCCACGACAGGTGGTTGGCGGCGATGATGACCCCGCCCTTCCGGGGGACGTTGCGCTGCCCCTTCCAGTCCCGCTTCAGCAGCGTGTACAACAGCGGGCGCAGGATGGCGATCGACGTCTTGCGCCAGAGCGGCGAATAGTCGTGGCTCATGCCCGTCCTCCTCATGCGATGCCCCGAGCTCGGGGTGCCCTCAAGTTTCGCGGTGCGTCCGCATAGTGTCGAGTTGCCATGTCTACTTCAGCCTTCAGCGCCCCCGACCTTCTGTGGTCCCTCGTGATCCCGGTCAAGGTCCTCGCCCGAGCCAAGTCCCGCATGTCCGCCGCGGCGGGCCCCTACCGTGAAGCACTGGCCCTCTCGGTCGCCGCCGACACCGTAGCCGCCGCCCTCCGCAGCGAGCGGGTCAGGGCGGTCATCGTCGTCACTGACGATCCACTCGCCGCCCGTGAGCTCGCCGGTCTGGGAGCCCACATCGTCCCCGACGAGCCGGACGCCGGCCTCAACCCGGCGCTCTCGCACGGCGCCGCGCTCGCCCGCGACCTCGCTCCGGACGCCGGCGTCGGCGCCCTGTCGGCAGACCTGCCGGCGTTGCGGTCGGCTGAACTGTCCGAGGTCCTCGGCGCCGCGGCCGCCCACGGCGCGACGGCGTTCGTGCCGGATTCCGCCGCTGTCGGAACCACACTCTACGTCGCATCGCCAGGAGCCGCCTTCTCCCCGGCGTTCGGCCCCGACTCTCGCGCGCGGCATCGTGCTCAGGGTGCCCGAGAGCTCGCGATGGAGGGCATCTCCAGCGTTCGGCGTGACGTGGACACCCTCGACGATCTGCTCGCCGCGCTCAGGCTCGGCGCCGGTCCGCGCACCACGGCCATCGCCCCCCTTCTGCCCGCGCTCGCCCCGTCATGATCATGCCGCCGTCGCCCTCTCAGTGGATAGGCTGACCGTCATGCAGGGAACGGTGCGCACCTACGACGCCGCCACCCGTTCGGGCAGCGTGCTGCTCGATGACGGCACGGCGCTCGACTTCGACGCCACGGCCTTCGGGGCGGGCGGCCTGCGGTTGCTGCGGTTCGGCCAACGCGTCAACCTCGCCCTGGAACCGGGCTCGGACGGCGACCGGATCTCCGTGATCACCCTGTCG
>NZ_JABVEB010000297.1 GCF_014323665.1 Actinomadura sp. HBU206391 | reverse complement strand
CACCGCCCGGATCCAAGAACCAACGGCCCACACCCCACCATGACGCCGGCAAAACGATCAAACGCGAGAAAACCCTCACCACCCGCATCGAACAGGCAGTTTAAAGATCAAGCTAAGTTGGGCGCTGGCCGATGGCCGATTCCACGAGGAGGCAGTCGGATGGACACGATCCGGGCGCTCACGTTCAACACCCTGTTCCGCGGGCAGACCCGGGCCCGGCTCCGTGTGCTCGGCGAACTCCTCGAGCGTTCGGACTACGACGTGGTGTGCCTGCAGGAGGTCATGTCACCGCTGAATCTGGCGCTGCTCCGCAAGGTCACGAAGTCGTACGACCATGTCGCCCACGGTGCCCGACTCCCCCTGGTCAGGGGCGGCCTGGTGATCCTCTCCCGGTGGCCGATCGCCGAACGACGCTTCGCGCCCTTCCGCCGCCACGGACCCGTCCGAGGCGAGTGGCTCATGCGGAAGGGCGCGCTCATCGCCCGCGTCCAGATCGAGGGCCGGTCGTTGACGGTCATGAACACGCATCTGTCCGCCAACATGTCCGACGACTGGTCCCCCACCAGCACCTTCACGCAGGTCCAGACGGCCGAGCTGAAGGAACTCGCCTCCGCCGTGACCGCCGTCGGCCCACAGGATCCGCTCCTGGTCATGGGCGACTTCAACGTCCCCCGGGACTCCTGGCTCTTCGACGAGTTCGTGTCCGCCACCGGCCTACGTGATGTCATGGCGGGCGACACCGAGCCGACGTACCGGCCCACACCGCAGTACAGCGACACCAAGGCCCTCGACCAGGTGCTCGTGCGCGCGCCGACCTCCGAACCGCTGACGGTCGGCGCACGGCTGGTCTTCCAGGAGGAGGTCCGCCTCGCCGACGGCCAGGCCGCCTTCCTGTCCGACCACTATGGAATCTCCGCGGAGATCTCCGCCTGACCTGCCCTGACCCATCGCCCCACCTCCGATTCGCGCCGGCCGCGGCAGGAGTGAACGGTTGACCGCCGGGCCTTCCATCGCGGCGAACATCGGCCGCGGTTCGATCTCAACGCCGCAAGGAAAGCCGATTATCACCCCTGAGTATCGAATCTTTGTTCGACTTGGGTGATTACTTTAGGTAGTCTTTGCTTGTGCGGACAGTGACGATCGATCTGGATGCCGCCTCACCGGATGAGCTGGTGAGAGCCGGATCGATGGTCGCGTTGGAGCTGGCCGGGCGGCCGCCCGCGGAGTCTCCCGTTTCATGCATGGAACTCGCGGAGGGTCTGGGCAGGACCATCGACCTCAGTGAGGCCGCGCTGGCGCATCTCGTACGGGCGGTGGACCGCAGCGGCGAAGCGCGCCGACAGGGCTTCACCTCCACCACCGCCTGGCTGAAGAAGCATCTGGGCATGCGCCCGGGGCGGGCGAAGGAACGGCTCGTGCTCGCCCGGCAGTTGGAACGGCTGCCACTGGTGGACAAGCTGATGGCATCGAGCGAGCTCTCCTACGGTTACGCCGCGACGATCGCCGACGCCGTCTGCCGGACGAACGACGCCGACACCGCAGCCGCGGAAAGCCTCCTCCTCGGCCTCAAGGAACAGGACTGTTCGGCCGGGCAGGTCGCCCGGGCCGCGCAACGCATCCACGAGGTCATCTCCGAGCGTGACGGCACCGACAGCCCGCCATCCGAGGCACGGCGGCCCTTCACCAGATCCTGGATAGAGAAGGCCAAGTCACTGGACGGCTCCTCGTGGGTGAAGATGTTCCTCACCCCCGAAGACACCGCCGTGTTCGCACAGGTCCTGGAGCCGTTGGCCAAGCCCACTGGCGTGGGCGACGACCGCGACCACGGGCAACGCCTTGCCAACGCCCTCATGAGCGTCCTGTCACAAGGCCACCGCCGCAGCCCCGTCACCATCATCACCACGATCGAGACTCTGGAAGGTGACGACGCGCCCGGCCGGATGCCCGACGGCACCCCCGTCCCCGCGCACCGGGTCCGCCAGATCGCCCTCAACGGCGGAGTCTCAGCGCTGGTTCTCGGGCCCGGTGGACACCCGCTCTACCTGGGGCGCACCACCCGCTTCGCCACCCCGCACCAACGCAGAGTCCTCCAGGCGCTTTACGCCACCTGCGCGGTCAGCGGGTGTGACATCCCGTCCAATCTGTGCGAAATCCACCACACCGGTGGTTGGAAACTCGGCTCACCCACTGATAACGACAAGCTCGCACCCGCGTGCGCATTCCACAACCGCTGGATCGAGGAGAACCCGCACCGCGTCCACACCACCCATGACGCCACCGGGCGCTACCTCATCCACTGCCTGCCGACCTGGGACGCTCGCAACCGCCCTGGTCACAGCCCTTCCGACCGAGCGGAACCACAGAAGGGCGACTGCCGGCCCGAAGACCCCTGACGGGACATGCCGCCCGTCAGGCGGCCACGGCTCGGCGCAATGCCATATGGGCGAACCAGCGCCATGAGACCACATCCATGGGCCACCAGGTCGAGTGGGGGAACGGATTGCGGGATCGGCTGGATCTCGCTACCGGGTGGGCCTGAGCGGGCGAGAACGTCCGGCCTTGCCCTCTGCACGCAGCCGATGCCATTGCAGCAAGGCCGCAGCGGTGAGCACGTGCCACAGCGCGTGACCTTGCAGCAGGCTGTGCGGACGGCACAACGGCGACCCGGTGCGCCCGGCCAGCCCGGCCAGGGCGGCGGCCAGCAGGGTCCCCGCGAGCAGAAGCGCGGCTCGTGCGGAGTGGTCGCGGCGCCGGCGGACCAGCATGGCCTCCGCCGCCACGGCGGACACCGCGGACAGCGCCACCACCGTGCCACTGGACGCGGGCAGGACGACCGCCAGCAGGCAGGCGGCCGCGACCGCCATCGCGTAGGTGGTCATCTGCCGGTGGAGCCCCCATCCGCGCAGCAGCGCGAGATCGTTCACCGTGATGAACAGCACCGCTGATGGAATGGTGGCGTCGTGGACGACCGCCGATCCGGGCCACTGCGGCCCGTGGTAGAGCAGGCTGCCGACCCCGATGCTGAGGACCGCTGCTCCGAACACGACGGCCGTCACCCGGTCGGCCCGATCGGTTCCCCAACGGGTCGCGATCCATAGGCCGGCGGCGACGTAGGCCAGGCTGGACAGCGAGTTCACCGGCTGGTGCAGCAAGCCGGGCTGCCACTCCTCGCAGTCGCTGCCGCCGAGCGCCGAGCCCGCGTACCGGTGGATCAGCATCGCCACCTCTGAGGGTCTGGAGAAACGTGCCCTGACGGTAGGAGGTGTCTACCCGCAGCGCCCAGAGCGTCCCGCACCCGACTGCGGCAATCTTCCGCCGGCTGTAGCGACGGGGCCGAATCGTGCCGCCCCGATGCGGGCCGGCGGCCACGGGGCCGCCGCAATCGCGGCAGGCGTGAAGACCAGGAGATCATTCGACTGTTAGATAGTGACAATATCTAGTACGATCCTGTTTCTGATAGATAGTCACACTCTCTAAGGCGAGGCGAGAACCGCACCGGAGCATCATGACCGGCCTGCGGGCGACCATGCGGAAGTCGACCTTCACCTTCTGGGAGGTCCCGGTCGAACAGTTGCCGATCGCCTGGAAGGACGCCACGCTCCGTCTCGAAGAGCAGGCGCGGACCGACGCCGCCACGATCGGTGACGCCGAACCCGGTCGTACCTGATGCTGCGGAATGAGCGGCCCGCATATGAGCCGATACGGCGTTGAGGAGCTGCGATGGGTCGGCGAGACTCGTTGCGTGGACATGACCGTGTGGGTCGACGCCTGGCAGATGCAGTGCTGCGGCGAAACGTTCACGGTCGGTTCCGAGGTGTCGTGGACCTTGCGTGACGTGGACTCGGACTGGCTGACGATGGTCCTCGGCGACGCCGCGGTGACGGTGGACGCCGCGGAAGAGCATCACAGCGGCCGGTCGGACGAGGTGCCGGTCACGCGCGCGAAGGTCGGCCACATCACCGCGGTGCACTGCCGGTACGCCCCACGGCCGGGTGACGATTCGCGGACGCGCTATCCGGTGGAGGGCTCGGCAACGCTCACCGCCATGGCCTCCGCCGACGGCTGGACTCCGCCGTGCGGCGACCTGGAGTTCGTGGGTTGCCTGGTACGACTCGTCGTTCGGCTGAGGTGCCCGCCCGAGTGAAGGTGTCCGCGCTTTCACCTGAGCCTCCACAAGACGCCCTGCCCTGACGGCTCGGGCGGCTTTATCGTCAGGGGCATGGAGCTGCTGGGCGTACTCGCGTCCTTCGCGGGGGTGGTCGGGCTCGGTGTGGGCGTGTGGCAGCTACGGGTCGCGATTCTCGATCGCCGCGACGCACGGCGCGCTGAGGCACCCGACGAGTCGGCCGGCGGAACGCTTCCCGTCGCGGTACCGGTGGGCCGCCTCCCCGCGGAGGTGCTGGGCCGAGGCGATCTACTGGCTGAACTGGGTCGCGCGCTGGGGCGTGGGTTCGGGCGTGGGCTGGGACGCGGGCCGGGGCGCCGCGCACGGAAACCGAAGCGGACGGGAGGCGTGTGGGTGCTGGCCGGGATGGGCGGCGTCGGCAAGTCGACCATCGCGCTCTCGGTCGCCGTCGAGGCTCGTAGGCGAGGCCGGCAGGTGTGGTGGGTGAACGCGTCTGACGCGGACTCCCTGCGTGGCGGGGTCCTGGAGATCCTTCGTCAGGTCGGGGCGTCTGAGGCGGTCGCCCGGGAGGTACGGGAGGGAGCCGCCACCGCGCCCGACCGAGTGTGGGAGGTGCTGTCCGCGCGGCAGGGGCTCCTGATCCTCGACAACGCCGACGATCCCGGTGTGCTGGCGGCCGGCGGAGCCTCGATGCCCGCGGACGGCACCGGGTGGATCCGGCCCGGTGGCCGGCTCATGGTCCTGGTGACGACGCGACACACCGACACGAGCGCCTGGGGAGCGTGGGTGCGGCTGCGGATCGTCAAGACGCTTGACGACGCCAGCGCCGCGGCGGTGCTCCGCCGGTCGGCCTCTGAGGTGAGCGATGGCGATCCGGGCGGCGAGGAGGCGTTGGCGCTGGCCAGGCGGCTCGGCGGCCTGCCCTTGGCGCTGCACCTGGCGGGCGCCTACCTGGCGACTCCTTTCGCCCGGTGGCACAGCTTCGCCGACTACCGGCACGCGCTCGACGGTGCCCTGGCGCCGGACGCGGTCGCCGACCTCGACTCCGCGCGCACCGGTCCCCGCATCGAGCCCCGCAGTGCCGTGCTGCGGACCTGGGAGTTGTCGCTGGACGCTCTCGCCGGGCAGGGGGTGGAGCAGGCGCGACACCTGCTGTGCACGCTGTCGTGTTTCGCGCCCGGAACACCGATCCCCGGATCGGTGCTGTCGGCGGAGGAGCACCGCGACCGGCTGGAGGGCCTGCGTGCGCTGGCCACGGTGGCGCTCATCGACATCACGCCCGATCGACGGATCACGGTGCATCCGGTGGTCGCCGACACCGGTCGTACGCGGCTGCTCACCACATACAGAACCAGGCTTCCCGCCATAGGAGACGCCGCGGTCACCCTCGTTCGGGCCGCCGCGGACGGTCTCGACAGCGAGCGCCCATCGGACTGGCCCTCCTGGCAGAACCTGCTTCCGCACATTCGCTCCATGTTGCTCTGGCTCGCACCGCATCTGGAGGACGACGCGCTGATCGCCCTGCTCGGCGTCAGCGGCAGGGCTTTCGGGTCTCTCTGGCTCGATGGCAACAAGGAGAGCGCCGGGGGCGAAGAACTGGCCCGCGCCAGCCTGTCGGTCGCCGCCACACGCCTCGGAGACGAGCACCCCGAGGTGCTCGCCGCGCGCCACCGGCTGGCGACCGTCGCGTTCAGCCGAGAACGGCCAGATGAGGCCGAGGAGATCCTCCGCAGCCTGCTCGGTGACAGGCGACGGCTGCTCGGTGAAGCCCACCCCGACACCCTCGACACGCGTGACCAACTGGCGGACGTCGTCATGGCGCAAGGCCGCTACCACGAGGCAGAGCAGATGTATCGGGAGCTCACCGCGGACCAGCACCGCGTGCTCGGAGCAGAGGACCCCGACACCTTGGCCACCGGCATCGACCTCGCCTGGTCACTCGGCATGCAGGGCCGGCACGACGAAGCCGTCCGAATGTGCCGGCGCATCCTCGACGTCGACCGCCGGGTGCTCGGCGCCGAGCACCCCCGGACGCTGGATGCCTGGTCGGACCTGGCCCGGTGGATCGGCAAGGA
>NZ_JABVEB010000296.1 GCF_014323665.1 Actinomadura sp. HBU206391 | reverse complement strand
GGCGAAGACGGCGCCGCGTACGTTCGCGAGGCACTGCGGCCGCTGCTCGCCGATCCCGATGGGCGGGTGCGAGCGGCCGGCCTGCGCGTGTTCCGCGGGACCTATGACAAGATCCCGGACGACCGGCGGCCGCCGGCGCTCGGTCCGCCGGAGCGCTCGCCACGGTGTCGACGACCGATCCCGATCCGGACGTGCGGCTGCGTGCGTTCCGCCGCCTGACGGGGATGACCGAGCTCCCGGCCGATGAGCAATGGCGGGCACCGCTCGATCCGAGACCCTCGCCCGGCTGAGATCCCGCAGTCGGCCGACCGGAACCGCCCGGTGGCGGATCATCGCAAGAACGCACCGTGATGTGGTCCTGCGATGATCCGCCGCCGGGCGGCTGGGGACGCAGAAGCGGTCAGGCTCCCTGGAACTTGGTCTGCGGGACCTTCTTGCCACTGTCCTTGGCCCTGCTCGGGTCGTTGGCCTCGTAGGCCTCGACGACCTGGGCGGGGATACGACCGCGGTCGTTCACCGTGATGCCATGCTGCTTCGCCCAGGCCCGGATGTCCGCGGAGCGCTCACGGGTGTGCGTGGTGCGCGTCCCGGTGCCCCGGCCGGAGCGACCGGCCTGGCGCCCACCCGCCTTGCGGGCCTTCTCCACGTACGGCGTCAGGTTGTTGCGCAGCTTGTCCGCGTTCTTCGAGCTCAGGTCGATCTCGTAGGTGACACCGTCGATCGAGAACGTCACCGTCTCGTCGGCGGTCTTGCCGTCGATGTCGTCGAGCAACTCGACGACCGTTCGCTGTGCCATGAAAGTGTTTCCTCCCAAGCCTGGTAGCCGGTCAGTCTCCCGGCTTGGCGTCCGGATGAGCGGCTATGAACTTCTCGTAGACCTCATCGGCGATCTTGCCGCGTGCGCTGATCTCGACGCCCTCGCGGTCGGCCCACTCGCGAACATCGCTGTTGGAGTAGCCACGAAGGCGCGGACCAACGTCGGTCGAGCTCTTGCGGGCCCTGCCCGCCTGCTTGACCTCCGCTGCTTTCTCGAGATACGGCGCGAGGGCGTCGAGCACCTCTTGCAGCTTCTTAAAATTCTCATCGCCGAGGTCAATAGTGTACTTGGTCGCAGCGATCTCGAAGTCCCGTTTGGCGACGTCTTCGCCGTCATAGCCATCGAAATCATCCACCATGATAACTTTAGTCGCCACTGCGTGTTCCTTTCTCTGCGGCCCCGGCCTCAGCATAGGGTAATGCGATCAGACGTCGGGTCGAGCCGCTGGCGGGCATCGCGAGGCTCGGAGAGCTGATCGCCGCCCGTGGAGTCGTGCCGTGGCCTGACCGGGCGATCCACACCGTGTCGTGGCCGGGCTGACCCGTCCTGTCCCGTGGCCCGGCGCTCTGGGAGCCCTTCAATCGCCGGAAATACCGGCCTCGGCGCCGATCGCCGGATCGCGTCGGCAATTGGCGGGTCGTCGACCCTGTGGCGCAGCCGCACAATGACATGAGGAGGGCATGGCCGAGCTTACCGAGCCGCCCGGGGGCATGCCTTTCGGGGGTACGGCTATGGCGATCGCGGGGGTATGGAAACTGTTGCCGGGGAGGACGAGGAGGGCACTGAAGAGCAACCGATTCGGCTATCCCCGGGCCGCTCGGCCTTCGGCGGGAGTGACGTGCACCGTTTCCACCCAGCCCGGCGGGTCCGGCGGGGCGCTGCCGATGAGGGCGGCGATCAGCCGGCAGGACTGCGGCTGGTCCGGCCACGGGGTCTCACCGTCGGTGAGCACCACGACGACGCCGGGCGGTCGGGGTGCGGCCAGTGCCGCGGCGATGCCGACGCGCATGTCGGTGCCGCCGCCTCCTCCGAGGGTCACCTGCTCTGCCCGGGTCACCCGCGAAACGGCGTGCACGTCGGCGTCGCAGGCCAGCACGGTGACCCTGTTGCCCCGGATGCCCACCTCGCGCAGCACGCCGGTGACCTCGCCGAGCGCCTCAGCGAGGTCGTCGTCGGTCATCGATCCCGAGGTGTCCACGACGATCGCCACGTGCGGCAGCGGACGGCGCAGGCTCGGCAGCACGACGCCACGCATCGCCGAGGTGCGGCGGGAGGGGCGGCGGTAGGTGTAGTCCACCGCCCCGCCGGCCCAGGCCACCGCCTCGCGGACGGCGCCGGCGAGCACCCGCCGCCAGTCCACGACGGGTTCGAGCACCTGTTCCGCCCACCGTTGCCAACCCGCCGGAAGGTGCCCTCGGGCGCGCCGGTGAGCGCGCATCGCCTCCGCGGTGTGCCTGCGCAGGGCCTCGGCCTCGACCGGGCCGACGCCCGGTGCCGCTCCTTCCTCGACCTCCCATGGCGCGGGCCACCCGTGTGCGCCGGAGCCGCAGTCGACCTCCGTTAGGTCTGCCGGCAATCGGGAGAGGTAGGCCTCGAACAGCAGCCCGTTCGGCAGGCCGAACACGCCCGGTTCGATCCGGCCGGCGGGCAGGGTCAGCCGGTCGGCGACCAGATCGTCGTTGATCTCACAGTCCTGGGCGATGTTGATCCGCAGCCGGTCGCGCTGCTCGGCGGCCGGGAGCCGCCCCGCGCGTCCATGATGGTCACGCAGAAGGTGCGAGACCTCATGAATCCACACGCCCGCGAGTTCGGGAACGGTCAGCGCGGCCACGAAGTCGGGCGAGACATAGCAGCGCCAGTGCCGGTCCACGCCCATGGTCCGCAGGCCACGGCTCGGGACGATCGACAGCGCGTACACCGCCGAGGCGAAGTAGGGGCGATCGGTGGCGGCGCGGTACCGGGCGGCGAGCAGCTTGGCCCGGTCGAGTTCGATCACGCACTCACCGGCCGGGCAGCGCGCCGGACAGCTGCAGGAGATCCAGGAAGCCGTCGATGCCGCTCGGCACCGGCCAGTCCGTGTCGCGCAGCGCCGCCAGGTCGACGGCGGCACGGGCGGCGACGTCGGGTACCCCGGCGTCGACCGCCTTGGCGAGCACCACCCAGCCGGCCTCCCACCGGCGTCGGGTCAGGTCGCCCTGTACCGCGGCGACCACCGCGGTGAGGAAGGCGAGCTGGCGGTCGCCGCGCGGGGGGAGGGCGAACGCCTCGGGGTCGGCCAGCACCCGGTCGGGGTCGGGCAGATCGAGCTCCTCGAGGTAGGAGATCAGCTCGATTCCGGCGCCGTCGCCGACGGCGCCGACCACGGCG
Organism: Actinomadura sp. HBU206391; assembly: GCF_014323665.1. Lineage (GTDB taxonomy): Bacteria > Actinomycetota > Actinomycetes > Streptosporangiales > Streptosporangiaceae > Actinomadura_C. Next base: position 3,047 of record NZ_JABVEB010000296.1, on the reverse strand, counting down.
GCCGAGACGGCCTCCTGGCCCGCTCCGCTGGCGTAGCCGACGGCGAGCAGCCGCAGCGCCATCTCCCAGGTGCGGGGGGAGGGCCATCCGGCGCCTCGGGCCTCGGCGTCGTTCGGCAGGTGGTGGGTCAGGCCGGGGCGGGCGGTGAGGAACCCGGAGATCGCGCCACGGGCACGGGCCACGGAGCCGGCCGTCTTGGCCGGGTCGACGAGCGGCACCGAGACCGATGGCCATGTGCCCGCCATGCCGCGTGCGACCGTACGGGGGTCGTGGGTCCAGTGCAGGTGGACGAACCGGTTCGCCAGGGGAGGGCTCAGATGCCAGCCGTCCGCCGCGCTCGACGGCGGGTTGGCGGCGGCGACGACGCGCACCGGTTCAGGCAGCGACAGGCTGCCGACCCTGCGTTCGAGCACGACCCTCAGCAGCGCGGCCTGCACGGCGGGCGGCGCCGACGACAGCTCATCGAAGAAGACGATGCCGCGGCCGGCGTTCGCCAGCCGTACGGCCCAGTCCGGCGGTGCCATCGACACACCGGTCGTGGCGGGGTCGTCGCCGATGATCGGCAGGCCGGCGAAGTCGGACGGCTCGTGAACGCTGGCGATGACGGTTTCGAGCGGTACGTCCAGGCCGGCGGCGAGCTGCTGCAGGCCGGCCGACTTGCCGATGCCCGGCTCACCCCAGAGCAGGACGGGCAGGTTCGCCGAGACGCACAGCGTCAGCGCCTCGAGCTGCGGACTCGCGGCCGGTTCGGTCCGCCATGCCCGCACGCGGGCGTTGAGGTCGTCGGCGGCGGTGAGCGGATCGTCCGCGGCGGTGCTCACCACGGCTGGTCCCCATCCTCGTCTTCGGAGTAATCGACGAAGTCGATCTCCTCCGCCTCGAGCGTTATGCCGGCCACCCGCTCCGCAAGGAAGGCCAGCTCTCGACGGCGATGACGACGGATCAGGCCGCGCAGCGACCAGCCCATGGTGTCGACGACGTCGATTCTCGCCCCGGCGTCGAGCAGCGCCAGCACGAGCTCCTTCGAGCCCTGATCACCGACGGCCACGTGGAGCGGCGTGCGGTTGTTGTGCTCGCGGGCCTCCAGATCGAGCCCCGCGGCCAGGAGGCGGGGGAGCAGCGCCTCGTGGTCGAGCATGTGGAGGTGGTGCAGCAGCGTTCGTCGCCGGCCGTCGCGCACCTGGGGGTCCACGCCGGCGTCGAGCAGGCGCACCACCGCGGGCGTGTCCCCGTGCTGGACGTGGGCGAACAACTCCTGCCTCTGCCGGCGCAGCAGCCGGGGCAGCCGACCGGTCCCGCTCGCCCATGCCTGCTGTACGGCGAAGCAGCCGGCGATCGCTCCACCGAACGCCCGCATTGCGCGTTCGCGCTGCTGTTCCTCGTCGCTGTGCGGAAGGTGCAGTCTGCCGTCGTGCGAGCCCACCTCGTGCCATTCGCCGCGGCAGCGGACCCTGACCGGCGAGGGCGGCTCGGGGTCCGGCGGCCCGATCGGCCGGCCGGTCACCGGACGTTCCGGGAACAGCGCCGAACGGATCAGCGGGTGCAGTTCGTCCGGGCCGATCAGGTCGGCGCGCAGCAGGTCCAGGTCCGGTAGCCGACGCCAGAGCGCTTCGGGCAGCTCCTGCGTCTTCTTGAGGTCGCCGGGGTCCATGACCCGCGCCCGCAGGCCACCGCACCCGGCGTGCAGCACCACCGCCATCCGCCATTCGATGGGAATGACGAACCGCTCATCGCCCGAGGCCCCGGACAGCCGCTCGATCTCCGGCGCGAGCCGCGTCAGCGCGAGCGGCAACCGCCCGAGCAGGTCCAACGGCGGCACGGCAGTGCGGTAGTAAGGTCGGCGAACCGATTCCGTCTCGTCCATCGCGATGCCCGCGGCGGCGAGGGCGGCCGCGACCTCGCCCCGCTCATGCAGGCCGGACACCCACTCGGTGTGCATCGCGGGATCGGCCTGGCCGGGATCGGTCGCGGGCAGGTCGTCCTCGCCGAGGGGAGCGCCATCGGCGCCGAAGAAGGGCGCTCGGGCGCCACCGCCGCACCGTTCGCGCAGCTCGTCCGCTCGCCGGACGTCCCACAGGTGGCGCGCGTCGACCCAGCTGTCCTGGCGCTCGCCGAACCGGTCGCTCTCCTGGCTGGAGCGCGGCTGACCGAACAGGAGGGTGAGCCGCTGCGGCCCGTCCACCATGGTGGGCATGAGCAGGTGCAGCGACGGACCGGACATCCCTCTTGCGGGCGCCCGATCGCCCGCCCGCAAGAGGCGCCGTCGGGGCTCTTCGCCGTAGCGGGCCAGGAAGACCGTACGGTGGGTGGCGAGGGTGGTGCGGCCGTGCAGAATCCGGGGCAGATGCCACCGCAGCAGGTCCGGCGCGAGGTGGCCGAGGTCGTCCTCGACCGCGGTCGCGACGTCCTGCCCATGGTCACGGGCGATGGCGGCCAGGTCGAAGCCGACGTCGACGTTGGCCGCGGCGCACGCCGCCCGCCAGTCACCGGCCAGCCGGCGTTCGGTCGCCAGGTCGATCATCCAACGGGGCACCGCGTAGCGGCGGACCCTCCGCCAACTGGAGGCGTCGTCCGGTGAGAACGGACCCGCGGACAGGGAAGAGGCGCCGCTCACCGGTAGACGCTGCCGATCGCGTGCCGGTCCGGGTGCGGCGGGGCCGTCGCCGGGCGCAGATGCGGTACGAGGGCCCGCTTCACCCGCCGGGGGACGCCCGGGCCGAGCCCGACGTACTCCAAGCACGTGCCGTCGGCGACGGCCGCGAGCAGGGTCTTGGCTCCTCGCCCGGTGACACCGGTGTGGCGCAGCTCCAGGCGGCGCAGCCGACTCCCGGGCAGCGCGGCCGCCAGGGCCGCCGCGCCGGCGTCACCGGTGGCGTTGGCCGGCGCGCCGAGGCTCCGCTCCGACGGCGGGCGGCCGAGGTCGAGCGTCTCGATCCCGTCGAGGACGCCGGCCAGCGCCTTCGCGCCGTCCGGTCCGATCCCGTTGCCGCCGAGGCCGAGGCGCACCGGCCTGGCCGGATCGGCCGTCCCGGCGAGCACCTTCGCGC
>NZ_JABVEB010000295.1 GCF_014323665.1 Actinomadura sp. HBU206391 | reverse complement strand
GTCCCAAGTGAAGTGGCCACTGCGTTCGCTGACCTCCATGGAGGAGCTGAGGTGGTTGGCGAAGGCGACCGGCCGGGTGGTCCCGTCGGGCTGGGCGACCGGGTTGGTCCACAGTGGGAAGTCCTTGCTGATGCGCAGCACCGCGCCGCGCGGTGCCTTTCCGCTGATGACGGAGTGCGCCTCGCGGTCGGCGGCCTGCTGGAGCGCGGTGACGAAGGACCCTCGGATGCCCTTGCCCTCGTACCCGTTGGTGCCGAGGTACTGATCGACGACCAGGCTCTGGAAGGTGCGCGGCAGGGTGAGCGGTGTCGTGCAGACCTCGACGGTGACCCCCAGTCCGCGAGTGGCGTAGTACGACCAGTCGATGACTTCGCCCGAGGTCTCGTAGTCGTCGGCCGACGTGGTGTGGAAGTAGCCGTTCTGCGTGCCCATCGCGTCGGCGAACGACCGGAAGGCGGCGATGTCCGGTGGGAGCCCGGCCTTGTGCTGCAGCGGCGGGTAGAGCATGTTGCCCAGGCAGGTGTGCATGGTGAGGAAGGTCGTGACCTGGCGAGATGAGATCAGGTCACGTACGTTCCGAGTCTCCGGCTCCGACCAGGGAGCGGCGCCCTCGTACGGCGGCGACTCGCCCCAGCCGAAGCCGTAGTTGCGGTTCATGTCCACGTTGTTGGCGTTACGCCGGGTGTTCTTCACGAACCCGTCGACATTGACGATGGGCACGAGGACGATGCGCGTCTTCTTGAGCAGCCCGGTGATCTGCCGGTCCCGGCCGTACTTCCGCACGAGGTCGAGGGCGAACTCCATGGTGACCTCGCCGGAGGGCCACTCGTTGCCATGGTGCATGCCGACGACGAGCAGCACCGGCTTGCCGTCGCGTCTGGCCGCCTTGTCAGTGATCTCGACCCCGCGTACGAGACGGCCCTCGCGGGTGCGCTCCGGCAGCGTGATCGGCTTCACCAGGCTCGGATTGCGCCGGGCAAGCTCGGACAGGTCGTTCTCGTAGTCCGCGAGTGAGCGATAGTCCGTACGCCCGCTGGGCAGTCCCGCTGCGGGCGCGCCCGCTGAGGGCGCCGCCTCGGCCGCCGCCTGAACCGCGGGCATGATCACGCTCGTCAGCGACATCGCGAGCGCCGTGCACAACGTCAGGACCGCACGCGATCCGGGCCGGCCGACAGAGACTTTCATCCGGTCACCACCAGGGAGCTTGGAGGATGAGCCTTGATCAACGATCAATAAAGATCATCTTTGCCGTCGTAAGCCGTGTCAATACCGCTAGGTCATGACGAGAGCGACGCCGACGCGCGGGTGTCGCTGATTGCCGTCGCTCTGGAGGCGGTCGGCGATGGTCCGAGGGCTCAGCCGTCCGCGGCGGCGCTGGTCGCGATCTTGTTGATCTGGTTGACGACGGAGAAATCGGTGGTGAGCCGGTTCTTGGTCAACGCGAACGCGATGCCGGTGGCGGTGTCACCGTAGGCGAAGCTCCCGCCCGCACCGGCCATCCCGAACGCGGTCGAAGTGTCCTGGTCGCCGCCGTCGAGCAGGCCGATGGAGTAGCCCAGCCCCCACGAGGACGCGTTGCCGAAGACCTGGTCGACGCCACTGGCCGCCACGGTCGTCGCTTCCCGCAGCCGTTCCGGCGAGATCAGGTGCACGTCGACTATGTCGCCCAGCACGGCGGCGTACATGCGTGCGATGGCCCGCGCCGAGGTCTTGCCGCCCGCCGGGATGTCGGCGGCGAGGATGTCGCTGCGGTTGCCGAGCTCGGCGGTCGGGAACAGGCTCAGCGGCCCCGCCTTGAACATCGGCAGATCCTCCGGCATCGCCGACATCATCTCCGCGGCGCCCTCCACGTCCTCCAGCCGGGCGAGCCTGCCGTGCTCGGAGACCGGCAGGCCGAAGTAGAGTTCGTCGGCCACGCCCAGCGGCCCGGTCACGTCCTCTCGCAGGACCTGCGAGATCGGCTTGCCGGTCGCCCGGCGAACGATCTCGCCGACGAGATAGCCGAACGTGTACGCGTGATAGCCGACCTTGGTGCCCGGCTCCCACCACAACTCGGCATCGGCGATCGCCGCGCACATCTTGTCCCAGTCGCACAGATCCGCCGGCGTGGTGTCCGGCGGCACGCCGGGCACGCCGGCCGAGTGGGTGAGGACGTGCCGCACCGTAACGGCGTCCTTTCCATGTGCGCCGAACTCCGGCCACAGGTCCACGACGGGGGTGTCGTACCCGAAGACCCCGCGCTCCGCGAGCACATGGGCGATGGTCGCGGTCGCCCCCTTGCCGATCGAGAAGTTGTAGAACAGGGTGTCCGGCGACACCGGCCGGCCGGTGTCGGGATCGGTGACTCCGGCGACCGCGTCGACGACCAACTCGCCGTGCCGGTAGACGGCGACCTGCATGCCCCGCTCCGCCCCCGACGCGACCAGATCGTCGATGGCCTGCTGAACCTGCTTTTGCACGTCGCTCATCTCGCTCCGTCTCCTGGTACGGCCTCCGGCATCAGGCTTACCCGCACAGCACCGATGCGCTGTCCAAAGCTCGGGGGACACCCTACTTCTGCCACTGGACGGGATGGAGATAGGTCGTGAAGATCGGCGAACGTCATCCGGTCATGGCCGGACATCGATCCTGCACCGCGTCTCTGAGTAGCTGATGTGAGCGTGTTCGGACGGCGGCTGGTTGCTTGATCCTCAGTTGCTGGAGCGCAGCAGACGTCGTAGCGCGGTCGGGGTGTGATCCAGGTGCCGTCGTACAGTGCGGCACAGGTGCGCCTGATCTGCGAAGCCCAGGTCGGCGGCCAAGACGGCGAGGCTGTCCTCGCCGTGCTCCAGCCGGTCTAGTGCGCGGGTTACCCGGACGCGATTGCGGTAATAGGTCACAGACACCCCCATCTCGCGGGAGAACGCCCGGCTCAACCGGAACGGTGATACGGCGAGCAGCGCGGCCAGCGGCAGGAGAGCGTGTGCGGCGGGGTGGTCGGTGAGTATCGCTTCCCGGGCCGCGGCTACGGCAGCCCGGTCGGTGTCGTGGATCGGCACGTCGGCCGGCGTGGGACCGGCGTTGACCTGCTTGAGAATGTCACTGAGCGCTTCCAGCAACTGTTGTGCCAGTGCGTAGCCGAGATCACCAGTTCGCGCGGCGGTGAGCATGCGCCGGTGGATGAGATCGAGTTGGGCATCGACGTAGAACGTTGACCTGGCCAGGAGTGTGTCCCCGGCGAGCTTGAACCACAGCGGCGGTCGCAGGTTGATCCAGGTGCATATATCGCCCCCCGCGGGGTGCGCGAAATGCTCCTCTGCGCCGGGCACGCCGACGTAGGCCAGGGTTGCGTCGATGTCGGCGCAGACACCATCGACTCGTCGTCGGAAGCGGCCGCGGCGCGCCAGCACAAGGTTGTACTCCTCGCGCGACTCCGGCTGCGACCACCTGGTGTGGTCGTCGTGGCACGTCACGGTCCTGATCGTGAAGTCGGGACCGACGGCGACGTCGGCAACTGTGCGCACGCCGTGGAGCGTATGCGGGGGCCTATCGCGCTGCAAGGAAGTTCAAGACGGCCACCGGTCCGGACGGCAGGCTTGCCATATACCGATCGCATTCGGCGCCGCGCGGCAGAGCAGTCGATGTTGTGCGGCACGCCGCTCTACAGGCAGGGGCCCGGCATGGCTTCGATTCGCAAGGAGATCTTGATTGACGCTCGTCCAGACGATGTATGGGCGGCGCTTCGTGACTGGGGCGCACTCCATCATCGCCTGGTGCCGGGGTTCGTCACCGATGCCCACCTTGAGGGCCGAGACCGGGTCGTCACGTTCTTCAACGGTGCGGTCGTACGTGAGGTGCTCGTCGACCTCGACGATGAGGCTCGCCGCCTCGTCTGGTCGGTCGTCGACGGGCCGTACACGCACCACAACGCATCGGCGCAGGTTTTTTCCTCAGGTGACGCCGGCACGCTGTTCGTCTGGGTGGCCGACCTGTTGCCCGATGAGGCGGCTGGGCGGATCAGCGATCTGATGGAAAGAGGGATAGGCGTGGTCAAAAACACGCTTGAGCTGCGGCGAGGCCGTTGACCACAATGCTCGTCCAGCGTTGTTCGCGGAACCTTCCAGGTGAATATCCGACACCATTTGACGCTGACCCGCTGCCGCTGGACGGCGTCGGCCATCGGAAGTGCGGAGACGCGCGACGCGACCGGACGGCGGCGCAGGGGCCACCCGTTGTTCACGCGGTCGCAAGACCGCGGACTGCCAATCATCGGGGCCCGGGATGGCAAGATCTCACCGGGATGAATCCGGCGTTCGGGCTCTAACCTGGCACCTCGTCACCTCCGGAAGGAAAAGCGTTCGTCATGCACAATCACGGGAACCGGTCCGGCCCAGCGCCTCGGTGGTGTTCCTGCCGCGTTCCGGATGAGGCCACGGATGGCAAGAGCCCGGGTGTCAGCCGCAGGCAGATGCTCGGCGGGCTGACCGCCACGAGCGCGCTCGCTCTCGCGGGCTGGCCCGGCTCGGCCGAGGCGGCGACCACCGCGAAGGGCGGTGGCCGGTCGGTGACCATCACCGTCATGGGCACCTCCGACATCCACAGCAATGTGGTCAACTGGGACTACTACCAGGATGCCGAGTTCAGCGACAGTGCCGGGAACGTGGTCGGCCTGGCGCGAGTGTCGAGCCTGGTGAAGCAGATCCGTGCCGACCGCGGGCGGGAGCGCACCCTCCTGTTCGACGCGGGGGACACCATTCAGGGCACTCCGCTGGGGTTCTACTACGCCACGGTGGAGCCCATCACGACGACCGGCCGGATCCACCCGATAGCGCGGCAGATGAACGCCATCGGCTATGACGCCGTGGCACTGGGCAACCACGAGTTCAACTACGGACTCCCGCTGCTGAACAAGTGGATCGCCCAGATGGACGCGCCGGCGCTGGCCGCCAACGCCGTCCACGCGGGCACCGACCGGCCGGCGTTCCGCCCGTACATCATCAAGAAGATGCACGTTAAGGGCCATCCGCCCATCAGGGTCGGCGTGCTGGGCCTGACCAACCCGGGCGTCACCGTCTGGGACAAGGCCAATGTCGCCGGCAAGCTGGACTTTCTCGACCTGGTCGAGACCGCCAAGAAGTGGGTTCCGGCCATCCGTGCCGAGGGCGCCGATGTCGTGGTCGTCAGCGCGCACGCCGGTGACAGCGGCGTGTCGTCCTACACCGGCGACATCCCCGTGGAGAACGCCTCGGCCATGGTGGCCCAGCAGGTCCCCGGGATCGACGCCATCCTCTTCGGTCACGCGCACAACGACGTCGCCGAGCGGTTCGTCACCAACGAGATCACCGGCGAGACCGTGGTGATGAGCGAGCCGAAATGCTGGGGCGAGCGACTCTCGGTCTTCGACCTCACACTGACCCGGGACCGCGGTCGCTGGAAGGTCACCGGCAAGTCGGCCACGACGGTGAACACCAACACGGTGAACGAGGACCCCAAGCTCGTCGCGCTGGTCAAGAAGCAGCACGACACGGTGGTGGCGTACGTCAACCAGGAGGTGGCGACCTCCACCGAGGCGATGTCCGCGGCGGAGTCCTGCTGGAAGGACACCGCCATCCTCGACTACATCCACCTGGTGCAGACCGCGAAGGTCAAGGAGGCCGTCGCCGGCACCGCCCACGCGTCACTGCCGGTGCTGTCGATCGCCGCGCCGTTCAGCCGCGCCGCCACCTTCCCGGCCGGTCAGGTCACGATCAAGGACATCGCCGGCCTCTACATCTACGACAACACCTTGTTGGCCAGCATTTTGACCGGTTCCCAGATCAAGGCGTACCTGGAGTACTCGGCGCAGTACTTCAAGCAGGTCGCCGCGGACGCCCCGGTCGATCCGAGGTCGTGGACGAACGCGAACAACCGTCCCGACTACAACTACGACCAGTTCTCCGGCGTCACCTACGACGTCGACATCGCCGGCGCCGAGGGCTCACGCATACTCAACCTCGCCTATGACGGCACGGCGGTCACCGACGACCAGCAGTTCGTGGTCGCGGTCAACAACTACCGCCAGTCCGGCGGTGGCGGCTTTCCCCACATCGCCGCCGCCCCGGTCGTCTACAACGCCCAGGTCGCGATCCGGGAGGCGATCGTCGCGTACGCCTCCGCGGCCAAGACCATCGACCCCTCCACCTTCCATGTGGAGAACTGGAAGCTGGTCCGCGACGGCGTACCGGTCTTCTGAACCGATCGGCGGCTCAGAGCGGC
>NZ_JABVEB010000294.1 GCF_014323665.1 Actinomadura sp. HBU206391 | reverse complement strand
ACACCCATCGCCCCGTTACGTCCGGGTGTACGGCACCGCCCGGAGCACCGGCTACGGCTACTCGCTGTGGGAGTTCCAGGTCTACGGACCCGGCTCCACGACCCCGCCGCCGGTCGGCGGCGGCTCGCTCGGGCCCAACGTGCTCGTGTTCGACCCGTCGATGTCGGCCGCCACCATCCAGGGCCAGCTCAACTCGGTGTTCAGCCAGCAGGAGTCCAACCAGTTCGGTACAAACCGGTACGCGTTGCTGTTCAAGCCGGGCACCTACAACGTCAACGCCGACATCGGTTTCTACACGGCCATCTCCGGCCTCGGCCGCTCGCCCGACGACGTCACCATCAACGGCAGCGTCAACGTCGACGCCGGCTGGTTCGGCGGCAACGCAACCCCAGAACTTCTGGCGGTCGGCCGAGAACCTGGCGGTCAACCCCACCGGCGGCACCAACCGGTGGGCCGTGTCGCAGGCCGCACCCTTCCGCCGCATGCACATCCGTGGCGGCCTCAACCTCGCCCCGTCGGGCTATGGCTGGTCCAGCGGAGGGTACATCGCCGACACCAAGGTCGACGGCCAGGCCGCGTCGTACTCCCAGCAGCAGTGGCTGTCGCGTGACAGCACCTTCGGCAGCTGGGACGGCTCGGTGTGGAACATGGTGTTCTCCGGGGTGAACGGCGCCCCGCCGAACCACTTCCCGAACCCCTCGCACACGACCCTCGACCAGAGCCCGTTCACGAGGGAGAAGCCCTACCTCTACGTCGACGGCTCCGGCGCGTACAACGTGTTCGTCCCGTCCTCGCGGCAGAACTCCCGGGGCATCACCTGGGCGGGCGGGGCGACGCCGGGCTCGTCCATCCCGCTCAGCCAGTTCTACGTCGCCAAGCCGGGCGACTCCGCCGCTACCATCAACTCCGCGCTGGGCCAGGGTCTGAACCTGCTGTTCACGCCCGGCATCTATCACGTCAACCAAACGATCAACGTGACCCGGGCCAACACCGTCGTCCTCGGCCTGGGCTACGCGACGATCATCCCCGACAACGGCGTGGTGCCCATGAGGGTCGCCGACGTCGACGGCGTCAAGCTCGCCGGGCTGCTCTTCGACGCCGGCCCGGTCAACTCGCCGGTGCTCCTCGAGGTCGGCCCGAGCGGCTCCTCGGCCGGTCACGCAGCCAACCCGACCTCCATCCAGGACGTCTTCTTCAGGATCGGCGGGGCCGGTGCCGGAAAGGCGACCAACAGCCTGATCGTCAACAGCGACAACACGCTCATCGATCACATCTGGGCCTGGCGCGGTGACCACGGCGCCGGCATCGGGTGGACCACCAACACCGCCGACACCGGGCTGATCGTCAACGGTGACAACGTGCTGGCCTACGGTCTGTTCGTCGAGCACTACCAGAAGTACAACGTGATCTGGAACGGCCAGGGCGGCCGCACCATCTTCTTCCAGAACGAGCTGCCCTACGATCCGCCGAACCAGGCCGCGTACATGAACGGGTCCACCCGGGGCTACGCGGCGTACAAGGTCGCCGACTCCGTCACCACCCACGAGGCGTGGGGCGTGGGCAGCTACTGCTACTTCAACGTCGACCCAACGATCGTCGCCGCCCGCGGCTTCGAGGTGCCGAACAGAGCCGGCGTGAGGTTCCACAACCTCCTCACGGTCTCGCTCGGCGGCAACGGGACGATCACCAACGTCATCAACACCACCGGCGGCCCGGCGAGCGGCACCGCCACCATCCCGAGTTACCTGGTCAGTTATCCCTGACGGCACAGCCCAAGGGCGTAAGCCGCACCGGCCCGCGCCCTGATCGCTGCTTCCGGCCCGCGTCATCATCCGGCGTGGGCCGGAAGCCGTTGCGCCGAACTCGCGCCGACCCCGGAAAAACCTGTTGCCCATGATCGGCGATTCGCTCAAACTATGGACATAGCCGATCGAAAAGACCGAACAAAACCGGCATCTATTTATCGCGAATGGGTCGAGCAGTGAAAATGGAATTCAGCTCCTGGGAACAGGAAATGGAAGGCGTCCGGTAGGTACGAGGAGCGCCGTTGGAAGCGGCGTAGCACGGCGATGACGTCGTGCCGGGGGTTCGAATCCCTCGCCTTCCGCACTCGGAGGGGCCAGCCGACGGATGGCGACGGCCACGGTTTCGAAAACCGTTGGGGGCTCAGCGTCCCGTGCGAGTTCGATCCTCGCCCTCTCCGCGCCGCTCGCGCCCGACTGGACGGGCACCGGCCTCTTACGCCGGACTGAAGGGGTTCGAGTCCTCTGGGTGGTACGCAAGGCCCGTTGGTCTAGACAGGTCAAGGACGTCCGGTTCTCAGCCGGAAGAACGTCGGTTCGAATCCGACACGGGCTACGTCGAGAAGCAGCACGGCCCCGTCGACCATGGGTTAGGTCGCGAGGTTTTCACCCTCGCGGAGCGGGTTCGAGTCCCGCCGGGGCTGCTCGGCGCGCAGTGGTGTAACGGCAACATGCCGGGCTCATAATCCGGGTGATCTGGGTTCGAATCCCAGCTGCGCCACTCCTACCGAAGATGACTGATCCAGCGCGATAGAACAGCACGGAAGCTCCTGGCGGATGCGCCGTCGAGTGGTGGTCGATGGCGTTTCCACCAGGAGTTTCGGCTGTCTCCGGTCGAATGGCGGACTGCCGCCATCCGTGCCGGCGGATCCGGATGCAGCCGGCTCACGGTCGGTCGCAGGCGCCTTGCGTCATGACCTCCGGCTGAGGGGTCGATTGTGACCGGCTCCAGTTGGAGCGATATCAGGCCCGGTCGGGCCACAAGTTCTGCTCGGTGACGGCGCGGCCGGTGATTTCACTGATGCCCGCTTTACAGGCCCGCAACACACTCGTGACAAGCCCGCGGGTGGGGCCGGTAAGGGGGGCCGATTCCACTCGGCTGGCGGAAATCGCCCGCGGCGCATTGTGCCGCGGCATCGTCACCGAAAGGACAGCCATGCTCCTGAAGAAGTCGCTCGGACTTCTGTGCGCCGGCGCGGCCCTCGTGGCCGGCCTGGCCACCGCGCCCACGGCCCAGGCTGCCGCCAGCCCGTACGAGCGCGGTCCGGACCCGACGGAGTCCAGCGTGACCGCCGCACGCGGCCCGTTCGCCACGTCCCAGGTCAGCGTCTCCAGCCTGAGCGTCACCGGCTTCGGCGGCGGTGTCATCTACTACCCGACCTCGACGAGCGAGGGCACCTTCGGCGCCATCGCCATCTCGCCCGGCTTCACCGCCTACTGGTCCAGCCTCAGCTGGCTCGGCCCGCGCCTTGCCTCCCAGGGCTTCGTCGTGATCGGCATCGAGACCAACTCGACCCTCGACCAGCCCGCCAGCCGCGGCAACCAGCTTCTGGCCGCCCTGGACTACCTCACCCAGCGCAGCTCGGTCCGCACCCGGATCGACGCCTCCCGCCTGGCGGTCGCCGGCCACTCCATGGGCGGGGGCGGCAGCCTCGAGGCCGCCAAGGACCGCACCTCACTGCAGGCCGCCATCCCCCTCGCCCCGTGGAACAGCGACAAGAGCTGGCCCGAGGTCCGCACCCCCACGCTGATCATCGGTGGGGAGAGCGACAGCGTCGCCCCGGTCTCCTCGCACTCGATCCCCTTCTACACCAGCCTGTCCAACACCCCGGACAAGGCCTACCTGGAGCTCAACAACGCCAGCCACTTCTTCCCGCAGAGTTCCAACACGACCATGGCGAAGTACATGATCAGCTGGATGAAGCGGTTCATCGACGACGACACCCGCTACGACCAGTTCCTGTGCCCACCGCCGCGCGCCACCGGCGACATCTCCGACTACCGCAACACCTGCCCGCACTCCTGAGCCCGACCGGTTCACCCGACGGCGGCCACGCTTCGGCGTGGCCGCCATCGGTCTTTCCGCAGCCGCACTTGGAGGTGGCAGGCCTTGACCACGCGACCTACTGCGGAATCGCGAACACCGAAGACCGTGGATGCGGCATCGGTGGCGAACCCATTGGGAACATGCTGCTGGTTGATCCAGCCCTCGACCCCTGTAACCGGACCAACGTTCCCCATCCCGCACGTCCTTCTGGAAACGAAGATTCCCAGTCGCGGACCTATCAGGCTGTGACGATCACTTTTCGAGGACAGGACTCGTGATGCGGCCACGTCCAAGAGGATGCGCGCCGACCGGCAATATGTGAACGCGTATCAGTGCAGGCCGACGACGCGTGCGCCGTCATCGGCCGGGGGAATCACCACGACCGCAGTGCCTCCACGGCGGTGCGCGCGGCCTCTCCCATCGCCAGATCCACGTCGATGCGACGGGTGTTCAACATCTTGGTCTTCGCGAAGATCGCGATGGCGTACCGCCCGCCGTCGGGATACTCGGCGACTCCCGCCTCAATGTGGTGGCCCGGCAATGTGCCGGTCTTGGCGGCGACGCGGACCTGCGGAGGGAACCCGGAGGCCAGCCGGGTCCAGGAGATCTGCCGTCCCATCAGTTCGCGGACCAGCGCGCACGCCGCCGCCGGGCCGGCCGCGTCCCGCCAGATCAGCGTGAGCAGCCGGGTGATCTCCCGTGCGGTGCTCGACGTGGTGTGGCCGGGGTCGAACGCGCGCAGTGCCCGCACCCGGTCCTCCGGGAGCGTCGGGAAGATCTCGGCGAACTCGGCGTCGGTACGCGCGCCGACATCGGCGAACATCGACTCCAGCAACTGCCGGGGTCCGCCGATCACCCGGGTGCGCGCCAGTCCCAGCTCCGCGGCCAACATCGGGACGGTGTCGGGGCCCACCCGCCGCATGAGCAGGTCGGCCGCCGTGTTGTCGCTGACCGACATCGCGAAATAGGCGAGATCTCGTAGCGACACCTCCGCGTCGTCGGCGCAGCCGGCCAGGCCCCAGCCGCCCAGCCGGTCCTCGGCCCGCACGAGGACCCGCTCCGTTGGATCGAGCTGGCCGGCGGCGACCTGCCGCGCGAACTCCAGGATCAGCAAGATCTTGAACACCGAGGCGATGACGACCTGGTCATCGGCGCCTGTTCCCAGCTCACGGCCGTCGGCGATGTCGACTGCGTGGAGGCGCGCTGTCACGTCAGCCCCGGCGAAAGTACTGGTGATCAGGTCAACTGTGCGCACCTGCGCCACGTTATCGCCGCCTCGGACGTCTCGAGCCGGAGGCCGACGCCCCGATGCCCCGGTCGGCGTCCGAGCCGATGTCCCAGTGGGCGTACCGGCCGACCGACCGCCCGGCGGCTCATAGCCGATCGCCTATGGTGGCGATGTGGACCTCTTCCGGCACCTGCGGCACTTCGTGGTCCTCGCCGAGGAGATGCACTTCACCCGGGCAGCGGAGGTGCTCGGCATCGCCCAGCCACCACTCAGCCAGTCGATCCAGCGGCTGGAGCGCGAACTCGACGTCGAGCTGTTCGATCGCTCGCGGCGTCAGATCAAGCTCACCACGGCGGGCCGGCTCCTGCTCAACGAGGCTCGCGACCTCCTGGCCAGGGAGCAACGGGTACGCACCCTGATGCTCAGGGCGCGTGACGGCGCCCTGGGCACGCTGCGCGCCGGAGTGCCGCCGGAGATCCCCGCGGTGGCGTTGCAGGCGCTGCTCCGGCAACTGGCCGAGCAGGCCCCCGAGCTCGATCTCGACCTGCAGGAGCTGACCACCGCCGAGCAACTGCGCATGCTGGCATCCGCACAGCTCGACATCGGGCTGGTGCACCATCCGGTCGCCGCCGCCGATCTGCGGCTCGGACCGGTCGTCGAGGTGCCGCTGGGCGTGGTGCTCCCGCGTCTTTCGCCGCTGGCGACGCTGCGAGAGATCGCGCTGGAGGACCTGGCGGGCCACGACCTCATCCTGTTCCCGCGCGCCACCGCGCCCGGCTGGCACGATCGCATGCTGGACGTCTGCCGCGAGCACGGATTCTCGCCGGCACGCCTGCGCCACGCCCGGAACCCGGAGTTCCTGCTCGGGCTGGTGCTGGCGGGTCACGGCGTCGCCCTCGAACAGGAGGCGATCGCACGTCGTGAGCCGCGCGTGGCATGGCGTCCGCTCACCGGCCGTCCGCTGCGCCGGAGCATCTCGGCGGCCTGGCCGGCCCAGCCGGAACATCCCGCCGCGATGAGATTCGCCGCGATCGCCGCCGAGATCCTCGCCGCCGCCGACACGACCTCGATGCCCCTGCCCGCTCCCGACGTGCCAAGACCATGGTCCGTGGTCTACACCCCCGCCGAGGACGCGACACGCAGCGGACCGCCAGAGCTCGGA
>NZ_JABVEB010000293.1 GCF_014323665.1 Actinomadura sp. HBU206391 | reverse complement strand
TCCACGATCCGCCCGAGGTACATCGTCGCGACGCGGTCGCTCATCCGGCGCACCGTCTGGATGTCGTGCGAGACGAAGACCATGGCCAGACCCAGTTGCCGCTTCAGATCGAGCAGCAGGTTGAGGATCTGCGCCCGTACCGAGACGTCCAGGGCGCTGGTCGGCTCGTCGGCGATCAGCAGGCGTGGTCGCAGCGCCAGCGCCCGTGCGATCGCGACGCGCTGGCGCTGGCCGCCGGAGACCTGACCGGGCAGCAGGTCCGCCACGCTGCCGGGCAGCCCCACGAGGTCGAGCAGCTCGCGGACGCGCTCGTCGCGCTGCCGCACGGTGCCGACGCCATGGACGTCGAGCGGGTCGCGCAGCACCTGCCGGATGGGCAGCCGGCGGTTGAGCGCCGTGGACGGGTCCTGGAAGACCATGCCGATGCTCGACCCGATCGCCGTGCGGCGAGCCGAGTTCGCCATCGACCAGATGTCCTGCCCACGGAAGCCCACCGTGCCCGCAGTCGGTCTCTGCAGCCCGACCAGGATCTTCGCGAGCGTGGACTTGCCGCAGCCGGACTCCCCCACGACCCCGACGGTCTCTCCCTCCGCGACGGTGAGATCCGCTCCGGTGAGCGCGTAGACGCGATCACCGGTGAAGAGGCCACCGGAGCGCGCCTTGTACACCACATGGACGTCGGCGAGTTCGATGAGGGTCTCGGCGGCCTGCGCGGTCATCGTGCCTCCGCTGAGTCGGCCGGCGCGGACCCCGCGCCGGCGGCGGGTGTGGGGGCCGCGACGGCGAGCGCCGGATGGTGGCAGGCCACCGCGTGATGACGCACCGCGCCCTCCAGGGCAGGTGCCTCGGTCCGGCAGATCTCCGTCGCCATCGGGCACCGGTCGGCGAAGCGGCAGCCGCTCGGGAAGTCGGCCGGTGAGGGCACCACGCCACGGATCTGGGTGAGCCGCTGCGCGCCGGACTCCAGGGACAGCACCGAGCCCAGCAGGCCGCGCGCGTAGTGGTGGGCGGGGGCGCCGATCAGGGCGGCGGTCACGCCGGTCTCGACGATCTGCCCGCCGTACATCACCACGACCCGGTCGGTCACGTCCGCGACGAGGGCGAGGTCGTGCGATACCAGGATCAGGGCGAAGTCGAGCTCCGCGCGCAGCCGCAGCAGCAGCTGGATCACCTGCGCCTGTACGGTCACGTCGAGCGCCGTCGTCGGCTCGTCCGCGACGATCAGTCTGGGCTCGCGGGACAGGGCCATCGCGATCAGCACCCGCTGCCGCTGCCCGCCGGACAGCTCGTGCGGATAGGACGAGAGGGTCCGCGCCGGGTCGAGTCCCACCAGCTCCAGCAGTTCCGTCGGGGTACGCCGGCCGCCGCGCCGGACCACCTGCTTGAGCTGGGCCTTGACGGTCATCGCCGGGTTGAGCGACGACAGCGCGTCCTGGTAGATCATCGCCATGTCGTGCCCGAGCAGCCGCCGCCGGGCCGCTCGGGGCATCGTCAGCAGTTCCTCGCCGTCGAAGCGGATCTCGCCGCCGACGCGGGCGCCCCGGGGTTGCAAACCCATGATGGTCAGCGCGGTCAGCGACTTGCCGCAACCGGACTCGCCGACGAGGCCGAGCACCTCGCCGGGTCGGATGTCGAAGGAGATCCCGTCGACGATGTCCACGCCGTTGTGGCGTCCATCGAAGCCGATGGCCAGGTTCCGCACCCGCAGGATCGGCTCGCCCTGTGGCAGCGGCCGGGCCCGCTCGGCCACGCGCCGCGCGGCCTCGGTGAGCCCGGTCAGCTCGACGATCTCGCCCGAGCCGGAAGCCGCCTGGTCGATCGCGTCGCCCTCGGCCGCCTTCTTGACGGTGTCGGGCCGCGCCGCCGGCGCGGCCCAGGCGTCGGAGATCCCCTCGGCGAGGATGTTGAGCGAGAGCACCGTGATCAGGATCAGCAGTCCGGGGAAGATGGTGGCCCACCACCCGCCCAGCAGCACCATGTTGCGGCCGTCGGCGATGACACTGCCCCAGGAGGGGTTCGGGGGGCGTACGCCCGCGCCGATGAACGACAGCGACGCCTCGAAGACGATGGTGTCGGCCACCATCACCGTGCAGAACACCAGGATCGGCGCTGCGCAGTTGATCGCCACGTGCTTGATCAGGATGTGCGGCGCACGCGCCCCGATGATCGTTTCAGCCGCCACATAGTCCTCTCCGTACTGGGCCAGCACGTTCGCCCGGACGACGCGCGCCACGGACGGCATGTAGAGGAAGGCGATCGCGAGAACCAGCACGGGGATGCTGCCGCCGAAGACCGCGACCAGCACCGCGGCGAGCGCGATGCCGGGGAACGCCATGATGACGTCGAGGGTGCGCATGGTCGCCTCGTCGACCGACCTGCGGGAGGTCGCGGCGACGGCGCCGATCAGCGCGCCGAACACCAGCGCGATCGCCGTCGCGCCGAGACCGATGATCAGCGACCAGCGCGCGCCGTAGAGCAGCCTGGTGAGGATGTCGCGGTTGGAGCTGTCCAGGCCCATCCAGTGGGAGGCGCTGGGACCGCCGCCCGCCGCCTCCTGCACGTACGGGGAGTGCGGGGTCAGCACCGGGGCGAGGACGGCGGCGAGGACGATCGCGGCCACGACGCCCACGGCGATCCACGAGGCGGGACCGAGCCGCCGGAAGGCGAGGTCCGCCCGGGACAACCTCGTCGCGAGTCCACCGCGCATCATCCGGCACTCCTCAGCCGAGGGTTGACCAGCAGATAGAGGATGTCCACGACGAGATTCACCACGACGAACCCGATGGCGATGGTGAGCACCACGCCCTGCACCACGGCGGGATCTCCGTTGCGCACCGCGGTGATCATGAGCTGACCCATGCCCGGCAGCGAGTAGATGGTCTCGATGACCACCGCGCCGCCGAGCAGGTATCCGACCCGCAGGCCCAGCACCGTGAGCGGGTTGATCAGCGCGTTGCGCAGCACGTTGCGGCCCACCACGACGATCGGCGGCAGGCCGCTGCCGATCGCCGTGCGCACGTAGTCCTTGTCGAGTTCCTCGACCATCGAGGTCCGGATGATCCGGGTGAGGTAGGCCGCGACGGGCAGCGACAGTGACAGCGCCGGGAGCGTCAGCGACCGCAGCCATCCGCTGAACGAGTCGGCGGGGTTGATGTAGCCGCTGGTCGGGAACCACCCGCGGTCGACCGCCAGCCACTGGATCATCAAGAGCGCGAGCCAGAACGCGGGCGCGGCCACGCCGATCAGTGACACCAGCCGGATCAGCTGATCCGGCCAGCGATCCCGGAAGATCGCTGCAGTGACGCCGAAGATCAGGGCCAGCACCACGGCGATGATCAGGCCGAGGAGGGTCAGCTGCAGCGTCAGCGGGAGCGCCGTGACCACCGAGTCGAGCACCGGCGCCTTGGTCAGGGCGCTGGTGCCCATGTCGCCCTGGAGCAGCTCGCCGACGAACCGCACGTAGCGCAGCGGCAGCGGATCGAGCAGTCCGTTCTCCACCTGGAACTGGTGGATCTGCTCCTGGGTCGGATTGGCGCCCTGGAAATAGGCGTACTCCGGCTTGTTGTCGGAGAACCGCATGACAATGAAGACGAGCAGGATGACGCCCAGCAGCAGGGGGATCAGGATGAGCATGCGGCGTACCAGCATTCTGCCGATCACTGCCACTGCGCACCTCCTGGTGAAGTCGGGTCGGGGGCCGGCCGGGGCGGCGCCGTGATCGTCTGCCGGCGCCGCGGCGTGGATCAGATGCGCTTGGCCTGCAGCAGACCGATGCCGGGGTAGGCCTGCGCCCTGATGCCGGTGAGCCGCTTCGGGTTCCACGCGGTCATGAGCTCGGTGTGCAGCACCGGGTAGAGCACGGCCTGCTCGGCGATGACGTCCAGATACCGGTGCACCAGCTCGAGCTTCTTCTTCGGATCGGACTCCTCGGTGGCCTTGGCCATCAACGCGAAGAGGTCCTTGGCGTCGGCGGTGGAGTCCCACTTGGTGTACTTCATCCAGAGACCGCCGGACGTGTAGTTGTAGCGCAGGATCAGATCCGCGTCGAGGCCGAACTGGTTGGGGTTCGAGGCGGCCGCCACCACCTGGTACGACTGGCTCTGGTCCATCTTGGTGAACAGCGCGCTCGTGTCCTGCGGCTCCAGGGTGGTCTTTACGCCGATCGCCTGCCACGAGTTCGCGATCGTGGGCAGGCAGTCGGCGAGCCAGCTGACGTTGACCGCCATCAGCGTGACCGACAGGTCGCTCACGCCGGCCGCCTTGAGCAGCGACTTCGCCTTCTCGGGGTCGTAGTCGTAGACGGTCTTGGCCTTGGCGTACGACGCGTTCTGCTCGTTGAGGAAGCTGGTCGCCGGGGTGCCGTGCCCCTTGAGCGCCACGTCGATCATCTTCTTGGTGTCGATGGCGTGGAACAGGGCCTGGCGGACCCGGACGTCGTCGAACGGCTTCTGGCCGGTGTTGAACATCAGGAACATGTGGTTCATGCCCTTGCCGCCCTCGACGGTCAGCCCGGCCTTGCGCAACTGGTCGATGTTGGCGTACGGGACGTTCTCGGCGATCTGGGCCTCGGCACTGCCCCCCGAGATCTTCGCGACCCTCGCGGAGGCGTCCACGATGGACAGCCAGTTCATCTTCCGGATCGCGGGCTTGCGCGGGCCGTTGTAGCCGGCGAACGCCTCGAACGTGGTGTTGGACTTCGGGTTGTGCGCGGTCATCTTGTACGGGCCGGAGCCGACGGCCTTTCCGCCCTTGGCCGCGTCCCAGCCGCCCGACACTCCGAAGACGTGCTTCGGCATGATCTTCGCGATGGTCAGCCGCTGGAGCGCGTCGGGGAACGGGAACTTGAAGACCAGCTCCACGGTGGTCTCATCGACCTTGCGCACCTCCTTGAGCCAGGTCTCGAAGAAGGAGTAGGTCAGCACCTTGGCCTTCGGGTCGAGGACCCGCTCGAAGGTGAAGAGCACGTCGTCGACGGTGACCGGCTGCCCGTCGTGCCACTTGGCGTCCGTCCGCAGGGTGAACTTCCACGTGGTCGCCGACGTGTCGGCGGGCAGCGCGGTGGCCAGTGCGGGATAGGGCTCGCGGGTGATCGGGTCGGTGTCGACCAGGCCCTCGTAGACGTGGTTGAGGCCGGCCATCGAGAAGGCCGACGCGGTCATGGTCGGGTCCCAGCTCTGGTCGTTGCCGTATCCGATGACGGCGGTGACGAGGTCCTTGTCCCCGCCCGCACCCACCGAACTGGTCGACGCGGGGCCGCTGCAGGCCGAGACGGCGGCGGTGATCGCCGCCGCGGCGCTCACCGTCCCGCTGTAGCGCAGAAAGTCGCGGCGGCTGAGGGGCCGGGAAATCGGGGCGCTCACGGTGCCTCCTGGAGAGGATCTGGTGTCGGGCGGGGTGGGGTCTCGTCACGTGTGGGAGATTGGACGTCCCACATCCCATGTCCAGTAGAGTGGAGGCTAGGGTCGAGCCCGTGTCCGGTCAAGAGCAATGACCAGGAGATGTCCGTCATGTTTCACGATGATCGTCACGCCGCCGGCAGCGACGCCGAGCGGCGTCCCGGCGTACCCGTTGGATCCGTTTCCGCAGCTCGCGGCCGTCGGCTGAGCCGCGCGGTCGAGGTGCAGGAGGCGGTCAAGGACATCATCCTGCGGCGCGGCCTGACGACCGGGGATCCGCTGCCGACCGAGTCGGAGCTGATGGAAGAGCTGGCCATCGGCCGCAACTCGGTCAGGGAGGCCCTCAAGGTCCTGCAGGCCGTCGGCATCGTCGACATCCGGCACGGCTTCGGCATGTTCGTCGGCCGGATGTCGCTGAACGGCCTGGTCGATGAGCTGGCCTTCCACAGCCGGATCGCCATGCAGGACGAGCGAGACCACCTGCGCCACCTCATCGAGATCCGGGAGATCCTCGAGGACGGGCTGACTCAGCGCCTCATCGACCGGCACGACCAGGCCGACATGGCCGCGCTGCTCGCCCCCGCCGGCGAGATCATCGAACGCATGGAGGCCGAGGCGCTGGTCGGAGCGATCTCCCCGGAGACCGATCGGCTCTTCCACGACGTGCTCTACCAGCCGCTCGGAAACCCCCTGGTGGGCCAGTTGCTCGGCGCGTTCTGGGAGGTCTACCACCAGCTCCGCGACGATCTGGGTACGCCCGACGAGACCCCGGCCGACGTCGCGCGCAAGCATCGCGACATCTACACGGCCGTCATCACGGGGAACCGGGCGGGGGCGGCGACGGCCATGCGCGCGCACTTCGCCGGCG
>NZ_JABVEB010000292.1 GCF_014323665.1 Actinomadura sp. HBU206391 | reverse complement strand
GTTGCAGCTCGTGCCGGCGATGCTGCGGGAGCTCCGCCCCGACCTGCGCATCGGCTTCTTCCTGCACATTCCGTTCCCGCCACAGGAGCTCTTCGAGCAGCTCCCGTGGCGGCGGCAGATCATCGCTGGGCTGCTCGGCGCCGACCTGGTCGGATTCCAGTTGCCGGGTGCGGCGTCGAACTTCCTGCGGCTCGCCCGTCGGCACCTCGACGGCCGTACGCGCGGCCCGTACGTCGACGTGGGCGAGCGGGTCGTGCGCGCTCAGGCCTTCCCCATCTCGGTGGACGTCGAAGAGCTCACGGAACTGACCCGGCGCCGCGAGGTCCGGTGGCGGGCCGAGGAGGTCAAGGCCGACCTCGGGGACACGAAGATCCTTCTGGGCGTGGACCGGCTCGACTACACCAAGGGCATCTCCCAGCGGCTGCAGGCGTTCGGGGAACTGCTCGCCGACGGCGCGCTCAAGGCGGGCGAGGCGGTCTTCGTGCAGATCGCCACGCCGAGCCGGGAGCGCATCGAGCAGTACCAGCTGCTACGCGATCAGATCGAGCAGCAGGTCGGCCGGATCAACGGCGAGCACGCGGAGCTCGGCGCACCGGTGATCCACTACCTGCACGCGTCGTACAGCCGGGACGAGCTGGCCGCGCTCTATCGCGCCGCCGACGTCATGGTGGTGACTCCGCTGCGGGACGGCATGAACCTCGTCGCGAAGGAGTACGTGGCGTGCCGCGACGATCTGCGCGGTGCCTTGGTGCTCAGTGAGTTCGCGGGGGCGGCCGACGAGCTGAGGCGCGCCTTCCTCGTCAACCCCTACGACATCGACGGGCTCAAGGAGGCGATGCTGGCGGCTCTGCGCTCTTCGCCCGCCGAACAGGGCCGCCGGATGCGATCGATGCGCAGGCGCATCATCGAGCACGACGTCGACCGGTGGGCGCAGGACTTCCTCACCGCCCTGGAGGAAACGCCCTAGGGCGGTGCCTCAGGGGCGGGTGTCGAAGGCCGCCCACACGGCCTTGCCGCCGGTGGCCAGGCGAGCCCAGCCCCATGTGCTGCTGACGGCCTCGACGACGTGCAGGCCGCGGCCGCTCTCGGTGAAGTGATCGGGCACGGCCGGTGTCGGCACGTCGTCGCCGGGGTCGGTGACGACGGTCAGCAGCCGGCGGTCGTGCCGGAGCAGCACGAGCTGGATCGGCCAGGCCTGGGCGGAGTGGAGCGCGCCGCGCAGGCCGTGACGCAGGGCGTTGGTCACGAGCTCGGACACCACGACCGTGGCGTCCTCGGCGAACGAGCAGAGCTCCCAGTCGGCCAGTGTGGTCCGGGCGAAGTCGCGCGCGATCCGCGGTGACTCCAGATCGGAGCGGAGCACGCAACGCGCCGATTCCGGGGTGTCGGCGAGCGGGGAGGGCCATCGACCCGTGGTCGGCCAGGCCTGGCCGAGTACGGAGATCCAGTTGTCGTCGATGGCGGAGTCGGCGATGCGGTGGGCGCGGCGAACCATCATGGCGAACCCTGCAGGTGGGATGTGGGCGGTGATCGGGTAACCGCTATCTTGCTCCTTAACCCGTGCAGGTGCAAGGGCTACTGCAAGGTCGGATGCACGTGCACGCGCACGGACCCGTACATTGAGTGGTGGGGTGGGGCGTTGTCCACAGGGGGACGGATGGACCAGATGAACCGGATACACCAGTTCGGCAACGGCATGTCTGCTTCGCTCCTGCGCTACAACACCTGGCAGAAGAGTGCGCGGAGCAACCCGAGTGGGAATTGTGTGGAGATGACCGAGCTCCCAACCGGGGAGATCGCGATGCGCAACTCCCGCCATCCAGACGGTCCGGCGCTCGTCTACACGCGCGCTGAGATAGAGGCCTTCATCAACGGAGCCAAGGACGGAGACTTCGACGAACTGATCAGTGGCTGACCTGACGGGTAACTAGGCAGTCGGTCGCGCCGGTGGGATACTTGCCGATTCCGGCATCTCCAGGAGTGCCCATGACAGCCCGGCCCGAAGGCGAGCCATCCGTCCGCAGCATGTTCGAGTCACCGCGCGGCGGTCCGACGGTGCTGCGCATCCTGCTCGGTGCTCAACTGCGGCAGTTGCGCGAGGCCAGCGGTATCACCAGGGAGGCCGCCGGATATGCCATCCGGGCGTCCGACTCGAAGATCAGCCGGCTGGAGCTCGGCCGGGTGGGGTTCAAGGAGCGGGACGTCTCCGACCTGCTCACCCTCTATGGGGTGCTCGACGGGCGGGACCGGAGCCCGTTGCTCGCCCTCGCGGCGCAGGCCAACACGCCGGGCTGGTGGCACCGTTACTCCGACGTGCTGCCCTCCTGGTTCGAGGTGTACGTGGGTTTGGAGGAGGCCGCGGCACGCATCCGGGCCTACGAGGTCCAGTTCGTGCCGGGTCTCCTCCAGACCGAGGACTACGCCCGCGCGGTGACCATGCTGGGACATCCGGACGCCTCCACGGACGAGATCGAGCAGCGCGTCGCCCTGAGGATGCGGCGGCGGGAGCTCCTCACGGCAACGGAACCACCGCACCTGTGGGCGGTCGTCGACGAGGCGGCGCTCCGGCGTCCGCTCGGCGGCGTCGACGCGATGCGCGACCAGCTCCGGCACCTCATCGAGGTCACCGCGCTGCCGAACGTCACCCTTCAGGTGGTGTCGTTCACCCACGGAGGTCACGCCGCCGCCGGCGGGCCGTTCAGCATCCTGCGCTTCGCCGAGCCCGACTTGCCGGACGTGGTCTATCTCGAGCAGCTCACCAGCGCGCTCTATCTCGACAAGCGCGAGGAGCTCGACCGGTATCTCGCGGTGATGGAGCGGCTGTGCCTGGAGGCCGAGCCGGTCGCGGCGACCCCCGGCATCCTCAAGGGCATCCTGAGCGGATTCTAGCGCCGGTCCCATGGATCGACGGCGCACGCCTGCGGGAACGGACCGGAGTTCGGCCGGCAGCACATCGCCGGGCGATTTCTCGTGCCCCTCCACGCGCTGTCCCGATTCGATGCGATCTTGACCCGGAGGATGATGCGCCGTGACCGGATGGTCACACGGTGCCGGGTTGACGGGTTAATAGATGAACATTGAACTGTGGCGCCGACGGTGGGACACTAACCGCGATCGTACGGGGGGCCTGCCAGCGATGCCGGGGTGAGACGTGATCGAAGCCGAAGTGGTGCGCTCCTTTGCCGTGACCGAGTATCCGGAGACCGGGCCGACGGTGTTGAGGATCTTGCTCGGCGGTCAGTTGCGCCGTCTGCGCGAGGCCAGGCAGATCACCCGTTCGGAGGCGGGCCACGCCATCCGGGCGTCCGACTCGAAGATCAGCAGGCTGGAGCTGGGGCGGGTCGCGTTCAAGGAGCGCGACGTGTGCGACCTGCTCACCCTGTACGGGGTGAGCGATGAGGACGAGCGGGCGCTGTTCAAGTCCCTCGGGCGCCAGGCCAACAAGCCGGGCTGGTGGCACAAGTATGGCGACATCATGCCGAACTGGTTCGAGCTGTATGTCGGGCTGGAGGAGGCCGCCTCCCTCGTCCGGACCTATGAGGTGCAGTTCGTCCCCGGCCTTCTGCAGACCAGGGAGTACGCCAGGGAGGTCACGCTCCTCGGCCATGCCGAGGAGACCCCCTCCGAGATCACCCGCCGCGTCGAGCTGCGGATGACCCGCCGGCAACGGCTCACCGCCCCGGGCGGGCCGCGGATCTGGGCGGTCGTCGACGAGGCGGTGCTCCGCCGGCCGCTGGGCGGGCCAGAGGTCATGCGGGCGCAGCTCGAACACCTCGCCGAGATGGCGGCGCTGCCCAACATCACCCTGCAGGTCGTGCCGTTCGACCGGGGCGGCCACGCCGCGGCGGGCGGCCCGTTCACCATCCTGCGGTTCTCCGAGCCGGACCTGCCGGACGTGGTGTATCTCGAGCAGCTCTCCAGCGCCCTCTACCTCGACGATCGCGACGACGTCGACGGCTACATGGCGGTCATGGACCGGTTGTGCGTCGAGGCGGCGCCCGTCGGCGACTCGGCCCTGATGCTGGACCAGATCATCAAGGAGATGTGACGCCGGGGGCCGGCGTCACACCGCGAGAACGTCATGCCCGAGGGCGTGACGCCCGAAGAGCGTCACGCCGGGCGTCATGTTCGACGGGCGTCGTGCTCGACGCGCCTCACGCCGACAGGCCGAGCGCCCGCGCGATGAGGATCCGCTGTACCTCCGAGGTGCCCTCACCGATCTCCAGGATCTTGGCGTCGCGGTAGAACCGCCCGACCGGGTACTCGTTCATGAAGCCGTAGCCGCCGAAGATCTGGGTGGCGTCCCGGGCGTTGTCCATCGCCGCGTTCGAGGAGACCAGCTTGGCGATCGCCGCCTCCTTCTTGAACGACTCGCCGGAGAGCATCTTCGCCGCCGCGGCGTAGTAGGCGACGCGCGCCGTGTGCGCTCTCGTCTCCATGTCCGCGATCTTGAACTGGATCGCCTGGTACTCGCCGATCGCCCGGCCGAACGCCACGCGCTCACGCACGTAGCGCAGGGACTCGTCGACGCAGCCCTGCGCGAGCCCCACCGACAGCGCCGCGATGGCCACCCGGCCCTCGTCCAGCGTGCGCAGGAACTGCGCGTAGCCCCGGCCGCGCGGGCCCACCAGGTTCGCCTCGGGGACCCGGACGTCCTCGAACGCCAGCTCCCGGGTGTCGGAGGCCGACCAGCCCACCTTGGAGTACTTCTTGCCGACGGTGAACCCCGGAGTTCCCGACGGCACCAGGATCGCCGATATCTCGCGGTCGCCGGTGAGCGCGGTGATCGTCACGAATGACGTGATGTCGGTGCCCGAGTTGGTGATGAACGACTTGGAGCCGTTGATCACCCAGTGGCCGTCCTCGAGCCGCGCGGTGGTGCGCATGCCGCCGGGAACGTCCGATCCGCCGCCGGGCTCGGTGAGCCCGAAGGCGCCCAGCCGTTCCCCCGAGCACAGCCGGGGCAGCCACTCCCGCTTCTGCTCCTCGCTGCCGAAGCGGAAGATCGGCATCGCGCCCAGGGAGACGCCGGCCTCCAGCGTGATGGCCACTGACGAGTCGACCCTGGCCAGCTCCTCGAGCGCCAGGCACAGCGTGAAGTAGTCGCCGCCCATCCCGCCGTACTCCTCGGGGAACGGCAGCCCGAACAGCCCCATCTTGCCCATCCCGGCGACGATGTCGTACGGGAACTCGCCGCGTTCGTAGAGATCACCGATCACGGGTGCCACCACGTCGCGGGCGAACCGCGCCACCGTCTGCCGCAGAGCCTCTTGCTCTTCGTCGAGCCGGAAATCGATCATTTTGTGCTCTCTTCTTGCGGTGAACCCGCAGGGGTTCGCGCGAACGACTGCGAGATCATGACTGGGGTGCAGGCGCCGGGGACAGCGCCTGGACGACGCGTGAGGGGCTGGGGCGGCCGAGGTGTCCGGCCATCCATCGGCTGGTCTCGACGAGGCCGGCGAGATCGACGCCGGTGTCGACCCCGAGGCCGTTCAGCATCCACACCAGATCCTCGGTCGCGAGGTTTCCGGTGGCGCTCTCGGCGTACGGGCAGCCGCCCAGCCCGCCCGCCGACGCGTCGACCGTACGAATCCCGCACCGAAGCGCGGCGAGGGTGTTGGCGAGCGCCTGGCCGTAGGTGTCGTGGAAGTGCACGGCGATCCGCTCCATGCCGACCCCCGCGTCGCCGAGCGCCTCGATCAGCGCGGTGACCTGTCCGGGAGTGCCGACGCCGATGGTGTCGCCGAGGCTGAGCTCGGTGCAGCCCAGATCGATCAGGCGCGTGGCGACCGAGACGACCCGGCCGATCGGGACGTCGCCCTCCCACGGATCGCCGAAGCACATGGAGAGGTACCCGCGGACGGCGAGGCCCTCGGCACGGGCCCGGTCGACGACCGGGGCGAACATCGCGAGCGACTCCTCGACGGTGCGGTTGAGGTTGCGCCGGGCGAAGGTCTCGGTCGCGCTGCCGAACACCGCGATCTCGGTGACGCCGTGCGCCAGCGCACGGTCGAGACCACGCTCGTTGGGCACCAGGACCGGGTGGCGGACGCCGGCCGCACGCGGCAGGATCTCGAGCAGCCGCTCGGCGTCGGCGAGCTGGGGGACCCACTTCGGGTGGACGAAACTCGTCGCCTCGATCGTCGTGAGCCCGGTGGCGGCGAGCCGGGTGATGAACTCGGCCTTGACCTCGACCGGCACGATCGCCGACTCGTTCTGCAGCCCGTCCCGCGGCCCGACCTCATAGATCGTCACCTGCGAGGGCAGCCCCGCGAGCGGGACCTCCATCGGAACCCTCATGCCGTCGCCTCC
>NZ_JABVEB010000291.1 GCF_014323665.1 Actinomadura sp. HBU206391 | reverse complement strand
TCCGGTGGCCGCGGACGTCACGGTGAAGCCGGCGAACCTCAGGCTGGCCGACAGGAGTTCCCGGATGGTCGGCTCGTCGTCGACCACGAGCAGACTCTTGACCGGCGCGGCAGCCTGCCACGTTCCCGTCTGCTCTGTCGGTTCCATGCCTGCCGTCTCGTATGTCCAATGGTTCCGCCGTCCGGCCGGCGCATTCGGACCGCGGTCGCGCATCGCATCCGAGGATAAGGCTCGCGGCTCACGCCATCCCTCTCAAAGCGCCCGCTGCCGCGCATCCGTTCTGGCCGGTCCCGGTGGCTGGGGCCGCTGCTCCTGCTCGCGTACGGACAGGGGCTCGTCGGCGTGACCCGGCCACCAGGCACGGTGACCGATGAGCGCCGTGAGGCTCGGCGTGAAGAACACGGACATGACGAACGCGGCCACGGCGATGCCGAACGAGATCGCGAATCCGAGCTGGGACAGCAGCGGGTTCCCGGCCACCAGCAGCGCGGCGAACGACCCGGCGAGGATCAGCCCGGCCGCGGCGATGGTCGGGCCGGTATGCCGGATCGCCGCTGCCAGCGCCGCGCGGGGCGACAGTCCTTCCCTCGCCTCCTCACGGAGCCGGGCCATCATGAGGATGTTGTAGTCGGTGCCCAGCGCGACCACGAACATGTACATGACCAGCGGCAACTGGAAGATCAAGCCTGGTTCGCCGCGCAGGTTCTGGAAGATGAGTGTGGCCGCGCCGAGAGTCGCCCCGTAGCCGAGCCCGACCGAGGCGATGAGGTACCACGGGGCCACCAGGCTGCGCAGGAGCAGGCCGAGGATCACCATGATGAGCAGAGCGGCGACCGGGAACACCAGGGCGTAGTCGCGGTGCATCGCGGCCTGGAGGTCCACGTAGACCGCGGTGATGCCGCCGACCAGCACGGTCGTACCGCCCGGAGCGGCGTCGTGCGCGGTTCGCCGCAGCGGACCTCGCACCGTGTCGAGAGCCTGCGCGGATCCCGGCGGCGTGGTCAGCGTCAGCGTGAAATCGGCGGTCGTACCGTCCTTGCTCAGCTGCGGTGGCGCCACCTGACCCACCCCGCCGACCGCCGCCAGCCGGCCGGAGAACGCGGTCAGCTCACCTTGACCCAGCCGCCGGCCCGGTTCGCCGCTCAGGTAGACGTGGGTCGGGTCGATGAGCCCGGGTGGCAGGCCCTTCCGCAGATCGTTCAGTGCGACCCGGGACTCGGCCGTCTTCGGCAGCCCGGCCTCGGAGAAGTCGAAGTTCGATCGGAAGCCGAGCGTCCCCACAGCGAGAGCCGCCATGACGACGCCTGAGAGAGCGGCGAACGCGGCGGGCCGGCGTGCCATGCGCGTGCCGAGGGCGGCGAACCGGGCGACTCGTGGCTCGTGCCGCCAGGTCTTCGACGGCCAGAACACCCCGGTGCCGAGCAACGAGGTGATCGCCGGTATCACCGTCAGCCCGGCCAGCAGGTTGACGGTGACCGCTATGGCCAGCGCCGGGCCCCATGAGCGGAAGATCGAGATCGACGACAGCATCATCGCCAGGAAGGCGATGATCACTACGCCCGCCGCGGACGTGATGGCCTCCCCGACCCGGGCGACCGCGCCGACCATGGCCTCCTGAGGGTCGTCGCCGGCGCGTAGGCGCTCGCGGTAACGGAACATCAGGAACAGGATGTAGTCGGTGCCCACACCGAAGAGCACCACGATCAGCAACTGGCTCGCGGAGCTGTCCGCCTGCAGGCCGAGCGCCCGGACCATGATGGCGATCAACCCGTCGGCCGCCTGCGACACGATTCCGATCACCACGATCGGCAGTAGCGCGATGACCGGGCTGCGGAAGATCACGAGCAGCAGGATGATGATCAAGGCGATGGTGGCGAGCAGGATGATCGCGTCAAGACCCGCGGAGGCCTCTTCCTGGTCCATCTCCTGTGCGACCGCACCCGTCGTGTTGGCGGTCAGGCCCGTGCCGGCGACGACCTGCTTCAGGTCGGCGCGCAGGGTCCGCAGCGAGTCGAAGAGTTCCTGCCGGTTGGCCTCCGTGAGCGTGGGCATCTGGACGCCCAGGGTCTGTACGGCCTTGTTGGGCGACGGCTCGCCGGCGATCACCTGCTCGACGTTCGCGATGTTCCGCCCCTTCAGGGCTCCGGCGATCTCGGGGACCTTGGTGGAGTCGGCGGCCGTGAGCGACCCTCCGTCGGTGCGCCGGACGACGATGATCACCGATGGGGTGAAGGCGTCAGGGAACGCCCGCTCGCGCAGCTTCTCGGCCTTGACCGCCTCATAGCGACCGGGGAGGAAGTCGGTCTCCTCGCCGGCCGTCGGCAGGCCGGGTGAGAACGCGATCAGCGCGACCGCGGCCACCACCCACAGGGCGATGACCCGCCATGGGTGGTAGACCACGACCCGGCCGAGCTGGGCGAACACGCGTGGGCCTCTCGCAGAGTTGGTCATCATCACGCTGCCGAGACTGGCCCGGCCGGTTGCCGGTGCCCTGGGAGGAACCTGTGCGCCCGCCGAGGACGGGCGCCGTCAGATCGGCCGGTGGCCGGCCGGAACGCGGACAGAGGTGCCGAATCCGGACGGGGTGCCGCCTGGGTTCACAGGGAGCTCCCAGGAATCTCACGGGTCGGTGTCACCGTCACCCTCACCGTCGTCGGCGGTGATCGGAATCGAGATGCGGAAGCGGGCGCCCGCGCCGGGTGCCGTGTCGAGTTCGATCCGTCCGCCGTGTGCCGCCACGAGTGAGCGGGCGAGGGCCAGGCCGAGGCCCGCGCCGCCGCCGTTGCCGCGGCTGCGTGAGCCGTCGGCCCGGTAGAAGCGATCGAAGACCCGCTCGGCCTGCTCCGGCGGCAGGCCTGGGCCGTGGTCCTCGATCTCGAGGATCGCCCGGTCGTCGAGCGTTCCGACGCCGATCCGGACTCCGCCACCGGCGGGTGTGTGCGTGACGGCGTTGCCGACGAGATTGCTCACCACTTGGCGCAGCCGCTCCTCGTCCCCGAGGACGGGCGCGCCGCCGGGCGTGCCGCCGCCGGGTCCGGTGAGCTCGATCGGCCGCGACGGGTCCAGGGCGCGGAGGTCGTGTTGTGCGTCGGCGGCGAGCGTACGAAGGTCCATCGGGCTGAGCTCCAGGGGGAGTGCCTCGTCTCCCTCTGAGTGCTCGTCGAGCCGGGCGAGCAGCAGAAGGTTCTCGGTGAGATTGGCCAGCCGGGTCGCCTCGCGTTCGATCCGCCCCATGGTGTGGTCGATATCGTCCGGGCCGGGCATGGCGCCCATGCGATAGAGGTCGGTGAAGCCCTTGATGCCGAACAGCGGGGTCCTCAGCTCATGGCTGACATCCGCGACGAATCGCCGCATCCGGGCCTCTGACTCGGCGCGGGCCGCGAAGCCCCGTTCGATCTGGGCGAGCATGCTGTTGAGTGACACCGACAGCCGGCCGACCTCCGTACGTGGAGCGCCCAGGTCGGGAATGCGATGGGTCAGGTCGCCCCCGGCTATGGCGGCCGCCGTCGCCTCGATCCGGGACAGGGGACGCATTCCCGCCCGGACCGCCGACCATCCCACCGCGGTGAGCACGACCAGGATGGCACTGCCGGTGACCAGGCTGATCGTGCGCAGCCGTGCGATGGTGGCGTCGGTCTCGGCGCGAGACGCGGCCACCACCACGCTGCTGCCCCTCAGATCGCGGCCGTCGGCCAGGGGCAGGGCCGGCGACTCGATCCGGAGCACGATCACCCGCCACCGTGACGAGCCCGGTTCGTCGGGGACGTCGAAGGGCCGTCCGCCGCGTGCGGCCACGGCGGCGGCGTCCAGTCTCGGCAGCCGGGGCCCGGCACGACCTTCGGCGCTTGGGTGGTGGACCACCTGGGCGGTGCCGCCGTCGGGGAGGACATAGGCGAGATAGGAGAAGCCGAGCATGTCGAAGACCGGCGTCAGGTCCTGGGGACTGGGGGGGCGGCTGCGCTGGTTCTGAGGAATGGCCGGTGCGCGTGACATGAGCTCGGCCGTCGGCCGGATCCGGTCGTCGATGCGATCGGTCTGATAGCCGGCGAGCGCGCCGATGACGATGGCGTAGCCGACCGTGAGCCCGATGGCGACCAGCGCGACCGTGATGAGTACCAGGCGGGTACGCAGGGACGTCCGGCTGAGGCGGCGAAGCGCCGGTGCCGGTGATGCCTGCCGCAGTCGTATCTCCACGGACCCATGTCTACCGGCCCCGGCGGGCATGGTCGTGTGATGATGGGCGCGATAACTCTTTTTCCACGATAGTTCCTGCCATTTCGATTGACTTCTGGTCGGCCGAAATGCGGATCGTCTGTTGACCTCTTTTCGGCCGAGATAAAGGGAACAGCCGACATGGTGGTGGATCCTCAGGAATTCGAGGCGCTTCTGGTGGGTGAGATCACGCAGAACGGCGATGCCGCGGCAGGTCGACTGCTCGACGCCGACGGTGATTCGCGAGTCCGGGGTACGGTCCGCTTCCTGCAGAACGTCCTGGACTGGATCGCCGACCACGAGTATCAGCATGGGCCGGATCAGTTCCTGGCGGCCTGCCGGGATGCGCGCAGCCGATTCTCCGCCGTTTCGGACGGTGTCTCGCCGAACATCGCCGGCCTGCTGGATCTGATCACCCTGAACTCGATGCTGCTGGACCGGAGGTTCAAGTCCCCGAGCATCGAAGAACAGCGTCAGGCCGATGACGAGTGCCGCGCTCTGTTCGCCGACGGATCCGCGATCCGGCAGGCCATCGAGGTGATCTACCGCCCCGAACCGGGGCCGGAGAACGCCTCGAAGATCGACGCATGGGACCAGCTGGACTTCGGCTCGATGTCGTATTACAAGGCCGGGACGACCTCGTTCATTCTCCGGGGACACTCGCGGCGGCCCATTGATCAGTCGGGCGCCCGCCGGGCACTAGCCGTCAAGTGCGTGCTCTTTCCCTGGAACAAGCTGACCGCGATAGCCAAGGCGACCGACGACTACGCCACCGAGTACGGGGCGAGCCGTGTTCCCGACGTCGTGGTCCATCCCATCGCGTCGTCGACCCGCTGGGTCATCCTGCCGTTTCAGGAAGGGCAGACCCTTGCCGAGCGCCTTGTGGGCTTCGATCTGCCTGCTCGTCCGGGAACCGATCCCCCCTCGGTGGCCGAGCGGGTGGTCGAGGCACGGAGCGTCGCACGGGAACTGACCCGGGTGCTGCACCGGCTGGCCGACGGATCGGTGGTCGACCCGGCACGTCCGGACCGTCAGCACCGCGACCTGTCTCCCAGCAACGTCATCCTGGAGCCGGGCACCGGGAGCATGAAGCTCATCGATCTCGGCGTCAACCACCTCTACAGCAGGCAGGTCGGCATAGCCGAGCACGACGACTCGGTCTACACCGCTCCGGAGATAAAGAACCGCGGTGGGTCGGCGACCGCCGACGCCTACTCACTGGGCATCATCTTGACCCGGATTCTCTGCGGGTACGCGCCGCGTGACAGCCGGGTGCCCACGGAGGTCTGGGAGATCAGCCCTCTGCTGGGCCGCGCGCTCGACGACCTCATCGAGGAGAACCACAGCCGCCGGTTGGTGCTGAGGCATACCGGAGACGACTTCTCCTTCGCCGAGCTGGGCAGGTCGCTGGAGCACACCTTCGAGCTCGTGGACGCGGAACTCGACATCACGGGCTCGGTTCCCCGCCGGCTGTTCTCGCAACTCGCGCCCACGTCACGCGAGGTCTCGGCCCAGTGCAAGCGATGGTGGCGCGACCGCAGGTCCGGATCGCGCGAGTCGGATATCCAGTACCTGCTGCTGTTCTCCGTCATCTCGACGTGGTGCTGGTGGTTCATCGCGGCCAAGACGGCACTGGCGAAGGTGGACGACATCGCGACGTCGTTCGGGGTCAAGACGCCGAAGCTGGCCGGTGTCGCGCTGGCAGCGAACCTCATCGCCCTGAGCCAGGGACTGCTCGCGGCCAAGGTGTATCAGAGCCTGCTCGCGCGGCTCACGACCCGGCACATCTCCGGACTGCTCGCGAGGGCGACCGAGTTGGTGATGCGCCTGATGACGGTCGTCGCCCTGCCTACGACGATCCTCGCGGTCTACTGGAAACCCTGGCTATGGGCCTACTGCAGCGCGGGAGGGGCACTGATCGCGGCGCTTTCGAACTGGCTGACGCTGACCACGGCCAACCGCATCTACCAGTCCGGCCAGGGAGTCCTCTCCTCGGTTCCGCCGCGCGGCAAGATGTTCTCCCGCGGCTACGAACAGTGGTGGTGGACGATGTTGCTGTACGCGGCGCTCATCGGCCTGATAGCCCTCGGCCTGCAGACCGGGTGGATGCGCGACATGTGGGCCTA
>NZ_JABVEB010000290.1 GCF_014323665.1 Actinomadura sp. HBU206391 | reverse complement strand
GAGCCATGGTGCCGGTTCGAGCCGCAACCGCAACCGCAACCGCTGCCGCGGCCGCGGCCGCCCACGAAGTGGCGGACCCCGGCTCTGCGGGCATGGACGCGCCGCACCACCACCCGCCCCTGGCGAACCTTGGCGCCACGGACCTTGGCGCCACGGGCCTTGGCGCCACGGGCCTTGGCGCCACGGGCCTTGGCGCCACGGGCCTTGCCGGCGGAGGCCTTGCCACCGCAGACGACGTCAGGTGCCATCGCCAGGCTCCCCGCGTGGGCGGAGCCGGCAGCACCCACCGCCAGCGCGGCCGCTCCCGCGAAAACCAGGCCGGACACGGCGACCGCCATGCTCTTCGGAATTCCCATGGAACTTGCCTCCTTGGAGAAATCAAGCCGTAAAGGCCGAATTCAGATTTCTACGGAACGAGGTCGGCCCCGCGGCGACAATCTAATGTCCCGACAACAATGAGGGCATCAATCAACCCACCGACTGACTTCATGCCGCATTTTCCATTAACGTCCTCCCCGAAGAGAGGTCCATAAAACCACTGGATATAAGACTTGGCACCAATTCGAGACTCTCGACGATCCGGTTTTAATCGTCACTATTCGCTGGTGTTCGTGGCGTTCCCGACCATCTCGAACTGATGTCCGATCTGTTGCGCGCGATCGTGCCGAGCCACACACCCCGCGGAACCCGGTGGTTGGAACGCCGCCGACGTGCGCGGCCATGGGACGGGGCCTCGCACCGAGCGGTGCGAGGCCCCCCATAGCGGCGACACCCTACGAGAGGTGACCAGGTCACCGCCGTCCGGCCGAGGCGGCAGTTCGGGAGCCCGCAAGTGTTGACATGGTGACAGAGCGACGCTACTGGACCTTCTCGGCCTGGCGCTCGAAGGGCTCGATCTCTTGCTTCTCCTTCTGGCGCTGGAACTGGTCACTGTCGCTCTCGCTGAAGTTCCGGTTCCTGTTGACGATGATCGCGCGCCTGTGCTCGCGGGCGTGGAAACGGTCGAACTCGTGGAAACGCTCGTGGCTGTGGCAACGGTGGCAGACGGCGCGGCGATGCACCCTCACTGGCGCGGCCCTGTGGACGACCACCCGGCGGTGGACCACCGGACGGGGGCCGGGGCCGCCGCCACCGCCGAGAACGCTGCCGCCAGAAGTCACGTGCTGAGGTGCGGCGACCATGGCCTGGGCGCCGGCCGGAGCGGCCGCGAGGACGACACCTCCCGCGAAGACCAGGCCGGACACGGCAATCGCCATGCTCTTCGGAATTCCCATGGAACTTGCCTCCTTGGAGAAATCGAGCCATAAAAGGTCGAAGTCGGATCTATATGGAACAAGGTCGGCCTCGTGGCGACATTTTGATGCCGCGACGAGCAATGGATGAATGAAAGCACCCACTACCTGACTACATACCGTATGTTCCCCTTACGTCATCCCCTGGACCAACTTCACGAAACCGCGAAGATATGAGACTTGGGAATCTTGACAGAGGTGCTTTAATGAACGACGATCTCGCCGCTATATACCCTTATTTCAGCCAATAGTCTCGATATCGGCCCAGCTAGGATGGAACGGGGCCTCACACCGATCGGTGCGAGACCCCGCATGCCACATGCGAATGGCAGTGACTCACTGGCCGTCGAACAGCGACACCAGTGCGCTCACACCGCCCCGGTGATCAGTCCGCGTCCTCGAATTGATCATTACGCTGCCTCTGACGCTGGAACTGGCCGGTATCGCTCTTACTAAAGTTGTTGTTCCGGTTGATCACGATGATCCGCTGATTGTGGCGGAAGTGATTGCGGTGGTGTGCGTGCCACCTGCTGTGATGACGGCCGCCGCAGCAGTCGGAAACGAGCTGCTGGGGTGCTGCGGCGGCGACGGCCTGCGCGCTCGCCGGTGCGGCCGCGCCCACGGCGAGGGCGGCACCTCCCGCGAAGACCAGGCCGGACACGGCAATCGCCATGCTCTTCGGAATTCCCATGGAACTTGCCTCCTTGGAGAAATCAAGCCGTAAAGGCCGAATTCGGATCCCTACGGACGGGACGGGCTTCGCCGCGCGACTTGTGGGCCGCCACACCGAGTAATGGATGCATGAACGTATCCAACGCCTCACTCCATGCCGTATGTCCACTTAGGTCATCCCCGACACTGACGCCACGAAACCGTGGAATACCAGACTTGGAGCCCATTCGAATGTCTGGACATAGATGCTTTAATGACTGCCGGTCATCGCTCTGTGGTCGTTGCATGTCAGACTACATACAGCATTTCAGTTTACCCGAAACGTCGGCACTTGTACCGAGATGCAGATGGATATGGGGTCCCACATCCACCGATGCGAGACCCCATACGCCCAATCTTGACAGGCGGCCATTAATCCTGCGTGGCCGGGAACTCTCTGGCCTCTCCCTTCCCCTTCCCACGGTCGGACCGGTCGTTGTCACTCTTGCTGAAGTTGTTGTTCCGGTTGATGACGATGATGCGCTGATGATGGCGCCAGTGGTTACGGTGATGGCGGTGCCACCGTGAGCTGCTACGACCGCAGCAGCCATCGGCGACCAACTGCTGGGGTGCGGCGGCCATGGTCTGTGCACTGGCCGGCGCGGCGGCGCCCACTGCGAGGGCGGCACCTCCCGCGAACACCAGGCCCGACACGGCAACCGCCATGCTCTTGGAAATTCCCATGGAACTTGCCTCCTTGGAGAAAACGAACCATAAAGGGTCGAATTCGGATTCTTTACGGAACAAGGGCGGCTCCGTGGCGCGACATCTTCCGCGACACCGAATAAATTAGGACCTCCACGGACCCACTACTTGACTCCATACCTTATGTTCCACATATATGATCCCCAGGGCTAAGTCTGCGAAACCGAGCGATGGGAGACTTGACATCCATTCGACGCTCTCGGCGAGCCTGCTTTAATCAGGACGATCACGTACGTTGCGTGCTTTTATATGCGGTATTTGCATTTATGTCCAGATTGCCGTAACTGCCTACTAATACGGTTCCCGGATACAGCCATCCCCCGCCGTCCGCAGCCGCTCTGACCCACGGCGACCAGGCCGCACAATGAATGGGGTCTCGTACCAGCCAGCACGAGACCCCAGGTCAGCCCGCGTTCGGGGCATGGCCACACCACCGCACAACCGCGTCACGTCACCGCCGACTGGAGCGCTCGCCCTTACTCCTCCACGGGTGATCAGCCGAAAGGATCGAGCGGGAGCGCCAGGCGAGCCGTACGCCGCCTCGGTCAGTCGTCGGCGTTTTTCATGGGCTTCTGGAGCTGCTCGTGCTTTTCGAAGTCCTGGTTCTGACGCTGGCGCTGGAACTGGTCGGTATCGCTCTTACTGTAGTTGTTGTTCCGGTTGATCACGATGACGCGCTGATGGTTGCGCCAGTGATTATGCTGCCAGTTCCGGAAATGGTGGTTGCTCCTGCCGCGGCAGCAACCACCGCCCCAGCCCCGGTTACCGTGCTGAGGCGCGACGACGGAGGTCTGGGCACTGGCTGAATCGGCCGTGCCCACGGCCAGCCCGGCACCTCCCATCAATGCCAGACCGGACACGGCAGCCGCCATGCTCTTCGAAATTACCATGGAACTTGCCTCCTTGGAGAAATCGAGCCATAAGGCTCAATTCGGATCTCTACAGAACAAGAGCGGCCCCGTGGCGGCACCTTCCCGACACACCGAACGATGAGCAAATCGATGGACCCACTGCCTGCCTCCATGTTCCGCCTACATGATCCCCGGGATCAAGTCGGCGAAACCGCGAGATGTGAGACTTGGCATCCATTCGACACTCTCGCCGATACTATTTTAATAAGTGTGTTCACGCAGACTGAGCCGCTTATCGGCGGCTACATATCGTATGTCCATATCGCCGGTTATGCACATAAGAACATGACGTCAGGTCCGGCTCAGGTCACGCGGTTGTGGACACCGATGAGATGGACCGCAAAAGGGGTCTCGCACCGAAAGGTACGAGACCCCCATGTGCAACGGTCCCCGACCGGCCAGGCCGGACGTCAGTCGACTGGCGGCGTCTCGGGCGCGCCGGGCGTTAGAGGCGTTCCACGGGCTTCAAGCGCTCCGTCGGCACCAGGCACTCCGCGGCGTCCGCGCACGTCAGTTCCCGCCTCCGCCGCCGGCACCTGCCCCGGCGGCCGCCGCCGCGCCTTGCTCCTCGCCCCCGTTGCCGTTCCCGTTCCCGTTGCCGTTCCCGTTAGGCGCAATGCCAGGAATGAAGTTCTTCTCCACGTCTTGGCGCTGGCGCTGGCGCTGGGACTGGTCGGTGTTGCTCTTGCTGTAGTTGTTGTTACGGTTGATCACGATGACGCGCTGATGGTGGCGGAAATGGTTACTGTGCCAGTTGCGGTGATGGCGGTGGCTGTGGCAGCCACCACCGCCGCGGCAGCCCGCGCTCAACTGGGATGCGGTGGACGTGGCTTGCGCATTGGCCGGAGATGCGGCCCCGATCGCGAGGGCCGCACCACCCGCGAGGACCAGGCCGGACACCGCAATCGCCATCCGCTTAGGAGCTCCCATGGAACTTGCCTCCTTGGAGAAATTAGGCATGAAGACTACATTCGGATTTCTATGGGAGGAGATCGGTGCCGTAGCGCGAATTGACATCACACCTGGCACTGAGCAAACAAATTCGCCCACCACCTGACTCCATATCCCATCTCCCGCGAACATGATCCCCTGGACCAACTCCGCGAAACCGCACCATGGGAGACTTGGCATCCATCAAAGACTCTCGGCGAACCTGCTTTAATGAAGACGATCAGCGATATTAAGCACTTTTATGCCGCCCTAAATGGGTCTATGTCCAGATCGCACCCAAATCCACTTTAAGCATTCCTGCCGACGCGGGCTTGGACGACCCACTACGAGATGGCCAAGAGAAAGGGATCCCGCACCGGTAGATGCGAGACCCCCAATCCCCCTGGCCAGGTGATGGTCAGATCAGTAGCGAAGTGCCAGGCACTCCGGGCGCCAGAAGGGAGCGGGAGGGCCGGGGCGCGGGAGGCGCTCCAGGCGGTAGCGGGCCGCCCTGGCCAGGCGGGCTCGGCGGCGTGCTGCGAGCCGGATGTCGACCACGTCCCTTCTTCGACGGGGCTGTCGAGGCTCCACGCGTTCTCGTGGCACGTGGTTCCGCCGCAGGCGTCCTGCGCGCCGCTCTGCGTGCCTGTGGAGCAGCCGCCTCCGGAGCCCGTGGAGCCCCAGCACCGGGTGCCGGCGGCGCTCCAAGGCCTTCCGTTCCGGGGGATTCAGGCCTTCCCGGTGCGCCTCCAGAGTCTCCGGCCGGACCTTCCTCGGGCCTCTTCGACGGCGCGGCCGCGGCCGGCGCCTGACCGTCTCCTTTCGATCGAGGGGCAGACGGTCCGTGCGTTGTCAAGACGCGTGGCTCCACCGCGGGCACACCCTGCACTCCGCGGGCCGGCCGAGCCCCCGATCCACCAGGCTGCGGCGCCGCGGATCCAGTGGCTCCCCCATCCCCCAAGAGCTGACTGGCTTGATTCCCCCCACCACCGCCGCCGCCACCAGCGCCGCTGCCACCGCCCGCCGCGGCCGAGGACGAGGATGAGGTCGAGGACGAGGTGTCGCCCAGGTCCTGAAGGCTCTGGCGCTCCCACTGGCGCTGCAACTGGTCACTTGTGGCGTTCGCCACGTTGTGAATCCTGTTCACCACGATGACGCGATGACGGCTGTGTTGACGATTTCGGTCGCTGTGCCGGCTCCGGTCATCGGATGACGAGTGAGCATGCCCATGGCTGGAGATCACCTGTTGGGGTGCGGCCACGGGGGCCGCCACGCAGGCCGGCGCAACCGCGCCCATAACGAGGCC
This sequence comes from Actinomadura sp. HBU206391, assembly GCF_014323665.1. Lineage (GTDB taxonomy): Bacteria > Actinomycetota > Actinomycetes > Streptosporangiales > Streptosporangiaceae > Actinomadura_C. The sequence continues at coordinate 564 of NZ_JABVEB010000290.1, read as the reverse complement.
CGTACCACCCGCGAACGCCATGCCTGATACGCCGACCGCCACGCGCCTTGGAATTTCCATGGAACTTGCCTCCTCGGACAATTAGCCACAAAAGGCCGAATTTCGACTTAAATTGGGACAGAGTATATGTCCTCGTGGCATCAGGCCTCCGCCATAACAAAGAACAAGAAATGAATGAAAAGACCCACGCCTGGCTTTATATCGCGCGCTCCGATTAGGTCATGCCCTGGGTCATGTCCATGAAACCGCGAGATGCATGACTTGGTTTGACTTCGACATTCCAGACAGCCGCGCTTTAGTTGGCAGCCAATTGCCGCCAGTATCTCCTTTTTGGCGCTACTGCATATATGTATGTCAGGCCACAGCCAGTTTAAATTCTCCGAATCGCGCCGTACCATATCTCTCTAGGATAATAGCCGCATGACTATATAAAAAGTACAGGGTCTCGCACCCATGAGGCGCGAGACCCTGCACTCACTCCTGGGCCACTCCGCTAGCGGAGATCAGGCCACGACCCCGGCGGCCACGGCGTCGTCGTCGTTGTTGTTGTTGTTGTTCGGCGCG